>NZ_BAAGRF010000009.1:0-401725 GCF_054783095.1 Intrasporangium mesophilum | reverse complement strand
GCCGCTGCCGCCGCTGCCGCCGCTGCCGCCGCTGCCGCCGCTGCCGCCGCTGCCGCCGCTGCCGCCGCTGCCGCCGCTGCCGCTGCCGCCGCCGCTGCTGTCGCTGCTGTCGCGCACCAGCATCACCGTGCTCGCGCGGCGCGGTTCGGCCGCCTCCCAGCGCTCGCCCGCCAGCCAGCGCGTGGCCGCCTCGGCCATGCCCGGCGCGGCGGGCAACGGGAAGAATCGACCCACGGGCACCGCCTCAGTCCGCGACGGAGACGACGACCTCGACCTCGACGGGGGCGTCCAGCGGGAGCGCCGCGACGCCGACGGCCGAACGAGCGTGAATTCCCTTGTCGCCAAAGGCTTTCACCAGAAGCTCGCTCGCACCGTTGATGACCCCGGGGTGGCCGGTGAAGCTCGGGTCGGAGGCGACGAAACCGACGACCTTGACGACGCGCGCGACCTTGTCGAGGTCACCGACCTCGGACTTGATCGCAGCGATGGCGTTGAGGGCGCAGGTCTGGGCGAGCGTCTTCGCGACGTCCGCGTCGACCTCGGCACCGACCTTGCCCGTGGCCGCGAGGGTCCCGTCGACCATGGGCAGCTGGCCGGAGGTGAAGACGAGGTTGCCGTCGCGGACGACGGGCACGTAGGCGGCCACCGGCGGGACGACCTCGGGAACGGTCAGGCCCAGCTCGGCAAGGCGCTCTTCGACGGCGGACATGTCAGCTGCCCTTGGGACGCTTGAAGTAGGCCACGAGGCTCGTGCCGTCCGGGCCGTTGACGATCTGCACGAGCTCCCACCCGTCGGCCCCGAAGTTGTCGAGGATCTGCTTGGTGTTGTGGATCAGAAGCGGTGCGGTGAGGTATTCCCACGTGGTCATGGCCATCACCCTACTCAGTGCGCCGAGAGGCCTCGTCGGGTGCGGGAGTGGCGCTGGTTACGTTCTCGGCCCACGATGTCGGCCATGACGACGGTCCCCGGCTCGAGCTCCGACGCCGCTCCACCCTCGCCCTCAGACCCAATCCCCGACCCGGCTCGCAACCCGGCCACCGACCCCGCCGTCGACCCGGCCCCCGACCCGGCTCGCGACCCGAGGTCGGAGGCCATCCTCTCGCGGACCTCACCCCCGGCAGAGACGACGCGGACCTACGGCCCGGACGCGGCCCAGGTCTACGACGTCCTGCGCCCCCCTCCCGGGTCGACTCCCCGGCCGGCCACGGTCGTGGTGGTCCACGGGGGCTTCTGGCGGGCGGCATACGACCGGGGGCACGCAATGCCTCTGGCCCTGGGTTTCGCCGACGCTGGCTACCACGTCGCGCTGGGCGAGTACCGCCGAGCAGGTATGCCGGGTGGCGGGGTCCCCGGGACCCTCGACGACGTGCGCGACCTCGTCATGGCCGTGGCTCGTGACGAGGAGCTGTCCGGGCCGCTCATCCTCGTCGGGCACTCCGCCGGCGGCCACCTCGTCGTGTGGGTGGCGAACCAGCCCTGGGCGCGGGACGCAGGGGTGGTGGGCGTCGTCGCCCTCGCCGGGGTCGTCGACCTCCGCACGGCGGACCGGCTCGGGCTCGGTTCCGGTGCGGTACCGGCCTTCGTCGGCACCGGACCCGCCAGTCCGGCCTTCACCGCGGCGGACCCGATGAGCTCGCTCCCGCCACGGGTCCCCGTGCGCCTCGTCACCGCCGACCAGGACGACACGGTCCCGCCCCGGGCGGCCGCCGACTACCTGGCGCAGGCCGTGGCGGCCGGTGGGGACGTGACCGAGCAGGTCGTGCGTGATGCCGGCCACTACTCGCTCATCGACCCCGACGACCCGGCCTTCGCGACCGTGCTCGCCACCGTCGCCACCCTGACCCCCTGACCCCCCGACCCTGACCCCCGACCCTGACCCCCGACCCTGGACCCTGCAACACACCCGGAAACCGGCAACTTTGCATAGTTGCAACTAGGGCGAGCTGACCACATCCGGGTGTGTTGCGGGAGGTGGTGGCCAGCGGGCCGGCGGCGGGCGGATCGCGCCGCGTCTAAGGTGGGGCACGTGACGACCGGCGACCTTCCTGCTGCCTGGGCGGACGCCCGGCTGCACATCGTCACCGGCAAGGGCGGCACCGGCAAGACCACGCTCGCATCGGCCCTGGCCCTCGCGCTCGCCTCGGCGCCGAGCCGGGTCCTGCTCACCGAGGTCGAGGGACGCCAGGGCATCAGCCAGACCTTCGACGTGCCACCGCTTGGCACCGAGGAGACCCGAATCGTCCGGCTCCCACACGGCGGCGAGATCGTCGGCCTGTCGGTCGAGCCGAAGGCGGCGCTGCTCGAGTACCTCCACCTGTTCTACAAGCTCGGGCGCGCCGGGCGGCTGCTCGAGAAGTTCGGCGCCATCGACTTCGCCACCACCATCGCGCCGGGCGTCCGCGACGTCCTGCTCATCGGCAAGATCTACGAGGCCAGCCGACGGCGCAAGGACGGCCGGCACCGCGGAGAGGACCCGCCGGCATACGACCGGTTGGTGCTCGACGCGCCGCCGACGGGGCGGATCGGCCGCTTCCTGTCGGTCAACTCCGAGGTGGCCGACCTCGCGCGGGTCGGCCCGATCCACACCCAGGCAGGGTCGATCACCCGGATGCTCGAGTCCGAACGGACCGTCGTGCACATCGTCACGCTGCTCGAGGAGATGCCGGTCCAGGAGACCCTCGAGGCGATCGACGAGCTGCACAACAAGGGGCTGCACCCGGGAGCGATCGTCGTCAACATGGTGCGCGAGCCGCTCCTCGACGACGCCGCCCTCGAGCAGGCGCGGTCGGGCCGGCTGCACAAGCCCTCGCTCAAGGCCCAGCTCGTCGAGGCCGGGGTCAAGGTCACCCCTCAGCTCGTCGAGGGACTGCTCGAGGAGGCTCGCGACCACGCCCTGAGAGTCGACCTCGAGCGCGAGCAGCGCGCCCTGCTCGAGGCGACGGGTTTGCCGATCATCGAGCTGCCCGCCCTGCCGGGAGGCGTCGACTCGGGGTCGGTCCGCGAGCTCGCCGAGCTGCTCCTGCCGTATTTCGTGCCCGAGCGGGTCGCATCGTGACCGCGACCGTGGCGCGCAACGCGCCGCCGCTCGAGATCGACGCCCTCATCAACGACCCGGCCATCGAGATCGTCGTGTGCTGCGGGTCCGGTGGCGTCGGCAAGACCACGACGGCCGCCGCGATCGGCCTGCGGGCCGCCGAGTCCGGCCGACGGGTCGTCGTCCTGACGATCGACCCGGCCCGGCGCCTCGCCCAGTCGCTCGGCCTGACCGAGCTCGACAACACCCCTCGCCCGGTCAGCGGGATCGACACCTCCGCGGGCGGCAGCCTGCACGCCATGATGCTCGACATGAAGCGGACTTTCGACGAGGTCGTCATCGCCCACGCGGAGCCCGACAAGGCCGACCAGATCCTCGCCAACCCCTTCTACCAGGCGGTCAGCAGCTCGTTCGCCGGGACGCAGGAGTACATGGCGATGGAGAAGCTCGGCCAGCTCAAGGCCGTCGCCGGCACGCCAGAGGCACCGTGGGACCTCATCATCGTCGACACCCCGCCGTCACGGTCCGCCCTCGACTTCCTCGACGCACCGAACCGGCTCGGCAGCTTTCTCGACGGCCGCTTCATCCGGCTGCTCGCCGCGCCCGCCAAGGCCGGCGGCCGCGCGGGCCTGCGAGTCTTCGGCGCCGGCGTCCAGCTGGTCACCTCGACCATGACCAAGATGCTCGGCGGCCAGATGCTCAGCGACGTCCAGACGTTCGTCAACGCGCTCGACACGATGTTCGGTGGCTTCCGCGAGCGCGCCGACGAGACCTACCGGCTGCTCTCCGAGAAGGGCACTGCCTTCCTCGTCGTCGCCGCGCCCGAGCGCGACGCGCTCCGCGAGGCGTCCTACTTCGTCGACCGCCTCGAGGCCGACGGTATGCCGCTGGCCGGGCTCGTCGTGAACCGGATCGGTCGCGTGTCGGCGACGGGCATCAGCCCCTCGCGGGCCCTCGCGATGGCCGAGGCGCTGGAGGACAGCGGCGGGCCGAAGTCGGCGACGACCGCCGCAGGAGTGCTGCGGCTGCATGCCGCGCTCGTGCGCACGGCCGAACGGCAGCGGGAGCTCGCCGAGCGGTTCTCGAGGTCACACCCCGGCATACCCGTGGTCCAGGTGCCCGCCCTCGGGCGCGACGTCCACGACCTCGACAGCCTGCGCGAGGTCGGCAGCGCCCTCGCCGGGTCGTGACTCGAGGGCACGATGGACGCGCAGCCGTGGCCGTCTCACCGGGCCGTGACACACTCGTGGGGTCGTGACGGGCCCTTCCCCGGGTAGTCACGGCCCCACCAGTGGACCTGCTGTGGAGGTTGCTCAGAGGCGATGCGTCTGGGCAGCCATGCCCGCGCGGAGCGCGGTCTTCCACGAGGTGATGTCGGGACGCTTGCGCAGCAGAGCTCGCCGCTCACGTTCCGTCATGCCGCCCCAGACACCGAACTCGGTCCGGTTGTCGAGGGCCTCAGCCAGGCACTGCGCGAGGACCGGGCACGTCTTGCAGACGGCCTTCGCGTCGTGTTGTGCCTTACCCCTGACGAACAGTGCGTCGGGGTCCTGGCTGACGCAGCGGGCCTGACTGGCCCACTCATCCATCCAAGGATCAGCGATGGCAACAGCACTCATTCCCTACCCCTCCCCGCCCGGCGCCTCCCAAGTCGCCGAGCCGATCGAGACCGTCCCACCGGTCCTGATCTGGCGGGCCCCCCTTCGGCCCAAACGAGACATTACGAGCACTGGCACGGGCCCGACATAGCCTCTATGGACCATTTCGGAGAGGAGGTGACTAGTCACCTCCAGCGGCCCGCCATGGTCACCTGCTGCTCATCAGAGCCGCAGGTCGTGCGCGGGATACGCACAGGAAGCGGAATTCCGGTGACCATGGTGCGAGCCGTTACCCTTGGGGCCATGTCTTCACGCACTACCTCGATCGGCGGCGTCATCAGCCTGCTCGGGGCGTTCCTCGCGTCCGCCCTGGTGCTCGGCCTGCTCGCCGCCGGCCTGGTGATGCCGGCGGTCGGGGCCACCGGAGCCCTGGCCCGAAGCGGCGTCGACGTGTTCAACGAGCTCCCGAGCGAGTTCACGACCAACCCGCTCGCCCAGGGGTCGACGATCCTGGCCGCCGACGGCAAGACCGTCATCGCCACGCCGCAGCTGCAGAACCGCAAGGTCATCCCGCTGTCCCAGGTCGCCCCGATCATGCGTGAGGCGCAGGTCGCGATCGAGGACCACCGGTTCTACGAGCACGGTGGCATCGACATCCAGGGCACGCTGCGCGCGCTCATCTCCAACCTCCGCAGCGGCACGTCCGTCGGCGCCTCGTCGCTGACGCAGCAGTACGTGAAGGTCTCGCTCCAGTACTCCGCACTCAGCCAGGGCGACGAGAAGGCCGCCGCCGAGGCCGTGAAGAAGGACTACCTGCGCAAGCTGAAGGAGCTGAAGTACGCGATCACGCTCGAGAAGAAGCTGACCAAGGACCAGATCCTCGAGGGCTACCTCAATCTCGTCTACTACGGCGACCGCGCCTACGGCGTCGAGGCCGCCGCTCAGCACTACTTCAGCATCCCCGCCAGCAAGCTGAGCCTGTCGCAGGCGGCGCTGCTCGCCGGGCTGACGCAGAACCCTGGCACGACCGACCCGGTGAACAACCCGAAGCGGGCCATCGCCCGGCGCGACGTCGTGCTCGACCGCATGCACGAGCTCAAGCGGATCACCGACAAGGACTGGCAGGCCGCGAAGAAGCGCACGCTCAAGCAGGACCTCAAGGTCAGCAACCCCAAGAGCACCTGCCTCGCGTCCCCGTACCCCTACTGGTGCGACTTCATCATCAACTACCTCCTCGAGATGCCCCAGCTCGGCAAGACGGTCGAGGAGCGCCGTCGCCTGCTCTACCAGGGCGGCATGACCGTGGTCACCACGCTCAACCCCAGGCTGCAGGACTACGCCGAGAAGGAGGTCACCAAGAAGGTCCCGATCGGCAACAAGGCGCAGATCGGGGCGGCGGCCTACGTCGCTGACCCCAACACCGGCCACGTCCTCGCCTTCGCCCAGAACACCACGTACACCGTGGAGGCGACCAACTCGCTCGACAAGACCAGCGTCGACTGGGCGCTCGACAAGAGGTACGGCGGCTCCGGCGGCTTCCAGTTCGGCTCGACCGCGAAGGCCTTCGCCCTCGTCACGGCCATGGAGTCCGGCATGACCACCACGGCCTCGGTCGTCGCCAAGGCGGCCGGGGGCAACTCGCAGGCGGTGTACACGCCGCAGGAGTGGCCCGGTGGCACCGCGAACTGCGGTCCAGGCTCGGAGTGGAGGGTCTTCAACGACAGCCCGTTCGGTGGCGGACGCATATCGCTCATGGAAGCGACGGCCAAGTCGACCAACACCGCGTTCGTCGCCCTCGCCGAGCAGCTGGGCGGCTGCAAGGTCCGGTCGACCATGATGCGGCTCGGGCTGCACCAGTCGGACGGCTCGGAGATCGGCAAGATCGCGGCGTCCTACATCCTCGGCGCGAGCGAGGTCTCACCGCAGGGCGTGGCGCACGCCTACGGCGTCCTTGCGGCCTCGGGCAAGAAGTGCCCGGTCGTGGCGGTCACCAAGATCACGGTCGGCGGCAAGCCGGTCGCGCTTCCTAAGACGAACTGCCAACAGGTCGTCGACCCCGACGTCGTGCACGCGACGGACAAGTTCCTCGAGTTCAACATGACGCACGGCTCCGGCATCCGGAACCAGCTCGACGACGGTCGTCGACAGTCCGCCGGCAAGACCGGCACGTCCAACCGCAACAACGAGTCGTGGTTCGTCGGGTACACCCCGCAGCTCGTGACGGCCGTCTGGGTGGGCACACCCAACGACGGAAACACCCGGGTGATGAAGAACGTCCGGGTCGGCGGCCAGTTCTACCCGGTGATGCACGGTGCCGCGATCGCCGCACCCATCTGGAAGGCGATCATGAACCGGGCGCTCGACGGTGAGCCCCTGGTCAACTTCCCCGAGCCGTCAGCCAAGTACACCAAGGGCAGCGACGTCGACATCCCGAACGTGACCGGCATGTCGGTCAACGACGCCATCACGGCACTGCAGCAGGCGGGCTTCTCGGCCACCGTCGGCGGAACGATGAGCTCCCAGGTGCCCAGCGGGCGCGTGGCCGCCACGTCGCCGTACGGCAAGGCCCCGACCGGCACCACTGTCATGATCTACGTCTCGAGCGGGGGCGGGGGTGGCGGTGGCAACGGCGGCGGCGGCAACAACGGTGGACCCGGCAACGGCGGTCCGATCGTCATCCAACCACCGGGTGGCGGCGACCAAGGCGGCGGCAGACCGGGACACACCAAGCCACCCAGACGCTGACCTGACGAACGAGGGGTTGGGGCGCACCGGCCCCAGCCCCTCGTTCGTGCTTTCGGGATTCATGCTCTGAGGGCAGCTGCGAGGCGGCACGAACGCCGTCGAGACCACCCGCCGGCCGTGACTAGCCGGCGAGGACCTGCTTCACCAGGGAGGCGACCCGGCCACCCTCCGCGCGCCCGGCCACGGCCGCGTTGGCCGACTTCATCGCCAAGCCCATCTGCGGCATACCCGTGGCTCCGGAGGCGGCGACCGCCTCCCGCACGATCGACTCGAGCTCGGCGTCGGACAGCTGCCGGGGCAGGTACGCCTCGAGGATGGCCAGCTCCGCGTCCTCCTTGGCGGCGAGCTCCGCGCGCCCGGCGTCCGTGTATGCCGCTGACGCCTCGCGTCGCTTCTTGGCCTCCTTCGTGAGCACCTTGAGCACCTCGTCGTCACTCAGCTCGCGGTGCTCCTTGCCTGCGACCTCCTCGTTGGTGACCGCGGTGAGGGCCATCCGCAGCGAGCCGGCCCGCACCTGGTCGCGCTCGCGGATCGCGGACGTGAGGTCGGACTGCAGCTGCTGCTTGAGTGTGGTCATGGCCCAAGTCTGGCAGGCGCCAGTCCGGCGCCTCGCCCGGATTGTCGGGGACGCCCCCAGGTGATGCGAGGATGGGCGCCATGCGTGCCGTGACGAAGACAGTGCTGGGCCTGGGGCTCGCCGGGGCCGGGGTGCTCGGCTGGGCCTCGGTCGTGGAGCGGAATGCCTTCGTGCTGCGGCGGTTCGAGGTGCCGGTGCTGCCCGAGGGCACCGAGCCGCTGCGCGTGCTGCACGTGTCGGACATGCATCTGCTGCCGCGCCAGCGTGCGAAGGCCAAGTGGGTCTACAGCCTGGCGTCGCTCGACCCCGACCTCGTGATCAACACCGGGGACAACCTCGCCGGATACGGCGCCGTGCCGACCGCGCTGGAAGCCTTCGACCTGCTGTTCGATGCACCTGGCGTCTTCGTGCTCGGCTCCAACGACTACTTCGCGCCGAAGCTGAAGAACCCGCTGCGCTACCTCACTCGACACCACGCCAAGGACAACGGCACGACCAAACGGCTGCCGGCGGCGGATCTCGTCCGCGGGTTCACCGACCGGGGCTGGGTGAACCTGACCAACCGCCGCGAGACGCTGACCGTGCGCGGGCTGCGGCTCGACTTCGTCGGCGTCGACGACCCCCACCTCGGCTACGACCGGCTCGACCTCGTGCGCGGGGCGGCCTCCCCTGCGGCCGACCTGACGATCGGCGTGACGCACGCTCCCTACCAGCGCGTGCTCGACTCGTTTGCCGCCGACGGCGCCGAGCTGCTCATCGCCGGTCACACGCACGGCGGACAGGTCTGCGTCCCCGGTTACGGCGCGCTCGTGACCAACTGCGACCTCGACACCAGCCGTGCCAAGGGCCTCTCGCGCTGGTGGCCCGGGGCCGGACACACCCCGTCGTCGGAGGCGCCCGACGACGCCGCCTGGCTCGAGGTCTCCGCCGGGCTGGGCACCGCGCCGACCGCGCCCGTGCGCCTTGCCTGCCGCCCCGAGGCGACGCTGCTGACCCTGGTCCCCCGCTCGCAGGCCTGACGCCCTGACGCCGGTGACGCCGGTTCGCCGGTTCGATGTATTCGTTCGCGCGATCTCCCGGACGATCACCTCCAACCGGGGGTCCTGGGAGTCCGATCGGGGCCGATTCGGAGATGGGCAGGGGGCTGCGCTAGCATCTCCTCTTGCTGCCTCCGGTGCGCTCCTGGCGTCGACGATGCAGCAACGGGGTGTGGCGCAGCTTGGTAGCGCGCTTCGTTCGGGACGAAGAGGTCGCAGGTTCAAATCCTGTCACCCCGACCAACGTTTCCGCAGGTCAAAGGCCCTTTACCCACATCGGGTGAAGGGCCTTTCGCCGTCACTGAGTGACTAAGTGAGTGACTGTCGCTCGTGTGCTCGTGTGCTCCGCAACGCTCTGCGCATCGCTCCGCATCGCTCTGCGCATCGCTCCGCATCGCCAGTCCCGAACAGCCCGTCCATGGGCGGTCGCGAACGGCCATTCATCGGGTAGCCCCGGCCGGCCACGGGCCCGAGCGGCAGATGTCAGCAGCCCCGGGCCTGACCGTGTGACCGCCCGGCGCACCGGATCCTCCGGACCGTACCGCGACAGAATCTCAGCCACCCGATCCTCCGGGATCGTCATGGCGCCGGTCGGCGCAACAACCAGGTCCATCAACGTCAACGGATCAAGATCCGCGGGATCGGGCACGGGCGACGCGGCCAGCGTGTCTGACAGGCCCCGCTCCGCGGCCTCGTGCACGGCGCGGCTGTGATGCGCCACGAGCGCGACCACTTCGTCTGGCGCGCCGAAGCGCTGCAGCGCGCGGGCTCCGTCGATTGCGTGCATCCCCGTGTCGACCAGGCCTTCGGCGTAGCCGACGTCATGCACCCGCGCGCGGCCTCGACCACTGCCGCAGACAGGCCCAACGTCTGAGCCTCGCGCCGCTTGAGCAAGTCGACCGACCGCCGATAGGTGCGCCCAGCTGGCCCCATGCCCGAGACCCGCTCTCGCGCCAGGCCCTCTGCCCTGGAGTCACTCCATATCCAGCGGTCATCCCGTACGAGCGTCCGCCAACGAGCCGACGGAAGGCGGTCGAACTCTTCCCCCACATGCCGAATTGAGGATGTTGTGTGCACGCTCTGCCGCATACAGAATCCAGCCGGGGATGGACCTGGTAGCCGAATCCGCGAACATCGCCCACCAAGTCCGGCCGCGGCCGGATCTTGTAGCGGACCCAGTGCCTTTCGCCGATGCCAGTGGCACCACAATCGACCAGATGCTCACTTGTCGGGCCACATCAACGCCACGCACCGCAACAACCGACCGGTTGGTCGACTGTTGTGCCTCGTCCGCTCTTGCCGCCGAGCGCACGGTGTCCGTGCCGATTCCCGCATGGGCTACTCGTAGAATCGCGCCCCCTTGATGGCGTCCGCCATGACGATCCATGGGTCGTCAGGGAGCGGACGACCGTTGTTCGCGTAGGAGTTCTCGATTGACTCGAGCAGTGCGCAGAGAGCTTCCAGATACGCGGGCAGCTCAGTGTTCTCCCACCTGTTGGCGTTCTTGTCGAAGTCGTTGACGAGGTCCCAGAGCGCGGCTGTCACGACCTTCCGATTGCGCCACGAGTTGGGGAGCGGTACGTCCGGAGGGTGCCCTGTCATGCCCATGGCAGCCACGCTACCCAGCGCTCATCGCGTCGTGTCGGCGCACTCTTCTGGCCGCTCTGCGGGCGAACGCCCGACCATACCGCGGGGTGTGGCCATGAGTCGCTGCGCCGATCGGACGCGCGCACCTTCGCGCTCTAGGGTGCATGCGTGAAGACCTATCGCCTGCGAAAGCCGATCGCGCTGCTCGAGTCTTTCCTACTGCCCACCGTCATGTCCGCCCTCACACTCGTCGTGGTGCGACCGTTGGCCTTCGCGCTCCCCGTGGTACTTGTCCTTCTTGCTTTCGGGGCGTGGACCCTGCGCCGGGTGTCCCGGCGCACCTTGACGGTGACAGAGGACGGCATGCAGCTCCAGCGCGACAACTACCGGCTGGAGGCCCCATGGCACGCAGTCGTTGGCGTCGAGCGAGGACGCCGACGCGGACTGGTCACGGCCGATGAACTGGCCCTCGCCGAGAGCACGATCGTCGCGCTGGACCACCGCGGCAACACCACAACGCTGCCTCAAGGTCTGGTGGGCCATCCCGCCACACGGCGAGTACAGGTCAGTTTGTACGACCGCGACTGGGCTGCTAGCCCCCTGGGCGAGCGCCTGAAGGCTCAGGGCATAGCCATCTGACTTATCCGCTCTGCGGGCGAACGCCTTTCTATGCCGCTCTGCGGGCGGACGCCCGACCATCTGCGTGGCGCAGCCTGCCACTCGTCGCGGATCACGATGTGGCGTCGCTCCGCGTTCGGTTCCTACCCGCCGCGATTGTCGGATGCAGGCTTGCAGACATGTCCGAGCTATCCTCGCCTCCAATTGCGACGACAGGGTCACGGCTCATTCAGAGACGCCGTCGCCGGCATCTGCGTTGGTTTGGCTGGGCCGTGGTGGTGGCGGCCGGCGCGCTCGTGGGCGGCTTCGGGACAGCGACCGTGTTGGGCATGGTGGCCTACATCAATGCCGACCATGTGGGGGTCTTGGACGACCCGGTCGTGGTGGACGCTGCCGATCGGGCCTGCAGTGACCTGCGCACCCAGGTAGACGCGGCATCAGTTCCCGCTGGTGGCTCAGCCAGCGACCTGGCGGAGTCGATCCGAACGCAGGACGTGGCCGTCCAAGAACTTGTCGACGTCATGAGCCGGTTGGGCCACGACAGGCTGGCCGGGGATCACCCACCGTTGGGCTGGCTGGACGACTGGCGCACTCTTATCCGGCTCCGCGAAACCTACGCGCGAGAGTTGCTTGCCGGCCAGAACGCCCGCCTCGTCGTGCCGCGTGTTGATGGCGTCCCCATCACCCGCCGGATGACGGCGTTGGCTGACTGCGACGTAGTAGTGGAGCTGACGAAACTGCCATGACTCACCCCCGAGTATGAAGTCCGAAGCGCGGGGGCACATCCGCAACCGCCGGACCGAGAACGGCTTCGATCGTTCGGAACTAGTCGACACCAAAGAAGCTCGAACGCTGTTGTAGCAGCACCAGGACCAGCCGGATTCTTGACGCTCGCCCATGCCGCTCTGCGGGCGACCGCCCAGATTATGCTGCCGAGCGCGGTCCCCGCTGGTGAGCGTGTTGTCAGATGACCGACAGGCGGAGTTGTCCGGTGGGAGTCCGGCCCAGCACTTGCAGCCGGAGGCGCGCCCCGATCGCGGGGTGATCTGCGAAGCTCTCACGGACGCGCTCAACGCCCATCGCCGTGACGTTGACGTGGCCCCAGAACTCCTGGTCGGGGACGTACACCCCGATGCCGTAGACGTGCTGGCAGGCGACGACGCCTTCAACGATCGTGCCCGGATCGATGGCGTCGGGCTCTTGGTCCTCGGGACGGCGCGAATGGAAGCACCGATACTCATTTGCCACATCGCGAGGCTATCCATCAGCCGCACTCTCATGGCCGCACTGCGGGCGAACGCCCGACCATGCCTACTCGGGGTCATCGATGGTACGGGGCGTGAAACTCCACCACGCCCTGGCCGAGCGATTCATGATGCCTCTCGGAGCCGCCATAGTCGGTCCAGGCCCAACCACCGCTCCGGATCACGACTCGCAAGGTGCGACCGTCGACCGAAGCCCCCGAGGCATCGAGATCGAGGTCCTGAGTCTGGTCAATGCGGATCCGCACACGTTGACCGTCGGTTGAGACCTCCGTGAGTCGATGCCAGTTGTCGTGAGGGCGTCCGAACCATCCGGAAGGCAGCTTGAGGCTCGCTACTTCGTGGTCGCCGAAGAACGTGGCGATGGCGTCGACGATGGCATCTGGCGCGCTGGTCATGGAGCCATGATGCACAACCATCACGTCGCCACTCCCGCGCACGCTCATGGCCGCGTGCAGTACGGCTACGCTCGTCCGACTTTGCCGCGCTGAGGACGGCTACGCTCGCCTGGTCATGCCGCGGGTGGTGTGTCCGATCGCGGCGATCAGCAGACGCACCAGCACGGTCTTGATGCAGTCGGCGAGGCTCTCGGTTGACATGATCGATCCGCGGTACACGATGCCTGTCGGGGGTCGCGACGACCCTACCTGCCCGTAAGGATTGCCAAGTCTTCCCGAAGGACTGGCCCCATAAGATCAGCGTACTGATCCTCCCACGGAATCAGGTACGGCGTTATTCTGAAATGAATCGCCCCGGCCACCAACTCGGCGCCCTCAGTGAACAGCTCCTCAATTACCTTGAAGCATTTCCCAAGTAGTGCTCGGCCTCCTGACTCGAGGGCGGGCCCGAGGACGTCCCACCGTATTCCTCCCACAATGTCGTAAGTGGCGTATTCCTCAAGCATTGCCCGCTGGCGAATTTGCCCTTCGCGCGTTGGAAATGCCGCGAGCAAGTAGGGTAGAAGGGTTCTTTCGTCTTCGATGCGGGCCATGTCTCGGTTCTGTGGTAGAGGCCAACGGAGGTGATTCCAACGCTACTACCGCTCGCAGGTCCAGGGGTCGTCCTCACGGCGACGTCGGAGGCGAACGGCCGTCCGGTATCCGCGTTGTGGCGATCGGTGACCGAGCAGACGTTGCCCCCGCTCTCCTGGCCCGAGTGGAAGAGCTCGTGGGCACGCGCCTCCGAGTTCAGATGCTCGACTGAGGGCTCGCGAATCGCACTCTTCTGCCGCGCTGAGGGCGAGTCGCTCGTGCCGATGAGCGAGCGTCGCTCAGAAGGGGTTGTCCCCCTTCCAGACGGCATCGAAGGCGTTGGTGTCGACGCCGCGCTCCATCAAGGCCGACAGGGCCTCGCCGAGGGATGGGAAGGTTTCAACCGACACGACGACATAGTCGTCATCGGACCTGGGCCACTCGACCGGATCAACACCGACCGGCACCTCGACTTCAAGCAGCTGGATGACGCCGTGAAGCGGGGCGACCTGCAGCCATCTGCGGTGCGTGTCGCATCGTTTGGGAACCTCCGCAGCGACGGGCTTTCCGAGCATCCTTATCTGGTTCTGGACCTCGGTTCGCATACCCGGAGTCTTGCAGAGACGCTGGAGCGCTGAGTGTGCACGCTCATGCCGCCGGTCGGTCGGTCTTGCCGAATTGAGTGCGTTCGCATCGCGAACGTCCTGGTGCCGGGTGAGGACCACAATGAACCGAATGCGAGGCCGACGATCGTGCCTCGATGAAGTCAGCCGGTGAAGCGGAAGGATTCGCGGATCCCGTCAAAGATGCGCCGATCCTCGGCATCGTCATTCGCCGTCGCCGATACGAGGTAGATGATGTACCCGCCGTGGCCATGCAGGGCGGCGAGCTTGTTGACGTCGTACCCGTCGCTGCACTTCACCGTCCAGGCCAGAGCCGGCTCGCCGCCGAGCGTCGTCGTCTGCGCAGACGAGGGTCCGGCGCAGACCGGCGGCGTGGCCCGAACCATGGCCGCTCGCCACTTGGTCAGCTGCATCCCCGTGGGGACTGGGGCCGACGCGACCATCAGCGTTCGGTCCTTCGTTGGGGCGGTGAAGTTGGCGAAGGCGGGTGCGCCGGGCCCCTGCAGCGACTTGCCGTCCCAATCGAAGAGCGCATCGGCTTGTGACCAGTCTTGGGGCAAGGTCACGGCGAAGCCGTAGTGCTTCGAGAGGAACTCCTGCGGCGTCGCGGCTCTAGTCGTCGTCGACGCCTGGGTCGAGGTCGACTGCGCTGACGCGGCCTGGGTGCCAGACGGGCTCCCCGACGACCCACAGGCGGCCATCACCACGACCGTCGCGATCGCCGTCAACGCTGAGCCCAACGCTCGCTTCCGCGCACTACCTCGCATCTGACCTCCCTAGCCCGGCCAGACTAGCGCCGTGCGGCCAAGCGTTCGAGACCCGATCGCTGCGGAGAAGCGCCCCTCAAGTACTCGGCATTGCGGCTCGCCGACGTTGGATCGACATTTGGGCAAACGACGAGCGCACGGTCGTCTTCGCCCGCCGGTGGCAGCTCCCGTGGCGCGGGGCCTGGGGTTGCGACACACGGACATCCGCTGATGGGCCGCCCAATCAGATCGGATCAGCGGGTGACGCCGCCGCACACGCATGTCCTGTAGGTAGTCGCGTCCCGCTAGTCCCTGCCTTCCAGGAAGAGAAGCTGCTCGCCGCGTGAAAGATCGTCCTGGCTGTCGAGTGACTGGAGCATCGTGGCGAGCTCACCGGGATCAGCAACCACTCGCAGGTACGCATCTTTCCCACCGGACACGACCCAGGCTCGGACGTCTTCCCAGACGTCGTCGCTGACGAAGCCGAGGACGCTGTCAGCGCTGGCTCGATGAGCCGGGGTGTCCAACGTCTGGATCATCAACCTCATTCGGGCCGTGAACCTGTCGGCCTGCTGCCAGCCAAGGCGGAAGACGCCACTGCGCTCATCGAGCGTGCTGTCAATCAACGACCAGAACCGCCCCTCGGGCATCGGCCCTGCTGGCTTACGAACACGCACCTCGCCGAACGACCCCGGGCCCGGCTCCACGGGACCCTGCGCGAGCCACTCGAGCTCCCGCCTGCTGCGGCCAAGATGCGTGGGAGGCGGGGTCTGGACCTTGCCCGCAATCTCCACCAACACCTGCTCCAAGGTCTGGATGAACCGAAGCCCGACCTCGACGCCCGGAGCCAAGGCTTCGTAATCGCGGGCATCGAGGCTGACCTCAAGGCTCCACGCGAGCGACTCCGGATGAAGGACGGTGGGCCGCGGCCGATCGAAGAAGGTGGCCTGGATGGACAGCCACGCTTTCGCGCTGCTGGTCCACCTGCTCCATTCCGCATCGTTGTCGGCGAACTGACGCACTGCAGCAGCGCGCTGCTGGATCGTCTGCTCGACCGTCCGCGGCACGACGAGACGCTGCGGCTGCCCCAGCCACGACGCCTTATTCAGCTGCACGATGCAACCCACGGGGACGAACCTATCGCCCCAGAACATCCGCTTCTGCCGCGATCAGCGTGACGGCTGTCGCCCCCACCAGTCGTCGCGCTTGGAGAGCTCACCACGAGATAGGGCCGCCACCAGGTGGTCGGTCACGGTCTCAGCCACGTAGTCAAGCTCCTCGGCGGTGGTCGGCGGCGCGTCCAGGAAGTTGGCGTCTCGAAGGCCCGCCTCGACAAGCTCGTTGATCACTACCCAGTCATGATCCGTGCCCACGCGTTCATCGTGGCAGAAGCGCTCGCGTCGGACTTCCGCACATAGCCGATGTCCGGGCACGCCGATCGGCACCACGCGTCTCCGCACAGCGCTAGGTTCGGCGCACACATCGTCGGTTTCGTAGGAGTGATCAGGTTGAGCAGGGCTATGCCCACGGTTGCCAGACGAGCGTCGGCGACGTTGGCTGTCGCGACTTTGGCCCTCGGAGGCTGCTCTTGGGCCAACGAGCCGGGCGGCATGTCCCAACGCGGGTGTCCGGCCGCGAGCCCAACCGCGAGCCCAACGGCCGTACACCCCGGCGACACGGTGCGGTTCTCCGTCGACTACTCGGACATCGACGACTGTGTCGACCTTTTCGTCAACGGCACGCCGATACCGCCGAGGAAGGAAGGAGACGGCATCTTCCGGGATGTCGAGATCACGTGGTCGGATGACGGGACCACCACGGTCCTCGCGACGCTCGATGCCGACAGGTCCAACCAACTCCGCGCCACCGTCACAGTGCCCGTCGCAGCGCCCTCGGGTCTTGCGACGCTCAGCGCCGGATCCGCGGACAACGTGATCATGACGGTGACGCCGCGCAGAGCGTGAATGTGCCCGCGCGGGCACTTTGGCAACCAGACGCTCGCCGGACTGCAGCACGCTCCACCAACATCCGGATTTGCCGCAGGTCGCTCGTGCCGATGAGCGGTCGTCGTGCCCTATGCCAACGCAGGCGGCCCCAGAACGGCGATGGCTGCAACCACCTCGTCCAGATCCTGGGTCAGGAACGCGACACACCACTGGTACTCGCCTTCGCCCTTGCCGACGGCAAGCACAACTAGCCGCTCATGCGGCGTACCGGTGAGCCTCTGCACCGTCTCGTCGAATCCAACTGTGGGCTGGCAGGTTCTGCGGACCCACTCGGCCCTCTGGCGGTAGATCGTGAGCAGGTTCGCCGTCGAGTTGGAATGCCGCTCTGAGTCGGTGTGAAGGGTTGCCCTCGGATCGTCGAGCAACGACAGGAAGGCCGGTGCAGCTTCTACATCGGCGGCGGGCAGCAACCTCCGCAGTCGCTCGGGTGTCATGTCACTAGTGTCGCCTGCATGGACCGCTTCTGCCGCGCGGAAGTCGTTCGTCCGACCATCCGCTCTGCGGCGAACGCCGGACGATGCCGCGTTGAGGGCGCCTACGCTCGTCCGGAACTGGAAGCGAGTCGCGCGGACGTGCCGATGAGACGCTGGGCCTTAGGGCCCAGGGAGGACACGTTCAACTAGCGTATGCAACGTGGACGACCGCGAATACTTCGAGTGCGAGGGACACCTGACGTCGTTCCAACTCAGGTTCTTGGCGGCCCTGCGGGTCCTCGTTGACGGACGTCTTCGGCCGCATTGCCTTGAGTTGGACGACGACAGACTTCTGCTCGCTCTGGGCATCGAGCCCGCCCACCTCGCCCTGGCCAACGTCGGCTTGGAACTCAGCGGGGAACGGCTGCGAGGAGACCGGATTGACGTCCACCATCAGACGTTCCCGCCTACCCCAACCCGCGAGGGATTCGTTCTCGAAGGCACCCCGACCGACCTCGCTGCCCGGGGATACGAGTTGCTGGAGAGACACGCCCGTCGGCCGGTCGTTAGACATGACTGGCTGCACCGACGGAGGGTTTACGCGACGAGCTACCTGTTTGAGGACACGGGTGAACGGCTGGCTCAGATGTACCGCCGGGACTGGGCGCCGCGGGGGCAGGAAGCCAAACTCGTGGCCAGGGGTTTTGTGCACGGCCGGGGCTGGATCCAGACCGAGGGCCTCGGGAAGCCCGACCGAGTTGTCGTCGTCGGAGGCGCCCGCTGAAGATCGCGGGAGGCACCAGCCCACCTCGGACGCACGAATTGCCGCAGGTCGCTTGTGCCGAATAGCGGACGACTACGACGGGTGCCTACGCGCGTATCGACCCGACGGATCTGGAGGACGACGAGTCACCCGAAACCTCCACGCTGCCAGCCCGAGGAGGAGCACGTCGACAGCCGCGACAACCCACGGCAGCCATGGCCGGCTGGCTGCCGCCCCCGCGTCTTGGAGGCCTTCTGCGAGCCAAAAGACCACGGGAAACGGTTGTGCGAAGAGAAACCCCACCCACGCGATCAACCCCAGCGCGGCATGGGCTTCCACTTCTGCGTAGGGACCGCGCCCGGCTGGCGAGAACTGCCGCCCGTGGTCACCGATCTCCTCCAGGCGCGGGAAGTGGGCCCATGGCAGCCATGATGTCAGTCGACGCCAGCCTCAATGATGTGAGGCTGCCGGCCGCACATGGGCCGCGGAGGCCACGATGACCACATCTCGCAGGACCAATGCGGTCACCGGCGAACCGCCCAGGCCGTCGGTACCTCGCGGCCAGAGCCCCCCGCCCCGATCGATTTCGTCACGCTGCGCCGCACGGTTTGGCCGGTCTGCCCGGGACCTGCCGCGATGTCTGGTCCGCTCCTGGTGGACTTCACCATCCGTCGGGTCTAGAACGTGTCTGCCAGGGCGGTGAGTTTGTCGACGTACGCCTCCCAGTCGTATCCCGTTGGGACGTTGTCGCCAAGTCTGCGCCAGCCGACCGCGCCGTCGACCCGCTCACGGAGGATGTCGGCTTGACCGCCATGGCCGGCAAGGTCGGTAAGGAGGTGAACCAGGACCTGGTGGAGGGTGACCTCCTCGTCGCCCCAGTGGCGTACGTGGCCGATCGCACCCAGCGGCAGCATCTCGATCGTCTCGTTTCCGTGCGCGATGACGCGGCGGTACAGCTCGATGGTCGAGGTGATGGTCTCGTCCTCGGTTGCGTACCAGTCGGCCTGCGGGTCGGTCGCGGCGTCCGGGACCAGTTCCTCGGGATTGGGAAAGGGCCGGTCGAAGGTCGTCCCGAGGTAGGCCGCCTCGACATGGGTCACATGTTTGACGATGCCGAGGAGGTTGGTTCCGGTCGGCGTGCGTGGGAGCCGCGCTTCGCGCTCGGGGAGGTCTTCCACCTTCGAGATCAGGGCGTCACGGCGCGCGTCGAGGTATCTCTTCAGCGTGTCCTTGGGGTCAGCAGCCATGGTTCGACCTTCTCGCCAAAGGGCTCGTGGTGCCAATCAGTTTCGTCTCGGGCGCGGTCTCTGGTGTTGATCTGTGAGCCTTGTGGTGCCGTCCAGGAGTTCCTCGAGGGGATTGCTCCAAACGCACCCGGCGGCTAGCGAAGGCCCAGACAGTCGGCCCTTCAGGACGTCCGCACTGGCCGCGCGGAGGACGTTCGTCCGACCATGCCGGAGTCCGTGCTTGATTCGCGGCGCACAGCGCTTCGGCACCTCCCATGGCTGGGTGGGCTGGGTGCACAGCGGTAGCGTCTGCGCTGTGGTCACCATCGAAGGACTGAGGGGCCGGACTCTGACGAAGGTGACCCGACTGGCCTGGGAGATTCCGGGCGAGCCCGTCCAGCTAAACGTGGGACCGGTACACCTTCTCTACGACGCCGGACACGGCATAGTCGCCGTGGGCGAGACCGATTGGACCCTTCGCTGGACGATCACCGAGCCGGGGGACCACAGTTGGCTGGCCCCCTACGACTATGACCTCGATGATGCCCGTTGGGCAGCGCGAGACGCGTCAGCCGAGGAACCGTTCTCGGAATCGGTCGGCAGCGCCTTGGATGACTGGCCCCCGGCTCAACGAAGTGGGCGAACTCGTCGGAGTCGAGCTGAGGCACGGCCCAGCGTGGCTGGTCGTTCAGGTGAGTGGCGGCGAGGTTACCACCTGACATCCGCACATGGCCGCCGTCAGGACGCCTGCCTCACAGCCAGCGGACGTCGGCAGCGGCGACAGCCAGTTCGTCGAGGCCCTCGATCGTCTCGACGCCCTGGTCAAAGTTCACGATGACGTCATCACCCTCCATGCGCTTGTATGTGGCCCGGAGCCACAGCTCACCGGGGAACACCGACGCCGAGGTGATGTTCCGAGTCGTCAGGATCGGCACCTTCTCAATGATGTGGTGGGAGCGACCGGCTTCGTCCGTCACGACGACCTCGATCCAGCCCGGAAATTCGTCGGACTCCCAGCCCAGCACCGTGCCCCGCACGATCACGTCCGTCACGGATGCAGCCTAGGCACACAAGCACGCTCATGCCGCTGTCCGAGTGATTGGGATGTTGAGCGCGTGTCAGGATGAGCCCGTGATCGAGTCCGCTGACGAGTTCGTCCGCCTCTGACTGAGTGATGATCCGCAGGAGTACGGGCGTGCCGCCCAGGACGAGGCCTCCGAAACGACGTGGATGGATGTGATCGAGCGTTTCCCGGATATGCGCCTCTGGGTCGCGCAGAACAAGACGGTTCCGCTCAGCATTCTGGAGGTTCTTCGCGAGGATGCCGACGAGCGGGTGGTGTGGATGGTTCGCAAGAAGCGGTCGTGGGCTCGGGCGCACCCAGCAGACTCAGGTCGCGAAGGCACCCCTACGTAGGCGGACGCTCGCTCATCAGCGTTGAGGGCGGTTACGCTCGCCCGGTCATGCCGCGCTTCGCGCGGACCCGCCGATGACCGCGCAACTCCTCACGGCTCCCCTTGGCTGTCATAGGCTGGCGTGCTGGCACCGACGGTCACGGCGCGGGTGAGACCAGCGAGCAGGGAGGCGGTTGATGGGCGCATCGGGGTGGGCCTACGTGGCCGAGTATGGGGACGTGGCCGAGGTACTTCAGCGGCTGCGCTGGCGTACGTACGAGTCCGGCGAGTTTTATCGTGAACCGCCGGTCACTGGGCCAGTGCCGACCGTCGCCGAATACCGCGAGCAGCTGGAACAGAGCGGGAACCAACCCGACCTGATCGACTTCCTCGTTGACGAGTTCGAGGCCTCGCTGAAGCGGCCGCCGGTCACCGATCCCGAGTCGCTACTTGCGAACCAGCCCGAAAGTGGCACCCACTCGATCATTGACATATTCGGTGGGGTGAGCGAAACGCCGAAGCCCTTCACCGTCTCCCCGCTGACCCCAGGGCAGCTGCGGCATGAGTTCGGGACAGAGCACCCCGACGTCGAGATGGTCACCCAGTGGATGGCAGGCGGGGCAGGCATCGGGTCGTATCGACGTAGTTGGTCCGGCGCATACGTCATCGCGTACTCCGATGGTGTGCCGTCGCACCTCTGTTTCACCGGATTCTCGGGCGATTGACGCGAACGCTGCTTCGCTCACCCGGTGGGTGTCGTGCCCGGAGCCCCCAAACGTCCTCTTCTGCCGCGTTCCGTTAGTACCTGAACTCCACGAGGCGCTCGAACTCTTCAGCGCTGTCGACGCGCTCGGCAACGGGCCAGGGCGACTCTTCGGCGCGCCCCGTCCATGTCAGGTGAACGAGGTACGCGAGGCCTCCGGCCACTACGAGCACCTCGTCCTGCGGCATCGCCTCAGCAACGACCGTCCATCGACGCTCGTACAGCTCATGGCCCGCAGGGAGTTCACGTGCCAGTTCTGCGCCAAGCACTCGGGCACGGTCCGGCTCAGTACGCAGGTCCAGCATGGGATCCATGAAGACATGAGTCTCGGTCCAGGACATGGCGACACGGTACTGACGGCGCACCGTCCGGTGGCAGTTCGGGAACGTCCGCTTCTGCTGCGGTGTTCGAGGGCATTGCCGTTGTCGCCGATGTGGGTCACGCTCGGCAATGGGTACTGATTCAAAAGTGTTAATTCCGATCCTGGCGCAACCCGAGCAGACACGGTCAGGCGGGCGGATGCGGCGTACCTGGCCCGATACACCGGCCAGTCACGGGTGCACGCCGAGTCCGACCTGCACGCTTACCTGACCTGGTGCGCCGAACACGGCCTGGACCGCTGACCGCGCAGCGACCCCACATCGAGTTGTACTTCCGGTGGATGCAAGAGGCTCGCCGGTACAAGCCCTCAACCGTCAGCCGCCGCGTCGCGGTCGTGGCCGGGTTCTACCGCACCTGCGTCATCGACGACGTGCTGGAGCATTCACCGGTCGAACACGTCCGGCGCCCGAACGTGCCCGCCGAGTCACCCACCCTCGGACTGACCCACCTGCAGTTCGAGGCCATGCTCGCGACCGCCCGCGCGTCAGCGAACCTCAACGACTTCGCTCTGGTCGCGATGCTCGGACTGCTCGGGCTACGCATCCTCGAAGCCTGCGGCGCCAACATCGCGGACCTCGGCGAAGAACACGGCCACCGCGTGCTGCGGGTCCGCGGCAAAGGCGGCAAGGTCGTGCTCACCCCGCTGCCACCGGCCGTGGCCCGAGCCGTCGACCGCGCCGGCGACGATCGCGCGAGCGGCCCGATCCTGCGGACCAGCCGCGGCACCCGGATGGACCGCCACTGCGCCACCCGGCGCCTGCACCACCTCGCCGCCACCGCCGGGGTCACCTCCGCCCGGATACACCCCCACATGCTGCGGCACACCTTCGTCACCACCATGCTCGATGCCGGCGTCGACCTACGCGACGTGCAGATCGCGGCCAGACACGCCGACCCGCGCACCACGATGCGGTACGACCGGGCCCGCAAGAACCTCGACCGGCACCCCAACTACATCCTCGCCGCATACATGGCATCCGGCTTTTGACCCGAACCGTCCGCCGATGGTCGGACGTTCCGTTCCTGCCGACGACGGGACCTCGAGGGGTTCCGTCACGCCTGACGCGAGGCCGGCTCTAGCTGGACAGTTCGTCGTAACGCATGAACAGTTCATCGTGCTTGTCTGCCCACGTGAGGCTGAACCGCCAGCAGCCGGCGATCGGCATCGTGACCTGTGAAGGCCCTGGCCCCTCGGGCAAGGTGAGGGAGGTTCGCCGTCCGGTGGACTGTTCTGTCGCATCGATCTTCATTGGGCCACTTCCGCCGCGGGGCACCCAGAGAATCTTGTTCGATCTACCGGCCACTTGGTGGGGCGCGTGGAGGGGCCAGCCGAAGGTGACAGCCACGATCTCTTGCTGGCTTCCGACGATGTGCGGCAGAGGCTCTTTCGCGTTAGTGAAGCCTGCGGTTGCCCATGCAGGCAGCGCAGTTGTTGATGGTTCGGCACACGTCTTGGCCGAGACCCCGACCGAGTTGGAAGGCTTGGGTGGAGGCTGCTCCGCCGAAGTGCAGGCAGCGGCGAGGACGGTAATGGCGATGAGGGGGTAACTGAGAGCCCGTCGATGAGGGACGACACCGAAACGCCCGGTCCTGTTAGTCCACGCATACACAGCACAGACTTTCCGCTGGAAGCCATCTCAATGCAATAGTTCATCCCCCGTGTCACGCGGACAACTTCCGCGTCGCGGGCGTGCCTCGCGCCAGTCGGTAGTCGTGCCTCGAGCATGAGAGCATCACCGGCGTGATGAAGGAGCTTGGCCAGCCAGAGCCATCGCTGGCTCGGCGGCTCGGCTCAAAGGTTGCGGAGCTGGTGGGCGAGGCCGTTGTAGAGGGCCTCTTCGCAGTTCTCGCGTGCGCCGTCGCGGGTGTCGCAATCACGGGATTCATCTGGGGTTGGAATCGGCACCCGCTGGCCACGGCCATCGCGAGTGCGGCGATGGCCTCCTTGCTCGGCACTACGGCGCCTGGAGTCTCCGGCCAAGAGCACGACAGGCGCGTGAGCGTGGCCAAGGTCGACGGATTGCAGTCATCGCTTCCGGCGCACGTTCTCCTCCGTGTACTGGCCGTTCCACGCCGTGAGCTGCTCGATGAGCTCCTGCGGAAGGCCAAGCGAAAGCAGATATAGCTTTGCCGTCGTCCGTCCACAAGGGGCCCGAGCCGCAGTCAGGCCAGAACTCCAAAGTCGTCACAGGCAAAGTCAGCCGCCTGCGGCGCCGCCAGCAGAAAGCGTCCTCGTCTGCTGCCGAGCGGTCGTGCCGATGAGCGGACCAAGCTGAGTGTGTGTACCGCGTCTTCAATATGGATGACCTGAACTGGACGCCGGATGAGGACAAGTCCAACGCTCGGCTGGCTCTGCAAGAGGCTCTGACATCGCCGATGGGACGCGGCAGAGTCAGGCCCACGATTGCGGCGCCGCGATCCCATCGCGAACCCGAAAGCCGCGGAAAACGACACGTCACAGGGTCCACAAAACTGGCCGTGACGTAGATCTCCATCGTCACCGACAGGTCCTTGGCGTGATCTCGTGATGGCACCGCGGCGAAGTCGGTCACCGGCTCTGGGGAAGCACCGTGACGTCGTAGCTGTCGAACCACGTGGTCCCGCCCGGCAGGCAGTTGTCGACGGTGCTGTCACCCAGGCCGTCGCAGGTGGGGCCGTTGAGGATCGGGTACGTGTCGAGCGTGTGAGCGCCCGCGGACAGCGGTCCGATCCTGCCCAGCGTCACGGCGTTCGCGACGACCAGGCCACCAGCGTCGACGATGCCAAGCTGGGGTCCATCGGGGAAGAAGACGGTGCGCTGCTGAGCTGTGCCTGCGTCGACGACGTACTGGACCCCCTCGAGCCGGGCGACGAAGTCTTCGGGCGGAGTCGGCGCCACCGGAGTGAACCCAGCCGGGGCTATCGTCCAGGTCGGGGACATGAACCATCCGCTGGCGGGTGAAAACCTTTCTCCTGCAAAGGCTTCGGTGCAGAACCTCGAGACGATGCGGCCGTGGATGTGATAGGTCACGTTGAGGTCGACGCCGGTCGGGCTGATGCAGTGCTCGCTGGAGAGCGGGCTTGCCGCGGCCGTGGCTGCAGCCAGCCCTCCCATGCAGGGCAGGGTCGCCGCTGACGCGGCGAGTCCGGCAAGGAGCAGCCGCGCCAGCCCGCGCCGTCGGGGCCGGGGCAGAAGGGACGTGGGCATGGTAAGTCCTCGATTCGTGCGAGATAGGCCCGGTCGCCAGTTGGAGCTTCACGGCACCCGAGTCGTGAGGAGGCGGCCGGAGGTCAGAGGAGCTGCGACGTCACGAGCTCACAGAAGTCGGGTGAGGTGAAATGCCCGTTGGCTCTGATGAAGCCTCCGTCTACGACCTCGCCTCCCGGCTGGTGGTCGCCCAGCGTGTCGAAGATGTAGTACTCCCGGACCAGCCCGCTGTCCCGGTACAGGACCGTGCCGTCGGAGCTCGTGTAGGTGGCGTTGCCGATGGTGGTCTTGGTGTCGAACCGCCAGATGTCGCCCTCGATGTGGGTGCCCGATGTGTCACGCATGTTGATGTGCGAGGTCCCCGCGAACCACTTGCCGTTTGCGGGGTTGGTCCACGTCTCGTCCACATGGACGTTTGCTGACCCGAGATAGGCCTGGTCCGTGCCGTCGATGGTGCGGACTGTCTGGACGCCGGTGCCTTGCCACGTGTAGTCGATGGTGATGCCGCACTCGTCGAACGATGCGGCGAACTGGTTGTCGATCTTGAACTGGCCCCAGATCGCTGCCTGAGCCGCCGGCGCCCCGACGACGGCAGCTCCAAGAGCTGCCGCGAGAGCCGCCGAGAGTGCGAGCGGGTGGGTCCTTCGGGACTTGAGGGGTGCGTTCATGGTGAGCTCCTTGTGACGAGAGTGTGTTTGGGTGGTCAGAGCCGGTGGAGCACCCCGGGGGCCGGCAGTGGGTGAGCCATCGGGGGGAGGTCTTCCCAGTGGGGCGGGATGAAGGACCGGCCGTGAGGCAGGTGCTCGCCCAGTCCTGCAACTTGCGGCAGCGGGGTTTGGCGGATCTGCCAGGTCTTGCCTTGGTCGAGGCTGACGACCAGCTGGTCCTTGTCCAGGACGACGCCTTGGTAGAGGGCGACTTCGCAGTTGGGTCCGCCCTCGGCCATGGTCGTGGAGTTGGGGGCGTTGGGCAGGTCGGCGCTGGCGAAGGAGCCGTCGCGCTGCTGGATGACCAGGCTCAGTTTGGCGCCGACACCGGCCAGGCCCCAGAGGCCGCAGCCTTTGGCGGTCGGGGTGGCCCAGCGGGTGTCGGGCACGTGGGGGATGGCGAGCCGCTCGAGCGTTCCTGCGTTGGTGTCGAGCGTGCACAGGCCTACCTGGTCTGCGCACTCGATGCTGGGGACGCCGAAGGCGTGGGTGGTGGCGTGGTCCCGGACGGTGAGCTGCACCGGCTGGCTCATCGTCGCCGACACCAGGTAGGGCCCCGGGTCCTGGTGAGCCCAGTACCAGAGTCCGTCGCCGACCTCGCGGAGCAGCCCGTCGCCGCCCGATGAGGGCTGCGCGCTGGATCCCGTGACTGCTGCGAGGGTGGCCAACCGGTGGCCGGCTCCGTCCACGACGGCGATGGCGTCGCGGCCGAGACAGTCATGGTCCGGGCGGGGCTGTGTACACCGTTTCCACAGGGTCAAGACGGTGCTCGGGTGGGTGCGGGACCGGAGCTGGGTGACGACGAAAGCGTCGGGGTGCCCGACGATCTGGTCCGCGGTCCAGCCGGGCACGAGCAGCTGCGGTGCCGGCCGGGCCGGGATCTGCTTCGTGCGGAGCTGGCTCAGGCCTGCCACGGCCAGCGCCAGGGCCAGGACTGCGGCGACGGCCACAGCGATGGCAAGGGCGCTACGACGCCGGCGCGCCCGGCGCTGCACCGCGATCATGACCTCGAAGTCCGGCTGGTCGATGGACCGCTCGATGTCACGTGCGAAACCGCGCAGGTCAGACATAGTCCGCCTCCTCACGGTCGCTGAGGTGGCCGGCCATCTGGGCGCGGGCTCGGGCCAGGCGCGCCTTGACCGTTCCTTCCGGCACGGACAGCTCGGACGCGATCTGGGCAACACTGAGGTCGGCGATGTAGTGCAACACCACCGTGACCCGCACCGGCAGGCTGAGCCGGCTGAGCGCGTCCACGATGGCGACGTGGTCCTCGGAGGCGTGGGCCCCGAGGTCGATCCTCAGGTCGGCCCGGAACTTCGGCAGGACGCGGCCGGCGACCCGGGCTCGGCGCCAACGGTGGCGCAACACGTTCAGCGCCACGGTCCGCAGCCACGCCTCTTTGTTGGCGGCCTCGGCGAAGTCCCGTCGATGCGTCAGGGCGGCCAGGAACGACTCTTGCACGACGTCCTCCGCCTCGGACCGGTTGCCGCACAACGCAACGACCTGGGTCACGAGCCGCCGGTACGACAGGTCGTACACGGCGCGGATCACGTCATCGTCATCCATGAGCAGACCACCTACCGAATCCCCTGACGATGCTTCCACTCCCGACGAACCCCCAGACGGGGTATGGGTTGCATGCACCCGGTGACCCGGCCGATACGCCGCTTTTGACCGGCGCGAACTGGACCCCGGCGCAGGCGGAGTAAGTCACGTGAAGGACCAGAACTATTTCGACCAAACCCGAGTCGTGCAGTTCGTCGCGGTGCACCTCGACGCGCGGTGGACGGACGTTCGCAACGAACTGGATCACGCTCCACGATCCGGTCAGGCACGATCCGGGCACGCCTGGCACCGTTAGGACGCGGACGCCCTCGGGTACGAACTGCGCGCAGTACCTACTCGAACGAGAGGAGACACCATGACGACCCAGAACTGGGACGCGTGGAACTATCGCGAGAGCACTGGGATCACGGCCCGACAGGATGACTTGACGGGCTTCAGGGTTCACGCCGTGGATGGCGACATCGGCAAGATCGATGCGGCCACCCGCGACGTCGGCGCCGGCTACGTCGTCGTCGACACCGGACCATGGATCTTTGGCCGCAAGGTGATGCTGCCAGCCGGAACCGTCGAGCGGGTCGACTGGGACGACAAGGGCGTCTGGGTCGACCGCACGAAGGACCAGGTCAAGGACTCGCCGGACCTCGACGAGCACCAGCTCACTGATCCTTCACACCGTGACCGCGTGGGGACCTACTACGGCGGAACCTACGACGAGCGGAACCCGCTCTGATCCAAACCGGTTGTGTGAACTAGGTATGCCGCTGGGCGTCTGCCCGGCGGCATACCCATGCGGCATACCCATGAGCACGACGCGACAGCACATGCCGCGGTCAGGGCAGGTCGGGCCAGGCCGCGATGTCGACGAGGTTCCCGGACGGGTCGGCCAAGGTGATCCAGTGCGGGGCGTGCGAGTCGTCCGCGACGCGACCACCCGCCCGTACGGCTGCGTCGATGCGCCGGGCAGCCTCGTCGGCCGACATGCTCACGTCGATGTGGATGCGTGCCGGCGCGTCCCGGCCATCGTTCACGGCCTGGTTCCACACGCCCGGAGCGCGGCCGAGCGGGTCGATGAGGTCAGCGTCGGCGACCTGGTCGTATCCCATGACGGCCTGCCAGAACGGGACCGCATCCATCCCGCCGTCCACGGCGATCTGCATCGCCTGAAGGTGCTGGACGTCCGCGGTCAGGCCGAGCTCCCCGGCGATCCTGGAGACCGAAGCCGCCAGGCCGGCGGCCGCCTCGGGCAGCCCGCCGGCGTCGAACGAGGAGGCCAGTCGCACCGTGACGCCGGTCGCCCGCAGCTCCAGATCGGGCCCGTAGCCCTCGGGCGCCAGATCCACCACCCGACCGGCGAACTCGACTCTCCGCCGCGCGTCGGGACACACGTAGTGCGCCAACGCACCCTCGAACGTCAGCCGCCAGTCATCGCTGGTCGCGACCGCATAGAACTCGCCCGCCCCGATAACCATGGCGCCTCCCACGACTCGAATCCTGCCCGCCAACCTACCCGTCCGGGCTCAGCCGGCGAGGGCGAGCATGAGTACGCCTTCGAGCGGGTTGAGCCGGCCGGGTCGGGCACGATTGTGGTGACGCCGATGTCTCGAGCTCGGCCTCAGGACGTGCCGACCAGCATGGCCCGAGCCCGCTGGATCGCCTCGTCGGTGCCGAGCTCCGCACGAGCCGCAGGGCTCGTCGAGTACAGCTCGACCATCTCCTGGAAGGGAATTGGCGGCAGGTTCCGTCGAGGCAGGCTCACCGCGTCCTCTGTCACGACGGTGCGCCGGCTGAGGATCGGTGGCAGGTGGTGCAGCGGGACGACCGCCGCGGTGGTCTCGACGATGAAGTCCGTCCGGGTCGTGACCAGGCCACGCACGTCGTCCCAGGGAACGAAGACCTCAGACCCGGCCCAGAGCTGGTGGATGCCTTCCGGCGTCAGGGTCAGCGTCCCGTCACCAGCGCGGCCGCTGGTCCGCGCCCACGCCAGGTAGAGCATGAAAAGTCCCGCAGCGATGAAGAACGCGGCGGCGTAGCCCGCCGAGCCGAGGTAATGGAGTCCCAGCGCTGTGACCCCGAGGGCGACGACCCATGCGGCGTGGATGGTGAACGCGTGACCTCGCCGTGGGTGGATCGCCATCCCCGTGCGGCCGTGGGCCGTACCGGTCGTCACGACCTCTTCTGGCCCTCGGGGGTGCAGTGCCAGGACGACTGGTGCGGCCAACAGCAGGGCGAAGACCGCCAGCACGGCTATGCCACCGGCGGCGTCCCTCATGGCTCCTCCGTCTCGTCGAGGTGAAGGCCCCGCCGGTATACCCACGGCATACCCACGGCGGTGGCGCCACCCTAGTCGCCGCGGTAGGACGTCGGTGCCGTTGAAGTACGCAGAGATCCCGAGGCAGCCTGGACGGCGGACAGTGCCCCGTCAGCACGGACGAGGCACGAGCGGAGGCCGTATGCCGCCCGGGGAAGTAAGGCTGTCGCGCGGCATACGGCTGCTCGGGACCCAGCCCCCAGTCGGTGGGGACAGGCGACTGGGCTTGCTCCGGGGTCGGTGACCCGGCCGGATGGCTCCGGCCGGGTCACCGCCTTTGGGCGCGAGTCGAGCTCAGTTGGTGATGATCAGCTGGGTCTTCTCGCAGTGGTTGCTGCCGTCCACGAGCGGGTTGTCGCTCGCGAAGACGACCTTCCACGACACGGTCTTTGACGTGCTGACGAGCACGTCGCTGTTCGTGGTCGACCTGGTCGCGGGCGAAGCCTGGTCGATCGGGAAGGACTCAGGATCCCGAAGAACCGTTCCGGTGCAGTCGGCGCTGTCGTACAGCGTGAAGGACAGGGTGCCCTTGAGCGCGGTACCGCCGGCCGAGCCGATGGTGGCGGAGTCGTTCGGCAGCCAGTTCTGCACCGAGCTGGCAGACGTCGAGTCCCTCACGGTGAAGCACTCGCCGGTGCTGGCGTCGCTGGAGCCGAGGTAGTTGTGGTTGCTGCCCGGTTTGTAGACCGCCCGGAAGCACCAGACACCCACCGTGCTGGCCGTGACGGCATCCGAGTCGGAGGTCGCCGTGTTGCCGGCCCCGGCCGTCATGCCCTTGTCTGTGCCAGCAGCGGTTCCGCCTGTGGCGCAGGTGCCGCCGTTGGCCGCAACCTGGGTCGGGTTGCAGACGAAGAAGTCGACCGTCCCGGTCGGCGAGCCACCGGCTGCGGTGCCGGTCACGACGGCGTGGTCGGTCACGCTGGTGCCGACCGGCACGGAGGTGGTGATCGGCGTGCTGCCCACGCGCGGAGTGGTAACGGTCGTCGTCGGTACGGGATTGACCGTGACGTCCTCGCCGGTCTCCGTGCAGCCGGCGTTGTGCGACGCGTTGGTCGTGTTCGGCGAGTCGCCGTCGTACGACGCCTTCCAGTGGTAGTCACCGGCAGCCGTCGGCGTGGCCGACACCGAGTACGTGTTGTCCCCGCTCACCGTGGCTGTCCGCGTCGCGGCCACAGTCGTGCAGTCGCCCGGGCCGACCAGGGTGAAGGTGATCGTTCCGGTCGCCGCGGTCCGGGTGGCCGGGTCCGGCGCCGTGGTGTGGATGACGGCGTTGGTCGGCTTCGGGGCCGTGCCGGTCAGCGACGCATCGTCGGTGACCGCACTGCCAAGGAGCACGTCATTGCCAGCGGTCGTGGTCAGGGTCGGCTGGACCGGGTTGACCACGAAGCACTCGCCGGTGCTCACATCGCTGGATCCGCCGATGCCCGCACTGCTGATGCCGCTGTAGGACGCCTTCCAGCAGTACCGGGCGGCGGCCGTGACCCAAGCACTCGGCGAGGTCACCGTCACCGGGAACGCCGCACCCGTCACGTTGACCGGGGAGCCGATCGGCGTGGCGGCCGAGTCGCAGGTGGCGTTGGCCGCGTTGCTGGCCTTGCACAGGCTGAACTGGACGGTGCCGGCCGGCGTGGCGCTACCGCCGGCGATGCTGATGAGCGCCGAGTCCTTGACCTCCCGGACGCCCGCCGTGGTGATCGACAGACCGCCCGCCGGGATGTTCGTCGTGCCGTCGGCCTGCTTCGGCGTCGTGACGGTCGTCGAGGTGCAGCCACCGACCGGGATGACCGGCTGGAGGATGGTGTCCTTGTAGTCCGCCGAGTCCGAGTTGCCGGTCACCGTGCTCGGGATGACGTTGGCGAACGAGCGACACGACTGGACCCCGCCGAACACCGCGTCGGTCAGGTTCAGTGCTGCCTCACCCTGGAAGCCGTCGCTGCTGTATGCCGCCGCCGAGACGTTCGCGTTGAGCAGCTGCGGAGCGCTGAGCACGAGGTTCGGAGCAGTTCCGGACCAGGTGCGCAGGTAGAGGTTCTTGCTGCCACCCTGTTGGTCCCACAGGATCAGGAAGTCACCGGCCTTGCGGTTCTTCCACGGGTTGCAGGTGTTGATGAGCTGCTGCTGGGTGCTGTTCGCATAGTCGCAGGCGGCCGGCGGCGGGTCCTGCATGAACTCGTAGGCGATGAAGCCGCTACCGGTGTTGCTGTCGCGCTGCCACGCGAAGTACAGCCAGTCGTCGTTGTCCGAGTCCTTTGCGGCCCCGAGCCAGGCGTGGTTGAGGTCCACCTGTGCGTTCGGGTTGGTCAGACCAAGGGTCGGCAGCGGTGAGTTGTGGATGACGCTGATCTTGGTCGTGCTCGAGTTGAGCGGTCCCAGCTCCTTGACGTTGCCGTCAGGGTCGGTGAGGCTCTGGGCCCCGTCCGCCCCGGGGACCGTGCCGTCGATGGTGAACGGCGGGACCGACCCCGCCAGTGCGACCGGCGCCGCGACCACGGCCGCCGGAAGCGCTATGGCTGCGACGATGGCGAGCCATCGACCGCGCCGACGTGAGAGTGAGTGCTTGCTTGCCCCTGACGAGGGCGTTCCCCGAGAGACCAGCCATGACGTACTCATGTGTGTCTCCAATTGTTGAACCGGTATTCCGGCCCCCGATCCGGCTATCGGAACGTGCAGAAGCACCCGTGAGCGCACCAACGCGCTGACGCGTGACGATGCCTTGCGGCATACCCCTCCCGACACGCCCTGACAGGTACGGTACGGGCGAGTTCGCTGTCACATCGCAGAACTCCGAACTGCGCCACATTTGCCCTTACAAGTCTGGCTCGCCATGAAGAGCGTGAAGTGCCGGGAGTGTGGTGGAATGGGGCGACCGCGTGAGAGGCATCTCCCAAATCGACTATCCCGCTGGCAGATTGGCTGTCTGGACCAGCCTGCCGCTCACCTCCGGGAAGCCGGTAGCGCACGGGAAACTGCCCCTGGTCGAATCGTTTCCCTGGCGGGCGGAGCCCCCGATCTCGCCTTTCCCGTGCTGAGGACCTCAGGAACTCGCCAGGGTGACCCTTTCCAGAGTGCTAGAGCGATTCTCCGCCGGATCAATCCGCGGTGACCGCGTTCCCAGGACTTACATGCATTCGGAGAAGTAGATTCCCACGTTCGTGGGTCGACCTCCCACGAACGTGTGCGCAGCGATTTCCTCCAACCGGTCTGCACGGCACACTTCGTCACGCCGTGCGCCGGTTCGGTGTGCAAGGGGAGGATGGCAACATGTCGACCTCAGCGTTTCCAGAGCCGTCCTCGACGCCGGACCTCCGAGGCTTGCTGTCGCGGTATCTCGACTACTACCGGGCGGTGGTCATCAGCAAGATCGGCGGGCTGGGACGCCGGGACCTCCAGCAGGTCACGGTGCCCTCTGGTTGGACCCCCGCGGGTCTGGTCAACCACCTGGTCAACGTCGAGCGGCGCTGGGTCCGCTGGGGATTCATGGCCGAACCCATCTCCGACCCGTGGGCCGACCAGCTGGAGACGGGCTGGGTGTCCCCAGATCTGTCGGCCGAGGAGCTCGCGGCCCTACTCGAGGATGCCGGACGTCGGACTCGAGCGATCGTCGAGGCTCATGAGCTGACCGACCTGGCACGACTCGGCGGCCGGTTCACGGACGCGTCCACGGCCCCACAGCTGCAGTGGATCCTGCTCCACCTCATCCAGGAGTACGCCCGTCATGCCGGACACCTGGACGTGGCACGTGAACTGATCGACGGGACGACAGGGGAAGAGCCCTAGACAGATCACCCCCGGCTCACGCCCCGCCAGCGGTACGCGTCTCAAAGGTCCTGATACCGGTAGGTGTGGCCGGACTCGACGTCACTGACGATGAGCCGACTGACAATCTTGGACGCCACGACAGCGGGCGCAACCAACTGCCCTTCCCGGTGAAACTGCTTGAACAGGTGGACGCTCGGCAAGATGTCCGATGGCTGCGAGCGCGCATGCAGCTGCATGTTGGTGTCCATGACGCCCGGACGCACGGTGACCGCCCGGAAGTTCGGCGCGGGCCGGTCAGCGGCGAGCGCCATGGTGAGCATCTCGATCCCGGCCTTGGCGACGCAGTACATCGCTTCGCCTGCCAGCGCGGTCTGCGCCGCGCCGGAGGAGACGTTGATGATGCGCAAAGGGACGTCCACCTCGGCAAAGACACGGCAGAAGAGATTGGCCAGGGCCGCTGGAGCCGCCAGGTTGACGGCGAGAGCGGCGTCGATCTCATCCGCAGATAGCCGCCCCAACGGGCCCACGACAGCGATGCTTGCGGCGTTGTTGACCAGGCATAGAGACGCAGGTTGGCGCCGTTTCAGATCCTCCAGGGCCGGCCCCACCACAGGGTCGATACGAGAGGTGTCGGACAGATCAAGCTGGACGAACACGTAGCGCTCATGCGCCAGCTCCGGGTTGTCCGACCGGCCGATGCCCACGACCGTGAGACCGCGTTCGAGCAGCTCGGCGCCGAGAGCGGCCCCGAGGCCACGAGACACACCGGTGATGATCGCAGCCGGACCTGTTGCACGATCCTCAAGAGTCATAGGGCGCCTCGTAAGCCGATCAGTTCACGTGCCGTACCCCCTCGACACTCTCGCATGGGCTGCCGAGCTGCCGAGGGCATTGCCTCGCCGGACGGTCGGATGCCCGAGGTCCTCAGGAAATACCGCAGAACGCGGCCCCAACAGCGAAGAAGTTCGCCTGGGCCGGCGGCGCGCTGTGCGAGTCACTGCCCGCCTGCGGGTTGTTCGCGAGGACGTTCGCGCACGCCGTGCCGGTGTGCGCGGGCGCGACCGGGCTGGGGTTCGGAGCAGCCACCGCCGGCACCGTGGCAATCCAGCCGATCGCCAGCGTCAGGGCTGCCGCAGCACAACTCTTCCTTGTCATTTTCGGCACCTCGCCTCTGAGTGAACCGGCGACGTCCCTGGCTCCATCGCGAACCTGGAGAGCGTCACTCATCGTACAGATGACTGGGGCCGGCCACCGTGGTCTCGAGCGAGGGACATGCTGCGACGGAGCTTCGATGAACGCTTCTAGACCGGACCAGCGAGGCGTCCCTGGCGGTCGAGCTCCTCGTCGAGGAGCTGGGTCAGCCGGGTGAAGCTCTGGCCAAGGACATCGTCGAGCCACGGCCTCATCTGCTCGACGACGGCGCGCTCCTGTTCCGCCTCCGGCGCGGCATACCGCTCGTGGATGGTCGTGCCGGAAGGGGTGGGCTCGAGCTCGGTCGTGGCCACGAAGCTGATCGGACCCATCGGCGTCGGCACGGTGTTGCGGTAGGTGTAGTAGTCGTAGGGACGCCAGTCGAGCAGCTCCTCGATGCTCGCGCCCCCGCCGTGCATGCAGTGGTTCGTGGCACCGACGCCTCGGCGGTTGCCCGGCGCGACCACCTCGACGCCCGTGACGCCCAGCTGCCAGCCTGTCCGCCGGCCGGGGGTCGTCATGAACTCCCAGACGACCTGTGGCGGAGCGGAGGTCGGCGTGTCGAACTGGTAGATCGCCTCGCCCGCATCGACGAAGACGCGGGTGCGGTCCTCCTCCTGCGCCCAACGGCGGTCGAGGTCGTGGACCCACACGGACACCTCGCCGATGTGCTCGTAGGTCTCGCGAGCGACGCGCATCCCCAGCGCCTGCACGTCGACGTCCATCGCGTCGACGCACTGCTGGCTCAACAGCGCATACGCCTCGATGCCGGTCGATGCGACGACGTCGTTCTTGAGTAGTCGGTGCACGAGGATGACATCGGGTCCGAGGAGCTCCTCGGAACCCGCGACGAGCTAACGCAGAATCGTGCCGTGATGGACGACGAACTTGAGGTTGAGGTCGGGGATCCGCACGCACGCGTTGCACTCGCAGGACGTGGCCTGTTGCACGTCACGACGTCTCCGGCGGAAGCCGAAGTAGCAGCGTTCGATCGTGTCGAGCAGCAGCGACCCGTCCAGCCGGTCGGCGATGACGAACATGAATGCCGCGTCGCCCTCCAGCTTGGCGAGCCGGAACCCGGGTCGGAACGACGTGACGATCGTGCTCATGAGGTCGGCGAGGATGTCCTGCGCGTGGTCGAGCTCGACGCCTGCAAGGTAGCCGGTGTATCCCGAGATGTCGGCGATGAGGAGACAGGCCGACTCAGTTGCCATGCGCCAACCATCGCATGGCCCGTCACAGGTCGTGGGTCAGACGTCTACGTTCAGTGCGCGCGTGGCGCCGCCCGGCGCTCGGATCACGGGCGACGCGGTCCGCACCGACGGCACTCCGGGAAAGGGCGCTCGGCTGGGGAATCTCGGCCGAGCGCCTTTCACCGAGTGCTTTCAGTTTATTCCCACGCTACATTCATGAAGCTCCCAGAAGAAGCACGGCTCCTTCCCGCCACCGCATTCAATCGAATGGAAACGCGCCAAGTCCCTCACGCCGCATACGGAAAGAGGTTGGGCAATCTACGTCATTGCTAAAGGCGCAGCGGGCGTATTAGCGGCAGTAGCATCGGAAGGCTCGTCGACAATGACGTCGGCGGGTTTCGCCGTCAGCAAGGGAGCATCACGATGAGCCCACGACACGGACGACGTCGAGGATGGCGGCTCGCGCTCGCCGCGGCCGCTGCAGTGGCAGTGGCCGGGGGCCTGCCCATGGTCGCCACGAACGCGAACGCCACGACCTCGACCGCCGACGCCAACGTCACGGCATGTGCCAACCGGGTCAACAACACTCCACAGAAGCTCGTCGACTGCGTCAACAAGGACGACCTCTGGGCCCACATGGTCAATTTCCAGCAGATCGCCGACGCCAATCCCGGCGCCGATGGCCATCCGTCCCGAAACTCCGGCGAGCCCGGGTACAAGGCCTCGGCCGACTACGTGGCCAACGTCATGAGAGCCGCGGGCTACGACGTGACGCTACAGGAGTACAAGTTCCACTACTTCAGCTTCGTCGGGACCCCCGTGATGCGTGAGGAATCGCCGACGCCGCACTCCTTCGTGCTCGGCACGGACTTCAACCCTGCGCAGGTCGCCGGCTCGCCGAGCGCAAAGGTCCAGCCCGCGGGCGGCATCGTCGTGCCCGCGACGCCCACTCCCAGCTCGGCCAGCGGCTGCCTGGCCTCCGACTTCACCGGCTTCGTCCCGGGCAACATCGCCCTGATCCAGCGGGGCACGTGCACGTTCTCCCAGAAGGTTGCCAACGCGACAGCGGCCGGCGCCTCGGCCGCGATCATCTTCAACGAGGGCAACCCCGGTCGTACGGGCGTCTTCACGGGCGGTCTCTCCGGTGCCGAACAGATCCCCGTGCTCTTCACGACCTACGCCGTGGGCACCCAGCTCTTGGCACAGTACGTCCCGGGTTCGGCCCCGGTCGTGACTGTCGACGTCAACCTCATCGACGACCCGAACCGCTCTGACTGGAACGTCATCGCCGACTCCAAGGGCGGTGACCCGAACAACATCCTGGTCATCGACGCGCACCTCGACGCCATTTACGGGGCCGGGATGCTCGACAACGCATCCGGTTCGGCGACGATCCTCGACATCGCCCAACAGCTCAAGAACACCAACACCCGAAACAAGCTGCGTTTCATCTGGTTCGGCGGCGAAGAGCTTGGCCTGCTCGGCTCGGACTACTACGTCAACACGCTTCCGGCCGACGAGCTCGCGAAGATCAAGTACGACCTCGACGCCGACGTCACAGCGACGCCGAACTACGTCGCGGGAGTTCTCGACCCGAAGGACGGGGTGACTCTTTTCGGACGCAACCCAGGCACACCGATGCCGCCGAGCATCTGGGCGCCCTCGGCGATCGCCCGCGACTACGGCATCGACTACCTCAGCTCGATCGGGAAGAACAACATCCTCTTCTCGGCTGACGGCACCGACGCCTTCATGTTCCAGGCCGCCGGGATTCCCGCCAGTGGCGTCCTCACCGGCCAGGACTGCTGCAAGCTCGCATCGGACGTCAACCTCTTCGGCGGGTACGAGGGCAACTTCGAAGGCACTGTGCCCGGGGACGACGGAGGCTGCGTCGACAACCCCTTCCGGTGGTGTGACAACCTCAGCAACAACGACCCCGAGGTGCTCACCTGGATGTCGAAGACCTTCGCCAACATGGTCGGACACATGGCATACGACACGCAGGTGTTCGACGCACCGCAGAGCGGAAACGGCCACCACCGGCCATCTGCGGATCAGCTGAGGCTCGCGACCCGAAGGGGCGTGGTCACCAGCTGACGGGCCTCTGACGAGGCGCCCTCGCCGTGAGGGCTCCGACACGTCGCTACGGGGCGCTCACTCGCACGTCGACTGGGCGCCCCGTCACGCTCACTCGCACGTCGAGAGAGCGCCCCGTCACGCTCACTCGCACGTCGAGTGGGCGCCCCGTCACAGCGGTGGCACGCATCTGTCTTCACACGCACAGCCTCGATGGACTATCCAGCGCGGGTGATGCGGTCTCTGAACGTGCCGACGGACGATGCGAGGAGCCGACGACGAGGAGATCGCGATGAAGACCAAGACGCTGCCCAGGCTGGTGCTGGCCACGCTCGTGGCATTTGCGCTTGCGGCGTGCTCCAGCTCAGCTGGATCGGGCTCGGGCGGTACATCGACCCCGGCGAGCCCGGCTGCCGCCAGCACCACGACGACTGCCGCGGGCACCTCGACCAGCGCAGGCACCACGACGACCGCCGGCAGCACCGGGACTGCGGCCAGTGGCACCTTGTGTCCGGCACTTGCCGACGTCAAGAGCTCAGCCGCGACTCTCAAGTCGGACCTTCAAGCCAGGAAGCTGGCTGCAGTGACGACGGACGTGAGCAACCTCGAGACCGCGTTCAAGACCCTGCTCAGCGGACTCTCGTCGAGCGCGGCAGCGGGCGCGGCCGAGCTCCAGTCAGCATGGGACAACGTCAAGAACACGTTCCAGGGCCTGAGCAAGTCGGACATCGGCCAGATGCAGTCCACGATGCAGGGCCCGGTCGAGCAGCTGAAGACTGCTCTGGACAGCGTGACCAGCGGCCTGAACTGCTCCTAACCGGGACCTGACCGCTGTCGGTCGTCCGGGAGGGGCGCGAAGGCGGTCTCGGGCCAGCGATGGAGTGCGACGCCCGCCGCGGCGGCCACCACCGCGACGTACACGCCCGGCGCGACCAGACTCGTCGCAGAGGCCAGCAGCTGGCCGACCAGTGGGGCTGTGCCTCCGACCAGGGCGGAGGCAAGTCCAACGGTGAGCGACATCCCGGTCGCTCGAACGGCGGCTGGGAACATCTCGGCGACCGTGGCCATCGTGAGGACGCCACCGACGAGCGCGCCGACCACCGCCACGGCGAGCGCAAACCCGAGCAGGCCGCCTCGGTCTACAGCCAGCATCAGAGGGACCGCGAGGACCGCGAGGAGGGCGGCGGTCACCACGCAGACGGGTCGGCGGCCCACTCGGTCCGAGACCCGCCCCCAGACCAGTCCGGCGCAACCGCTGAGGACCAGCCCGGCAGCGGCGACGCCCAGGGCAGCCGGGAGCGCCACGTCGCGAGTCGCTCCGAGCCAGTTGGGAAGGAAGACGAAGAAGGTGTTGAACGCCAGGGCGCCTGCAGCGATGAGCGTGAAGCCGGTCACCAGCGCTGGACGGTGATCGCGCCACACCGTGTGCAACGGCGCGGCATCGAGCACCGCGTCCTGCTCTACCGCCGTGAACGAGTCGGTCTCCTGCATCCGGCGCCTCAGCGCCAGGGCGACGAGGCCGAGAAGCAGCGCGAGGAGGAAGCCCGCCCGCCACCAGCTGTCCGACAGGGTGTCGGACAGGCCGGTCAGGAGTGCTCCAACACTGAATCCCGCTGCGGTACCGACCGCGAGCGTAACGGTGTGCCACGCGCCGTAGGCGCCGCGACGTCCCGATGGCGCGTGCTCGACGATGAAGGCAGCGGCCACACCGAGCTCTCCACCAGCGCCGAACCCCTGGGCGGCCCGCAGCAGGACCAGGAGAACCGGCGCCACGATGCCCAGGGTCGCGTACCCGGGTAGCAGGCCGACCGAGGTGGTCGCCACGGTCATGAGCAGGACCGAGGCCACCAAGGACCAGCGTCGCCCCAACCTGTCGCCGCGACGGCCGAAGAAGACGGCCCCGAGGGGACGGGCAAGGAAGGCTGTGCCGTAGATGGCGAAGGCGGCGACGAGGCGGGTCCCGGGCTCACTTTCCGGGAAGAAGGCGTCCCCGACGACAACAGCCAGGGCTCCGAGGATCGCGAAGTCGTACCACTCGATGGCATTTCCGACGCAGGCTGCCGCGAGGTTGCGGCGTGCGGACCGCTCAACCGTGGCGGGTGGGCTCGGGCTCGGCGTGGCCACTGTGGACACGCTAGTGAGGTCGCAGAGCTGGGGTGTGGTCTTTCGCGGACCCGGGTCAGTCCGTCATGAACCAGCTGCCAGCTCGGCCGACTCGTCGACGGCACGCCGCAGCTCGCGTACCTCGATCCCCAGTGCATGGAGGCGCTCGAGCAGGCCGACGAGCGCAGCCTGGTCGGGCACCGATCCGGTCAGGACCGTGTTCGCGGGTTCTGTGGTCGCCGTGACGCCGTCGAAGTCGGAGCGAAGCTGGAGCAGAGCCTCGTCGGTCACCAGCCCGAGGACGTGCACCTCGTACACCCAAGCCACCAGCCAGCACCTCCTCGGACGACCTGACGTCCACTCGACCTTCCCGCGAAAGCCTGCCGTCTCACCTCACCCCCCACGGGTAGTCGCCAACGTATGCCGCAGGCTTTCCATTCAGGGAGTACCTCGCTATCCCGCCGGTTAGCCTGATGACGTGTCGGGACGGAGGCGGAGAACCACAGGCCACGTTGGCGTGCTGACGGCACCGGCATCAGCGGCCAGGTCATCGTTCGTGACGAGCCGCCCGTCGACGGTGACCGGATCCGGCGCATGAGCGTGTCCGTGTCGCGTCCGTCCGGCCGCGCTCGCGAACACGACAGCCTGGACCTGCGCTCGGCCAAGCTGGCTGTGCCTCAGCTGCCACTCGGCCTGGTGTCCCGGCCACGTCTGCGTGACCAGCTTGATCGAGGTGCCGCACACCGAGTCACGTTGGTGAGCGCCGGGCCGGGGTGGGGCAAGACGATGGCGGTCGCTGGCTGGGCCGAGGCACGACAGGCCGACGGAGCGGTCGCCTGGCTGTCTCTGGACCGCAGCGACAACGATCCCGTGCTGTTCTGGTCCTACGTCCTCGCGGCTGTCCGCGACGCCGTTGATGTCGTGAGCCCGCCTCTGCGCGAGCTCGTGATCAGGCCTCCCCTGGGCCCCGAGATGCTGCGGCGCGTGATCCTCGGGCTGAGCACGCTGCCGACGCCGCTCACTCTCGTCCTCGACGACTTCCACGAGATCCGCCGTCCCGACGTCCTGGAGGGTGTCGCGGACCTCGTGCGCCATCCCTCTTCGCTCCGTTTGGTCCTCGTCACTCGGTCCGACCCGCCACTACACCTGCAGCGACTGCGGGTCGACGGCGAGCTGACCGAGCTCCGAGCGGCCGACCTGGCGTTCTCCAGACCGGAGGCCCAGGCGCTCTTCCTGGAGGCCGGAGTGTCTGGTCTTGAACAGGTGGCCGAGCAGGTCCTGGAGCGCACCGAGGGCTGGGCCGTCGGTCTGCGGATGGCGGCGTTGTTCGCGGCGAGGACCGGCAGGGCGGACCGCCTGGCTGAGTTCACGGGCGGTGAGGACTCCGTCGCCGAGTACCTCTTCGAGGAGGTGCTGAACGACCTGCCCACCGAAAGGCGCGAGTTCCTCCTGCGCACGAGCGTCACCGACAAGCTGTGCGGCGAGCTCGCCGACGAGCTGACCGGCGGGTCGAACGGCCAGCAGGAGCTGGAGCTGCTGGAGCGGTCCAACGCTTTCGTCGTCGCGCTCGGTGCCGGGCACCGCTGGTTCCGCTACCACGCGCTCATGGCCGACCTGCTGCGCCAGCGGCTTCGGCTCGACGACCCAGAGCTCTCCACAGAGCTGGACCGCCGCGCCGCCCGCTGGTTCGCCGCTCGGGGGGACGCGCTCGAGGCCGTCCGACATGCCGTGCACGCAGGCGACTGGCGACTGGTCGGGGAGCTGATGGTCACCGTCGCCGCGCCGCATGCGGTCTCGGCCGAGCGTGAGGCGTTCGCCGCGCTGCTGGCCGAGGTGCCGGCCAGCGAGTTCAGCAGCAGCGCAGAGCTTCGGGCAACAGCAGCCGTAGTCCGCTTTCTGCAGCGCGACTACCCGGGCATGGCGTTGCAGGTGTCCGAGGCGCGCACGATGCTCAACGGCTCCGACCCTTCGTTCCGGACGCCCGTCGAGACCTTCCTCACCGTCGCGGACATGGTGCTGGCGAGGGCGACCGGGGACCTGACCGCCTTGTCGGCGGCCTCCGGCCAGCTCCTGCGGTGGCTGGGCGACCCGAGCCTCAATGGCAATCCGGTGCCGGCGCGGCTCTACGAGGCACCGAGTCTGGGGAACCACGGCGTCGCGCTGGTGTGGTCCGACCGGGGGGACGATGCGGAGCCCTACCTGCGCTCGGCCGTCGATGTCGCTCGGGCAACGGGAGCCGACCTCACGGTCGTGAACAGTCTCGGCTACCTGGCGCTGGTGGAGGTTGGACGAGGGCGGCTGCAGGCCGCGGCCACGCTGGCCGTCGAGGCACTCGACCTGGCCGAGCAGCGAGGATGCACCGAGCTCGCCCAGGCGATCGCGGCATACCTGGCGCTTGCCGAGGTCCACTTCGAGCGAGGCGAGCTTGCGGACGCACAACGTCTGGTCGACAGGGGCCTGGCTGCGCAGCGGAACGATCCGGAGTGGATCCCGTACGTGGCCCTGCGGGCGCTTCAGGCCCGGATCCTGCTGGCCCGCGGACGGGTCAACAAGGCGGTGGGTCTGCTGCGGACCCTTGCGGCCGAGACGAGGGGCCGTGACCAGCCGGCCCGGGTTCGACGCCGGATGACCCGCGTCCAGGTCGACGCGCTTGTCGCGCAAGGCCTTCCGGACGCTGCCCTCGACCGGATCCGGGCCGCCGCCCAGGAGCCCGCGTCCCCCGAGGTGACGGTGGTTGCCAGACTCGTCGACCTCGCGCTGGGCCGGCCCGCGCGAGCCGAGGCCGACGTTGCCGCGGTCCGCGAGTCGTCGGGCGACCGCGTCGCCGCCGTCGAGGCGTGGCTCGTGACAGCGTTGGCGGCCGAGCACGATCGCGACGACCATCGCGCGCTGGCCGCCTTGGAAAGCGCTCTGACCGTGGCCGAGCCGGAGGGCATTCGTCAACCCTTTCTCGCGGCGGGCTCCGGTCGAGTCCAGGCGCTCCTGCAGCATCGGAAGAGACTCGGCGGTGACGGCAGCTTTGCCGAGGGCCTCCTGTCGAGCCTCGAGTCCGGGCCGGCGATGGCGGCACCCAGTCCGCTGGCCCGCGCTCTGACGGATCGCGAGCGGGTCGTGCTGAGCCACATGGCGACGCTCGAGACCAACGACGAGATCGCGAGCTCGCTGTTCGTGTCCGTCAACACCGTGAAAGCCCACACCAGGTCGATCTACCGCAAGCTCGAAGTCACGAACCGCCGCGAGGCCATCAAGCGCGCGCGGCTCCTCGGCCTGATCTGAGGGACCCGCCAACTACCCGCTCGGGATGAGGCACCGGAGCCCTCCAGGCTGCTTCACTCCCTAGGGGACGCGGCATACCTCCGGCCGGGAGGGTGCGCAGGTATGCCGTGCCACCGCGAAAGCGGGAAAGGGCAGGTGGATCGGATGCGGTACGAAGCCCGCGTTTCCGGTCGGCTCGGCATGCTTCTCACGGGGGCACTCGGATCGGCCGGGGTGAGGCATCACGGGCGCGGCACGACACTGACCATCACGAACGACGGCGAGCTTCCCCTCGCCGCGCTCGTCAGGCGCCTGGATCAGCTCGGCGTGCAGGTCGACTACGTGTGCGCCCGCCGGACGAGCGACGCTCCGGACCGTCCCGGCAGAGCAAGGAGCTGCAACGGGTTGGCTGTCGGACTACCCGCTCCGGAGGATGACCCGCTTCACGTGGCCCTCTTTGCTCGGGGGAGGAACCGCGCCGAGTGGAGGAGACAGTGATGGGACTGCGGGATCGCCGGGAAGAACGCCGGGAGGAACGACGCGACGAGCGCCGCGGCATCGGCCGGACCACCTACCGGATGCGGCAGAAGCTCGTCGCGATCGGCGACGACTCCTGGATCGAGGACGAACAGGGCCGACGCGCCTACAAGGTCAACGGCAAGGCGATGCGGATCCGCGACACCCTCATCTTCGAGGACGCCTCCGGCACCGAGCTGCTCAAGCTGCAGGAACGCAAGCTGCGGGTGCGGGACACCATGGACATCGAGGACGCCTCCGGGCGGACCGTGGCGACCGTCAAGAAGGCGATGATCAGCCCGCTGCGGGAGCGGTTCACCGTCGAGGTCGCCGACGGGCAGGACATGGAGGTCCAGGGCAACATCGTGGACCACGAGTACAAGGTGTCCCAGGGCGGGCAGGAGGTGGCCGAGGTGTCCAAGCGGTGGTTCCGGATCGCCGACACCTACGGCGTGGAGATCCTCGACGGGCACAACGACGTGCTGATCCTGGCGGTCACCGCGGTCATCGACAGCATGACCCACGACCTCGGCTAGCGCCCTCGACCCCCCGACCCGTGACCGGGCGCCCACTCGACGTGTGACCGGGCGCCCACTCGACGCCGGTCGTGGCCGTCGACGTGTGACGGGCCCCCTCGACCGTCGTCGTGTGACGGGGCGCCCACTCGACGGTCGAGTGAGCGCCCCGTCGCAGTGGCGCCAGTCGGAGACCGCCGCGGGGGTCCTGTGCGCCACTCGTGCCAAGCCTGCCGACGCCGATACCTCAGCCGCCGGCGGGCATCGGGGTGACAATGTGAGGGTGGAGGAGTCGCGATCCGAGGCGGCTCGGCGCCGCATGGTGGAAGCACAGCAGCGCGCCGTGCGAGCCTCGCAACGAGTCGGTGAGCTGCAAGCGCTCGTGATCCGGTTGGAGTCCGGCGAGACCCTGACCGAGGCTGATCTGCGTGGCGCGGAAGCAGCGATGCGAGAAGCGACGGAGGCCGCCGAGGCCGCACGCCGGCACAGCCGTGAGGAACGCATTCTCAGCGCGACCACCCATCGCCAGGTGGCGGCCTTGCTCACTCGAATGGGCCGCGACGACAGAGCGTCCGGTCACCTCCGCGCCGCCGAGGCGGACGAGCAGGAAGCACGCGAAGTCGAGGCGCCGGGGCAGCAAGGGCGCGTAGCGTCCTCGGGTTGGTGAGCAGCACCGCGCTGTCATTCGGTTGCTTGTGTGGTGCCAAGTGCACGCACTGCGGTGCTGTTTGGCACCACACTCGCGGGCAGGCCGCCGGGGCGCGGGGGCGGGGCGGGACAGAACTTCTGGGCAGAATTCGGTCATTTTTCTGGGCCTCGAGCGTCCTACTCACTAGGAACCCCCGCTTCGATCCCTCGAGGAGCAGCATGACCACCCCCCAGCAGACGAAACCGGCGCGACTCATGCGCCCGGCGGAGGTCGCCGTCCTCTTCGGCGTCAACCCCAAGACCATCACCCGCTGGGCTCGCATCGGCAAGCTGCCCTCGATCCGCACTCGCGGCGGGCATCGCCGGTTCGCTTCCGAGGACATCTTCAAGATCCTCAGCGAGTCCTGAGCGCAGCCGGTCGGCGTGGGACCCGGGGCGACGTTCGGGGGCCCGAAGCCTCCCACCCGCGCGGCGTGGCTAGTGGGCGTGCGCCGCTCGGGACGGGGTGAGGCGGTCGACCTGCACCCAGTCGGGCCCGTCGAGCTCGATGGCGGCTGCGGGGAAGAGCCCGTTCTCCTCCTTGTCGATGTGACTGCGCAGCTGGTTGACGAACTCATCGACGACGTCGTGCTCTCCGGCCCGGATCCGCTCCGCGAGCCCGTCGAGCAGGGCGTGCTCCGCACACAGCCCGTCGACGTATGCCGTGAAGCCGGGCTTGCCTCGAAGCACCGTGAAGAGCCCGGCCTCCTCCGCATCGGTGTGCGGGTGAAGGTGCGCGACGAGATGGTCCAGCGCGGCCGAGATCGCTGCATCGTCACGCGCGGCGACGGCCCGGTGCAGCGGCCCGGTGAGGTTCACGATCTCTTCGTGTTCCTGCATGAACCGACCGACCGAGTCGATCGACTGACACCCGCAGTAGCTGCACATGCCCGCGAACCGCGACGAGTCAGGCCGGCCGGGTGAGACGCAGCTTCCAGGCATCGGGACCTTCGACGAGGTACTCGATGCCCACGTTGCCGTGCCGCTCGCGCAGCTGGGCCAGCAGGGGCAGCGGGTTGTGCGGCGCGATGAGGTCCATCGAACCGCCCGGCGAGATCGCGTCGAACGCACCGAACACCGTCGCGTGGCGGATCGCATGCGGGATGACCGTGACGTCGAGAGCGGGCACCCCCTCGTCGGTGCAGCCGCACCCGCAGGTGTGGGTGCTCGTCTCAGACACGGGGATGAACTGGGTCATGACACGCTCCTTGGCGTCGACACGGCGCGGTCTCGTTGCCGCGCACCACTTCTTTTTATACGGTGATCCTTGTGGAAAATCCAACTCGGCTCGGCCCGCTCCCCACCGAGCGCGACAGTGGGTCCGCCCAGCGCCTGACCGCGCAGCGGCGCCGAGCGCTGCGCGCCCTGGAGGACCTCGCCCACCAGTCCCCCGACCAGCCGGTCTCGATCGCCGCGGTAGCCGCAGAGCTGGACCTGCACGTGAACACGGCGCGCGAGCACCTCGACCGCCTCGTGTCTTCGGGACTGGCGCGCCGCTCACGTCTGGCCCCGAGTGGGCGGGGCCGCCCCGGGTGGGGCTACACCCCGAGCCCGCGCCGCTCGCCGGCAGCAGCCGAGTACGTCACCCTGGCCCGGGTCCTTGCCGACCACGTCGCCGAGCATGGCGGTGACGTCCGGGCCGACATGATCACGCTCGGCCGCCGCTGGGGCCACAGCCTCGCCGACGCAGACGCCGGCGCCCACGAGCCCGCCGACGACACCGTGGTCCGGCTGCTCGGCGACCTCGGGTTCGACCCCGACGTCTCGGCCCAGACACCTTCGGTGCGAGTCCGCCTTCGACGCTGCCCCATCCTCGAGGTGGCCAGGCAGCGCCCGGAGGTCGTCTGCCAGGTCCACCGCGGCATCGTCGAGGGGGTGCTCGAGGCCAAGCATGCGCCACGCGACGTGTCGCTCCAGGCCTTCGCCGAGCCCGGCGCCTGCCTGTTGCACCTGACACCCACCGCGGAGCCGGAGGCCGACCGGCCCGCCTAGGCCCGGCGGACGAAGCAGGCGGACGAAGCCGCGGACGAAGCGGGGCTGCACCACCCGAGGCGCCACAAGCCGTCGAGTGGCCTCGTCGTCACACTCGTCCCAGGAACTCCACTCCTAGCACGAAGGCGGGTGACGACGGGGCCACTCGACGGTGGCGCGCACACTCCTAGCACGAAGGCGGGTGACGACGGGGCCACTCGACAGTGGCGGGCGCAGCACGCTCGGAAAGCGGATTGGCCAAGCGGCCCAGAAATATCTACAGTCGATTCCGTGAATATTCCGAAGCGCCACATCTGAGCCGTCGGACGCACGGCATGAGCACTACTCGCGGTTCCTGGTTCATGCGCGACCGGCCGGTCGTGATCTGGCTCGGCCTGGCCGTTCTCGTCGCGCTCGTCCACCCCTTCGTCGACGACTCCCGATGGCTCATGGTCCATCTCGTCGTGCTCGGCGCGGTGACGCACTCGATCATGGTGTGGAGTGTCCATTTCACCGATGCGCTGCTGCGCAGCCGCCCGGACCTGGAGTCACGCCGCCGCCAGACCTACCGGCTCAGCCTGCTCGCAGCCGGAACGACCCTCGTGCTCGTCGGCGTGCCGACCGCGCTCTGGCCGGTCACTGTCGTCGGCGCCACGCTGGTCTCGACCGCGGTGGTCTGGCACGCGTGCATGCTCGTCGTCAGGCTGCGCAAGGCCCTGCCCGGCCGCTTCCGCATCACGGTTCGTTACTACATCCTCGCGGCGTCCTGCCTGCCCGTCGGCGCGCTCCTCGGCGTCCTCCTGGCCCGGGGACAGGCCGACACCTGGCACGGCCGGCTCCTCGTCGCCCACACGATGACGAATCTCCTCGGCTGGGTCGGCCTCAGCATCCTCGGCACGTTCGTGACGCTCTGGCCGACCATGCTGAGGACCCGCATGGCCGACGGTGCAGAGCAGGACTCGCGACGGGCGCTGCCGATCGTCGGCGCGGGATTGGCGCTCGTCGTCGCAGGCCCCCTGGCCGACCTCCCGTGGCTCACTGTCGCGGGCGTCGCGGCCTACCTCGTCGCCGTCGGCCTCACGGTCCGAGGCGTGTTGGTCGCGGCGCGGCGCCGGACTCCCACGACCTTTCCCACGTTGTCAGCAGGCTCCGGGATGGTCTGGCTGGCCATCGGCCTGGTCGTGCTCGGAGTCGTGGTGGCGCGGCTCGCGGTGACCGGCGGCGCCTGGCACGACCTCGCGGAGCACTACGGCACGCTGACCTCGATCTTCGTCGTCGGCTTCGCGCTGCAGGTGCTCCTCGGCTCGCTGACTCACCTCATCCCGGTCGTGCTCGGTGGCGGGCCCTCCGTGCTCCGGGCCTCCATGGCACCACTCGAGACGGCAGGCACCGTCCGGGTTGTCGTGGCCAACCTCGGCCTGGCCGTGTGCCTGCTGCCCGTGCCGAGCCTCGTGCGCGTCGTCGTCTCGATGCTCGTGCTCGGAGCGCTCGCGAGTTACATCCCCTTGATGTTCAAGGGAATTCGCGCTGGCATCACGGCCAGGCGCACACTCGCCGAGTCGCAGGCAGGTGCGGGTGACGATGCGCCAACGGGTATGCCGTCGCGCACCGTCAGCTCCGCAACGGGGACCTCTGCGGGCCCGACCACCCCACCTGCCAAGGGACGGGTCCCCGTCATCGCACCACTGACCCAGCGACCCTTCGCCCGGTCGCAGCTCGTCGCGGGCATCGCCGTGGTCGCTCTGGGGGCCGCCCTCGGCGTCGGGCTCGACCCCGCTGCGGCCGGGCTCTCCGGCGTGGGCGCGACGGGCAGCGGTGCGACTGCCGCGGGAGTCACGCCGACAGGTGAGACGACCCGCGTCACCGTCACCGCGATGGACATGCACTTCAGCCCGTCCTCGATCTCGGTGCCCCTCGGCAACCGCCTCCTGATCGACGTCGTCAACGCAGACCCGACGAACGTCCACGACCTCGTCCTCGACACCGGCCAGTCGAGCGGCCGCCTCGGCGACGGCCAGCGCGCCACGATCGACGCCGGCGTCATCGGCCGCAACGTCGACGCCTGGTGCTCGATCGTCGGGCATCGTCAGATGGGAATGACCTTGTCCATCAAGGCGATCGGCAGCCACGAGGCCGGCACCAACGGACAGTCGCACGGCATGCCGATGCCGGATGGCTCCGGCCCCACGACGGCGGCCCCGGGCCCCGGCCAGACGGGATCCAGCCCCAGGATCGACCTCACGAAGCGGCCGGGACCCGGCTTCACGGCATACGACCCCGTCCTCGCGCCGCTGACCGGCGAGCGCGTGCACCGGGTCACGCTCACGGTCGATGAGGTCACCGTGGAGGTGGCTCCCGGGGTGATGCAGCAGCGATGGACCTACAACGGGAAGTCCCCCGGTCCGACGTTGCATGGCCGGGTGGGTGACACGTTCGAGGTGACGCTCGTCAACCACGGGTCGATGGGCCACTCGATCGACTTCCATGCAGGAGAGAACAACCCGGCCGACGTCATGCGTACGGTGCCGCCGGGCGGCTCGCTCGTCTACCGCTTCACCGCACGGCGGGCCGGGATCTGGATGTACCACTGCTCGACGATGCCGATGTCGGCGCACATCGCGGCGGGAATGGCGGGCGCAGTCGTCATCGAGCCGGACGGCCTCGCGCCGGTCTCACACAGCTACCTGCTCGTGCAGTCCGAGGTGTACCTCGGCGCCGGCCAGGGTGCACCCGTGGACCCCGCCAAGGTCATGGCCGAACGGCCGGACGCCGTGGTGTTCAATGGGTATGCCGCTCAGTACGCGGCGCGGTCGCTGACCGCCAAGCCCGGCGAGCGGATCCGGGTCTGGGTGCTCGACGCGGGCCCGAACAGGAGCACGGCATTCCATGTGGTCGGGGCCCAGTTCGACACGGTCTATAAGGAGGGCACGTACCTGCTGCGCGACGGCCGTGGCCCGCTCGACCTGCCAGGGACGTCGACCGGAGGCTCCCAGGCGCTCGACCTCGCGCCGGCACAGGGGGGCTTCGTCGAGCTGTCGATCCCGGCGGCGGGGACGTACCCGTTCGTCTCGCACGTCATGGTCGACGCCGAGCGTGGAGCGCGCGGGCTGATCGAGGTCGAACCCTAGTCGGTGAGGTGGCCGGAGGTCGCGCGGACCGCCTCGGCCACCACGTCGATGAGCTGGCCCGTACGGTCGAGCATCGCCCGCTGCCGGATCGCGCCGTTGCCGTCCTCGCGAAGGCGCGCGAACCCGGCCTCGACCTCAGCCAGGTCACCGGATGCCTCCAGGCACGGGCCGATGTAGTCGAGCAGCTGGGCCACCACGGACCAGCACGGCCGGGGCAGCCCGCTGCGCCAGTCGATCAGGTTGCCGCTCAGACCATCCCGCCCTGCCTGCCAGCTCGCCATCCGGATGAGCTGGGTCGGCACGGGCGGCGCCTGCAGGCCGCGCGCCCAGTCCGCGGCGGCCGTCTCCACGAGCCCGCGGCAGATCGCCGCGACGACGAGCGCCTCGTCCATGGTGAAGCACACGTCGGCCGTGCGGATCTCGACCGTCGGGTAGTGCACAGCGAGCCGCGCGTCGAAGTAGATCATCCCCTCGTCGAGGACCACCGAGGTCAGGACGAGATCGCGGACGCGACGGTGGTAGGCCGCCGCCGACTCGAAAAGGTCGGTCGGGCCCCACGAGGGCCAGCGGGCCAGGGCCTGGGAGCGGTAGCTGGCGAAGCCGGAGTCCTTGCCGTTCCAGAACGGCGAGTTCGCACTGATAGCAAGGAGAGTCGGGAGCCACACGCGGATCCGGTCGAGCACCCCCACCCCCTCCTCGTCGCTCTCGACGGACACGTGGACGTGGCAACCGCAGGTGAGGTGCTCACGCGCCGTGAGCTGGTAGCGGTCCTCCATCCAGGCGTAGCGGGGCGACTTCGCGGGGATCGGGTTGACCGGCAGGGGCGAGGTCCCCAGTGCGGCAACACTCGAACCGGTCCCCCGAGCCGCGTCGACGGCCTCGCGCCGCCAGCGCCGGATCTCATCGCGCAAGGTGCCCAGGTCGGCCGCGGGCGCGGTGTGCGTCTCGATCTGCTGCTGCTGGAACTCCCCCTCGACGGCCCCGTGCACGCCGACCCCGGCGACCTCAGGAGGCTGATGGGCGGCCCGGATCAGCGTCTGGCCCGATACCGAGCGCGGGCGGCCGTTCCGCACGTCGACGAGGAGCATCTCCTCCTCGACCCCCAGCGTGCGCACCACATGGGCTCCTTCCGTAACCGTTCGCGCCCCGTGGACGTATGCCGTCAGGCCGGGTGGTGCCGGCGAGCCTGACGGCATACGTCCGTCCGTGGGGTGCCGCGGCGAACCCGCGTGGCACGAAAGGGGACGCACGGGCGACGTACCCATCCGGGCGTGGCCCGAGTCACCAGTGTCTCGCCACGAGCGCCCGAAAGGTGGGATGGGCGGGAATGAATCTGGCGAACATCGGGCTTTCACCCATGAGCGCCGCCGGACCAACCCGCACATCTCACACCTGACGCACACATACCTGACCTCGGGAGGACCGTGTCCACCTCGACAACAGTCGGGTTCCGCTCCGAGCGCGGACCCATCCTCATCGCCCTCATGCTGTCGACAGCGCTCATCGCGCTCGACGCGACCATCCTGGCCACCGCAGTCCCGACGATCGTCGCCGAGCTCGGTGGCCTCACGCAGTTCCCTTGGCTCTTCTCGGTGTACCTGCTCGCCCAGGCCGTGTCGGTCCCGGTCTACGCGAAGCTGGCCGACACGCTCGGTCGCAAACCGGTCATCCTGTTCGGCATCGGGCTGTTCCTGGTCGGGTCCGTCATGTGCGGCCTGGCGTGGGACATGCCGTCGCTCATCGCCATGCGCGCGGTCCAGGGCATCGGCGCCGGAGCCGTCCTGCCGGTGACGATCACCATCGCCGGAGACATCTACACGGTCGCCGAGCGGGCCAAGGCGCAGGGCTACATCGCCAGCGTGTGGGCGGTCTCGTCCGTGGTCGGCCCGACTCTCGGTGGCGTCTTCTCCCAGTTCGCCTCGTGGCGCTGGATCTTCTTCGTCAACATCCCCCTGTGCCTGCTGGCAGCGTGGATGCTGTGGCGCGGCTACCACGAGTCCGTCGAGCGCCGAGATCACCAGATCGACTATGCCGGCGCCGCTGCGCTGACGATCTCGCTCAGCCTGCTGATCCTCGCCGTCCTCGAAGGCGGGCAGGCCTGGGCGTGGATGTCGTGGCAGAGCATCGCGGCGTTCGCCGTCGGCGCGCTCCTGCTCGTGGCCTTCGTCGCCATCGAGCGGCGTGCGGCCGAGCCGGTGCTGCCGCTCGACATCTTCTCCCGGCGGCTCATCGTGACCACCCTGTTCATCTCGGTCGGCGTCGGGGCGGTCCTGGTGGGCCTGACCTCCTATGTGCCGACCTTCCTCGAGGGCACCACCGGCGCGACTCCGCTCGTGGCCGGGCTCGCCGTCGCTGCCCTGACGATCGGGTGGCCGATCTCGGCGTCACAGTCGGGTCGCCTCTACCTGCGCATCGGTTTCAGGCCGACCGCGCTGATCGGCCTGACCCTGGCCAGCGCCGGCGCCGCGGCTCTCTGGATCACCTCGGCCAGGCCGAACGTCTGGTCGGCAGCCCTCTCGTGCTTCGTCGTCGGCCTCGGGCTCGGCCTGGTCGCAACCCCGACGCTGATCGCCGCGCAGGCCTCGGTGCCGTGGAGCGAGCGCGGCGTCGTCACCGGGTCGAACATGTTCATGCGCTCGGTCGGCAGCGCGGTCGGCGTCGCGATCTTCGGCGCGGTCGCCAACAGCATCATCGCCTCGAGCGGCGGCACCGGGACACCGACCGCGATTCGCGATGCCTCTTCAGCGGTGTTCCTCGCGACCGTCCTCGCCGCGCTGCTCGGACTCGCGGCCGGGCTCTTCATGCCGCAGACGCGCGCTGAGGATCTCGAACAGGGCCAGGACCAGCCGGTCCCCGAGCCGCAGGGGACCGTCGCCGAGTAGGCGAGTCCTGACCCGGCGCGATGCAGGTGCGCGTTCGATGTATGTGCGCGCCAGATACGACGCGCGAATACATCGACCGGCGGGCCAGGAGGCGCGGGGCTAGGTGCGGGGGTCGCTGAGCAACCGGACGACCGAGCGCTCGAGCGCGTCCCGGTCCCGCACCTGCACGAGGTCGCTCTGCGCGAGGCGTCGACGGTCCGCGGCACTGAGGCGGGCCAGGCCGCGCGCGACCGTCCGCCCCACGGCATACTCGTCGAGCACGCGCGGGTCGACGTAGGAACGCCGCACGACGGCGGGTGTGTTGCCGAGATGCTCGGCCACGACGGTCATCGCCGCCTTCTCGACCCGCTTCTGTTCGGCCTCGGTGTCCGCAGGGCCGGCCTGCGCGAGGGCGACCGCGGCCGTGACGGTGGCAGCCCACGTGCGCAGGTCCTTGACGGTGAACTCCTCACCGACGATCTCCTTGAACGCCAGGTTCAGATCGCTCGAGTGCAGCTCCCGCCACTCGCGACGGCCGTCACGGAACGCGAGCAGCCGGTCACCCGGGTGCTGGCTTCGCTTGAGGGACAAGGCAACCCGTGCGAGAAGGGGATCCGCCATGACGGCTTCACGCAGCTGCCCGGACTTGGCTGGGAACTCGAACGTCACCTCGTCGCCCCTGACGGTGACGTGGTCCCTCAGCAACGTCGCGACACCGTGGGAGCCGTGCTCGGCCTCGTACTCGTCTCCGCCCGTCCGGAACAGGCCGGCATCGAGCATCCGAAGGCCGGCCGCAGTGACCCGGCGCCGGCTGAGCCCGCTCGCGCGCAGGTCGGACGCGATCTGGATCCGCATGGCCGGCAGGCGCTTCGCCAGTGCGAGCACCCGGTCGTGCTTCTCGCGGCCGCGAGCCTCGTGCCATCCCTCGTGGTAGAGGTACTGCCGCCGACCCGCGTCGTCGGTGCCGACGGCCTGGATGTGCCCGTTCGGGAACGGGCAGATCCACACGTCGCGCCAGGCCGGTGGGATCACGAGTGCGGTTGCGCGCTCTCGCGTCTCGTCGTCCACCGGGCTCCCGGCGGCGTCGACATAGCCGAAGCCCTTGCCCCGCCCGATGCGCCGTATGCCGGGCCCATCGATGGCGCTACGCCGAAGTCTCACACCCACAGCCATACCCGGCTCGAGGTAATCGGGTCGAGGTTGAAGGTCGGTCGACAGCGCGAGCGCATACCTCGACCGGGATACCTCGAACCGGCATACCTCAGACCCGGGGCGGTGTCACCCGGTGGGTTCGTCCCCTCGCCGACTCTTCGTGGTGTCCGGACCGTCGGGCGTCGAGACCGGGACGATCTCGGGGACCTCGATCTCCTGCTGACCGGGAGGCAGGGGCGGGTCGGGAGTAACCGGCGGAAACACCGAACCGTCGTCCTGCAGATGCGATACGTAAGGGGTCACAGAACTGTCTTGCCTTTCCCCCCGAGGAACTGGCCTTACTTCGACCATACCCACGCACAGATGAAGAGAACCTGTGTCTCGACGTCGCTCCAGCTCCGGTCGATGTACCGCCGCGTCCTAGGTCGCGCGGCAATACATCGACCGCGCGGGCTCAGCGGCCGGTGCCGCCGTAGACGATGGCCTCGTCGGCCGAGTCGAGGCCGAACGCCGTGTGCACGGCACGGACCGCCTCGTCGAGCATGTCCGCACGAGTGACCGCCGAGACGCGGATCTCGGAGGTCGAGATCATCTCGATGTTGATGCCTGCCTCGGCCAGGGCGCCGAAGAACTTCGCCGAGACGCCCGGGTGGCTCTTCATGCCCGCCCCGACCAGCGCGATCTTGCCGATCTTGTCGTCGAGCCGCAGGTCCTCGTAGTCGACGTCGTGCTTGATCGACTGCAGCACCTGGATGCCGCGAGCGCCGTCCTCCTGCGGCAGGGTGAACGAGATGTCGGTCTTCGCGGTCTCCGCGGCCGACACGTTCTGCACGATCATGTCGATGTTGATGCCTGCCTCGGCGATGGCGCCGAAGATCTTCGCGGCGACGCCGACCCGGTCGGGCACACCGACGATGGTGATCTTGGCCTCGCTGCGGTCGTGGGCGATGCCGGCGATGATCGGTGCTTCCACAGCGCCTTCTCCTTCGTAGGGGTTGTCCTTGACCCAGGTGCCGGGCCGCTGCGACCACGACGAACGCACGTGGATCGGTATGCCGTAGCGGCGGGCGTACTCGACGCAGCGCAGGTGCAGGATCTTCGACCCGTTGGCCGCCAGGTCGAGCATCTCCTCCATCGACAGCACGTCGAGCTTGCGGGCGCTGGGCAGGACGCGCGGGTCGGCGGTGAAGACGCCGTCGACGTCGGTGTAGATCTCACACACATCGGCCTTGAGAGCCGCGGCGAGCGCCACGGCGGTCGTGTCGGAGCCGCCTCGGCCCAGCGTCGTGATGTCCTTGGTGGTCTGGCTGACGCCCTGGAACCCGGCCACGATCGCGATGTGGCCCGCGTCCAGCGCGCTCTGGATGCGTCCGGGGGTCACGTCGATGATGCGTGCCGCGCCGTGCGCATCGTCGGTGATGACGCCCGCCTGGCTGCCGGTGAACGACCGCGCCTCGGCACCGAGCTGGGCGATGGCCATCGCCACGAGCGCCATCGAGATGCGCTCGCCCGAGGTCAGCAGCATGTCGAGCTCCCTGGCGGGCGGGTTCGCAGCGACCTGCTCTGCGAGGTCGAGCAGCTCGTCCGTCGTGTCGCCCATCGCCGAGACGACGACGCACACCGAGTTGCCGGCGCGGTGCGTCTCCACGATGCGCCGGGCGACACGCTTGATCGCCTCTGCGTCGGACACGGACGACCCGCCGTACTTCTGGACGACGACGCTCACGGCTGCTCCGGATCTGCTCGCTGGACCGAATGGGGCGCCCGACGGTCGGCCTGCGGGGCAGCCCGATGGGGGCAGCCCGAGTCTAGGCTCGCGACCGGGATGTCCACTGGACGGTCACCATGCTGAGACGGCGGCCCAGCCCGACCGAGTCAGGGGTGCAGCGCGTCGAACTCGGCCTCGCCGACCGTCTCCTCGTCCGCGTCGAGGCGCAGGTGCGCCAGGATCGACTGCAGCGCCCGAAGCGCGCAGAGCGCCCGGTCCCCCCACGAGGACAGGTAGCTGAACTGCCACCACCACAGCGCCTCGACCTTGCGACCAGCGGCGTAGTGCTTGAGCCCGTGGCTGAGCGCCACCGCGATGTCGGCGACGTCGTTGGAGATCGAGCCGTCGGCCCGCTCCCCGGACGTGACCGGGTCGACGACGTAGACGTACTCGTCGATCCCGGTGAGGACGTTGGCCAGGCCGTCGCGAAGGGGGTCGACGTCGTCGTCGGCGCCGGGGTCGGCCTCGAAGCGCTCCTCGAGCACCACGTCCTGGATCGCCCCGAGCCGCGCCCCGGCGACGAGCACCTGGGAGAGTGCGAGCGTCAGCACCGGCAGCGCGGTGTCGGGCGCGGTGCCCGACGCGACCTCGGTGACCGAGGTGAGGAAGGCACTGGCCTCTGCGGCCGTCAGGTCGGCGAGCCCGCCGAGGTCGTCGACATCGCTCTGGTCGTCGGTAGCCATCTGGGATCCCCTTGTCCGATTCGGGTGCCCTCCGACCCGTATGCCGTCGGGCAGGTATGCCGTCCTGCGCGGTAGCGCTCGACGTTCAGTCTGCCCTGCGACCCGACCCGGCGGCATACGGGAGGGCGTGAAGTTGGTGACGTTCTGGTGTCGCCGCCAGCCTTCCCTTCGCGAACGTGGCCTTCGTGCGGGGCCGCGTGTCTGGGGTCCGAGAGGCGTCAGGCCTCGATGCGGCGGCGGCCCTCGAAGGCGCGTCCCAGCGTGACCTCGTCGGCGTCGGCCTGGAGCAGGTGGAGGGCGATGTGGGGCGGATGCCCGGCAGACGTCCGAGCTCGTCGATGAGGTTCTGCACCGCGCCGTCACACCCACCGCAACGCTGCTGCTCGCCACCGTCAGCCAAACCGAAGGCGCGTTTTCGAGCCCACACTTGCGCCGCCACGCCGTCCCACATGCTCGATAGTTGTCAATTCAGTCAGGTGACGTCGCAATTATCCCGAGTCGTCTTCGATTAGTTCGAGTCATTTGCTTGACATTTCGGAGCGCTCCCACGATTGTGCGTGTGGCGAGCGCGCACATTTCGGTAGATGCAGGAAGGGAAGCAGAGATGAGGATCTGGTTGCTCCGAGTGCGGCGCCCAGGCCCAGCCACGGCTCAGGAGCGTGGACGGGTATGGCGTCGCGTGGCAGGCATGGCCGTCGCATGCACAGCTCTCCTTGGTTCGGCGGCGCCGGCATCGCATGCCGAGACATCATCTGACCCGGTCGTCGTGGCGGGACGGCTGACGGATGGCCGCGGCATCACGGCCGCGCAGGCGAAGGCGACGCTCGTCGCATGGCCTCCTGTCAACCGCAACCAGAGGGAAGGCGACAGGATCAAGCTGCTCCCGGTGTCGGTTGCCTCGACGGACAGCCAGGGGAACTTCAGGCTGACGCTGCGTCGGAGCGCCGAACTCGAGCAGTACATCGATCCCACCACCCGACTGCTCGACCTCGACGTGCTTGCGCAGTCGGGAGATGAGCGGGGCACCTACAGCTTCACGGTGACGATCCCGCCAGCAACCGGTGGTTCGCTGACCGGGGTTCGGTTGGCACGCGACGAGACTCGGTCGGCGGACACCGGCGTAACGATCCGTCTGCGCGGCCCGGCTGCACCGACTTCCCGCACACCGAGCGCTTCGTCGCGCGATGTGGCGCCCTCAACAGCGGCCGTCCTCCCGAAACTGTGCTCAACGACCACCGGGCCGTCGTACTACCCATACGTCCTGACCGGGTCGCTCTACAGCACCTGGTCGGGGTTCACCGGGTCTTACGAGTACAAGACGTCCGCCACCTCGAACCTCGGAGTTGGCTATTCCATCTCCGGCGCGTACGGGACCTTCTCGCAGTCCGGTACCTCGACCAAGTCCTCGTCGCAGACCTTCACCTGGAACCAGACGGGCATCTTCTACAAGTACTACAAGCCGCAATGGAAATACACGAAGTACGACACTTGGTGCGGTAGTGGCTGGGTGTACAGCACGTACCACTACGTGAGACCTCAGTTTGCGACCGGAGGCGGGACGACCACCTCGTTCAGCAGCGCTCCCTCCGCAACGCGCTGCGTCGCCCAGTCTGGCTACTCATGGACGACGGACAACGAAACCGCTCTCACCTGGACGAACGGCGTGAGCATCAAGAGCGCGCTTGGCGTGGACCTTTCTGCGAACTCCTCGTGGACGGACAACAACAGAATATCGATCACCAATGGCAAGTACCGGCACGTCTGCGGCACAAGGGACTACCCGGGCGGGACGTTCGGTGAGCTCGTCGTCAAGCCGTAGCCGGCGGGGCGCCGCAGGCCTCGCCGTCGCAGGCCTCGCCGTCGCAGGAAGCCTGCTGGCCGGCTGCGCTGGCGAGCGCCCGACAAGGTTGGGGGGCGAGCGCACGCTCGAGCAGTCACCCCCGGAGTCGACCGGCCCGCTTGCCGGTCAATGGTTGCCCGCGGGCAGCCAACAGGCGTGCTTCGAGAGGGCAGGCACGGGAGGAAAGATCACGCAGAGCGGGCTCGTGCTGCGCAACGCCGAGCGCGACCCAATCGAGATCCTTGGCTTCACCATGGGCGCTGGTAGCGCGAACATGTCGATCATCGGCCAGCAGATGCTGCCGGTGCTGAATACAGAAGTGCTCGGCGATAGCAAGGGGTATCCGCCGAAGCTCACGCCCACGGAGTCCGAACGATTCAAGCTGTCCGAGCTCAAGCCCGCGGTCGGCTACATCCTGCAGCCGGTCACGGCCGGGGGCGGCGACACGGCAATCTTTGCCGGGCTGCAGTTCGAGGAAGAGGCACCCGCAGTGCTGACCTACATCGACGTGGCCTACCGATATCGCGGTGCTAGCTTCCACGTCTACACGCCGGAGGCGATCCATGTGGTCGACAGTCAGCGCGACTGCGCGATGGGGCCGTAGGAGACGTGCGAAGGTCACGTGTACTGGCGGCATGGGCATTGTTACTGACGTCGGGTGCTTGCCTTCCTGCCCCCCAGAACTCTGTCCAGCCGCCTCCCACCCGCTACGGGACCCCTCCGTCCCTGGTGGCACTCGTCAACACCTCAGCACCGAGGGACGGACTCTTTGCCGGCCAATTCTGTGGCGGCGTCGTCGTGAACACCAGCGCGGTATTGACGGCGGCGCACTGCGTCGAAGGACTGGCGGCGGGAGACGTGTCGGTCGTCATCAGAATCGATGACCTCTGCAGCTACGCGAGCAGCGTCCGTCGAACCAGCGTTCGTGCGATCCACATGGTGGCCGCGTCGATCGGTTGGGACCAGGCCGTGCTGTCTGTCACCCCGGACTCTCTTGGCGTGGAGCCGGCGCCTATCCGAGCATCAGGCATGCGGCCGCGCGAGCTCATCGTTTACGGGTGGGGTCGCGACGCTGACTGGCGTCCAACCTGCCAGTTGCGCCGCCACGACCTGGAGGCGGTGAACTCTGACATGTGCAGAGACCCGCGCCTCGGCCCGTCGTCGTTGGTCGCTTGCGCCCGCCCGCGTCTGTCGTCCACGAACACGTGCAGCGGTGACAGCGGGTCTCCGGCATACGACTCCGACGGTGTCCTCATGGCCCTTGTCAGCGCTGGCACAGGCTGCGGCCCGGATGACGTCGGCAGCTATTCGCTTGTCAGCCCCGACGTGGCGCTTCGAGGCGCGCTCGACCGATGAACGGCAGCGCGGGAGAGCGGTCGACCAGCTGACCCGACCCGGCGGCATGCCGGAAGGCGTGAAGTTGGTGACGTTCTGGTGTCGCCGCCAGCATTCCCCGGGCCGCGTGTCTGGGGTACGAGAGGCGTCAGGCGTCGATGCGGCGGCGGCCCTCGAAGGCGCGTCCCAGCGTGACCTCGTCGGCGTACTCCAGGTCTCCGCCGACCGGCAGGCCCGACGCGAGCCTGGTCACGGTCACGCCGAGGTCGCGCAGCAGCCGCGACAGGTAGGTGGCGGTCGCCTCGCCCTCGAGGTTCGGGTCGGTGGCGATGATGACCTCCTGCACGTCGCCGGAGGCGAGACGCTGCATCAGCTCGCGCACGCGTAGGTCATCGGGGCCGATGCCGTCGATCGGGCTGATCGCTCCGCCGAGCACGTGGTAGACGCCACGGAACTCGCGAGTGCGCTCGATCGCGACGACGTCCTTGGGCTCCTCGACGACGCAGATCGCGGTGTGGTCCCGGCGAGGATCAGCGCAGATCCGGCACTTCTCGGCCTGGGCGACGTTGCCGCACTCCTCGCAGAACCGGACCTTGGCCTTGACCTCGGTCAGCGCGGTGACGAGCCGGTTCACCTCGTCGGTGTCGGCCTGCAGCAGGTGGAAGGCGATGCGCTGCGCGCCCTTCGGGCCGATGCCCGGTAGCCGTCCGAGCTCGTCGATGAGGTCCTGCACCGCGCCTTCGTACACACCGCAACCCTAAGCCTGGAAAAGCCCTGCTGCGGACCGCCGCACCGGTCTACCGTGGCGTGGACGAGGCCTCCGGGGCGAGGAGTGGGCCATGGGTGAGCGAGTGGCTGACCAGGCGACAGGGCAGGGAGCGGCGCAGGACGCGGGGCAGGCGACGGAGCAGGTCGCTGACGTCACTGACGTCACTGACGTCACTGACCAGGCGGTCGACCGGCTCGTCTCACGTCGCAGCGAGCGGATCCAGGCCGCCGTGCCGTTCCGGGTGCTGTTCGACTTCCTGCGCAAGTCCGACTACCAGACGCGACGCCGCGAGCCGGGCGTCCTCGACTTCACCTTCGGGGACCCGCACGAGCTGCAGATGACCGAGTATGTCGAGGCGCTGCGCACGGCCGCGCTCCCCCAGGACGAGCTGTGGTTCGCCTACAAGCAGAGCGAGGTCACGGCGCAGGAGGCAGCGGCCGCGTCCCTGGAACGCGTGGTGCCACTCGGGTGGGCGGCCGACAACCTGAGGATGACGACGGGCGGGTTCGGCGCGATCACCGTCGCCATGAAGGTGCTCGCGGACCCGGGCGACGAGGTCGTCTACACGCTGCCCCCGTGGTTCCTCTACGAGGGCCTCGCCCTGGAGGCGGGGCTGGTCCCGGTCAAGGTGAGCGCCCTCGAGCCGACGTTCGACCTCGACCTCGACGGCATTGCGGCGGCCATCACCGAACGCACCCGCGCGGTAATCGTCAACACCCCGAACAACCCGAGCGGCCGAATCTACCCACCGGAGGTCCTCACGGCCCTGGGCAGGCTGCTCGACGAGGCGTCAGCCCGGCACGGCCGCCGCATCTGGATCGTGTCGGACGAGCCCTACAACCGAATCGTCTTCGACGGCAACCAGTTCCACAGTCCGGCGCAGTTCTACCGGCACACCGTCATCTGCTACTCGTACGGCAAGACATTGCTCGCACCCGGTCAGCGCATCGGCTACATCGCGGTGCCACCCGGCATACCCGGGCGCGACGTGCTGATGGAGGCCATCGAAAGCCTGCAGGTCGCCGGCGGCTGGCTCTTCCCGAACGCCGTGATGCAGTACGCCATCCCCCGGCTCGAGGAGCTGTCGATCGACGTCCCGGGTCTGCAGGGGAAGCGCGACCGGCTCGTCGCGGCGCTTCGCGAGATGGGATACGAGGTCTCGGTCCCCGAGGGCACCTTCTACCTCTGGCCTCGGTCGCCCGTCGCCGACGACGAGTCGTTCGTGAAGGGACTCGCGCAGCGTGGGGTCCTCGTCATGCCGGGTGCGCTGTTCGAGACGCCGGGCTGGTTCCGGATCTGCCTGACGGCAACTGCCGACACGATCGAGGCGTCACTGCCTCACTTCGCCGCCGCCATCGCCGACGCCCGTCGCGCCTAGCTGCGGGTCAGTCTGCGCGTCAGTCTGCGGGTCAGTCTGTCAGCGCGGTCGACCAGCGCTCCTCGATCCGGCCCCACCGCCAGATCGCGATCGACACGATCCAGGTGACAACGAACAGCCCCACGATCCAGAACCCTGCGTCGGCGAGGTCGACCGACCCGATCCAGGCCAGCGGCCCGGACTCGATGCCGAAGCGCCCGGACAGCACGGACACCAGCTCGACCACTCCGATCACCAGCGCCACGGCGACGGACAGCGAGGTCACCGTGAGGTTGTAGTAGATCTTGCGGACCGGCTTGGCGAACGCCCACCCGTAGGCGACGTTCATGAACGACCCGTCGATCGTGTCCAGCAGCGACATGCCGGCCGCGAAGAGCACGGGCAGGGTCACCACGGCATACCACGGCAGGTCGGCCGCGGCCGCGCCACCGGCCATGACCAGCAGCCCCACCTCGGTGACGGTGTCGAAGCCGAGCCCGAACAGAAGCCCGACGGGGTACATGTGCCACGGCTTGCGCACGGCTCGGGTGACACGGCCGAGGATCCGGTTGAGGAAGCCGCGGTTGTCGAGCTGACGCTCCAGCTCGGCCTCGTCGAAGTGCCCGGCGCGCATCCGCCGCAGCACCCGCACGATGCCGGTCAGCGCGACGAGGTTCACCAGGCCGATCGCCACGAGGAAGATGCCGGAGACCGAGGTGCCCCACACACCCGTGACCTGCTGCAGGGTCGAGTGGTCGTCTTCCAGCGCCCCGGCGAGCGCGCGGATGCCGAACGCGAGCAGCATCACCATGGCGAACACGACCGACGAGTGGCCGAGGCTGAACCAGAACCCGACACTCATCGGGCGCTGCCCGTCGGACATCAGCTTGCGCGTCGTGTTGTCGATGGCCGCGATGTGGTCGGCGTCGAAGGCGTGTCGCATCCCCAGGGTGTATGCCGTGAGGCCGAGTCCCACACCGAACACCTGGCCGGCGACCTGGTACCCGTGCGGCGCGACGACTCCGGCGAGCACGCCCCAGCCGACGACGTGCAGCAGCAGGACGAACGACCCCATGCCGAGGAGGCTTCGGCGCTCGGCGGCGCCGATGCGTGCCCGCAGGGGTGGACGGGACGCCGTGTCGGCGTCGGCCATGTCGGTGAGGCTCACGAGTCCACGCTAGATGCGACTGAGTCGCATCTGCAATGGTGCGGTCCGTATCGATTTCGTACCGAAGGTGGTCCCGGCCCTCCCAGGGCCACGGGGTCAGGCGGACGGCTCGCCGCTCGGCACCTCGTTGTACTCGTCGACACGCTCCTGACCGGACAGCTCAGAGATGGCCTCCATGACGCGGTCGGTCAGGAGGCGACGCGCCTTGCCGGCCGGCATGTCGGCATACTCCTCGACGCCGATCGGCGTGCCGAAACGCACCGTCACCTTGGCGATCCTCGGGAAGCTCGATCCGACCGGCTGTATGTCCTCGGTGCCGATCAGGCCGACCGGCACGATCGGGACCTGCGCGGTCAGCGCCAGCCAGGCGACGCCAGTGCGACCGCGGTAGAGCCGGCCGTCGCGAGACCGGGTGCCCTCGGGGTAGATGCCGAACGCGTCACCGGCGCGCAGCACCTCGAGTGCGGCGTCGAGACTCTCCTGTGCCGCGGTCGGCGAGTGGCGGTTGACCGGGACCATGCCGACACCGGTGAAGAAGCCCCTGCGCAGGAAGCCGCCGATGCCTTTGCCCTGCCAGTACTCCTCCTTCGCGAGGAACCGGACCCCGCGCGGCGAGGCGAGCGGGATCGCGAAGGAGTCGATGAAGGACCGGTGGTTGCTCGCGACGATGACGCCGCCGTCGCGAGGCACGTTCTCCTTGCCTTCGATCCTCGGGCGGTACAGCGCATGGGAGAGCGGGTACAGGACGGACCGCCCAAGGCTGTTCAGCATGGGCCACAGCCTAGGGCCGACAGCGCGCGAGGGGTGGTCGCGTCAATGATGCATCGGACACATGCACCGTGGGCGGTCACGCTCGGGCCCGGACGGCCCACGCCGAGGCGAGGATGTAGAACGGCGGCTCGGGCAGCAGCGCGCGGCAGAGCTCCCGCAACCGCTCTTGCCCGTCTGCATCCAGGTTGTGGACGAAGTCTCCGGCAGGACCGACTCCGAGCGTGTACGGCTCCCACCACTCGTCGAAGGTGGCGTGACGCACCGTCACGGTCAGGAGGGTGTCCTCGATGTGCGTGAGGCCCGCCTCGTCGAAGAGTCGCATCAGCTCTCCCTCGTGGACCCCGGGCAGCGACGACTCGTCGACCACGTCGGGGTCGAGCTGGCGGGCCGCCCTCCAGAAGACACTGAGCGGTGCGCCCTCGCCCGCGAGGTCCCAGACGCACGCCGCAACGGTGCCGCCGGGCCGGGTGACCCGGCCCATCTCCCGGAGCCCGCGGACCGGGTCCTGCATGAAGTGGACGACGAGCTGGGCCAGGGTGTGGTCGAACAGGTCGTCGGGGTAAGGCAGCTGCTCCGCCAGCCCCGACTGCACGTCGAGTGTCGGGAATGTACGCCGCAGCGCGGCCAGGAACTGGTGCGACGGGTCGACCGCGGACACCCCGTCGACGCCGAGCCGCTCGACGAGGACACGCGTCAGCGCCCCGGGACCGCAACCGACATCGAGGGCCCGTCCGCCCGGGGCCACCTTGGCCCAGTCGGCGAACCGTGTGGCAAGCGGCCCCGAGTAGCGCCCCATGAATCGGTTGTAGGCGTCCGCCGCAACCTCGAAGGTCACATCAGGAAAACTACTGCTGCGCGGGCGCCCTCATCGGCGAATGCGTGTTATTTGCCGGTGCGCCGGGCTGCCCGCACCCTCGAGGCTGCACCGGCTCGACCGTCCGTCAGGCGGCGTCAGTCGTCGAGCTCCTGGATGACCCGGCCGCCGAGAACCCGCTCGACCACGGCGCGCCCGACATCGCCCGACACCTCGATGTCCTCGTCGTCGGCGCTGACCGCTGAGTCGTCGGTGAGCTCGGCGGCGCGCGGCTCGGCGCCTGAAGGACCAGCCGCTGCTCCGGTGCGGGCCTGCGCGATCGACTCGCGGACAGCCTTTGCGCCCCGCTTCGCTGCGGCGGTCGGGCTGCCGGTAGCGCGCGTCGGCGACTGGCGCGACGCAGCACCCGGTCCCGTTGCGGCAGAGGCGGTCTCGCCGGCGGGGCTGACGGTCGAGGCCGAACCGACAGGGGCCTCAGCGTCCGGGGCCGGGCCGGTGGCCCAGTCGGGGGCCGGCCCCGACACGCTGCCCCAGCCGGCGTTGTCATAGTGCGAGCGCGAGGCCGCGGCAGACAGCCCGGCGTCGGCGAGAGCGCCACCTGAGGGGACCGGTGACGCGCCGGGATCATGACCCGCGCCGGCATCACCCCATGACTGCCGCGAAGACCCGGGATCGGAGCCGGGTCCACCGTCGCGCCCGCTGTCGCGCCCGGTTCCACCGTCGCGCCCACTGTCGCGCCCGGGTCCGACGTCGCGCCCGATCCCGCCGGTGGCCCGGTGCGGGTCGGCCTCCCCGGCCGGTGGGACTGCGCCAGGAGGCGGAGCCACCGGCGCCTGCTGCGCCACGTCGTCGACGTGCACGCCGTTGACGATGGCGTCGACACCGAGCTCGTCGATGAGTGCCTGTCGCACGACCTCGGCGTGGTTGCCCGCGCGGAACGTCTGCGTCAGGCCGGCCGTCGCGATGCCGAGGGTCAGGGTCTGGCCGTCGAACGCGGTGACCTGGGCGTTCTGCGAGACGAACGTCCAGGTGAGGCGTCGCATCGTGAAGATCCGGCCGAGGACGTTGGGCCAGGCGCGGCGGATGGCGTCCGTGTCCATGCCGCCACCCGCCGGGCGCGCGGTCCCGGCCTCCGGCGACGCATCAGCCTGCCCGGTGCCGAGGCCGGCCTGGGACGCCGAGGGCCCGCCGACCGACTCGGCGGGCGGAACGACCGGCGGAGCACCCGCCTCCGCCCGGGCAGCGTCGGCGCGGGCGATCGGGCCGGGGTCGGGGGCCCCGACGACGTGCCGGATGTCCGCAGAACGGCTGCCACCCATCCCGCCGGCCCCTCGAGACGAGCCGTGCGATGGTCCCTGGGGCTCACCCGGACCAGCGTCATGCCCCGCGGGACCGGCCGCCGCCCGCGACGGCGCCGAGTAGTCCGAGACGGTGCGCGGCGGCGCGGACACGCCACCACCCGCAGCGCTCGCGCCCGCCGCGGCAGGTCCGGTCCCACCCGAACCCACCCCGGCCATCGGCCCCGAAGGCGCAGATGCGGGGACCGGCGGTGGCCCGGGAGGTGAGCTCAGCGGCATACCGGCAGGTCCGGCCGCGCCGCCGGAGGCGCTCGGCACCCCGCCCACATCGAGGCGACGCTCGAGGCGGTCGAGGCGGGCGGCATACCCCTGCTCCCCTGACGACGCGGGAAGCAGGATGCGAGCGCAGATCAGCTCGAGCTGCATGCGGGGCGCCGTGGCCCCGGTCATCTCGGTGAGGCCGGTGTTGACGATGTCGGCCGCGCGCGAGAGGGCCCCCGGGCCGAAGGCCGCCTGCTGGACGCGCATGCGCTCGAGCTGGTCCTCGGGGACGCCACGCAGCACCTGCGCAGCGCCCTCCTGCACCGCGGCGACGATGATGAGGTCGCGCAGACGCTCCAGGAGGTCCTCGACGAACCGGCGCGGGTCGTGCCCGGACTCGATGACCTTGTCGATCTGCCGGAACGTCGCGGCGCTGTCGCCGGCCGCCAGGGCGTCGACGGTCGCGTCGAGCAGCTCGCCGTCGGTGAAGCCGAGCAGCGAAACGGCGCCGTCGTAGGTCAGCCCCTCCGGCCCGGAGCCGGCGATGAGCTGGTCGAGCACGGACAGCGAGTCACGCACCGACCCACCGCCCGCGCGGGTCACGAACGAGAGCACGCCGGGCGCGGCCGGCACCCCCTCCTGCTCGAGCAGCCGCTCCATGTAGGCCGACAGCTTCGCCGGTGGGACGAGCCGGAACGGGTAGTGGTGCGTGCGCGAGCGGATCGTGCCGATGACCTTCTCCGGCTCGGTCGTCGCGAACACGAACTTCACGTGCTCCGGCGGCTCCTCGACGATCTTGAGCAGGGCGTTGAAGCCCTGCGGGGTGACCATGTGGGCCTCGTCGATGATGTAGATCTTGTAGCGGCTCTGGGCCGGGCCATAGCTCGCTCGCTCACGCAGGTCACGCGCGTCGTCGACACCGCCATGGCTGGCCGCGTCGATCTCGATGACGTCGACGCTGCCCGATCCACCACGCGCGAGCGCGACGCACGAGTCGCAGGTGCCACAGGGCGTCGGCGTCGGGCCCTGCTCGCAGTTGAGGCAGCGCGCGAGGATGCGCGCACTCGTCGTCTTGCCACACCCGCGCGGGCCGCTGAAGAGATAGGCGTGGTTGACCCGGCCCGTGCGCAGCGCCTGCATGAGCGGCTCGGTGACGTGCTCCTGCCCGATGACGTCGGCGAACGTCTCCGGCCGGTAGCGGCGGTAGAGGGCGATGGCCATGCCCGAAACCCTAACCGGGGCTGGTGACGCTCCGGAATGCCGTCGCGTGCCCTGCATCGCCCGCGCCGGACCACAACCTCGACATCGCGCACCGGATGTCCACAGGGTCGCCGGGCGCTGAGGCGCTGACCTGCCGACTCGCATATCTTGGCTCGCATGAGTGCGGTCGCGGTGCTGACAGGTGAGGTGCGTGCGGTCGAGGTCAGCAAGACCATCGACACCACGACACTGCTGAAGCCGACCACCGTGTCGGCGGACCCCGGCGAGTGCGTCGTCCTGCGGGGGCCGAACGGCTCGGGCAAGACGACCCTGCTGCGGATCATCGGCGGCCTGCTCGAGGCGACCACCGGGACGGCCACGATCGGCGGGCGCGAGGCCGACGAGCGCGACCGTGCCGTGCGGGCGGCCGTGGCGGCGCTGATCGGACCGCCGACGACCTACCGCGACCTGACCCTTGCGGACCACCTCGTGCTCGTCGACTCGACCTGGGGCGGCGAGCCGAGCTCGTCCGACGCGCGCGCCCTGGCGCTCCTGGGCCGCTTCGGGATCGACCAGCTCGCCGACCGCTTCCCGCACGAGCTCTCGTCCGGCCAGGAGCAGCTCTTCCGCCTCGCCCTCACCCTGTGCCGACCCTCGACCGTGCTGCTCCTCGACGAGCCGGAGCAGCGGCTCGACACCGCCAAGCGCGAAGTCGTGGCCACCATCGTGCGCGAGCGCACCGACGCCGGCTCGACGGTCGTCATGGCCTGCCACGACCCCGACCTCACGGCCGCGGTGGCCCACCACATCGTCGACGTCGTGCCCGCACGATGACCGACGTGCACCCCACCCCGTCGCCCGCGCCCGAGGCGCAGCTCGAGGTCGACGACGACGAGCTGCTCGGCCAGGCCGACTGGGTCATCGGCGGCGAGCGCGCCCGCAAGGCGCGCCAGCAGCTGCTGTATGCGGCATACGTCATGTTCGTCGGCGCGCTGGCGTACGGCTTCCCGCTCGTCCAGGCGGTCTTCCGCACGACCGACCGGGTGCTGCTGCGCGAGCAGCTGACGTCGCCGGCGGCGGTCGGGGTCATCGGGGCGGCCGTCGTCGTGCTGCTGGCGGCGACCTGGTGGGCCGGGCGGTTCCGTGGGCCGGTCGTGCCGCCGCTGCCGTGGATCGACCTCGTCGCGAGCGCGCCCATCGACCGTGCGCTGTCCGTGCGCCGCTGGTGGCGGTATGCCGTGATCGGGGCCGTCTTCGTCGGCGGGCTGACGGGGCTGGTGTTCGGCGCGGGTCTGGCGTTCGCCGGGGTCACCGGCGCGCTCTCCGTCCCGGTCGCGCTCCTGGTCGGGCTCCTGCTCGGCCTCGTCACCTCGCGCGTGTGGCTGTGGTCGCAGGTGCGCTCCTGGCCCGGGCCCGACCGTGGGATCGGCCTGCTCTGGCGGATCTCCGACGCCCTGCGTGAGCTCCACGCGGAGTCGCTGCGCGCCCACTCCGCCAACACCTCGACGATCGCCGGCTCGGCGCTCGCAGGCAACATGCGCACGGCCCGCCTCGCCCTCGCGCGCCCGATCCGGCATGCCCGCCGCGCGCGCCTGCGTCCCGGGCGGCCGTTCCCGGTCATGGTGCGCCGCGACCTGCTCGGGCTCCGCCGCCAGCCGTCCGGCTTCGTGGCCGGGCTCGGCCTGACCCTGCTCGGCGGCGCCATCGTCGCCTGGGGCGCCATCGAGCCCGCCGCACCCGGCATCGCCGTCACCATCGGGCTCGTTCCGCTCTATCTCGGCTTCGGGGCATGGGCCGAGGGCCTTCGGCTGCAGGCCGACAACGTCGGGACGCCCTCGCTGCTCGGCATGGCGGCGCTCGAAGAGGCGGGGGCTCACCTGGTCGTGCCGCTCGTGCTGACCGTCCTCTCCTTGGCCGCCTGCGTCGCCGTGCTCACCCCCGTCGCCTCCATCTCCCTGACCGGCGTCGTGATCCTCGTCGCGACGGTCATGCTGCTCGTGGCGGGGCACCTGATGGCGGCCTTCCGTGGTGCACCGAAGGCGTTCGGCGGTCCGCAGATGCTGGTCTTCTGGTATCTCCAGCCCGTGCTGTCCGTCGTCCTGCTCGGATCGCTCGTCGCCTTCTTCGCCAAGAACGGCCACGAGACGCTGCTCAGCGCGAGCGTGTGGGTCACCCTCGGGCTCCTCTGGTGGGGCACGCGCCGGGTGCAGACCCTGACGATGCTTCACCGCACCTGACCCCGGACCTCGTCGGGACGGGTTGCCGCTTGGCTAGGTTCGAGGTCATGAGCGACCTCCGGACGCGCGACGTCACCGAAGCCGACCTCCAAGCGATCCTCACCGTGCGCAACCGCTCGTTCGGACCGCTCCGCACCGACGAGCAGACCTGGTGGCGCCAGGTTGCCGACGAGACGCTCGGCGGGCGGTGGCTCGCGGTCGTCGACGAGTCCGACGCCATCGTCGGGGCGGGACGGGTCCGCTCGTACGAGCAGGCTTGGGGCGGGCGGTTCCTGCCCATGGGTGGCGTCGCCGGGGTGTACGTCGAGCCGGCTGCCCGCGGCCGCGGCGTGGCGACGCTGCTGACGGGGGCGCTCATCGAGCGGATGGGCGATCTCGGCGACGTCGTGTCCTGTCTCTTCCCGACCACCACGTCGCTCTATCGCCGCTCGGGGTTCGAGGTCGGCGGAGTCCAGACACGGACGACGTATGCCGCCCCCCTCCTTCGCGACCTTGCGCGGTCCTCGAGCGTGCCGGCCCTGCGCGCGGCCGGGCCGCAGGACGCCGAGCGCCTGCGCGCCATGACCCGGGAAGGGCAGGTGCGGCATACCCAGAGTGGGCCGATGGTCCCGTCGGAGGCGGCCTTCCGCAGCATGCTCGAACGTGCCGACCTCATCTGCTACATCGTCGAGGGCTCCGGCGACGTTGCCGATGCCGCTGCCGCTGCCGATGCCGATGCCGATGGCGCCCGGGGCGCCCGGGACGCCGGCTTCGTCGTCTACGACCTGTCCGACGAGGTGGTGACGGTCGAGCACCTGGTGGCTGACACTCCCGAGTCCGCGCTGGCGCTGTGGGGAGTCGTGGCCTCGGGCTCGTCTGCGGCGCCGACGGTGCACACGTACCTCGACCCCCGGGATCCGGTCGCACTGCTGCTCCCCGGACTCCCCTCGATCGAGGTGCGTCAGGTGCCGTGGATGGCGCGCGTCATCGACCTCGCCGAAGCGGTGGCCGGGCGTGGCTTCGCGCCGGGCCTCACCGCGTCGGCCGACCTCGTCGTCAGCGACCCCGAGGCGGCAGGCAACTCGGGGTGGTGGAGGTTCTCGGTGGATCGAGGCTGGGGCACCGCCGAGCTGCTGGACCCAGAGGCGGCCGCGATGGAGACCGCCGTCACGACGGCCTCCGGGACCACCGTGGCCCGGGTCGGCGCCCGAGGGCTGGCCGCGCTCTGGTGCGGCTGGACGACCTCACGCCTGCGTCAGGCCGGACTCGTGGTCGGCGGCGACCCGGACGCGGACGCCGCGCTGGATGCGATCTTCGCCTGCACCCCGCACCTCACCGAGTACTTCTGAGGCCCCAGCTCCCCCACCCTCCGCCGGTTCGATGTATTCGTCTGGTGTTCACGGGCGACGAATCACCTCGAACCGACGGAGGGGCCGGTGGGAGTCAGGAGCGGCGGCCGGGCTCGCGGACGGCGGGGATCGCGAGGAGCGCGACCATCGCCATCGCGCCGACGACGAGCAGCGAGTGCAGGACGCCGACGTGGTCGCCGAGGAAGCCGAGCAGGGGCGGCCCGGCCAGGAAGGCCGTGTAGCCGATCGTTGAGACGACGCTCATCCGGGCGGCGGCGCGGCGGGGGTCGTCTGCAGCCGCGCTCATCCCGACCGGGAAGCCGAGGCTTGCGCCGACACCCCAGACAGCGGCGCCCAGGAACGCGAGGCCAGGTCCGCCGAACACCACGAGCGCGCAGCCCACCACGGCGGCGACGAACAGCACCCGCAGCACCGGCACCCGCCCGCGACGGTCCAGCACCTTCGTGCCGAAGATCCGTCCCGCGGTCATCGCCGTGAGGAAGACGGCGAAGCCGAGCACGCCGGCCCAGCGCGGCAGGCCGTAGCCGTCGGAGAGTGCGACGCCGACCCAGTCGTTCGCGGTGCCCTCGGTGAAGGCGGCGGCGAGCACCACGACGCCGATCAGCAGCGTCCGCGGCTCGCGCCAGGCTGCGCCGATGCCGGCCTTCTCCTTGACCTCCGTGCCGTGCTCGTCGACCTCGATCGACCGTGGCAGGAAGGCCCGCAGGAACCACGGGGTGACCGCAAGCAGGAGCACGACCACACCGGCCAGGTGCCAGGCGATGGACACGTGGAGCGCGGACAGGCCGGCGCCGACGAGCGCACTGACGACCGTCCCACCGCTGAACGACGCATGGAAGCGCGGCATGATCGAGTGGCCGAGCAGCCGTTCGACCGACGCGCCTTCGAGGTTCATCCCGACGTCGAAGACCCCGGTGCCGAGGCCGACGAGGAACAGGCCGGCCATGACGACCGCCCGGTTGTGGTACCCACTGACACCGAGCCCCACGGCGATGAGGCCCGCGCTCTGCACGATGGCCGCGCCCATGAGGGTCCGGGCGGCGCCGAGGTGGTGCACGATCCAGCCCGAGAGCGGGAGCCCGAGCACTGAGCCCGCCGACGCGGCGAGCAGGGTGAGGCCGAGCTCGCCGGCGGTGAGGCCGAGGTCGTGCTTGAGGTCAGGCACGCGCGAGGCGAAGGCCGCGAATGCCGCGCCGTTGACGGCGAACGCGGTGAACACGGCCACCCGCGCGGTGCGGACAGCCTGCGTCGGCGGCGTGCTGACGGCGGTGGCCATGGTTCCAGCCTCTCGTGGATCGGGGTCGGGCACGACTGTGAGTAAGTGCCCCGGTGGCTCGAATCGATTCGACTCGAATCGTTTCGATAGCATGCCTGTCATGCCCACCCTTGGTCAAGCCCGACCGACACTGCGCGACGTCGCCGACCGCGCCGGTGTGTCCGTGTCGACGGCCTCGCTCGTGTTCAGCGGCAAAGGGCCCGTGGCTGTGCCCACCGCGGAGCGAGTTCGGGCCGCGGCGCAGGACCTGGGGTTCACCGGCCCGAACCCGCTCGCGTCGTCGCTGCGCCAGGGCAGGGCGGGGGCCATCGGGGTTCTCGTCGAAGGACGGCTCCGAGTCGCCTTCCGCGACCCGTTCGCGATCGCGGTGCTCGACGGGCTCGCCGAGGAGCTCGAGCGGGTGCCCACCGGGATGCTGCTCGTCGGCCAGCCCGACGACGCCCCGGAGTCCGTCGTCCCGCAGCTGGCCGGGCTCGCGCTCGACGCGGTCGTCTTCTCGCTGTGCGGGCCGGGCGAGAACCCCGCGGTCGAGCACCTCGCCGCACGCGGCATACCCATGTTCAGCACCGGCGCGCCCAGCGACCGCCGCGTGACGCAGGTCCGCATCGACGAGCGTGCGGCGGCCGCGACGATCGCGCGGCACGTCCGCGACCTCGGCCACACCGCGGTGGCGCACGTGACGATGCCGATGCTGCCGACGAGCGTCGCGGGCCCGGTGCCAGAGGCCGAGATCCTGGTCGGCGAGGCGAACGTCCCCTCGATCGGGCGTCTGCTGGGTTTCCGCGACGTCTTCGGCGATGCGGCGCCCGCGATCCAGACCGGTGATGGCTCGTCGGTCGAGGGGGGCATCATGGCCGGCCGGGTCCTGCTCGATGTGCCGGGGCGGGAGCGACCGACGGCCGTCGTGGCGCAGTCCGATGTCATCGCCGCCGGCGTGATCCTGGCTGCCGAGGAGCTCGGGCTGCGAGTGCCGGACGACGTCAGCGTCACCGGGTTCGACGGCGTCGACCTGCCGTGGCTGCCGCACCGGCTCACGACGATGGACCAGCAGGGCCGGGAGAAGGGCCGGATCATCGGCACCCTCGTGCGTCGGCGCCTCGACGGCAAGAGCCCCCGCAGCGTCACCCAGCCGGTCACGCTCCGGATCGGCACCACCACGGCCCCGCCGCGCGCCCGGTAGAGCGGACACAGGGACACCCCGCGTACCTGGAAGAGCTCACCTACCCTTGCTGCATTCCTGCCCTGGGGGAGTTCGGCGAGGTACCACCACGCGGGGTGTCGACCGTCAGTGTATGCCGCTCCGTTCCTCAGCCGGAAATCCGCCGTCGGTCCGGGTTGCGGGCACAGGCTCGGGCCGCTGCGTCGGGGCCTCCTCGTGCTCGCGTATGCCGTTGACGTGGGCCGGCAGACGCCGCTCGACCGCGATGGCGATGAGCGCGAGCAGACCGCAGGCGCCGATGAGGAAGCCGATGTAGACCATGCCCAGGTCGTGCCCGATGAGGAAGCTCGCGACGACCGGGCCCACCACGAAGGCGACGGAGAACATCAGCGAGCTCAGCGCGTTGTAGCGGCCGCGCAGGTGGTCCGGTGCGAGGTCGTTGACCATGGCCGAGCTGGTGGGCTGGAGCATCGTCTCGCCGAGGCCGAAGACCCCCGCACATGCGCAGAGCATGATCGTCGCGGCCACCGTGCCGGGGACCAGGGAGGTGAGCCCGAGCAGCGACCAGGCGATCGCCCAGGTCAGGGCCATCACGACCGCCACACGCGTGCGGCGCTTGCCCTCGATGCGCTGCAGCACGAACAGCTGGAGCAGCACGATGACGACGGTGTTGGTGGCGAACGCATATCCCAGCGCCTGGGTCGAGATCTGTCCTTCGGCGCGGGCGTAGGCGGGCATGCCGGCGTTGAGCTGCGGGTAGCTCACAAGGGCTGCGATCGCGACGAGCGCAAGCAGCGCCCGCAGCTTCGGGTCGCGCAGCAGCGTGCGGTACGAGACCTTGCTCTCGGTGTGGCCTGCCGGTCGCTCCGCACGGTCGCGGGCGCGGCGCAGGGGGCCGAGGAGGATGACGAGGGCGGGCACGTAGCTCAGGGCGTCGAGCAGGTAGACCGCCATGAACGTGCCGGGCCGGTGCACGTCGACGAACTGGCCGCCGATGATCCCGCCGATGCCGATGCCGAGGTTGAGCAGCGTGAAGTTGACGCCGAAGTAGCGCTGCCTCTGCTGCGACGGGATGAGGTTGCCGATCAGTGCGCCCGAGGCGGGCCAGACGATGCCGAAGCCGTAGCCCATCAGGACGAGCGCGAACGCCGCTTGGAGCGTCGTCGTCGCGAGCGCGAGCATGACATCGGCGGCGAGCAGCGCGAGCAGGCTGCTGACGTAGACCAGGCGGGCGCCGATGCGGTCGATAAGTGCGCCGGCAGGGGTGACCATGACGATGCCGACGCCGGCCTGCAGGGCCAGCAGCAGGCCGACCGTCTCGAGCGGCAGGCCGCGGACCTCGTGAAGGTAGACGACCATGAACGGCAGCACGAGGCCGGTCCCGATCGACTGGAAGACCACCGTCGAGATGAGCAGCTTGCCGTCGCGGGGCAGGTCCTGCCAGAACGAACGCAGCGGTGGGCGGTCGGGTGTCGTCAGCCGGTCGGTCGAGGTCACCCGCTGCAGTCTGCCCGGCACCACCGACACCGGTCGCCCGGATTTCTTGACCGGGCGAGTCCTCCGGTACCCTGCCCGACGGAGGATTCGCATAGTGGCCTAGTGCGCACGATTGGAAATCGTGTTGGGATAAAACCCTCGGGGGTTCAAATCCCCCATCCTCCGCCAACGATGACAGCCCCGGCGCGCCAGCGCCGGGGCTGTCATCGTTGGCGGAGTCTCCGGGATTTGGGAGGAGGGAGCGAGGTACGAGTGACCGACGGCTCCCCCATCCTCCGCCAACACGATGCCCCCCGGAGCTTGCGACGGGGGGCTTTCGTGTGTGCGGAAGGGTGGGAGATGCCGGGAGCCCGAAGCACTCGGGCGAGGAACGAGCCCAAGTGCGCCGGCGGGTCCCCCATCCTCCGCCAACGACGACAGCCCCGGCGCGCCAGCGCCGGGGCTGTCGTCGTTGGACCAGGGTGAGACGCAGCGGCCACTCGACGCCGTCGGGGCGGGGTGGGACCACCTCGAGTGGCCGCTCGGTCTCAGGCATCCCGGCATACCGGGTGGGGGGTCGTGGGACTCAGCGGCCACTGGACGCCGTCGGGGCGGGGTGGGACCACCTCGAGTGGCCGCTCGGTCTCATCCATCCCCGCATACCGGGTGGAGGTCGTGAGACGCAGCGGCCACTCGACGCCGTCGGGGCGGGGTGGGACCACCTCGAGTGGCCGCTCGGTCTCATCCATCCCGGCATACCGGGTGGGGGTCGTGAGACGCAGCGGCCACTCGACGCCGTCGGGGCGGGGGTGGGACCACCTCGAGTGGCCGCTCGGTCACAGGCATCCCCGCATACCGGGTGGGGGTCGTGGGACTCAGCGGCCACTCGACGCCGTCGGGGCGGGGGTGGGACCACCTCGAGTGGCCGCTCGGTCTCAGGCATCCCCGCAGACCGGGTGGGATCGTGAGACGCAGCGGCCACTCGACGCCGTCGGGGCGGGGTGGGGCCACCTCGAGTGGCCGCTCGGTCTCAGGCATCCCCGCATACCGGGTGGGGGTCGTGGGACGCAGCGGCCACTCGACTGGGTCGGGGCGGGGTGGGACCACCTCGAGTGGCCGCTCGGTCTCAGGCATCCCCGCATACCGGGTGGGGGTCGTGGGACTCAGCGGCCACTCGACGCCGTCGGGGCGGGGTGGGACCACCTCGAGTGGCCGCTCGGTCACAGGCATCCCCGCATACCGGGTGGGGGTCGTGGGACGGGGCGCCCACTCGACGAGAGGGTGGGTGGGACGGACGCCGTGGTGGAGCCTGGTCGCGACGTAACTAGCATCGGGCCATGAACGCACCGCTTGCTGCTCTGCACGGCCGGAACGTGCTCAAGGAGATCGACCTGTCGCCGGAGGAGTTCCGGGCGCTGCTCGACCTCGCCGCGGAGCTCAAGGCGGCAAAGCGGGAGCACCGCGAGGAGCGCCGCCTCGCGGGCCGCAACATCGCGCTCGTCTTCGAGAAGACCTCGACCCGAACACGGTGCGCGTTCGAGGTCGCGGCCGCCGACCAGGGCGCGAGCACGACCTACCTCGACCCCGCGGGATCCCAGGTCGGCCACAAGGAGTCGATCAAGGACACGGCGCGCGTGCTGGGCCGGTTCTACGACGGCATCCAGTACCGCGGCGCCGGGCATGACATCGTCGAGACCCTCGGCGCCTGGGCGGGAGTCCCGGTGTGGAACGGCCTCACCGACGACTGGCACCCGACGCAGTCGCTCTGCGACGCGCTGACGATGCGGGAGCACGCCGGCAAGCCCGATGCCGAGATCTCCTACGCGCTCGTCGGCGACGCGCGGTTCAACATGGGCAACTCGCTGCTCGTCACGGGGGCGATGCTCGGGATGGACGTGCGGATCGTGGCGCCCCGGTCGCTGTGGCCGGCCGACGACGTCGTCGCTATCGCCAGGAGGTATGCCGCCGACTCGGGTGCCCGGGTCACGCTGACCGAGGATGTGGCGCAGGGCGTCAGGGGCGTCGACTTCATCCACACCGACGTGTGGGTGTCGATGGGCGAGGCCAAGGAGGTGTGGGCCGACCGGATCGAGCTGCTCTCCCCGTACCAGGTCAACGCGGAGCTGCTCGCCCTGACCGGCAACCCGGGCGTGAAGTTCATGCACTGCCTGCCGGCCTTCCACGACCTGGAGACGGCGGTGGGCCGGGACGTGCACGAGCGGTTCGGGCTCAAGGAGCTGGAGGTCACCGACGACGTGTTCGAGTCGGCGGCATCGATCGTCTTCGACCAGGCCGAGAACCGCATGCACACGATCAAGGCCCTCATCGTCGCAACGATGACCGACCTGGACGCCTGACGTTCACGAAGGTGTGGAGCCGCCGTTAACTCGCTTGCGGGAGAACGGCATACATGCGCCTTTCTCGCACCCACGCCGCGGCTGCCCTGAGCGCCGCCCTCTTCATCGTCCCGGCGGCCGCGTTCGCCGCTGACAACCCCGGCCAGCAGAAGGAGGGGCACTACACCTTCGCTGTGATCGGTGACGTGCCCTACGGCGACGAGCAGATCGCGAAGTTCCCCTCCTGGATCGACCAGATCAACGCGACCCCGGGGCTGTCGTTCACGATCCACGTCGGCGACATCAAGAACGGCTCGTCGAAGTGCACCAACGAGTACTTCTCGATGATCCGCACGCAGTTCGACCGGTTCACGATGCCGCTCATCTACACGCCGGGCGACAACGAGTGGACCGACTGCCACCGCACGAACAACGGCACCTACAACCCGCTCGAGCGCCTGACGCGGATCCGCTCGACGTTCTTCACCACGCCCGGCCAGACCCTCGGCACCGACCCGGTCACCGTTGACTCGCAGGCGGCGGCAGGGTTCCCGGAGAACGTCACGCTCCGGCGGCAGGGCGTGGACCTGGCGGTCCTGCACGTCGTAGGGAGCAACGACGGCCTCCTGCCCTGGCCCGAGCTCGGTTTCTCCACGCCGACGACGGAGCAGGTGGCGGAGGAGAAGGCCCGCATGGACAACGCGATCTCGGTCGTGCGCCAGACCTTCGACTCGGCGCGCCAGCGTCACGACCGCGCGGTCGCACTCTTCCTGCAGGCCGACATGTTCGACCCGACGTACAACGTGACCTGGGCCGACGACTCCGCCTTCCAGCCGCTCGTGGCCGAGCTCGTCGCGCAGTCGAACGCGTTCGACGGCGACGTGTACCTGTTCAACGGTGACAGCCATGTCTTCAACTCCGACAAGCCGCTCGCGGCCGGGTCGAAGTGGCTGTCGTTCTACGGCGTCACCGGTTCGGCCGACAACCTGGCCCGGATCACCGTCGACGGGTCGTCGAACAACAAGGACTTCCTCACGGTGACCGTGAACCGTCCGGGTGCCGACCACGTGCTGTCGTGGGAGCGCATCCCCTACGCGTCGTGACTCGCCACCCACCCGTCGGGTCGATGTATCTGCGCGGCGTACAGCGCGCGGGATCACATCGACTCGGGGGTGGTGGGGCCATATCCGACGGTCACCTCACTGCGTGACGGTGACCGTCGGGCACGGCCGCCCCGTCTGGGTCGGTGTGCTGCCCGCCGGCGGAGCCCCGAAGCTGCGCCAGCCGGCCCCGACGACGAGGTCCACCGTGTCGCCCTTGCGCTTGTCGTTGACGAGCACGGCCTTGGGGACATGCAGATGGACGAGCTTGGCCGATGCTGCACCCTCTGGTCCGAAGCGGATCTGCGCGACCTGCTTGACGTCGGCGTGCTTGGGGTCGTTGGCGACGGACTTCACCTGGAACCCTCGGTCGCGCGCCACCTTCGCCACGGCGGCGGCGAGGCCCCGCCGGTCAGTGGAGTTGTAGACGTTGAGGCTGACGTCAGCGGCTTTGAGCCCGGCGCTCGTCGTCGCCGTCGTGCACGGTCCGGGCTCGGGGTTGCTGGCGCGGAAGTAGGAGGATGCGTAGTAGAAGGCGCCGCCGAGGCCGAGCAGGACGATGGCGAGCACGACCATCGAGCGCCGTTGGCGCCTCACCCTGTAGGTGCCGTCCCCTTCGTCGACGACCTGCGACATCCAGACTCCTCGGTCGGGGCCGTCCGCCAGGCCGAACGGCTCGTGTCAGGAGAGTACGAGGACTCGGGCGTGCAGGACAGGTCTCTGCTGAAGTGCGGCGCGTAGCGCCCGGTGCAGGCCGTCCTCGAGGTAGAGCTCGCCCTCCCACTCCACGCAGTGCGGGAAGAGGTCTCCGTAGAACGTCGAGTCGTCGGCGAGCAGCCCGCGCAGGTCGAGCGTGCTCTTGGTCGTGATGAGCTCGCCCAGCTGGACCACGCGGGGCGGCACGTTGGACCAGTCCTTCGTCGTCTCGAGTCCGTGGTCTGGATACGGGCGGGAGTCGCCGACGGCCTTGAAAATCACCGGGTCAGCATAGTCAGCGAACCTGTTGGAGTGGCGGATAGAGTGCCAACCGTGACCGAGACTTCAGCGTCGAGCACCACGAGCTCCACCCAGATCGACGAGATCCATGCGGGCTACGCCTTCGACGGGGCCGTGCTCAAGCTAGGAGCCGCCGTCGTGGACGACGTGGCGCATCCGGACGCGCCCGTGCAGATCCCGCTCAGTGTCCTGAACCGCCACGGCCTCGTCGCGGGCGCGACGGGGACCGGCAAGACGAAGACCCTGCAGCTCATGGCCGAGCAGCTGGCCGAGCAGGGCGTCCCGGTGTTCCTCGCGGACATGAAGGGCGACCTGTCGGGCCTGGCCACGCCCGGTGAGGGCGGTGACAAGATCACGGCCCGCGCGACGGACGTCGGCATGGACTGGACGGCGACGGCATACCCGACGGAGTTCTACTCGCTCGGCGGCAAGGGCAGCGGCATCCCGATCCGCGCGACGATCACGAGCTTCGGCCCCACCCTGCTGTCCAAGGTGCTGGGCCTCAACGACACCCAGGAGTCCAGCCTGGGGCTGATCTTCCACTATGCCGACAAGAACGGCCTGGCGCTGCTCGACCTCAAGGACCTCCGCGCGGTCATCTCGCACCTCACGTCCGACGAGGGCAAGGCCGACCTCAAGGACCTCGGTGGCCTGTCCAGCGCGACCGCGGGCGTCATCCTGCGCAACCTCATCACGTTCGAGGACCAGGGTGCCGGGGCCTTCTTCGGCGAGCCCGAGTTCGACACGAGCGACCTGCTGCGGGTCGGCGCCGACGGCAAAGGGATCATCTCGTGCCTCGAGCTGCCCGGGGTCCAGGACCGGCCGCAGCTGTTCTCGACCTTCCTCATGTGGCTGCTGGCGGACCTGTTCCACGACCTGCCGGAGGAAGGCGACGTCGACAAGCCGAAGCTCGTCTTCTTCTTCGACGAGGCTCATCTGCTGTTCAACGACGCGAGCAAGCCGTTCCTCGACGCGATCGAGCAGACGGTGCGCCTGATCCGGTCCAAGGGCGTCGGCGTCTTCTTCGTCACCCAGTCACCCAAGGACGTGCCGTCCGGCGTGCTCGCGCAGCTGGGCAACCGCGTCCAGCACGCCCTGCGGGCCTTCACCCCGGACGACGCGAAGGCGCTCAAGCAGGCGATCGCGACCTACCCGCACACGGCATACGACATGGAGAAGCTGCTCACGAGCCTTGGCATCGGCGAGGCCGTGGTGACGGTCCTGTCCGACCGCGGCGTGCCGACGCCGGTCGCGTGGACGCGGATGAAGGCCCCGAACTCCCTGATGGACCCGTCGCCGCAGCCGACGATCGACGCCCTCATCGCGGCGTCGCCGCTGAAGGCGAAGTATGCCGACGTGACCGACCGCGAGTCGGCCTACGAGCTGCTCGCGAAGCGGTTGGCGGCGGCGCCCACGCCGGCCCAGGAGCCGGCTCCGGCGCCGGCCGCTCCTGCCCCTGCGCCGCGAAAGGCCGAGAAGGAGGAGCCGAGCATCATCCAGCAGGTCGCCGAGTCGTCGGCGTTCAAGTCGATGCTCCGCTCGGCCGGGACGGTGATCGGCCGCGAGATCACGCGTAGCATTTTCGGGACGTCGCGCCGCAAGCGCTGAGCCCTATCGGCTTCCGACCGGGGGGCGCCTCGACCGTTCGTGGGTCGGGGCGCCCTCTCGTGTGCGCCGGTCGAGGTGATGCGGGTTCGAGGTGATGCGTCGTGCCATACGCCGGCATATCACCTCGATCCGGTTACCTCGAACCGTCGACGGTCGCCTCGCCGCCATCGACCGTCTCTGCCTCGACGACGGTGGCGCTCCCGCCGACCGCTTCGAGGCCGTCGTCGACGAGCAGCGGGACCCCGTTGCCGAGACGGATCAGCAGCGGCAGCTCGAAGTGTCCGGTCCGCTTGGCCAGCTGCTTTCCTTCTGCCTTGAGCGAGCCCTCGACGTCGCACTGTCCGGCATGCAGCGCGACGAGGCGCCCGGCCCGGACGGTGGCGACGACGGCCTTGAGCGTGAACGTGAGCGACAGCTCGAAGGTCACCTTCGCGATCGTGATGTCGTCGACCCGCAGCTCCACGCGAGGGTTGTGGTTCGAGGTGATGTGGTGCGCGGCGAGGTCCACGACCTCACTCGTCCCGCTGGCATCCCTCGTCCGCTTGGCGGCCGCGTTGAGGTCGCCGAACTTGCGCCACCCCTCGAGGATGAGCTCGTCGAACTCGATGTCCACCAGGTCGTGCGCGATCGACGCGATCTGGCCGCCGACGGCGTTGAGCCCGGCTCGGGTCAGGTTCGACAGCCCCGCCGTCGCTGTGGCGACCACACCGCTGTCCTTGAGGGCCTCGGCGAGCGCCTTGACACTGTCGTTCTTCTCGTCGAAGAGGAATGCGGCGGCGCTGATGCCCTGGGTCGCGGGTTCCGCAGTCATCGCTCTGTCTCCTGCGTCACGTCGATCGTGCCGGGGCCGGTCCGCGGCACGAGGTGGATGGAGTGGGACCTGTCACCGTCACGGTCCAGACCGCTGGTGACCGTCCCCTGCACGGTCACGGGTGCGACGTTCACGTGCTGGGCGATCCACCGCCGCTGCCTTCGGTCGCGCTCGGCGCTGGCGAGCGTCGCGATCGCCACGAAGGCCACCACGAGCAGGATCCACAGTGGCCAGTTCGGTGCCGACGTCGGCGGCATCCGGAACGCGACGCGTTTGAGCGCAAGGCCATCAGGCCCGACGACGATGACCGTCCCGTCCTGCCGACCGGAGGCGGTCGAGACGATCCCGGAGGCGACGATGCTGCCGTCCGCGCCGATGAGGGTCTGGTCGGCCATCGGGTCGCCGTCGAGCAGGACGACCACGGCGCACGTGGCGAACTGCTGGTCGAACGAGCCGTCGACCCGCACCGAGGCGCCACCGCTGACCTCGTGGGTGGTCGCGGTGAGGGTGGTCAGGTTGTCCGGCCGGACGATGCACGAGCCGGGTCCGGCCGTGACCGAGAGTGCCGCCGACGCGGTGAACGGAGCCGCCGCCAGCGCCCTGGGGGCCTCACGGAAAGCGACGGAACGGGAGACCGCGACGCCGCTGGACGGGCGGTCGGCCAACGGCCCTTGGGCGCCGGTCGCGCCCGGGCTCGCGCCACCGGTCGAGCCGCCCGTCGCGCCACCGGTCGGGCCGCCGGTCGGGCCGCCGGTCGGGCCACCGGTCGGGCCGCCGGTCGGGCCGCCGGTCGGGCCGGGGGCACCTCCAGGCGCGACCCCCGTGACGCCGTTGACCGTGCCGGTGATCGTGTGGGGTCCGGGCGAGGTCGCGATGCAGGTCGAGCCGTCGCAGGAGCCGTCCGGGCTGATCGTGAAGGTGGCCCGGTCGGTCAGGTCACCGATCGGCGCGCCCTGGTCGTCGAGCCCGGTCGCGATGTACGTGATCCGCGCACCGGTGTCGACCTGAGCCGTGCGCGGGCTGAGCTCGATTGCGGCAAGCGGCCCGGCGGTGCCGGCCATCGTCGCACCGGGGACGACCTCGAGTGCAGCGCTGCCGCCGACGGAGCCCTGGGCGGTGTGGACCGTGCCAGTCACGGTGTGCGGCCCGAGAACGGCTGCCGTGCACGTGTCGGCTGTGCACGACCCGTCCCGGCCGATCGACAGCGTGGTGTATGCCGTGAGGTCGGTGACCGCGCGGCCCGCGCCGTCGAGGCCCATGGCTGAGTACGTGGCTTTCTGATCGGGACCGATCTGCGCCGCCCGCGGGTTGAGCCGCAGCGTGACGATGTCGGTCGAGAGGACGAGCAGGTCGGCGTGGGCCGCCACGGTCCCCTCGCCGAGGCGGGCGGTGCCGGTGACCGTGTGCGGCCCGACGTGTGAGGCGGAGCAGGCTGCAGCAGAACAGGACCCGTCCGGCTCGATCGTGATCGTCGAGGCGGTGACATCGCCGAGCCGGTTGCCGAACGCGTCGGAGCCGATCGCGCGGTAGGACACTCGCGAGCCGGCCGTGGCGATGGCCACGGGCGGGTCGAGGACGAACGTCACCGCCGGGCCGGCCGAGACGTCGAGGACCGCCGATCCACCCACCACGCGGCCCGCGACGGCGACACTGCCGTCGACGGCATACGACTGCGCCTTGGACGCCGTGCACGTAGCGCCGGCGCACGAGCCGGGCGGCGTCATCGTGAACGTCGCGCGCGACGTGACGTCGCCCGCGTCGTTGCCGAAGGCGTCGGTGGCCCGCGCGCGGAACGTCACGCTCTCGCCGGCCTTGGCGCTCGCGTGGGCAGGTGCGAGGACCACGGAGTCGACCGGCCCGGGGACAACGTCGAGGGTCGTGATGCCGCTGAAGGTGCCCTCCGGCAGGCGCACGGTGCCGGTGACGGTATAGGTCTGCGCGCGTGTGGCCGTGCAGCGCGAGCCGGTGCACGAGCCGGGTGCGGTGATCATGATGACCGCGGCCTGGGTGAGGTCGACGAAGGGGACCCCCTGCTCGTCGAGCCCCCTCACGGCATACCCGGCCGATCCTCCCGCTCCGATCACGCGGGTCGAGGCGTCCAGGGCGACCCCCGTGACGCGCCGGGTCGTCGGCGGGTTGACCACCGGCGGGACCACCGGGGGGACCACGGGCGGGATGACCACGGGCGGAACCACGGGAGGGATGACGACGTTCGAGTCGGCCGGCAGGACGCGCAGTCCCACGGTGTCGCTCAGCATCCGGCCGCTGACCATGACCGTGCCGGAGACGTCGTGGTCCCCGGTGGAGGTCGGCGTGCACGTCCGCCCGGTGCAGGTGCCGGCCCGGCCCATCGACAGGCGGGTGACCGCCGTGAGGTCGACGACCCGCACGCCCGCACCGTCCAGGCCGTATGCCGTCAAGCTGACCGGCTGCCCGATCCGCGCCGTCGTCGCGCTGAGCTCGAGGAGCAGGCCGGTGACCTGCGGCGTGACGAGCAGGTCGGCGGTGTCGCTGATCTGGGCCCTCGTGAACGTCACCATGCCCGTCACCGTGTGCGGTCCCGGCACCGTGGCAGTGCAGCGGGCGCCGGTGCACGAGCCGTCCGGTCCGACCGTGAAGTCGGTGATGCCCGTGACGTCGCCGAGGAGCCGATGGTCGCCGTCGAACCCGAGCGCGACGTAGGTGATGCCTCCCCCGGACTCGATGGCCGCTGATCCAGGCCGGACCTCGATCGAGGCGAGCCCGCGGACCGAGCCGGCGTGCCGGTGCTTGGGGACGACCTGCACGGCTGCCGAGCCTGTGACCGTTGTCCCGCCGATGCTGGTGGTGCCGGTGACGGTGTGACGTCCGAGCTTGGTCGCCGTGCACTCGGCGCCGCTGCACGAGCCGTCGGGGCGTGCCGTGGCGCGACCGTTGGCGCTGAACGTCATCGTCAACGTCGTGCTCCTGGTGACGTCGCCGAGCGACCGGCCGGACGCGTCGAACGCGACCGCGGTGTATGCCGCCCGCTCACCGGGCGTGACGAACCTCCTTGCCGGGCTGAGCACGAGGCGCGGTGCCGGTGGGGTCGAGGTCGCCTTGGAGGTGCCGGTGTTCGCGGCCGAGCCTCCGGGCCGGCTCAGCATGGTGTAGCGCGGCGGTGGGTGCGAGCCGGGCTTCGCGGCGGCGTGTGCCGAGCCCGTGGCCTGACCCGTGTTCGCAAGCTGCTGGGCGAGCGCCTTTGCCCCGGTCCGGTGCGAGCGTGTGCTCTGACCGCCGGCCCCGGACGCGACGGCCTGGGGTGACTCGACGACGAGGACCGCGGTGGCCGTGACGAGACTGCCACCCTTGCGCAGGGTGGAGGTGACCCGATGGAGGCCCGGTTTGGAGGCCGTGCACCGGCTGCCGTGGCAGGACCCGTCCGGGCTGATGGAGAGGCGGGCCTTGGCGGTCACCTCACCCATCGAGCGACCGGACGTGTCGAAGGCCCGGACGTTGTAGACCACGCGCTGTCCGACCTCCACGCTCGCTCGTGCGGGGGTCAGCGACAGCCGGGAGACGGAGGCCGACCGGCCCGCTGCGCGACCTGTGGGCCCGCCGCCCTGGCCGCCATCGGCGACGACGGCACCGGTCGCACCGAGGCCGGTCAGCCCGACAACGAGGGCCGACGCGCCGAGCACCGCCAGGAGCCGGCGCGCGCAGGTCCCGCCCGCGGCGACCCGACGTGGGAACCCCGTGGATCGGCCTCTGAGATGCGCGTCATGGCGAGGCACTGGCTCCTCCGAGTTCATTGCACACCTCGGAGATCGGCGACGTGGCCAGAATGCCGGTTATCCGCTGATCCTCTAGCTACGGGCCTTTCGAGGTGTTCTCCCGGTCAGAGGCCGTGGCCCAGGCTCAGATACAGCGGGCGTGCCGGCTCAGAAGTCGAACTCGATGTCGTCGAGGTCGCCGTCGGCGTCGGCGAAGTAGCTGATGACGCGGATGTCGGGCTCGTCGACGACCTGGAGGACGAGCTGCCGCAGCTGGATCACCTGGCCGCTGTCGAGGCGAATTCGCTTGGTACGCCCACGAGTCGGATCACTATCGTAGCGCTCCCACCACTCGACCGCGGCCGGGTTGGCGCGGAAGATCTCGTCGAGGATCCGCTTGAACGACGGGTCGTCGGGGTGCCGAGCGTAGGCCTCCCGGAACAGCGCCAGCTGGTCGGCCGCCTCCTGCTCCCAGTCGACGAAGAGGCTGCGCGCGGCCGGGTCGCAGCAGTAGAACCACAGCAGGTTGCGCTCGCGCTTGGTCCGCTTGCCCTCCCAGTCGGTGAACAGCTGGCAGGCCGTGTGGTTCGCGCCGAGGACGTCCCAGCGGGCCCCGACGACGTAGGCGGGGTTCGGGTCGATCGCGTCGAGCAGCTCCTCGAGCTCCTCGCTGAGGATCTCGGGCTCCGAGGCTCGCCGCGGACTGGCACCGGAGGCCAGCGCCCGAAGGTGGGCGCGGCCGTCGGAGTCGAGCTTGAGGGCCCGGGCGAGCCCGTTGATGACGGAGTCGCTGGGTCGCAGGTCGCGGCCACGCTCGATGATGTCGTAGTAGGCGACCGAGATGTTCGCGAGCTCGGCCACCTCGGTGCGGCTCAGGCCGACCCGCCGGCGGCCCTTCGCGCGCCTGATCCCGACCTCCTCCGGCGCCAGCTGGTGCCGCCGCTCCCGCAGGAACTCGCCCAGCGGGGAGGGGGTGCGCACGCTCAGCGGGACGTCGCTCGTCATGCCGCACATCCTGCCAGTGGGCGGACCCCCACCGGTGGGCGCGCAACACACCGAGCAGTCGCACGGTTCGACGGTTATTTCCGTCATGGTTTGCACCTGCTCGGTGTGTTGCCGGGCAGGGGAGCCGCTGACGTGGGTGGGCGCGCGGGCAGGTCAGGGCGCGGCATACCTCGTCGCCAGCTCGGCGCCGATGCGGGCGAGCTCGGCGCGCACGGCGTCCGGCTCAACGACCTCGACCATGGCGCCCCAGCCAGCGAGCGTCCGCGCGATGTCACGAGGTGCCGGCGCGCCGACCCGGACGCGCGTGCGCCCGTCGGGAAGGTCCGCCTCGACCTCGACATGGCGGCCGAACTGGTCCGCGAGGATCGGCGCGAAGCGGGTCTCCACCAGGACCGTCGCCCAGGTGCCGGAACGGCGTCGCTCCATCTCGTCGACGACCGCCTGCCAGGCCGCGTCGAGGTCGAAGTCGTCCGGACGGGAAGCGAGTTCGTCGGTGGGCTCGGCCGCGAGGACCCGGTCGACACGGAACGTGCGCCGGCCCTGGTCGGTCCCGGCCAGCAGGTACCAGACCTCGTCCTTGGAGACGAGGCCCCACGGGTCCACTGTCCGCTCGCTCCGCTCGTGCTGGCGGCTCGCGTAGGCGAGGCGGACCCTGCGGCGCCGCACCACCGCGGACTGGAGCAGGTCGACGAGGTCGGGACGCTCCCGGTCACGCTCACCCCATCGCGCCGGGTCGATGAGCGTGGCTGCGGCCGCTGCCTCGGCATCGGTACGGAACGTCGCCGGCAGCGCGCGGACCAGCTTGCGCAAGGCCGCCTTGGCCCCCGGTGACACCGCGGCGGCCGGCCCGACGAGCAGGAAGAGCGCCTGCGCCTCGGAGGCGGTCAGTCCGCTGAGGTCGGTGCGCGCCCCGCCGACGAGCGCCCACCCACCGCCGCGGCCGGGCTGGGGGTATACCGGTATGCCGGCCGCCGCCATGGCCTCCAGGTCACGTCTCGCGGTCGCCACCGACACCTCCAGCTCAGCGGCGAGCTGCCCGGCCGTGAGCCGTCCCTTGCTCTGGAGCAGGAGCAGGGCAGTCACGAGACGGTCGGCGCGCATGGTCAGATCTTCTCGCCTAAAGTGCTCATTCGGTGATCACTTTGAGCGCAAGCATGGACTCATCGCCACGCCGGCGATCGACTTCCGACACCGAGAGGACCAGCCATGCTCCGCGGACTCACCACCGTCACCCTGTTCGCCGACGACGTCACCACGGCCGCCCAGTGGTATGCCGAGCTGCTCGGCGCCCAGCCCTACTTCACCCGCGAGGTCGGCGGCGCCACGGCATACGCCGAGTTCCGGGTCGGGGACTACGAGCACGAGCTCGGCATCGTCGACGCGCGCTTCGCGCCGGGGCGCACCCCGGGCGCCACCGGCCCCGTGACCTACTGGCACGTCGACGACGTCGAGGCGGCACACGCCCGACTGCTCGAGCTCGGCGCGACGGCGCACGAGCCGGTCATCGAGCGCGGCCCGGGTTTCGTCACGGCATCGGTCGTGGACCCGTTCGGCAACCTCGTCGGCGTCATGTACAACCAGCACTACCTCGAGATCCTGGGCGCCGGCGCCGCACATTGAGGTCGCTCGCGGGGTCACTCGCGGGCTCGCCCACGGGGTCGCCCACGGGGTCGCCCGCGGTGCCGCCCGCGGGGTCACTCGCGGGGCAGCACCGTCAGCACGCGCACGATGTGCTCCCGGAACTCGGCCATGTAGCCCCGAAGGAAGTCGCGCGTCGCATCGTTGAACACCTCCCCGTCCGGAGCGAAGACCTCGGGCGAGTACTGGACGTACGCCTCCGGTGCCGTCATCTGGCGTGCATTGCAGAAGCTGAGGACCGCGCGAAGGCTCTGCTGCCCCAAGGCAGTCCCGATCTGTCCGATCGAGGCCCCGATGACCGCCGCCGGGATGTGGTCGAAGGAGTTCTGTCCCCAGGGCCGTGATGCCCAGTCGATCGCGTTCTTCAGCGCACCGGGGATCGACCGGTTGTACTCCGGGCTGACGAAGAGGACCGCGTCAGCGCCGCCGATCGCCTCCTTGAGGGCGAGGGCCTCGGGCGGGTAGTCGCTGTCGAAGTCCGGGCTGTACAGCGGGAGGTTCCCGATCGGGATCTCGGTGAAGCTCAGGTCGTCGGGCGCCAGACGGATGAGGGCCTTGGACAGGACGCGGTTGATCGAGGTCGAGGACAGGCTGCCGACGAAGTAGCCGACGTCGTAGGTGGGCATGGGTCGCTCCTTCCGGGTCGCATCCCCACCAACGTCCTCCCCGGCCGACGCGTCCGCAACCGCGGCGGGCGCGCTCAGACGCGCCCGTCGGCCGGGCGCACTGTCGAAGCTGTCGAGGCTGTCGAGGCTGTCGAGGCGTACGGCACCTCGACGTGGGGTAGCCGCTCCCAGAGGGCCCAGTCGGCGCTGACCTCGCCGGCGGCGCGCTGCAGGAGCGGAAGGTACTCCTCCAGCAGGCGGGACGTCGACGTCTCCGCGGCGTGCACGGTGACGTTCATCGCGGCGCGGACGGTCCCCGAGCCGTCACGCACGGGCACGGCGACCGAGCGAACTCCCGGCGCGAGCTCCTCGTCCGCGAGCGCCCAGCCCCGGGCGCGCACGGCCGTCAGCTCGTCGGCGAGCTCGGCCCGGGTGCGGGTCACCCTCGGCTGCACGCGCGACCCGCTCGGCGTGGCCAGCGCCTGCTCGAGGGCCTCCGGCGAGAGCGCTGCGAGCAGGACCTTGCCCTGCGACGTGGGCGGCGCGGGGAAGCGGGTGCCGACCTCGACGCGCAGGGCGATGATCTTGGGCACCGACACTCGAGCGACGTAGACGATGTCGGAGCCCTCGAGCTGTGACATCGACGAGGACTCGCCCGTCCGGCCGACCAGCCCCTCGAGGTGCGGCCGGGCCACGTCCCACAGGCCGAGCGCTGCGACGTGTGCGAGGCCCAGCGTCATCACCTTCGGGGTCAGCTCGAACAGGCCGTCGCGCGACCGGACATAGCCGAGCTCCTCGAGGGTGAGCAGGAGCCGGCGGGCGGTCGGGCGCGCGAGGTCGGTGGCCTGCGCGACGTCGCTCAGGCTGCGGCGCGGACTGGCGGCGTCGAAGCAGGCGAGGACGTCGAGCCCCCGGGCGAGAGCCTCGACGAAGTCGGGTGCGCGGCCTCTGCCTGCCACGGCGCCTCCTTTCGCTGCTGCCTCGTCCGGGTCGAACCCTGCGCGCGTCGAACCCTATGCGCGCGGCCGGCCCGGACGCGACCTCAGCACGGGCGCCTCTCGGATGGAGGCAGCTCAGCCGTCCGAACCGGCGCTGCCCGGCTCGCCGAAGATGCTGCCCCGGGCTCCTCGCGTGGCCTCGCTGCGGAAGTCCGTGTACTGGTAGGGGTTGTCGAGGACCTTGTCGTCGCCGCCCGGCAGGTCGGGGTTCATCCCGCCCTGCCATGCCTCGTCGCCCATCTCGGCTCGCAGGTGCTCGATGGTGGCCTCGGCACGGCGGCGCAGGTCGGCCAGGTCGACCCCGACGAGCTCACCCTCGTGCTTGACGACCTTGCCGCCCACGAGGACGGTGTGCACGTCGCCGCGCTGGGCCTGGAAGGCGACGTGGCCATAGGGGTTGACGAGCGGGAAGGACACCGGCGAGCGGTCGTTCCGGAGCAGCACGACGTCTGCCTTGGCCCCGGGCCTGAGGCGGCCGATCTCGTCGGTCCCGAGGGCGTGCGCGCCGCCGCGCGTCGCCCAGGTCACGACGTTCTCGGCGCGCAGGGCGTGGTGCGTGACGGTGTCGCCGGCCGCATGCGCCTCGAGGTGCTCGCGCGCCCGGTCGGCCCCGAGCGTGGTGCGCATCGCGGAGAAGAGGTCGCCGCTCCACCAGACGCTGGTGTCCATCGACAAGGACACGGGTATGCCGTGTCGGCGCACCTGCCAGGTGGGCGGGTACCCCTGGCCGGCGCTCTGCTCCGACTCCGTCGAGACCGACACCGAGCCACCGGTCGCGGCGATCCGCTGGTAGGAGTCGGTCGTCAACGTCGCGGCGTGGACGAAGACGTTCGACTCGTTCATGAAGCCGTTCTCGTGCATGAGACGGATGCCGTCGTCGTTGGTCGCGCCCCAGACCCCGGCGTGCGTCGTCACGGGCAGGCCCAGCTCTCGCGCCATCTCGAATGCGGCCCTCTCCGGGAAGGACGGGTCGCCGGTGACGTCGAAGGCGAGCTGCCAGCCGTAGAGGTCCCCGCGGCGGCGCTCGAAGAACGCCTTGACCGCCGGGTCGGCCGTCCACTCCCAGGGTCCGGCCTGGATGTTGCCGTAGGCCAGGACGAACCGGCCCGGAACGGCTGCAAGTGCGTCGACCGCCGCCTCGGCATGGTCGACCGACTGGAGGCCGTGCGACCAGTCGACGGTCGTGGTCACACCGGCCTCCAGGGACTCCCAGGCGGACAGCAGGTTGCCGGTGTGGATGTCCTCCGGCCGGAACTGCTTGCCGTGCTCGAGGTAGTACCAGACGAAGTACTGGGTCAGGGTCCAGTCCGCGCCGTAGGCGCGCATCGCGGTCTGCCACATGTGCCGGTGCGTGTCGATCATCCCCGGCATGACGATGCCGCCACGGGCGTCGACCTCGAGGGCGCCCTCCGGGGCCTCGAGGGACTGACCGACGGCAGCGATGGAGTCGCCGACGACGAGGACGTCGCCTCCGTCGAGGACCGTGCCCTGGTCGTCCATGGTCAGGACGATGCCTCCGCGCAGCACCACAGGCCGACCGTCGGCCACTTCTTCGTGCGCCATTGCCACTCCGATCACGATTGCGGACGAGTGTCCGCTTGACGGCTCTCCCTGAGAGTCCCCGCACCCAGGGCGACCTGTCAAGGGTGCAAGTCGGACGACCCGGCGAATCCGGCTTGTGGCGCAGTTCGCTTCTTGTCCAACTGGATTGCTTGACAGCCAGACGAGCGTTGGGAGAGCCTCGGACGTATGCGGACCAGCGTCCGCACAACGTCACTACTCCCACCAAGGCGGCTCTCAGATGGATCCGGCGCCCGCGCGACCCGGCCCTCTCGACGGGCTGCTCGTCGCCGACTTCTCCCGGATCCTGGCCGGTCCCTACGCGACGATGCTGATGGCGGACCTCGGTGCCGACGTCATCAAGGTCGAGGCCCCGGGAGGGGACGACACCCGCACGTGGAGCCCGCCCGTCCGCGACGGGATCTCCACCTACTACCTCGGTGTGAACCGCAACAAGCGCTCCGTCGCCCTGGACCTCAAGGACGCAGGCGACCTGGCCGCGGCCCAGGAGCTCGCCCGGCGGGCCGACATCCTCGTCGAGAACTTCAAACCCGGCGGGCTGGCCCGCTTCGGGCTCGACTACGAGACGGTCGCGGAAGGCAACCCGCGCATCGTCTACGCATCGATCAGCGGGTTCGGGAGCGGCCCCCGCGGACGCGAGCTGCCCGGCTACGACCTGATGGTGCAGGCGATCTCCGGGCTGATGAGCCTCACCGGTGACCCCGGCGGCCCGCCGTATCGCGCCGGGATCTCCGTCTTCGACGTCATGGCGGGGCTGCACGCGACGATCGGGGTGCTCGCGGCGCTGAACACCCGCAGCTCCACGGGCGCGGGCCAGCACGTCGAGGTCAACCTGCTGTCGTCCGCGCTCTCGGGCCTGGTCAACCAGTCCAGTGCGTTCGTCGCCGGAGGTGTCGTGCCGCACCGGATGGGCAACAGCCACCCCAGCCTCTTTCCCTACGAGCCACTCCCCTGCGCCGACGGCGACCTCATCATCACGGCCGGCAACAACGGCCAGTTCCGCCGCCTCGTCGAGGTCCTCGGGGCGCCCCACCTCGCTGACGACCCCCGCTTCGCCGGCAACGAGGACCGCACCGCCAACCGCGACCAGCTCCGGCCCCTGCTCGTCGAGCGGCTGCGCACCCGGACCGCCATGGAGTGGTTCGCCGACATCACGGCCAAGGGCGTCCCGTGCGGCCCGATCAACACGGTCCAGCAAGGCGTGCAGTTCGCCGAGGACGTGGGGCTCGAGCCTGTCGTGACCGCCGGCGACGGAGATGCCGCAGTTCCGTCGGTGCGCAACCCGATTCGCTTCTCGGCGACGCCGGCCAGCTACCGCCTTGCGCCACCCTCTCTCGACGAGCACGGTGACGGCATACGGGCGTGGCTGTCCCGCCCGGTCACACCACCCGATGAGGAGGAGCACCCGTGACGACCTTCCCGACGTCCCTCGGGACGTCGACCGCGACCGAGATCCGCCTGCTCGGCAAGGACCTGCCCAACGAGCTGATGGGACAGGTCGGCTTCGGCGAGCTCGCCTTCTGGCTCGTCGCCCTGCGCCGGCCCACACCGTCAGAGACCCGGCTGTTCGAGGCGGTCCTGGTCGCGCTGGCCGACCACGGCTTCACGCCCACCGCCATCGCCGCGCGGCTCACGTACCTCTCTGCACCTGACTCGCTCCAGGGCGCACTCGCCGCCGGCCTTCTCGGCGGCGGCTCACGCTTCCTCGGCGTCACCGAGGACTGCGGCGCGTTCCTGCACGAGGTCGTCGAGCGGCATACGGACCACCTGCCCGAGACGGACGGCGAGTGGGACGCGCTGGCTCTCGAAGCGGTCCGATCCGCCCGTGCCGCAGGCAAGTTCGTCCCCGGGCTGGGCCACCCCGTTCACAAGGACGGCGACCCCCGCACCCCGGTGCTCATCGGCATCGCCGAGCAGGAGGGGCTGCTCGGCCCACACCTGAGGCTCTTCGAGGCGGTCGGGCGCGTGCACGACCAGGTCCTCGGCAGGAAGCTGCCACTCAACGGCGCCGGGGTGTGCGGGGCGGCCCTGGCCGACCTCGGGTTCCCGGTCGGCATCCTGCGCGGCTTCGCCCTACTGGCGCGCACCGCGGGCCTCCTCGGGCATCTCGCCGAGGAGCGCCGGCGCCCGATCGGGATGGACGCCTACCTCATGGTCGACCGTGCGGCCGAGTACGTCGCACCGGACGACTGAGCCGAGTCACGAAGGAGAGTCGCATGGCCACGGTGGCCGCTGTCATCGCCTCAACGCACCACCCGTTCTACTACCGCGCCAGCACGTCGACGGGCGCGGAGCGGCCCCCCTTCGCGGACGAGTGGGTCAGCAAGATCGAGACCTTCCGCGAGACGCTGACCAGAGCCGAGCCCGACGTGCTCGTCATGGTCGGCAGCGACCACTTCCACCAGCTGTGGCTCGACAACATGCCGCAGTTCCTCGTCGGCAAGGCACCCCACTACGACGCCAACTGGTACAACGAGGAGCGCGAGTTCGGCCTGCCGAGAATGACGCTCGCCGGCCAGGAGGACCTGTCTGCACACATCCTGCGCAACGGGCTCGACGCCGGCTTCGACCTCGCCTTCAGCAACGAGCTGCGGATCGACCACTCGATCACGTGCCCGATCATCACGCTCCGGCCGGACGGCGACCTGCCGATCGTGCCGATCTACACGAACATCTTCGCGCCTCCGCTGCCGCAGCCGAAGCGGTTCGTCGAGCTGGGCCGTACCATCCGCGAGCTCGTCGAGGCGTGGCCGAGCGACCAGCGGGTGGCGATCATCGGCACCGGCCACCTGTCGCTCGAGCTCGGCGGGCCGCGGCAGTTCGGCGACCACGGTCCCGACCCGGAGTTCGACCGCAAGGCCGTGGAGTGGATCGCGACCGGGGACCTCGAGGGCTGCCTCTCCGAGGTGACCCTCGACAGCCTGCACTCGCCGGGCAATGCCACCCACGGCTTCATGGACTTCATGCTCATGATGGGGGTGGCCGGCGAGAACGCGAAGGCCGACCACGTGGACACGCTCGACCTCTTCCACACCATGGAGGCGTACTTCACCTGGTACCCGAACGGAGCACCGGCATGAGCAAGTACCTGCTCGACAAGTTCCTGTTCACCGTCGACCGCGACCCGGAGCTCGTCGAGCGCTACCGCGACGACCCGGGCGGGCTCGTCGAGTGGTGGGAGGCGACCTGGGCCAATCGCATCCTCAGCTGCACGACGGGCGAGTCGAGCACGTGGCTCGAGTTCACGGATGAGGAGCGGCAGGCGCTGCGGGCGCACGACTACGTCGAGCTGTTCCGGCTGGGTGCCCACCCGTTCCTCACGCTGACGCTGTTCATCGCCATGTTCGAACGCGACCATGACCAGCCGCTGGGCTTCCAGAAGCAGTATGCCGTCAGCCTCGCCCACTTCAACCTCCCCTACCCCGACATCGCGACCTGAGCCATGCGAGCCGCGACCATCACCGTGCACGGGCAGGCGCCCTCGCTTGCCGACCGCGCAGAGCCCGCAGGTGGCGAGGGCCAGCTGCTCGTGGCAACGACGGCTGTGCCGATCACGCCCCTGGACCTGCTCTGTGCCACCGGCACGTCGTACTTCGGCCCTCCCGAGCTGCCTTACGTCCCAGGCGTGCAGGGCGTCGGCGTCGTCCGCTCCGGTCCGCCGGAGCTGGTCGGGCGGCATATGTGGTTCGCGACGACCGCGGGCATGGCGCCCGGTGACGGCAGCCTGTCCGAGCTGTGCACGGTCGACCCCGCGAACGCCGTCGAGCTGCCCGATGGCGTCGACGACGCCGTCGCGGCGGCCTTGGGACTATCGGCCGTCGCCGCCTGGGAGATGCTCGAGGGCCGGGCGCGGATGAGACCCGGTGAGCAGGTGCTCGTGCTCGGCGCCGGCGGTGCCGTCGGCCTGGCCGCGATCCAGTCCGGCCGCCTGCTCGGCGCCCGACGGGTCGTGGCCGCGGCCCGCTCCGAGGCCGGCCGGGCGCGAGCCGCGGCCAGTGGCGCCGACGCCGTCGCGCCCCTTCCGCCCGATGCCGACCAGACGACCGTGGCCGCGCTGCTGCGCGAGGCCTGCGACGGGCCGGTGGACGTGGTCATCGACCCGCTGGCGGGAGTGCCAGGGACCGCCGCTCTCAGCCTGCTTGCCACCGGCGGCCGGCTCGTCAACCTCGGCAGCAGCGCTGGACCGTCCCTGTCCGTCGACTCGGCGACCCTGCGCAGCCGCTCGGCGTCCGTCCTCGGATACACCAACAACGACCTCACTCCGGACCGGCGCGCTGAGGTGATGAGGACGGTGCTCGAGCACGCCGCGGCCGGACGCCTCACCGCGAGGTTCCAGGCCGTCCCCCTCTCGGAGGTCACGACAGGCTGGGCGCAGGCGGTCGCGGGGTCGCCCGACGGTCGCGTCGTCGTGCTCCTGTAGGGCTCCTGCAGGGCTCCTGCAGGGCTCCTGCAGGGCTCCTGCAGGGCTCCTGCAGGGCTCCTGCAGACCGGCGTCCCAACATGCGGACAGCCGGCGTCATGGTGCGCCAGGATCCGCGTCATCCAGGACAACGGTGGGTCACCCTCTCCCGGATCCCACCGGTCCCCCGCGTTTTCCCGAGGGCGCCGACCCCCCGATTGGGGCGTCCTCGTCAGGGGAAACGCACGGTACGGCGGCAGGCCTCTCCCTAGTCAGCCGTTGCCGGGCCGGGGGCGGTCAGCGCGACTGTCCGCCCCCGGCTGGCGCCGGGGCTCCCGCCTGGCCTCCCAGCCTGTCCACTGGCGCCCATCCGCGCCCAGTTCCGCAACACACCCGGAAACCGTGAACGAGGCATGGTTACAACTGTGCAGAGCTGACGGTTTCCGGGTGTGTTGGCAGGCAGGCTCAGGTGGGACTACGCCGTGGCCTGGACCAGCGTGTCCACTATGTGGACAATCCGCGTCACCCTCGTCCACCAGTCACGTCTCACGATCGAGGACGGCATGCTGAGGGGCTCTGTCGTTCTCGCCTCCCCGCGTGGCCCGAAGACGTCGCCCTCACGGCGAGGCACCTTCGGGCCACGCGACCGGCCCGGCCAGGACTGCATTCGCCGTCCAGGGCGGGCCACGGCGGGGTCGGGACGCGGCGTGCCCGACCCCGCCGCAGAACGAACAGCCCTCGACAGTCATAGACGCGCACGTCGTGCGTCTATCAGCAGGGGCGTCGACCGTCCCGCAGTCGGGCCGCCGTCGTCAGGCGCCAGGTGGTGGACCCGAGGCTATCGACACAGAAAGGTGCGAGCGCGTGGTCAGTCCGTCCGAAGAGCCCTCCACGAGGCCACCCGCCATCAGCAGCGAACTGCCCACGGAGCGAACGACGCACGAGGTGCCGGTGACCCTCGACCTCGCCGCATCCGTGACCCCGCTCGCGCGTCAGGTCATCGGTGCCGTGCGGACCCGCTTCCACGCCATCACCTCCAGCGCGAGGGTCACCCTCCTCAACGACAGGGGCCTGTGCGCCCAGCCGGAGCGAGACCCCGAGGAGTGGTTCTCCGACCGCAGCCGGGGAGGGCAGTCCCGGCTTCGCGACCGCCGCGAGGCCGCCCGCCTCTGCGACGGGTGCCCCGTCGTCAGCGAGTGCCTCGAGTATGCCGTCGCGACCCGTCAGCGGTACGGCGTCTGGGGCGGCATGAGCGAGCGCGATCGCACCGTCCTGACCCGCGCGACAGCGCGCACGCCTCGCACCGTCCCCCCATCACGTCGCGAACCGACGGAGCCCTCCGCCGACGAGTCACGCATCAGCGCCTGACAGTCCCCCCACCTCGATCAGTCGCGACCGGCTGTGGACGGCTGGTCAGCCCGCGGCCTTCTTGACCAGGGCGCCGATCTGCTTCTCCACTGCGGGGGTCAGCGCCATCAGCGCGTAGGACGTCGGCCACATGTCGCCGTCGTCCAGCTGCGCAGGGTCGTTGAAGCCCAGCGTGGAGTACCTCGCCTTGAACTTCTGCGCCGGCTGGAAGAAGCACACCAGCTTGCCGTCCTTGGCGTAGCCCGGCATCCCGTACCACAGCCGCGGCGTCAGCTCGGGCGCGCTCGCGGTGATGACGGCATGGACCCGCTCTGCCATCTCCCGGTCCGAGTCGTTCATCTCGGCGAACTTCTCGAGCACTGCGGCGAGCTCGTCGCCCGCCGCCGCCGGGGCGCCGCGCTTCTTGGCCGTCCGCACCTCCTTGGCGCGCTCCTTCATCGCAGCGCGCTCCTCGGCCGTGAAGCCCTGCTCCGGCTGCTCGGCGGTGGTGCTGGTCTGTGCGGACTTGCGCGTGGTGGCCATGGTTGTCAGTCTCCTTCGTCGTTCCGGCGATGACACCATTCTTGGGCCGCTCGTCGCCGGGCCGCTTCTTGAATCCTGATCGATGGCATGATCAGGCGCTTCGCGTCAGGTCGACGTACTCGGCACCCTCGTCGACGATGTACCGCTCGACCTCGACGAACCCGTGCCGCACCGCGAACCTCAGGCCGTCAGCGTTGGCCGCGAGGACCACGGTCTCCACCGTGGTCGCTCCCAGCTCACGGGCGCGGCTCATCACGACGCCGAGGTACTCGGTGCCAAGTCCCTTGCGGCGAAAGGGTGGAAGCACACGCACGATGACGGTCGCGACGCCGGCCTGGTCCGGCATAGGTGGTCGGACCGTGGCGTTGCCGACGAGCTCGCCGTCCAGGTAGGCCAGGGTCAGCTCGTTGCGCGTGAGCCGCTCATGCACCTCGTCCAGCGACAGCGGCGACGCCGGGATGACACGGTTGTGGACGTCCCGCCACGAGGCTGCCGACGCGGGCGTGACCGGCACGATCGTCAGAGCCATGCCACAGCGTATGCCGTCCGGCGCGGACCGATGCCCACCCACCCGGGGTCCCCTCGCCTGGGGGCCGACGGCGGGTTCAAGCGGTCTGCGCAACGTCGAGTGAGCGAGGCGCGGTCCCCCAGCTCAGATCCACCATCGAGTGAGCGCCCCGTCCCACCGGCCCCACGCGAGTCTGTGTGTGAGTCTGTGACGGGTGTGTGACGGGTGAGACGCAGCGCTCACTCGACCAGAAAGGAGCGAGGGGCGGGAGCGGCCAGGCGGGACGCCCCGGGGTCAGAAGTCGCGGGGTCAGAAGTCGCGGGGTCAGAAGTTGTCGCCGGGTCAGGAGTCGCCGGTTCAGGAGTTGTCGCCGGGGTCAGGCCGGGGCCTTCTCCTTGACGGCCTTGGCTGCCAGGAGTGCCGCGACGTGGCACGCCACGAGGTGGCCCTCACCATCCACGCCCGCTCCCGTGGGGAGAATGCCCGGGTCGACGGTCCGGCATTCGTCGTCGACGCCGAGCCGGACGGCCTCCGCCGACAGGGACGGACAGCGTGGGTGGAAGCGGCATCCTGCGGGCATCTTTGCGGCGTCGGGAGACTCGCCCTGGAGCAACGTCGGGCGACCCTCGCGGGACGGGTCCGGCAGCACGGACAGCAGGGCCTTCGTGTACGGATGCTTGGGCCGCAGCAGGACCTCCTCGACGGTCCCCACCTCGACGATGCGGCCGAGGTACATCACCGCGACCCGGTCCGCAATGTTCCAGGCGAGGCCGAGGTCGTGGCTGACGACGAGCGCCGACAGGCCGAGGTCGTCGCGCAGGTCGAGCAGCAGCCGCAGGACCTCGCCACGCACCGAGGCATCGAGCGAGGCGACCGGCTCGTCCGCCACGATGACCGTCGGGTCGAGGGCGAGTGCTCCAGCGATGACGACGCGCTGCTGCTGGCCACCCGACAGCTCGTGCGGGAAACGGCTCGCGAAGACCTCCGGCGGACGCAGACCGGCCCGGGAGAGCGCCGACCGCACCGTCAGATCGAGGTCACCCTTGAGGCCGTGCAGCCTCGGCCCCTCGGCCACGGCGTCGTAGACGTTGTGTCGCGGGTTGAGCGCCCCGGCGGGGTCCTGGAGGACGAGCTGGGTGTGCCGGCGATACGCCTTCAGGTCGCGAGCGGCATACGAGAGGGCCTTGCCGTCATAGCGCACCTCACCCGACGTCGGGCGCACGAGACCGACCATGGCGCGCGCGAGCGTGCTCTTGCCACAACCAGACTCGCCGATGAGGGCGACAATCTCGCCTTTGGCGACGGTGAGGTTGACGTGGTCGACCGCGCGGACTGCGTGCGCTCCCCGGCGTGCCTGGTAGGTGACGACGAGGTCGCGCACCTCCAGGGCCGGCGTGTCGGCGAGGGTCATCGGGGTCCTCCTGTCATCGCGGCCTGCTCCGCGACATGCGGCACCAGGAAGCAGGCGGCTTCCCGGTCGGCGCCGGCCGCGGTGAGCGCAGGGTCGTGCTCGCGGCATACGGGCATGACCGACGGGCACCGGTCGGCGAACGAGCAGCCGGCTCCGACGAGCCGCAGGTCGGGCGGGTCGCCCGGCAGCCCCCGCGGCGCACGCCGGGAGGCGGGGTCCCCGATCTGGGGGAAGGCAGCGGAAAGCGCTGCGGTGTAAGGGTGTCGGGCGTCAGCCAGCATCCCGGCGGACTCGCCCAGCTCGACGATGCGACCGGCATACATCACGGCCAGGCGCTGGCACGTGTCCGCGAGGACGGAGAGGTCGTGGCTGATCATGATCATGCCGATGCCCTGCTCACGCACGAGGTCCCCGAGCAGGTGCAGGATCTGCGCCTGGACCATGACGTCGAGCGCGGTCGTGGGCTCGTCGGCGATGACGAGGTTGGGGCGGCAGGCCAGCGCCATGGCGATCATGACACGCTGCCGCTGCCCGCCGGAGAGCTCGTGCGGATACGCCCGCGCACGCCGTGCCGGCACGCCGACGCTGTCGAGCAGAACGTCTGCGCGCTGACGCGCCTCCCTCTCGGCAACCTTCTCGTGCAACAGGATCGGCTCGCGGATCTGCTCGCCGATCGTCTGGACCGGGTTGAGGGCGCTCATCGCACCCTGGAAGACGACTGAGGCCCCGGACCACCGGACCGCGCGCAGGTGCCCCCAGCTCGCGCCGAGCAGGTCCTCGCCCTCGAACCTGATCTCGCCGGTCACCCGCGTCGTGGCTGGCAGCAGGCGGAGCAGGCTGAGCGCGAGCGTCGACTTGCCGGACCCGGATTCGCCTGCGACACCGAGGGTTTCGCCGCGGTCGAGGTCGAGGTCGATCCCGCGAACGGCCGGCACCTCCTCGGACCCGGTGCGGTAGGTGACCGCGAGGTCGCGCACCTCGAGCATCGTCATCGCTTCACCATCCGGGGGTTGAGGACGTGCTCGACGGCGCGCCCGCAGAGGGTGAACGCAAGCACGATGAGCAGGATCGCGATGCCAGGCGGCACGAGCCACCACCAGGCGCCGCCGGTGACGGCACCCTGCGCGAACGCGTTGTTGAGCATGGCGCCCCACGACACCTGGCTCGGGTCACCGAGCCCGAGGAAGGTCAGGGTGCTCTCCGAGAGGATCGCGCCGGCGACCGTGAGGGTGCTCGACACGAGGATGAGGGGGGCGACGTTGGGCAGCACGTGGCGCGACACGACCTGGACGTTGCCGGCTCCGAGCACCCGTGCGCGTTCGATGAAGGGCCGCGCCTCGACCGCAAGGGTCTGCGCTCGAACGAGCCTGGCGGTGCCGGTCCACGAGGTCACCGCGATCGCGATGGTGATGGAAGCCGTGCCCTGGCCGAGCACGGCCGCGAGCGAGATCGCGAGTGGCAGGCTCGGCAGCGCGATGAACCAGTCGGTGACGTGCATGAGCGCCCGACCGGTCCAACCCTGGACGTGACCGGCGACGAGCCCGACAAGGCTGCCGAGGACCATGGTCAGCACGGTCGCGACGATGCCGATGAACAGGCTCGACCGTGACCCCCACACGAGCAGGTCGAGGATCGAGCGGCCGTCCTTGTCCGTGCCGAGCGGGTAGCCCACGGTCGGGGGAGACAGCTGCGGCCCGGTTGCCTGCGTCACGTCGAGGTCGCTCGGGTGGATCCACAGCGGCGCGGTGAGGGCGAGGACGACGAAGAACAGGAGCAGCACCAGCCCGGCGACGCCGGTCGGGAGGCGGAGGTATGCCGCCGCGAAGCGCCGTGCCGCCGCGAAGCGGCGGGGTCGCACCGGCTGGGTCAGCTGAGACGACGGCGCGCCGGTCTGGGACGGCGCGCCGGTCTGGGACGGCGCGCCGGCCTGGGACGGCGAGCCGGCCGGAGCAGGCGTGCCGCTCGGGCCCGGCGGCGCAGGTGCCGTGGACGGGTCAGAGGTCCCGGGTGTCTCTGAGGGACCGGGATCACTCGTCTCGGTCGTGAGGGAGCTCATTGGGCACGCACCCTGGGGTCGAGGTACCGGTACGCGAGGTCGGCGCACAGGTTCATGGCGATGACGGTGGCGGACAGCACGATGAAGGTGCCGTTGAGCAGCGGCAGGTCCGGGATCTTGAGGGCCCGGAAGGTCAGGTAGCCGATGCCAGGCCAGGAGTAGACGGTCTCGACCGTGATGGCGCCGCCGACGATCCCGCCGAGCTGGAGGAAGATCACGGTCACCGAGGGCAGCAGCGCGTTCGGGACGACGTGCCGGCGCCGGACGTCGTCGTCGCGCAGGCCCTTGGCTCGCGCAGTCAGCATGTACGGACTGCCGAGCTCGTCGACGATCGAGGTCCGCATGATCGTCACGTACTGCGCGAAGACGACGAGCACGAGGGTCATCACCGGAAGCACCATGTGGTGCGCGACGTCGAGAACCTGGGGGAGGACGCCGCCCTCGACCGTCGGGTCGGACATTCCTCCGGCCGGGAACAGCCCGGGGATCGGCCCGATGCCGACGCTGAAGATGACGAGCAGGATGAGGCCGAGCCAGAAGGTCGGCACCGACCAGAGCGTGATCGACACGCCGGACACGAGCCGGTCGAAGAGGCTGCCGTGACGCCATCCGGCACGGATGCCGAGCCAGAGCCCGATGACGACAGAGATCACCGTCGCCGTCCCCATGAGCAGCACGGTGGGCCAGATGCGGTCGCCGATGAGCGTCGAGACGGGCTGCTGGTACTGCCACGAGTAGCCCAGGTCGCCGTGCAGCATGTTGCCGACGTAGTGCAGGAACCGCTCCCACATCGGGTCGTCGAGGCCGAGCTGCCTGCGCAGCGCGGCCATCTGTGCGTCGCTCGTCGGGCGGCCCCGGGTGAGCGAGGCGACCGGGTCCGACGGCATGAGGGTGAACAGGACGAAGCCGAGCACCAGGGTCACGAAGAAGCTGACCAGAGCGGCCAGGGACTTCGTGCCGAGGTACCGCCAGAAGCCGGAGCCCTGTCGTTTCTCACCGCGCGTCGGGGTGGCCCCCCGGGACGCCTCTTCGGCGTCCCGGAGGACCTCCTGCGCATCGAGCAGCTGCGCGTTGTCCGACACGACTATTCGCGCTCGTCCGCGGTCCCGCGGCGACGAGCCACGACGATCGCGCCACCGGCGAGCAGGACGAGCACCACGATGCCGAGACCGACGTACAGCCCGGTGTTCGAGGCCTCCTCGGCGCTGACAGGGGCCGCCGACTTGTGGCTCCAGTAGGTCGTCTGCGTCGGGTAGAGGCCCTGCTCGTTCTTCTGGCCGACGACGTAGTCGGACACGCGGTCGGAGCGGAAGGCGCCCATCTGGTTCTTGTAGTAGAGGATGATGTCGGCGTTCGCGTCGTAGAGGATGTCCTGCATCTGCCCGATCAGCGCGGTCCGCTTGGCGGCGTCGAACTCGCCGACCTGCTGGTCATAGAGCGAGTCGTATGCCGGGTTGCAGTGGAACGCGTCGGTGTTGCCACCGCTGCCGTCGTCGAGCGGGAGCGTGCCACACGTCTGGATGCTGAGCAGGTAGCTCGGGTCGGGGCCAGTGCCCCAACCGTCCATGAGCAGGTCCCAGTCACCCTTGGCGAGGTTCTCGTTGAGCTGGCTGAAGCTCATCGCCTGCGGCGTCAGCTTGATGCCGATCTGCTGCAGCCAGCTGACCAGGTAGTTGGAGATCTGCGCGTCATCCGTGTCGTCGGAGTGGATGCCGAGCCGCAGGTCGAGCGCCTTGCCCGTCTTGGGGTCGACCCGGACGCCGTCGGCGCCCTTGGTATAGCCGGCCGCATCGAGGATCTGGTTGGCCTTGGCGACGTCGAAGGAGACCTTCTTTTCCGCCGAGGGCGCCCACGCGAACTGGCTCAGTCCCGGCGGGACGTATGCCGCTCCCGGCAGCCCGGCGCCCTCGAGCACCTTCTGGACGAGCTGGTCCCGGTCGATCGCGGTGGCGATCGCGAGGCGCAGCTGGGGGTCCTTGAGCGCGGGGTTGCCGGTGCCGATCGCCTTGCCGGAGCGCGTCTGGGCGCCGACGTTGACCTCGACCGCGGTCCAGCTGGACCCGGTCTGCTGGTACGTCGTGATGCCCTTCTCCTTCGACAGGGCGGCATACTGCGTGGCGCTCAGCCCGCCGACGTTGTCGATGTCGCCCTTCTTGAGGGCGGCGATCGCGGCGTCGCCGTTCTTGTAGTCGGTCATGATGAGCCGGTCGAACTTGGGCGCGCCGAGGAAGAAGTCGGGGTTGGCCTTGAACTGGACGTACTGGTCTGCCTTGTAGTCCGACAGCTGCCACGGCCCGTAGCCGACGATCGGCAGGGTCGTGTTCTTGAAGTCCTTGATCGAGGAGACCTTCTCCCAGACGTGCTGCGGCACGATCGGGATCCCGGAGATCGGGACGCTGACGTAGAGCATGTTCGCCTGGGGCGACTTGGTCTTGATGACGACCGTCGTGTCGTCCGGCGCCGTCACCGACTCGAACTTGCTGACGAGCGAGCCGTTGGCGGTGGCCGCTGCCTCGTCGGTCATGATCTTGTTGAACGTCCACGCGACGTCCTTGGCCGTGAGCGGCTGTCCGTCGCTCCACGTGAGACCGCCGTGGATCTTGAAGGTCCACGTCAGCTTGTCGCTGGAGGTGGTCCACGAGTCGGCGAGGTAGGGCCCGGGCTTGCCGTTGATGTCGAGCGAGGTCAGCGCCGGGTAGATGTCGCCGAAGGTGTTGAGCTCGCCGTCGAAGTAGGCAAGGAACGGGTTGAGGGTCGAGATCTCGGTCGACAGCCCGACCCGCAGGGTGGTCTCGGTCGCCGCGGACGCGCTCGGGACCCCCGCGGCGAAGCCGAGGGCGCCGACGAGTGCGCCGGTTGCGAGAGCCGCGCCGACCCGACGCCGCCGGAGCCCGTGGAGGTAGGCGCCGGAGGGTCGGGCTGCCCCTGCGGCCCGTGATGTGTCAACGCTCATGCTTGGCGTCTCCTGTGTGAAGGGGATGCCGTCCGCTCGTCGGTTCACCGGTGGTGAACTGTCGATGAGCATTCGACAGGTTTAGGTGCGAGCGTTTCTAGCATCGGCGAATAGGGCGGTCAACGGTTGAGTGCGATTCGTGACCTGTGTATCTGCGACCGGTGGTGTGGTCAGGGCGACGCCCGGCCTCGGCCCACGGCATACGGCTGGGTGTGAGCCAGCGTGATGTTCAGCGTGCGGTCAGCGGGTGGGGCGGAGCGCCTGAGCCGCGCGGGCGCGAGCCGCGACCCGGCGCCGGCTCGCCTTCGAGCGCGTGACCACGAGGGCCCCGACGACGGCCGTGATCGCGACGACCGGGGAGCTCGTGCCGCGCTCGCTCGGCCCGGTCTCGGCCAGCAGCGTCAGGTCGGTGCGCGGCACCAGCGGCGATGACGAGCGGTCGCCGATGACGATCAGCGAGCAGCCCGCATCCACGAACGCATCGATGGTGGCGAGCGGGCGAGCATCGTCGGGCGAGGATCCCCGTGTCGTCACGTCGAACACGACGAGCAGGTCACCGCGGCGGACGTCGACGAGAGCATCCGCCACCGACAGCGGCGACCCGTCGAGCGAGACGACGTCGGTGATGGAGGCACGCAGGTCGTCAGCGAAAAGGCCTGCGTAGCCGAGGGGTCCGGTCGCCGTGAGGAGGTGGACCCGCCGGGCCGAGACGAGCCTTCCGGCAGCCACCTGGAGAGCCCCTGAGACGGCGAGACGCTCGAGTGTCATCCGCGCGTCGCCGGACTCACCGGTGACCGCCTTTGCCAGGAGGCGGTCGCTGCTCGAGGTCAGGCGCGCCCTGGGCTGTGCCGCGAGACCGGCCTCCTCGGCGGTCAGCTGCTGCAGCTCGCGGTAGTCGGCGAGGCCCGCGGCCTCGAGCAGCGAGTCCAGGACCGCCGGACCGACCATGGCCTCGTCGAGCAGCACGGCGGCGGGCCCGAGCGGGCCGCGCTCGGTGCCCGAGCGCAGCACGTCGACGAGCCGGCGGCTCTCTGGGCCCAGGTGCTTCGCGGCGTCGTCGAGCAGCAGAAGGACCGACGTGTGACCGGGTCCGCTGGTCATAGGACGCCTCCGGGTAGGCCGTTAGGGGGGTACGTCGTCTGCGGCGCTTGGCGTTGCCTCGCCCGATGACGACGCCGGCGCCAGCGAGTTCACTGCCAGTGAACTCCGCGCGTCACATCCCTTGTCGGGCGGTGGGCGCGTGTCTATCATCGCGCCATCATGACGTCAACGAGCCAGCCGAGCCCGACCGGTCCCGCCGGTCCGACTTCCGCCACCGGTCCGACCTCTGCCAGCGGTCCGACCACTGCCAGCGATCCGACCGGTGTGGCAGGTCGTTCGGGCGTCGCCAACCCCATGGCGACCGCGGAGCTGCTCTCGATCGCGGCTCGGGCCCGCCGCCAGCACCTCGGGCTGACGCTCGAGCAGGTCTCCCGCGCGAGTGGGCTGAGCAAGTCGTTCCTCTCGCAGATCGAGTCGGGCACCGCGAACCCGACGCTCGACAGCGTCTCGGTGCTCGCCGCTGCGCTCCAGTGCTCGCTGCCTGAGCTGCTCGGCGCCGTGGTCGGCCGGCGAGAGGCGTACGACCCGGTGCTGCGGCGTGCCCGGCCGCTCCAGTCCTGGCCCGACGACGATGGGCGGACGTACCCGTTGAGCCCCTTCGACGCCCGCCTGCTCGTCGTTCATCTCAACGACGGCCAGCCCGACGGGCACGACTGGGTCAGCGAGCATCCCGGCGACGAGTTCGCCCTCGTCCTCGAGGGGTCCTACGACGTCGAGGTGGCCGGGCACACGTACTCGCTGGAGGCCGGGGACTCGCTGCACTACCGCAGCGACGACCCCCACCGCATCTACCCGACGAGCCAGCCCGCGCGCATGGTGGCCGCGTACTCCCCCGCCCACGACACCACCTGACAGGGGTCGGCGCAGGGCCCCGCCGTATGCCGCCGCCGACCTGGCAGGGCCCGCCGCCCGGACCGCTGGCGACCGCGCGCAACCGACCAGACCGCCCAGCCAGACCGCCCAGCCCGATCGCCCAAACACTTCCGCTCAGACACTTCCGCCCAGCCGGACCGCCCAGACACTTCCGTCCAGCCAGACCACCAATCCCGACCAACACGTCGATCCAGCCCCACACAGCTGGACCGGCGGCACCAGGAGCCCGCCTTGACCGCCCCCGAGCCCACAGTTGTCGGCCCGGCCGCTGCCGTGCCGGCCGCTGCGGCGCCGACCCCCGCCTGCGCCGCCGACGAGGTCGCACACCTCACGTCTGAGCTGATCCGGGTCGACACGACGAACCATGGTGGCGGGGTCAGCGCCGGCGAGCGGGAGGCCGCCGAGCTGGTGGCCTCGTGGCTGTCCGAGGTGGGCATCGAGCCGACGCTCGTCGAGTCGGCGCCGCGCCGCACCAGCGTCGTCGCCCGGATCCCCGGTCGCGACCCGAGCCGCCCCGGGCTTCTCGTGCACGGCCACCTCGACGTGGTCCCGGCGCAGGCACACGAGTGGCGCGTGCACCCCTTCTCCGGCGAGATCAGCGACGGACTGGTCTGGGGGCGAGGCGCGGTCGACATGAAGGACATGGACGCGATGACCATCGCCGTCGTGCGCGACTGGATGCGCACCGGCCGTCGTCCCGAGCGCGACATCGTGCTCGCTTTCGTGGCCGATGAGGAGTCGACCGGCGAGCACGGCGCGAACCACCTGGTCGAGCGTCATGCCCACCTCTTCGAGGGCGTGACCGAGGCGATCAGCGAGTCCGGCGGGTTCAGCGTCGCGCTGCCGGACGGTCGCCGCGCCTACCCGGTGGGCTGCGCCGAGCGCGGCACGGCCTGGATGAGACTGACCGCCGACGGCACCGCCGGGCACGGCTCGAAGCTCAACACCGACAACGCGGTCACCAAGATCGCGCGCAGCGTCGCACGCCTCGGCGAGCACCGGTTTCCGACCACGCCGACACCAGTGGTCAGGGCGCTCATCGAACAGCTCAGTGCGGCATACGGATTCGTCCCCGACTTCGACGACCTCACCGCCACCATCGAGCGGCTCGGTCCCAACGCGCGCCTCTTCTCGGCAACGTTGCGCAACACGGTCAACCCGACCATGCTCGACGCCGGCTACAAGGTGAACGTCATCCCAGGCACCGCGACGGCGCAGGTCGACGGGCGCTTCCTTCCCGGCACGCAGGACGCCTTCTTCGCGGCCATCGACGCCGTGCTCGGGCCAGATGTCCGCCGCGAGTTCGTCAGCTTCGAGGAGGCGGTCTCCGCCCCGGCGCACGGGCCGACGTGGGACGCGATGTCCGCGGCGCTGCGTGCCGAGGACCCGGGGGCGGTCGTCCTGCCGTACTGCATGGCGGGCGGCACGGACGCCAAGGCGTTTGCTCGGCTCGGCATCGCCGGATACGGCTTCTCACCCCTGATGCTGCCGCCCGACCTCGACTATCTCGGGATGTTCCACGGCGTCGACGAACGCGTATCGGTCGCGGCCCTGCAGTTCGGGTGCAAGGTGCTCGACCGCTTCCTCACGACCTGTTGACGTACGGCCCGCGACTGCCGAACTCTTCTGCCCTGCAACCAGTTTCACACCCTCCCACCACAGAACCACCCGGAGCCCCTGATGAGCGTCTCACTCCCTCCCCGTCTCGCCGCTGGCGACCGCGTCGCTGTGGTCGCGCCCTCGGGGCCGACCACACTCGAGGACCTCGACCGCGGGCTCGAGGCGCTGCGCTCCTGGGGGCTCGACCCCGTCGAGGGCAAGCATGTGCGCGACCGTGACGACTATCTCGCCGGCTCCGACGCCGACCGCGCTGAGGACCTGACCTGGGCGCTGACCGACCCGTCCATCGCCGGGGTGCTGTGCTCGGACGGCGGCTACGGCGTGCAGCGGATGATCGACCTCGTCGACTGGGCCGCTGTGGGCCAGTCGGCTCCGAAGGTGCTCGTCGGCTTCTCCGACATCACCGCTGCACACGCGGCGCACTGGGCTCGGCTCGGACGGGTCGGGCTCTACGGCCCGATGGTGGCGTGCAGTGCCTTCTTCGACGAGCGCAGCGCAGAGCACCTCAGGGCCACCCTGATGGAGCCGGAGACCACCACGACGATCGCGTTCCCCGAGGCGGACCCGATCGTCGGGGGCACCGCTCACGGGACGATCGTCGGCGGCTGCCTCTCCCTGCTCGCGTCCAACGTCGGCACGGTGGACGCTCCGCGGGCGGACGCGCGCATCGTGCTCATCGAAGATGTGACCGAGCAGCCTTACCGTCTGGACGAGTTCACCACGCAGCTCGTCCGCAGCGGATGGCTCACCGGTGCATCCGGCATCGTCCTGGGGTCGTTCTCGGAGTGCGGGCCCCTCGAACGGGTTCGCGAGGTGATGACGGACCGACTCGCTCCGCTCGGCATCCCGGTGCTGTGGGGCACCGACCTGGGCCACTGCCCGTCGATCCTCACGCTTCCGCTCGGCGTGGCCGCCACCCTCGACACTGCCAGCCGGACCATCGTCCTCGACGAGCCCGCCTTGCGCTGACCGGGTGGCGCCCGGCGCCGCCTGGACGTGGCGGCTGAGCGGGCTCGCGTCGGATGTCGTTGCCGACTGACGCAGCTGATCCTCGGATGACCGACCCTGACCCGACCCTGACCGGCGGGGGGCCGTGACCCTCAGTCGCACCCGACGGCATTCAGGGGTGTTTCAGGGCGGCGCCCGATATCCGTGGCGACGCGTTCCTAGGAGAGTGGAGATGTCGGGGAAAGGCCCCGCCAGCGATCACAGAAAGCTCCCATCATGAACGACATCCACCAGACGTTCGCCCGGCAAGGGCTGGTCCGACCGCGGCAGGAGCGGGTGTTGGGTGGTGTCGTCACCGGCCTCGGCCGCCGCTTCGGCATCGAGCCCTGGCCCGCCCGGATCCTCTTCGTGCTCATCCTGCTGCTCCTGCCGGGCAGCCCGATCCTGATCTACCCGATCCTGTGGATCCTCATGCCGTCCGAGGACCAGGTCGACGTCCGGCCGACCCACTCGGACACCTCCCCGGCCGTCTGAGCCAGCAGCCCCTTCCCGTCACCACCTCCCCACCCGAGACGCCCCGACCTGCGCGGTCGGGGCGTCTCGGTGGCGTCTCAGGGCGTGTCGGCGGCGTCTCGTGCGGCCCGCTAGCCTTCGGACCACAAGTCCTGGTTCGGGAGGTGGTCATGTCCTACATCGTCGACTTCACAGAGGTCTCCACGATCGGTTTGGAGTCGTCGCCGGTAGCGGAAGCGCTGGCCGGGCTGAGAGCCAACGAGGCGCGGTACTTCAGAAACAAGTACTCCCATGTCTTCACCGTCGACCCAGCCGACGATGCGAAGCACGCCGTCGACTGGGTGAGCCGCATCCTCAAGGAGGAACGAGACATCGTCATCGCGGCTCGACCGCTCGAGGCGACCGCCTTCGAGGTCGAGGGAGTCCGCATGGCCTATGTCTTCTACGAGTCCGGCCTGTCGATCAACGTCATGTACACGACTGCGGACGAGGGAAAGCGCGCCGTCGGGTTCAAGCTCTCTGAAGGCATGGAGATCCCCGAAGAGCTCGCCACGAGCTTCAAGTTCGCGAGGCAGAAGTCAAGGCTGGCGGGCACGATCCGCGGCTCCTTCTTCGTCATCAAGGGGACGTACTGACGTGGCGTGTCGTATCGGTGAGCTCGTGCTCGGCTGCCGCGACCCCGAGCTGCTGGCGCGCTTCTGGTGCGAGGTCCTTGACTTCGTGGTGCTCGATCGCGAAGTGGACGGCAGCCTCGAGATCGGGCCGCGCGAGGGCTTCGGCGGCCCGCAGCCGACGATCTTCCTCAGCCGCAGGGACGAGCCGGAGCCCGGGAGGTCGCGCCTGCACATCGACGTAAACCCCACGGACCGCGACCAGGACGCTGAGCTCGAACGCCTGCTGAAGCTCGGGGCGCGCCCAGCCGACGTCGGCCAGACGGGCGAGGAGCCCTGGCACGTTCTCGCCGACCCCGAGGGCAACGAGTTCTGCCTGCTCAGGAGCCGCCTCGGGCCGCTCTGATGCGCGACCTCAGGGCGGTGACGTCACGGGAGCGAGGTTGGCCCGCTGGGCGGGGTCAGCACTCGATGGTCGTCCTAGCCAGGCGGTCCGAACCAGGCGGTCAGCGCCTCGACGAGCCCTGTCTGGGTCCCGTTGCCAACCCATGCGACGTGGCCGTCGGGCCGGACCAGCACGGCGGTCGGCGCGGTGACGGCCCCGACGACAGGTAGCGTCCACGGCCCGCTGTAGTCGGCGTCGACACGGTGGACACGGTCCGCCCACGGGCTGATGTCGATGCTCCCGGGCTCGCCGAGGTTGAGCAGCACGGGACGGGCGTCGTGCAGCAGGTCGAAGGCTCGCTGCGGGCCCAGGGGTGTCGCCAGGTCGAGGTCCGGCATACGGCGTCCGAGCAACGGGTGTCCGTCGCCGACATCGGGCTCCATGTCGTAGACGACATCGAGCCCGGACAGCAGCCCGGCGAGCTGCGCGCGCGGTCCGCCGAAGCTGAGCATCTCGGCGAACGTGTCGCGCGTCGCCTCGGTGCGGGTGTCCCCTCGCTGGAGAAATGCCTGCACCATCACGTTGCTCAGCACCCGAGCCGTGGCGGGGTGCCGCTCCGCCTGGTAGCTGTCCAGGAGCGCTTCAGGTGAGACGCCCTTCACCACATGGGCGAGCTTCCAGCCGAGGTTGACCGCATCCTGCACCCCGAGGCCGATCCCCTGCCCTCCGGTGGGCGGATGGATGTGCGCGGCGTCTCCGGCGATCAGCACCCGCCCGTGGCGGTAGACGGCAGCCTGCAGCGTCGCATCGGTGAATCGCGAGATCCACGAAGGATCGTGGACCCCGAAGTCCGTGCCATACGCGACCGTCATCGCTTCGCTGAGGTCCGCGAGCGTGGGCTCGCTCGCCCTTCCGACCTGTCGCTCCGTCACGACGATCCCGACCGTCCGCCCGTCCTCCATAACGTTGATCCCATGGATGCCGACGTCGTCCTGTCGGATGCCCGTTGCCGGCTCCGTCGTCACCTGCGCCTCGGCGATCAGGTGGCTGCGGGTCGCCTGCGCACCGACGAGCTCGATGCCGGCCGCCTTGCGGATGACGCTGCGCCCTCCGTCGGCCCCGACCAGGTATTCCGTCCGTCGCGTGTCACCGCCTGCGAGGTGGACCTCGACCCGCGAGTCGTCCTGGGTGAGGCCGGTGACCTCGAGTCCGTACAGGATCGGCACCCCCAGCTCCTCGATCCATCCGCGCAGGATCTGCTCGACGTGGCCCTGCGAGAGTCCGAGCGTGTACGGATGCCGCGAGGGGAGACTGGCGATCTCGAGCGGGGTGTTCGCAAAGCTCAGCCCCTGGCTGGTGCGTCCCTGCGCGAGGAAGCGGTCGGCGATACCGCGCTGGTCGAAGATCTCGATCGTGCGCGAGTGGAAGCCGCGGGCACGAGTGCCGACCAGGTCAGGTGTCGTCCGCCGCTCCAGGATCACGACGTCCACCCCCGCCAACGCCAGCTCTCCCGCCAGCATCAGACCGGTCGGCCCGGCTCCGACGACAGTCACGTCGGTCATCTCAGCCCTCGCTTCCTTTCGCACGAACGAGAAGTCTGCGCCACGACAGGTGCCTTGCCGCAAGCCCCCCGGTCCGCTATATCGTGGAAGTGGCAAGGAGCTGCAGGCTCCTTGCCTTTGCTGTGCCCCGAGGTCGCCTGAGCGTCCGCGGCGTGCTCGCAGGCCTGTGACCCTTCGGCCCAGGTATGCCGTGAGGCCGGGACGTCGCACCCACCTTCCTCGCGCGTCGTCTCCCCGCGCCGGCCGCCCGCCTCTCGCACACACCCTGCCTCTGGCGTCGGCTCACCTCCCCGCTGCGTATGCCGTGGGCGCAGGGTTCGCACTCAGCCCGCGTCCCGCGGGCGCGACCCTCTGCCGTGCCTTGTCCGCGGGTCACCCGGTGAGCCATGCCGGCGGCCGCACCGCTGCCTCCCCCGACCAAAACACACACCGTTTGCATGGTGAGGATAGCGTTTGCGTTCGGTTGTCAGTGGTCACTTCTATCCTTGAGACATGCACACCGACACCCGGACCGAACGCGACACGCCACCCCACGGCGCGCCCGTCACCGGTGCCCTCGGGACCGGTGCGCCCGGATCTGGCGAGTCGCGCGGGCCCGACCCAGCCAGCGCCCGCTGGCAGGCGCCCGGCGTCGAACCCGGCGACACCGCCGCCCGGCCGCCGACCGCCGATCCCGGCCACGCGGCCGCTCCCGGTCCCGGCGAGGCGCGGGGTCTCGGCGACGCGCCGGGTCTCGGCGAGGCATCCGGTCCCGGCGGGGGTGCGGCGCCCGGGCTGGTCGGGACCCTCGAGTCGCTGCTGGAGACGATGCAGCACACCCTGGGGATCGCGCCCTGGTCGCTGTCCGAGACCGACATCGGCCACGCCCTGGGCCAGGCCCAACAGCTACGCGCGCTGGCCGACACCCTGACCGCCGTGCTCGCCGGCGAGGCCGACACCCGCGGCCTGGGCACCACCCAGGGGCTGTCCCGGCCCGACTGGCTGCGCACCGTGGCCCCCCACCTGGACCCGGCCACTGCCCCCGCGCTGGCCCGGGTCGCCGCCGCGATGCACCCCGGCGAGCCCCGCTGGGCCGCGCTGGCCACCGGGGTCCGCACCGGCCGGGTCAGCACCAGCCAGGCCGCGCTGATCCTGCGGTTCCACGACGACCTGGCCCGGGTCGCGGACCCCGAGCACCTTCGCGACATCACCACCGCCATGACCGACTCCTGCGACGTGCTGTCCGTGCGCGAGCTCGGCCGGCTCGCCGCGCACGCACGCGCCTCGCTCAAACCACCCGCTGAGCTCGACGCTGACGACACCGGGATGCGGCTCGGGCGGGCCCTGACCCGGATCCGGAGCACCACCGCCTACACCGAGTACCGGCTCCGCCTGGACCCCGAAGGCGCCGCCATCCTCGACGCCGCCATCGACCCCCTGGCCCGACCCCGACCCGACCACCACTGCACCCAACCCACCACAGCCCGCACCCCCACCAGCACAGCCAGCGCGCACAGCGCAGACAGCGCCGACAATGCAGACAGCACAGACGGCGCGCCCCGCGACACCAGCACGCCCCGCGACACCGGAACGGCGGGCGAGCCCGGCCCCGGCGACGGCCGGACCGGCCACGCCTTCGCCCGTCAGTTCGGCGACGGCTCAGGCGGCGGCACGGGTGACGGCTCAGGCACCGTTTCCGGCACAAGCTCCCGCGACGGCTCCGGCAGCGGGTCCGGCAGCGATTCCGGCCCTGGCTCTGGGCACGCACCGGCCGGCCACGGGCCCGGTCAGGGGGACCCGCGCACCGCCTCGACCCGCCGCGCCGACGCCCTGCTCGAACTGATCGGACGCGCCGTGGCCGCCCCCCCACGGCGTCACCCGCACCCCCCGCACCCAGCTGGTCATCACCATCACCCTGCAAGCCCTACTCGGCCAACTCCGCGGCGCCGGGATCTGCGCCAACGACGCCACCCTGTCCCCCGGCACCGTCCGCCGCCTCGCCTGCGAAGCCGGGATCATCCCCACCATCCTCGGCGGACCCTCGGAAACCCTGGACCTGGGCCGCACCGAACGCCTCTTCACCCCCGCCCAACGCCACGCCCTGGCCCGCCGCGACCACGGCTGCTCCTACCCCGGCTGCACCATCCCACCCCAATGGACCGAAGCCCACCACATCACCCACTGGGCCGATGGCGGCCCCACCAACCTGACCAACGGCGCCCTCCTCTGCGGCCGCCACCACACCCTCGTGCACCAACGCAACCTCACCGCCACCACCACCCCAACCAGCGTCACCTGGCACCTATAGCTGCACCGCCCCACACCCCGCTCATCGCCGGCGGGGCCCCAGGCACGCCCAACGGCATGCCCACACCGTGAGCTGAGCTCGGCCACTCCCACCGACCCGAGCCTCGATGTCGGGCCGACTCACGCGGTCAGCGTCAACGCCGACAAGCCGTACTCGCGAACAGCGGCTTCGAGCTGACCGACGCTCGGTGGTTCGCCGTTCCGCGCCTTGAGCCCCGTCAGGCGCTGCGCCGCCTTCGGGCCGAGCACCTCCATCACCCGATGGATGCTCAGCGCGACCGACCTGGGGTCCTCGTCGAGCGTGCAATGCATACGCTGACGGTGCCCGCGGCTCGTGACCTCGACCTCCGCTCCCCCGCGAACGTTGGCCCGCCACGCGTGCTCGGTGACAACCAGCAGCCGACCGTCTACATCGACGTACCCGACAGGGATGTCATAGCGCTGGCCTGTCTTGCGACCCACGATGTGCAGGAGGAGCAGCGCGCCATCCATGGCCCCGTGAACCGGGGATCGCAACACGGCGCGCACGGCAGGGTTCGCGAAGTTGATCAGTGCTTGCGGAGGAAGGGTGCGGCTGATGTCGCTCATGATGGCTCCTTCGGTGCAGCTGCCAGAGGCAGAACCCCACGCATTCAGTCTTGCCGCAGGCTGCGGGGGCCACCGAGGACCTATGGCCCTGATTCGGCCGGCTTTGCAGCCGCCGCGGAGCGGCCGGTTCGGGCCTAACATGGGCCGATGGCCAGCCGTGTCGTCGCCCGCGCGTGGTCGTCATGGACCGCACGGAGGAGCTGAGCCTCCCGACCACACGCCGCCGACCTCGGCAGCGTGGTTGGCGCATCTCTGTCGAGCTCGCCCTGCTCGTGTTCGTGTTCCTGGTGTTCTCGCGCGTGCACAATCTTCTTGGCACGGACCGCGCGGCCGCCACGGCGAACGCCCAATCGCTCCAAGGCATCGAACGACGTCTCGGTGTCGACATCGAGCTGAGCGCCAACCAGTGGCTCGCGCCCCAGCCAGCATCGATCACTGCAGCCGTGCTGACATATCGCCTCTACTATCTGCCACTCGTCGTCACGCTCCTGTGGGTTCTATTGCGGCACAACGAGATCTACCCACGGGTGCGCAACACAGCGATCGCGGTGGCGGCGCTGGCGCTACTGGTCTACTGGCTCGTCCCCATGTCACCGCCGCGGTTCGCGCTCGCGGGAGTCGTTGACATCGTTGCCGAGAACGACCTCGTCGACGGCAGCCCGTCACGAGACCTCTCGAACGGGCAGAACCACTACTCGGCCATGCCGAGCCTGCACGTCGGCTGGTCGGCGCTCTGCGCGTATGCCGCTTGGCTGGCTCTCCGGAGGACGCACCCGAGGCTGTCGCTGCTGTTCTGGCTGTTTCCACTGCTCATGGTCTGCGTCGTGATCACCACCGGGAACCACTACGTCCTCGACGTCGTGGGGAGCGCCATCCTGCTCCTGGCCTCGATCGCAGCGGCCTTGGCATTCGAGCAGCTCCGCCAGGGGAGACGCCATCGCCGTTCGCAGAAATCTGTCGCACCAACGGGGTCCGACACGGTCTGATCACGCGCAAGTTTCACGGTGCCCAACCGACGTGGCAGCTCGCCTGTGCGGCATACGTCCGATGGGGTGTGTCTCGGCGCTCAGGTGAGCGACGCGCTCGCCGCGCGGAGCTCCTCGAGAGCCCCAAGCGCGTAGGGCGCGAACCCGTCCTCGGTGTCCTGGTCGGCCTCCAGCCACTCGGCATAGCCCCGTTTGAACGCGAGGACGCCCAGCTCGCCGGCAAGGTGCGCGGTCGGGTCGGGTATGCCGCGGGCCACGAGCGCGCTGGTCATCGCGGCGGCGAGGCCCACGCTCTTCAGGGCATCGCGCTCCTGCAGCTCCGCGCTCGCCGCGACCGCAGCCTTGAGGCGGGGACCCAGCTCGCGGTTCATCGGACCCATCATGGTCGACGCGCGTTCGAGACCGGCTGCCACCGCCTCGAGGGGCGTGGCACCTGATGGAGCCTCCGAGATCCCTTCTGCCAAAAGGCGACTCAGCGCCTCTTGCCCCGCGACGAGAAGCTCCCGCTTGTCGGGGAAGTACCGGAAGAAGGTGCTCTTGGTCACGCCGGCACGCGCGGCGATCTCGGCGACCGTCGTGGCGTCATACCCCTGCTCAGTGAACAGGTCGACGGCTGCCAGGACGAGCCGTTCACGCGCTCCCGGTTCCCAACGTGCCATGCCCGTCATCCTAGGCGATGGGACAGTTGTCCCATGACGAGCTATAGTGATGGGACAACTGTCTCATCACTGCACCTCATCAGCTTCCGAGGAGAACTCATGCGCGTGTTCGTCATTGGTGGCACCGGCCTGATCGGCTCTGCCGTCGTGGCCGAGCTGGTCGGCAACGGCCACACCGTCCTTGCCCTTGCACGCTCCGACGCATCGGTGGCGGCGCTCGAGACCGCAGGCGCCGCGGCGCTCCGCGGCGACCTCGCCGACCTGGGCGCGCTTCGCGCCGGAGCCGCCGAGGCGGACGGGGTGATCCACCTCGCCTTCCGCAACGACTTCAGCAGTGCTGAATCCGTGGCGGCAGCAGTCGCGGAGGAGGGCACTGCACTGGCCACACTCGGTGCGGAGCTCGTCGGCAGCGACCGGCCGCTGGTCACCGTCTCGGGCACGCCCCACGTCTCCGGTCGCGCGTCCAACGAGGCCGATCCGCTGCCGACCGACGGACCGGTCGGCGGCCGCAGCCGCTCGGTCATGGCTGTTCTCGACCTGGCCTCCAGCGGGGTCCGCAGCGCTTCCGTCCGTCTGCCCCGCACGGTCCACAACGAGGGCAGGGGTGGATTCGCCGGCCTGCTGACAGAGATGGCCCGGCGCAGCGGCGTGTCCGGCTATCCAGGCGATGGCTCCCAGCGGTGGCCCGCCGTGCACGCGCTCGACGCTGCCGTGCTGTTCCGGCTTGTGCTCGAGAACGCCCCTGCTGGAACCGCCTGGCACGCCGTCGACGACGAAGGCGACGCCGTGCGCGACCTGGCGACGGTCATCGGCCGGCGGCTCGGCGTCCCGGTCCACCCCCTCCCGCAGGAGACCTACGGGCCTCTCGGGCAGATCTTCGCGACCGACCAGCCGTCGTCCAGCGCCTTCACCCGATCGACGCTCGGATGGGCGCCGACGCATCCGAAGCTGCTGGACGACCTGGAGAACATCGAGCCCTGATCGGCCCGAGCGGCTGCTCGACGTGCACGCGCTTCCACCGGCGGCCCTTGCGCTGGCTACGTGCGGTGCTTGGTGTCGTTGAAATACGTGCGGCCGAGCCAGGACCCATTGTCGGCCACCCACTCAGTGATGGATCGCTTTCCGGCAGAAGGGCTCTCACTGTCGGCTAGCCCATCGGCCATCGCCCTGTACTCGTCACGCGTCAGGACGTGGTCGTGCAGTGCAAGGTTCAGCGCGGTGCCGCAGACGGGCACCAGGGCGCCGGGAACGTCGACGACGAGGGCAGGTGAGCCGGTCGACGCCCGCAGATGCTCCACGAGCTCGCGGAAGGTCGGCCGTTCCGGTCCGACGGCATCGCGCAGGACGTCGGCGTCGGAGTCTGCCTCGTCGGCACACAGGCGCGCGAGGTCGTCGACGTGTATGCCGCGGACTCGATAGCGTCCGCCGTCGCCGACCGCGAACACAGGTAGGTGCCGCAGGAGCCAGGCGATGTTGTTGAGCAGCACCGCACGGCCGCCGAACAGGATCGCCGGCCTCAGCACGGCATACGTGAGCGGCAGCCTCGACAGGTACGTCTCGACGTCTCCCTTCCCGGCGAAGTATGGGTATGGCGACCACGGGTCGGCGTGGGTGATCGACAGGTGCACGACGCGGCGCACGCCGGCGTCGACCGCGGCGTCGAAGAGTCTTTCGGAGTTCGCGACCGCCTCGGCGAAACTGGTTCCGGCGCTTGGGAACCGGACCCAGTACGTGTTGAACAACGTGTCGACGCCATCGAGGCTTTCCCGGAGCTGGGAGGGGTTTGCGAAGTCGAGTGGGCGGATCTCGTCGGGCGCCGGGCCCTGCCGTGAAGGATCGCCTGGTGAGCGGCTGTGGGGGTGCGCAGTGAGGGTGCGAACCGTGCGGCCTCGGGACTTGAGCTCCGCGGTGATCGCGGCACCGGAGTAGCTGAACGCGCCGGTGACGGCGTCGACAGGGGTCCTCCTCACGACGTCGCTCCCGTGCGGCTGTTGCCGAACTCGAAGGGACCGACGAGCGCACGCACCCTGCCGATGAGCTCCTTCAGCTGCGGCGCGGCACGGTCGGCGGTGACCTCGAGGAGCTCCAGACCCAGGACGGTCGCCATCACGACGCGGGCCACGAGCGGCACCGGCACAAGCACGCCCATCGGATGGGCACCGAGCGCCCGGGCCAAAGCGCGCTCGGTCAGTGCCTGCCATGGAGCAAGCCGTTCAGCGACCGCGCGCGCCAGATCGGCGTTGCCTCGGCCTGCGTCCAGCATCGCGACCAGGATCGCGACGTCGTCGCCGCGGGTGTCCTCGGCGATGACGTGGTCGACCGCTTCGAGGAGGGCACCGATCGTCGTGGCCCGCTGGATGGTCTCGCCGAACGTCGCCATGCGTCGCTCCGAGACGTCGTCGAGGGCGGCGAGCAGGAGGCCGTCGACCGATCCGAAGTGGTAGAAGATCAGCGCCTGGTTCGTCGAGGCGTGCGTCGCTATCCGGCGGGCAGTTGCTCCGGAGTATCCGTGCTCCGCGAGGACCGACGCCGCCGACGCGATCAGGGCGGACCGGGTCTGTCGCGAGGAGCTGTTCATGTCTGCGACGTCGCCGACGCCCGGAGAGAGCCGTCCAGCGCGCCTGGTGTTGTCGCACTCGGTCGCAGCGCGGCCAGGATGCCGAGGAACACGAGCACGAAGGCGGCTGCCAGGAAAGGCCAGGGGCTCCACTCGTCGATGCACTCGACTCCGTTGCGCGGCAAGGCAGTACAGACCGTTCCGGGGCCATCGTGGTTGAGCCACGCGATGAGGAACGGCGCGAACGACGCGCCTGCGATGACGAGGAACGCAGCGCGGGTCCGCGTCCAGCGCATGAGGGCTCCCCCGACGGCCATCGCCGCGGCGAGGACGAGCAGGGGCGCTCCGATCGTGAGAATCGCGACCACGCCGATGCCGGCGGCGGCACCCACGACCACCCACCAGAGAGACGCGAGAGCCCGGGACGACGACGCGGTCAATGCACCAGTCACGGCCTGCCTCCTGCTCGGATAGTTTGAGCATACGCTCAAATCTCCTTCGAGGTCCTGCGGTCGAGGTGATAGGTCGGTGTTTCGCACGACGTCCAACCTCGAACCGAATACCTCGAACCGGAAGGGCGGTTCGCCGTGCGGCCTCGGGTAGCGTGGCGCCCGAACCGACACAGGAGGCACGGTGAAGCTTCTTCTCACGTCGGCCGGCGTCAGGAACCCGAGCATCCACAACGCGCTGCTCGGCCTCCTCGGCAAGCCGATCGCCGACTCCACGGCGCTCTGCATCCCCACCGCGATGTACGGGCATCCCAACGTCAGCCCCGAGATGGTCCGGAGCTTCATCAGCGGGGAGACCGACGACCTGTGCGGCCTCGGCTGGAAGTCCGTCGGAGTGCTCGAGCTCACCTCACTGCCCAGCATCGACGAGGACCGCTGGGTCCCGCTCGTTCGAGAGACCGACGTCCTGCTGGCCTCTGGCGGAGATGCGTTGTACCTGGCCTACTGGATGCGACAGTCGGGGTTCGCCGATCTCATGCCAACGCTGAGCGAGACCATCTACGTCGGGCTCAGCGCGGGGAGCATGGTGATGACCCCACGCATCGGGGAGGACTTCGTCAGGTGGCGGCCGCCCGGCGGTGGCGACGACAGCACCATGGGAGTCGTGGACTTCTCGATCTGCCCGCACCTGGCGACCGAGACGCGCCCGGGGAACTCCATGGCCGAGGCAGAGAGCTGGGCGGCAGGAATCGACGGTCCGGCCTACGCGATCGACGACGAGACGGCGATCAAGGTGACCGACGGCGCCGTCGAGGTCATCTCCGAGGGGACCTGGACGCTGCTTCGCTCCTGAGCAAGCCAGATCGCCGGCCCGCCGAGGGCCTCGTCTGTGACGGAGCCCTCACTCGACGGTCGAGTGAGCGCTCCGTCACAGGAGGGCACCTCTGAACCACGACACCGAGCCGTATGCCGCGGGAGCCGTATGCCGCGGGGGCCGTATGCCGCGGAGGGGACGCGCGGAGCTCGGGCTGGGTGTCCGTCAGGGACGGAGGATGTCGTTGACGACGCCGACGAGCGCGTCGGCGATCTGCTGGTGCCCGGCCGCGTTCGGGTGGTCGCCGTCCGGGGCGAGGAAGTGGGTCTCGTCGTAGGTGTAGTCCGGGCCCTTGAACGCCGCGCGGAGGTCGACGTAGGCCGCGCCGGTTCGGCCCGCGATGTCCTTGATCACCGCGTTGATGTTGTCCGTCACCGCAGCGGCGCCCTCGACGTAGGCATCGCCCTGGGCCTGGGCGTACTGGCCACCCAGCCAGACGCTCCAGTAGTCGAGCAGCACGACGAGCACGGTGCGACCCTTGGCCAGCTCGTGAACCCGGGACACGATCTGGTCGAGGTTGCGCTCCACCGTGGGGATGGTCGGCTGGTAGCAGCTGACCGAGGGTCCGCAGGACGAGTCGTAGCCGACATCGTTCGCGCCGATCTCGATCTCCACGACATCGGCGTCGGCCACGTGCGCGGACACCTCCGGCTCCGTCGCCAGCTGGTCGAGCACGTCCGAGGTCGTGTAGCCGCCGACGGCATCGTTGGTCGCCACCCAGTTCTCACCGTCGGCTGACACCAGGGACGTGGCGCTCAGCTGCGGGTACGGCGTGCAGTCGCACCCGCCGCCGGAAGGCACCGAGTCGCCCAGCGCCACGACCGACCACGGTCCGGTGTGGGTCGGCGTCGGCGTCGTGGTCGCCGACGCAGGCGCAGAGGACTGACCGCTGGCAGGCTGTGTCGTCGTCGAACCAGCCGCCGAAACAGCCGTCGAACCAGCCGTCGAAGCGGAGTCCGCCGAGGCCGCCGAGCACGCGGCGAGCACCGGACCGCCGGCAATGGCCAGGGCACCCGCGAGCGCCACCACGCCACGCCGCATACCGCCCGCTGCCGCGACCACGCACGCAGGCTAGGCGCTGCTCCTGCAAATTCGCCGAGGCTCGCCTTCGTGGATCGTCACATGTATCTGGGGCCGACCCTGCGGCCTCTGGTCTAGTGGCAACCGGTCCGAGGCACGCGCCCCACATTCCCCGCGTCGTGCGTGCCGGACCCACTCGCTCGGGAGGGCGCGATGGGACGCGCAGACAGCAGGAACGCACGAGTCATCACGACGGCAGCAGCCGTCATCGCGGTGGTGGTCCTCACCGGGGCGCAGAAGAGCTGCGACACGCACCGGTCCGGCGGCACCTCCGGCTCCAACCAAGGCTCCGACTCGGGCTCCGGCTCGGGGTCCAAAGCCCGCTCCAGCTCGTCGTCGGCCAAGTCCACGTCGTCGGTCCGCTACTCGGTGACCTCGGACGCCAGCATCAAGAGCGTGACGTACATCAACGGCAACGGCGACAAGGTGACTCGCACCAACGTGGGTCGCACGTGGAGCGGCTCCGCGCCGGGCGACGGACGGGTCATGGTGCAGGCCACCCTGAGCAGCGACGGCAGCTGGATCAAGTGCTCGGTCAAGGCCAACAACAAGGTCGTGCAACGGGCGAGCGCGTCCGGCGGCGGGTCGGTGACCGTCGTCTGCGACGCGACCTTCTGACGACGCGCCCACGGACCGCCAGGAAGGGCGGTGCGACGGTCAGCTGAGCCAACGGACCCCGTTCGTGGCGGTCCGTCGGGACAGGCAGCTCAGCACACTGTCGAGGGGTGTGCGAAGGGGCGTGTCGATGGGCGCAGGTCAGGACGGCGCCGGCGTCGGGGTCACGGTGGTCGTCACCGTGGTCGTCTCGGTGGTCGTCTGGGTGACCGTCACGGTCGGGGTCTCCTTGCCCTTCTCGATGGCCTTCTCGAGCGCCGCCACCGTCGCCGAGTCGACCGTGCCCGTCGTCGGCACGTCGAGGTCGGCCTGGAGCGACTTCAGGGCGTCCGTCAGGGCGGGAGTCCACTGGCCGTCGACCGGGCCGTCCCAGTAGCCGGCCAGCTTCAGTGTCTGCTGCGTGGCCGCGGTCGAGGCCAGCGAGGCGTCGGCGGCGGCTCCACCCTTGGCCGCGAGGTCCGATCGCAGGGCCGCCTCGGTGGCCTTGTCCATGCTGCCGGTGACCGGCAGGCCGTGAGCCTTCTGGAGCGCCTCGACGGCCGCCACCGTCGTCGGTCCGTAGACGCCGTCGACCTTGCCGTCGAAGTACCCCGCGCCAGCGAGGTCCTGCTGAAGGGCCTTCGCATAGTCCTGGACGGCAGCCGCCGCTTTCTCCTGCTGCGCGTCGGTCAGGCATCCGGCCGTCGAGTAGAGCTGGAGCCACGCCACCTCGAGAGCGACGGCAGCGGCGTTGAACTGCTGCGCTGCCTGACGGAGCGGGGTCGCGTCCGTGATCCCGGCCTGTGCCGTCGTGAAGTCGCTCTCGGCCTGCTGCACGCGGGTCGCGGCTTCGCTGACCGCGGCGGTCGAGGCCGGGGTCGACGTCTTCGAGGTGGTCGGGGTGGATGTCTGGGGCGCCGCCGTCCCGGCCGTCGAGGCTGCTCGGGCAGCCGCGAGCTCCGCTTCGGCGGCGGCCAGGTCCTGCTGGGCCTGGGTCACGGCCCGCTGTGCGTCGACGGCGGACTGCGCCGCGGCCGCCGCGTCCTGGGCGGGCTGCTTGAGATCGCGGCCGGCCGTCTTGACGTCCCCGACCGTGGTTGCGGTCTGGTTGAGGATGTCCCCGTAGCGGTCCAGCGCGGTGATGTAGCTCGAGCTCGACTGGCAGAAGGCGGTGCTCGCCGCAGTCGCCGCCGCCGTGGCGTCGTCGAGCGCCTTCTGCTTGCTGCTGACCTTCGCCTCGGCCGCGCTCACTGCCGTGTCGCCGCTGCCGCTGCTGCTGCAGCCGGTGAGGAGCGCGGCGGCAAGCACAGCGACGGCAGCCCCGGCGACGGCACGTGGCCGCGACGCCCGCCCTCCGGCATTATCCGAGCGAAGCATGACGCGATCCCCCACGCGCACGACCGCGCGACCCCACTAGCGACCCCATGGACGCCCTCCTCCGACGAGCTGCACACGCGTGCACGAGCCCCGATGATCGGACCGTAGCGGGCGCACCGGTCGCCGCCCGTCACCCCGTCCGGGCGATCTGGGCGAGCGACACCCACGACTGCTCGCCCATCCTGGGTGAAGTGCGCACGGCTCAGCAGCCTTAGCGTGCGGGCCATGAGCCACGCCGACGGCAAGTCCGGGACGACGGGAGTGCTGGCGGCCACGTGCCTGCCCACCCTCGTCGTCGACGCGAACACCTCGGCGGTGAGCATCCTGCCCCCGGCCATCAGCGAGGACACCGGCTCGCTCCGCCGAGGAGACGCTGGAGCGCTTGCGGGCGGATCCGCGCGGCTGACATCCCGGCCGCGCCCCTAGACGCGCGACACGCTGCCGGCGAACCACCCGACGCCGGCGGCGTGTCGCGTGCCTTTTGCCCATGGCGCATCGTGCCGCATCGTCCTACCGTTGAAAGGTCATCGACATGGAGGCGTGATGCCCAGGGACGACCGGTTCGACCTCGATGTCCTCTCACAACGAGTCGTCTTCGGCGTGGGCCGGGTTGACGAGGTGCCTGCCGAGGTCGAACGGCTGGGCCTGCGTCGGGTTCTCGTCGTGTCGACCGGGTCGTCGAAGTACACCGCGGACGACATGTGCGACGTGCTCGGCACGGCCGTCGCCGCCCGCATCAGCGAGGTCCTCCAGCACGTCCCGGAGGCCGAGGCATCCGAGGCCGTGCGCCTGGCCACGGGCGAGGGCGCCGACGGGGTCGTCACCATCGGGGGTGGGTCGGCGACGGGCCTCGGTAAGGCGGTCGCGGTCTCCACCGGGCTGCCGGTGCTGACCGTCCCGACGACGTATGCCGGCTCGGAGGCCACGAGCACCTACGGCATCACCGGTGCCCACAAGCGGACGGGACGCGACGCACGCGCTCTGCCACGAGTCGTGGTCTACGACCCCGCCCTGACGACCGGGATGTCCGCTCGACTCACGGCTGCCTCAGGGATGAACGCCATGGCCCACTGTGTCGAGGCGCTCTACGCGAAGGGCGGCGATCCGATCACGAGCACCCTTGCGCAGGAAGGGATCCGGCGACTCGCGTCGGCGCTGCCACAGGCGACGCACAGTCCCACCGACCTCGCCGTGCGCGGCGAGGCCCTGCTCGGTGCGCACCTCGCAGGCTGGGCGATGGAGCACGCCGGAACCGCGCTGCACCACACGCTCTGCCACGTCATCGGTGGGACCTACCGCGTCGACCACGCGGAGGTGCACGCCGTGCTCCTGCCGTACGTCGCGGCATACAACTCGGCGGCTGCGCCTGAGGCGCTCGCGCGGGTCGCCCACGCGCTCGGTGCGACCGACGCCGCCGACGGGCTGCGCGCCCTCGCCGAGAGCCTGCACACACCGACCGACCTCGCCTCGCTCGGGGTCCCGGAGGACGGGCTCGACCAGGTCGTCGAGGCAGCCCTGCTCGCTGTCGGCGGCCGGAACCCGCGACGACCGGACACGCGGTCGCTGCGTCGCCTCCTCGACGACGCCTACGCCGGGCGCCAACCCGGCGACTACTGAAACCCATTCGCCCCCAAGCGAACTCGAGAGGAGACATCGATGTCTTCCTGGAACGCCATGACCTACGAAGGCAAGGGCACGGTGCTCGACGTCGTGCGAAACGAAGCAGACCAGTTCCTCGCCCTGGTCGACAACGACGAGGCCTGGACCGCGCCCACGGGTGCCGGGCACTGGCAGGTGCGTGACGTCGTCGGTCACATCGTCGACACGACAGAGGCGTACTTCGTCGCCTTCGACGCCGCCCGCAACAACACGGAGATGCCTACGGCATACGGCCTACCCGGCATGGCTGACCGCGTCGACAAGATGGCGTCGGCACTGCACGACGAGCCGCGCGCCGAGCTGGTCGGTCGCCTGCGCGGCGACCTCGACCGGATGATGGGGATCTTCGAGGGGCTCAGCGAGGACGACTGGACCAACCTCACGGTCTCGCACTTCTACATGGGTCCGCTGCCGGCCTTCTTCTACCCCGCCTTCCAGGTGATGGACTACGGCGTGCACTCCTGGGACGTGCGCCAGGGAACCGGCCGCGCGCACGGCCTCACCGGCGAGGTGGGCGATGTGCTCGTGCCGTTCATGTTCGTGCTCTGGCAGTACACGATCGCCGAGCCGAACCCGTGCGAGCTCGGCATCCGGATCACGAGCGGCCCCAACGCAGGCGACACTCGCGTCACCGTCGGGACGGGCGGCATGACCTACGCTCCGGGTGACGTGTCCGACCTGACCGTCATCGAGTTCGACCCGGGCAGCTTCGTGCTGACGGCGTTCGGCAGGAGCAACTCCGGGACGATCCGCGGCGAGCGCCCGATCGCCGACACCTATCTCAACCTGTTCTTCCGCATCTGAGCCTGTCGCATTCCGAGGAGAGACCATGACGCCCGAGCTCGACCTGGCCGCCATCGAACGCGAACGCGACCGCATCCGGTCCGCCTACCTCAAGGCCGACCGGCCGCCGTCGTCAGCGCGCGGGCTGCACCACTTCGCGCTGCTGTGCTCGGACGTGGAGCGGACCGTGCAGTTCTACCAGGGGGTGCTCGAGTTCCCGCTCACCGAGATCTTCGAGAACCGCGACTACAAGGGCTCCAACCACTTCTTCTTCGACATCGGCAACGGCAACCTCCTGGCGTTCTTCGACCTGCCCGGCCTCGACCTCGGGCCGTATGCCGAGGTGCTCGGCGGCCTGCACCACGTGGCCATCTCGGTCGAGCCCTCGATGTGGGGGCGGCTCAAGAGCCGCCTCGACGACGCCGGGGTGGAGTACCTGGAGGAGAGCGGCACGTCGATCTACTTCCGCGACCCGGATGGCGCCCGCATCGAGCTCATCGCGGACCCGCTCGGGGAGATGTACGGCACGACCGTGCTCTGACCTCGGCGGGTCGAGTGACAGGCAGGGTCGCCGGCCGGCCCGCTCGTATGCCGCTCGGCCCCGCTCGTCTGCCGCTCGGCCCCGCTCGTATGCCGCTCGGCCGGCTCTCGGCCGAGCGGCATACGGCCTGTCAGCTGTTACTCCTCGAACAACCGCACGCCCGCCCGGTCGCTCACGATCGAGTAGGAGCGGCCACCCATCGTCAGGCCCTTGAGCCGAGCGTCGACGCCGCGTGGCGTCGCGGCGTCACGCAGGACTGCCCGCTCACCGTCTGGGGCATAGCCGAGCAGGTCCTCCACGATCACGCAGGGGAAGGCACCTCCGTTGTTCTCGTTGTACTGCTGCCTCGAGATCCGGGGCACCAGCCGGCCCGACCTCGCGAAAGCGAGCGCGCCGCCGTCGCGGCCGGGCACCCAGGAGGCCCCGATCACGGACTGTTGCGATCCGGAGACCCGGTCGAGCGCCTGCTCGCCGGCGCCCTCGTCCAGCGGCAGCCACAGCGACAGCGCCGGGTCGGCGCCGGATGCCGGCCCACCGGCATACAGCTCGGCGACCTCGGCTGCCGAGAGGCTCCGCCCGAGGACGCGCACGTCGTCGACGGCCCCCTCGAAGCGTGACTCGGGGTCGACCGGGTCGGCTCCGACCATGAGGTTCGCGCCGACCGCCGGGGCCAGGCTGCCCCGCGCAGTCGTGGCAGCCGCCTGGACGCCGTCGATGTAGACCACCACGCGCTGCCCGTCGAAGGTGCCCACGACGTGATGCCAGCTCCCGACCGGGACGGTCACCGTGCTGGTGGCCTGCTTGAAGCTCGACCCGACCGCGACGGCGAAGGAGACGACGCCCTTGCCACCGGCGCGCAGTGCATAGCCCAGGTTCGGCGCTGTCTTGGGGAACCACGCACCGGCGTGCCCCACCTTGGACACGATGCTCCCGGCCGCCGGGGTCGGTGCCCAGGCGTCGGCCTTCACCCACGCCGCCACGGTCACCCCGCTCGTCGGGTTGAGGTCGGCGCGGTCCCAGACGACGAGCCGGCTCGGCTCCGACACGAGCTGGTGCGACTGCGAGAACGGGCCCTCGGCGGCGACGCTGTCGAAGTCCGTGAGCATGCTCCTCATGAGGTCGTACCTGCCGAACCTCCCGACCGCGCTCGCGGCGAGGGCTGGCCAGGCGTCGTACGCCCCGTTCGACCCGTGGTCGGGGCGCAGGGACCCGGCCGCGTCGGGATCCGAGAGGGCCAGGGCGCGCATCCAGCCGCCGTCGAGCAGCTCGGACTCGACGAAGGAGGTCATCTCGGCCCGCACGTCGGGAGCGAGGTCGTCGGTGAGCAACCGGCCGATCGTGTCGAAGTCGTAGATGTGTCGCGACGGCGCACTGGTGCCGTCGTTGTGCACCGTGCGCCACACACCCTGGCCGGGCACGTAGAGGGCGAGCACCCGGGCCAGGAGGGACTCCGCCTCCGCAGTCAGGCGCCCGGCCGCCTCGACCTCGCCCCGCCGCTGCCGGAGCGCCGCGGCCTCGCGCATCATCCAGACGTTGGCGGCGTTGAGCGAGGGCACCTGGTTCACGTAGTTGACGACCTGCTCCAGCAGGTTTCCGCGGGCACCGTAGTCGGCGAGCCCCGTGGCCGGGATCACGCGCTGCTTCCAGCGCAGGGCGATGTCCTCCAGATGGTCGATGACCGCCTTGCCGGCAACGGTCTCGTCGAGGAACGCCAGGTCGCCGGTGTAGGTGACACAGGTCAGCAGCATCGAGAACGCCGACAGGTCGTTGGCGCTGTACCACGGACCGACCAGCTGACCGCTCAGGGCGTCCACGGCATACCCGTTGTCGATGCCCTGCTGCAGCCAGACCTTCACCTCCTCGCGGGCGATGGCCGGGTCGAGGAGCACGAGGAGCGGCGCGAACAGCGCGGTGTCCCAGAAGTAGCAGAGCGTCACGCCCCACTGCGGCCCCGCCGTGACGTAGGTGCGGGGCAGATGCTGCCGGTAGCACGTCCGCTCCAGCTCGAGCACCGACAGCACACCGCGGTAGTAGAGGTCCCGAACGGCACGGTCGTCCGTGTCCAGCACAGGCAGGTGACCGGAGAAGTGCTCGTTGTCCGGCTTGAAGGCATCGGCGAACCGCTGCTCCCACCGCACCTTGGCCTGCTTGAACAGGGCGGTGAACCGCGACCGTCCGTCCACCGCGGCCGAAACGGCTTCCTGCGCTGACTCGGCGGCCGCCACGAAGATGCGGATCGTCCGGGTCGCACCCGCGGGGACAGTCAGCGCCCAGCCTGCCGTGCCGGACGTCCCCGACGGGGAGAGGAGGTCCGGAGCGTCCGGGAAGGCGTATGCCGTCGCGGCGCCGCTCGCGCTGTCCGTGACGGTGAGCACGCGTCCCCCGTCGACAAGCTCGCCACTCCAGGCGGAGAAGCTGCCGTACTGCCTCGGGATCGTCCACTCCCACGTGCCGGAGTAGGACCGGAGGTAGCCGCCCAGGTCGACCGACAGGTCGATGGCGACGGGGGCGGCAGCGCCGTTGCGGACGTCCAGCTCGAGCAGGACCAGCTGCTGCTCGAACGCCATCCGGACCGTCGACTGCAGCTCGAGGCTACCGACGCGCGACCTGCGGAGCACCTGGTACGGGTACCACCGGCTCTCGTGGGCCTGGACGTTGACGCCGTCGACGGACAGCTTGGCGCAGTCCCCGCCCATGGACAGCGGCGGGAACGACAGCTCGGAGACGCCCAGCAGGTTGGAGCTCACATGGAGGGAGCCATGAAAGTTGTTGACGGACGGGAGGTTCATCAGCGTCCCGGTCGAGATCCATTCGCCTGCAAGGCTGTCCAAGGCTGGGACCGCCCGGGCCGGGGTTGCAGAAGGACCTGCGGCGGAGCCTTGCGAGGTGGCCGTTGCGGCGGCTGCCGCGGCCGAGTCCGGGCGGATCAGCGAGGACGCCGCGAGCCCGGACGCAGCGACGGACAGGGCGCGCAACATGGTGCGGCGAGTGGTCTCAGCAGGAGTTGCCACGACGGTGTCACCTTTCTGCGGGAGGGAGCATGAAAGTGCTGACGTTCAATGGCCTTGTGGCCGTGTGAGTTTCGACTGGTGGGCCGCGGGTCACCTGCCCGACGGGCCTGCCGCGCCCGCTCGACGAGGCATCGAGCCTGGTCGACCGGGCGCCGCTGTCCGGACGACCCGTCAGGGACGGACGCCGAGCGAGAAGACGTGCATCCCGCGGATCCGGGCGTTCGCTGCCACGTACCCGCCGTCGAGGAACGCGATCCCGTCGAGCTCCTTGGCGGGATCGAGGGGAATCTCCGTGGACAGGACTCGCCAGTCCTCGCCGTTCTGGCCCTCGGGCCGGTTGGAGTACGTCGTAAGGGCCAGGACCGTGAACTCGGGCGCCGGTGCGGTCGTGTTGTCCTCCAGCATGAATGTCACCGGGTCCTGGGACCCGTCCCGGTAGTACACGACGGCCCTCGCGACCCCGACCGTGTAGGAGCTCGCCCCGACGATGACCAGGGCGGACCCCTTGCCGGAGAGGCTGACCGCCCGGTCGGAGGTCAGGAAGTGGTCGGGCTCGCCGTTCTGGGCGGCCGGCCAGACGAGCGGTGCCCCGCGATGCGTCAGGGCCAGTCCCGGGGTGAGCCCGACGGCAGCCAGTGCCTGTCGCGAGTACGTCCTCCCACGTCCGTCCCAGTCACCCTTACTGGTGTCCGAGTCGTCGGTGATGCCGACGAGGTTGTAGGCCTCCTGGAGGGAGGTGGCCAGGCGCACCGGCACGGTCGCCGTCCCCGAGCCCGCCTCGCCGTTGAGCACGTAGGTGGCTTCGACACCGACTGCGGTCGGTGCTCCCGCCGGCACGGTCGCCGGCGCAGTGACCCGCCACCTCCGGGAGACGCTCGCACCGGGAGCGACGGCCCCGCCCGGGGCGCCGTCGAGCGGCTCCGCAGTCCACCCCGCGGGGAGGCTCAGCGCCAGGCCGGGATCGACGAGGCGCTGGGTGCGGGGCGTCGCCCGCAGCCACGCCGCCGGGCCTTGCAGCCCCGGGTCGGCCGTCGCGGTGATCGCGACGCGCTGGGTGCCGAGCTCGGGATGGGTCAGCGTGACCGTGATCGGGCCGGGCTGTCCGGCGACGCTGCGGACGAAGACTGCACCGACGCCGCCGTTCTCGCTGAACGGGAAGGTCGAGCTCGCGAGACGAGCCGTGACGACGCTCTCCCCGCCGGCCCGGATCAGCTCCGGCTCGGCCGACGCCTCGACAGTGACGACGGCGCCCTCGATGGTGCCCGGGCCGCTGATGGTGATCGCGACGTCTCCCCGGTTCCACGGGCGAGGCTCGCCGAAGCTGTCGACCGACCGGAACTCCACCCGCGTGATGTCTGACCCGTCGGCGACGATCTCATCGTGGTCGGCTCGTGCGGCAAGACGGTCTCGGGCCGGGTCGGCGTCGAACCGGCGGGACACGACGAGGTTGCCACCGACGTAGCCGTCGATCCGCAGCTCCGGCCGCGCCGCGCCGTCGATGGCCGACGTGTCCATGGCGAACGGCGGGTAGGGCAGCCGTGGGTAGTCGCTCGTCCTGGGAGTGAGCGTCTGGTTCAGCGTCCCCCCGACGAAGACCTCGAGCCGGTCGCAGTTCGACCAGATCAGCGCAGAGCTGCCCAGCGCACGGATGTCCCACGGGTCCTCGAAGGACCAGAAGAACGCCGGCTGGAGCACCGGCCGGACGAACGGTGACACCTGAGCCTGGTAGAACGCGGCACCCGGCTTGGGCACGCGGAAGAGGTCGACCACGCCCGGCCACTTCGTCGACCAGAACGTCCCTCCGGCGAGCGAGGCGTAGTCGAAGCCGCACCAACCCAGCAGGCCGGCATACCCGTTGTTGGAGAACGACGTGTTGTGGACCTGTGCGTGCATGCGCGACTGCGTCTGCAGGACGACCTGACCGTCGATGCGGCGGTATCCGGGCGGGCCGGAGAGTGCCCCGATGGACTCCGTCACCAGGTAGGGCGTGCCGGCGAGCGGCGCCGAGATGGTCGCGTTTCCACGCGAGTGGCCGTAGTCGTCGTAGGCGAAGACGTCCTGCACCCAGTTGGTGAGGTTGCGCGCCGTGGCCGACCCGGACGTCTGCCGGGTGCCGTCGAGCTCGTAGGCCAGGTCGCGGGTGCGGCCCCAGAGCACCGGGTCGCGGTCCGACTCGTTGACCTGGACGCCCCAGATGATGACGGACGGACGGTGCCGGTCCCGCAGCACCATGTTCCTCACGTCCTGGACGACGAGCTCCTTGAACTCGTCACCACCGACGAAGCCCCACCCCGGCGTCTCCTCCCAGATCATCAGGCCGAGCTCGTCGCAGGCGTCGAGGAAATGCTCGGACTGGGGATAGTGCGAGCAGCGGACCATGTTGCAGTTCAGCTCGTTGCGCAGCATCGCGGCCTCGGACCGCTGCATCCGCGGCGACATCGACATGCCGACGAACGGGTAGAGCTGGTGACGGTTGAGCCCGAACAGCTTGAACCGCGAGCCGTTGAGGAAGAAGCCGTTGTTCTCGAACCGCGCCTCGCGGAACCCGATCCGCCGGGTGAAGCTGTGCACCTGCTCCCCGCCGATGACGAGGGTCACCTCGACGCTGTAGAGGGCAGGGTGGTCGGGGTGCCACAGGTCCACCCCAGCGAGGCCGTCGAGCGTGACACTCGCATCAACCCGCCCCGGCCGGCCCAGGGTGACGGGCGCCGACGTCTGCGTCACGACCTGGCCCGACGACGACGTCAGCCGCACGTCGACCCGGGAACCCGTCGGCACGGCGAGCGCCGCATCCAGCGTGACGGCGACCTCGACGCGACGTGCCGCCGGGTCGAGCACGTCCCGCGGCGTCGCGTGGACCTCGGCGACGAAAACCTGCGGTACCAAGCGGATCGAGGCGTCGCGGTACACACCTGCAGGCTGGAAGTAGTCGCAGCCAATTGCGCCGAGGGGCGACCCCGACGGCGGCGTCTCGTCCCAGCGGGCGTCGACCTCGAGCGTCAGCACGTTCCCGGTGGGACGCAGGTCGTCCGTGACCTCGTACGAGAAGGGCAGGTAGCCGCCGCGGTGGACCGGTAGCTCGCGACCGTTGATCGTGCCGCGGGTCGTCGTGAGGACGCCTCCGAAGTCGATGAACGTGCGCAGCTTCCCGGACGGCTGCGGGTGGTCGAACTGGCGGGTGTACCTCCACACCTTCTCCCACCTCGACGAGTCCCACAGGCGCCAGCCGAGCTGGGTGACGGAGTGCGGGAGCGTCACGGTGCGCGTGGGGCCGCCCGACGCAGGCCCGAACTCCCAGCCCACGTTGAGCGGTTCGATGCGTGCGGCCGGACCGGAGGCCACCGGACCGCTGGCGCGGGCGGCAGGAGCACCGACGAGCGTCCACGCCGCAGCCGTCAGCGTGCCTGCGGCACTGGCGAGGAGGAACTGGCGGCGTGCGGGACGAGACGGCAGGTGCTCGGCCGGGCCGCTCGGGGCGTCGGTCAGGTCAGCGCCGGTGGTCGGTGCCAGGGAGGGTGCGGGGATGGGGTTGACGTCCATCGCACGTCCTTTCGGGGGTGGTGGGGATCGACACGGGAGGTGTCGCGGGAGTTGGTTCGTGGAGGTCGTTCGGGGAGGTCGTTCGGGGAGGTGGTGCAGGGAGGTGGCGCAGAGAGGTGGCGCAGGGAGGTGGCGCAGGGAGGTGGTGCAAGGAGGTGGTGCAAGGAGGTGATGCGGGGAGGTGGTGCGTCCGCGACGGAGGATGCACCGCGCGTGCCCGCGGTCTGGGTCAGACGAGGGCGTTGGCGTTCGGCCCCGGCTGGGTCAGCTGGACGGTGACGGTCTGGCCGCCGAGCGTCGGGTGGCTGGCCGTGATGACGGCCCGCCCAGCCCGGCGGCCGGCCGAACGCACCCACACCGCGCCCACTCCGCCGGCCCCTTCGAAGTCGAAGTCGCGGTCGCCGACGACGTCGACGGGGCCCGCCGTGTCGATCTGCACACGCCCGGTGACGAAGGGACGGGGGAAGCCGTCGCCGTCCACGGCGCGGAACACCACGCGCGTGGCGTCGATGCCGTCGGCTCGGATCGCGGCGTCGTCGACGGTGACGGCCAGCCGGTCCCCGGACGGGTCGGCCGACATCGTCCGGCTGGTCACCAGACGGTCGCCGACGTAGCCCTTGATGGTCAGCTCGACCGGTCGCCGGTCACCTTCGAAGAGCAGGTCGACGGGGAACGGTGGGTGGTCGAGGCCGGCGAACCGGGTGTGATCCGGTGTGAGCCAGGCGTAGGGCCGCCCGTCGAGCTCGAGGTCGAGCCGGTCGCAGTTGGAGAAGATCAGCGCGTCCCGGCCCGGCCCGGTCGGCGACGCAGGCCCGAAGTCCCAGTAGAAGGCCGGCTGGACGACCACGCGCTCTGACGGCGGGAGCTGCGCCTGGTAGAACGACGCGCCGAGCTTGGGCACGCGGAAGATGTCGCAGACGCCCGGCGTCTTGATGTCGCGGACCGAGTTGCGCGGCGAGAGGTACTCGAACGCGCACCAGGCCAGCACGCCGGCATACCTGTCGTCGGCGGTTGCCGCGCTGTGGACCAGTGCGTGCCGGCGGGCCTGGGCCTGCTGTGCCGCGACCGCGTCGGTACGCGTGTACGTCTGCGTGAAGTCGCCGCCGGGGCGCTTCTGGCCCACGGCCTCGCTGATGATGTAGCGCCCAGGACGAGGCGGGGTCAGCGGGTGCCACTCGTCGTCGGCGTAGTCGTTCTGGCCGCGGACGTCCTGGCGAAGGGTCTGGGTGCCGCTGTAGGCGCCAGATGTCTGCCGGGTCGGGTCGAGCCGGTGGGCGAGGTCGTTGAGCTGGGTCTCGAAGGCGGCGAAGCTCGCGTTCGACTCGTTGACCCGCACTGCCCAGAGCACGACTGACGGGTGGTTCCAGTCGCGGCGGATCATCTTCTCGACGTTCTCGGTGGCGACGTCCTGCCACGCCTGCCCGCCCACGAAGCCCCAGCCGGGCATCTCGTCCCAGACGAGGAGCCCGACTTCGTCGCACGCATCGAGGAATGCATCCGAGTGTGGGTAGTGGGACGTGCGGACCATGGTGCAGTTGAGCTCGTGGCGGATGATGTGGGCGTCACGCGCCTTGACCCGGTCGGGCATCGCGTTGCCGACGTAGGGGTAGATCTCGTGCCGGTTGATGCCGCGGATCTTGAGATGCTTCCCGTTGAGGTAGAAGCCGTTCGGCGTGAACTGTGTCTCGCGGATGCCGACCCTGGTGGAGTACTCGTGCAGCGGCCGTCCGGAGCCGTCCGGCCCTTCGCGGAGCACGACGGAGAGGGTGTAGAGCTTCGGGTTGTCGACGTCCCACAGCTCGACGTCGGAGAGCTCGGTCAGGGACACCTGAGCCAGGGGTATGCCGTTCGCGACCTGGGCTGTGCCGCGCCGGACGAGACGGCTGCCGTCGCGCAGCTCGACCTCGACCGAGGCGACCTGGGTCAGGGCCGCCGTGCCCTCGAGGTGGCAGTCGACCTCGAGGCGGCGTCCATCAGTGAGGACGTCGAGCGGCTTGGCGAAGACATTCTCGATGAAGGTCTGCGGGACGACGCGCAGGGACACGCTCCGGTGGAGGCCGCCGAAGGTGTCGAAGTCGACGCGCACGAGCGTCGGGTCGTTGCCGAAGGATCCGCCAAAGGGAGGTATGCCGGTCTGTGTCCGTCGCGAGTCCACCCGCACCACAAGGAGGTTCCGGCCCGGACGCAGCCCGTCGGTGAGCTCGAACGTGAACGGTGTGTACCCACCGGCATACGTGCCGAGCCGCTGCCCGTTGAGGTGGACGGTGGATGACGCCATCGACGCCCCGAAGTCGACGAAGACCCGGGCGCCGTCGGCCCCGCTCGGGAGGTCGAACTCCCTGCGGTAGATCCACACGCCTTCATACGGCGCGGCGCCCCCGGCATACTCGCCCGGGAAGTCGCGCGGCCGCACGTCGCGCCACGACAGCCGGGCCGTGCTGTGCGGCAGGGTCACCTCCTCGAAGGCGGTGTCGGCGAAGTCGAGGGCCGTCGCGTCGGCACTCTCGGGCAGCGGGCCGAAGCGCCACCCCGTGTCGAGTGGGATCCGCACGTGGGCCGGTCCGGCTGTCGACCACGCGGCGTCGGGCAGTGCGAGCGCGAACGCGGTGCCTGCGAGGCCGACGCCGGCGCCGCGCAGGAAGCTGCGACGGCTGAAGCCGGTGGGCGTGTCGGGAGTCAATGGAGTCCTTCCGTCCAGCGTGGCAACTCTGCCTGCGGCTCACCGGAGCCCTCCGTCGAGGAGGCCGACGCTCGATGACGTGGTCGAGTCCCACGGTCTCGGTACTGATGCCTTCGAAGCGGTTCTCGAGCCGGAGCCCCACCGACTCACACAACGTCCAACTGGCCAGAGGTTAGACCTCTGTGGAGTCAAGAGTCAATGTCACGTCCATCGGGCGAAGGACGGCCGACCGTCGAGGAAACGGAGCGCCGGGCAGCTGCGGTCGGTCGAACGGGTCGATGGAACGCCGATGGCTCACCTGAGCCGGGACGCAGTCCGGCCGCCCAGTCCGCAGGGAGTGGGCGGCCGGACAGCCTGGACTACGAAGCCTGTGGTGGCGCCGCTGACAGCCGGCGCAGGGCGGCCTTGCGCGCCGCACGAACGTGCGAACGTGCCGCCCGGCCGGCGCGCTCGCCGTCGCCGGCGAGGATCGCGTCGAAGATGCGGCGGTGGTCGATGCGCGAGGCCTCGACCCGCCCTTCGACCTCCAGCGTGGTCTTCATGCCCTGTTTCATGATCTGGTTGAGCACGTCCTGCGTCTGCATGAGGAACCGGTTCCCGGCCGCCTCGACGATGGACAGGTGGAAAGCGGCATCAAGCCGCTGGAGCTCGTCGAAGTCGATCGGCGTCCGCTCGGTCGCGCGCTCGAGGCGCTCCAGCGCCTCCGACACTCGCGCCAGCGCCCCGGCGTCCTTGTGCTCGCTGGCCCAGCGTGCGGCGGGTACCTCGAGCACCTCGCGCATGTCGAAGAGCTCGGTGAGGTCGTGGTCGAGCTCGGACAGCGCGGCGCGCAGCCGCTGGGTGGTCGCCGGCTCGGCGACGAACACGCCCTGGCCGTGCTTGACGACGAGCCTCCCCTCGGCCTGAAGCGACCGGATCGCCTCCCGCGCCGACGGCCTGCTCACTCCGAGCAGCGCGGCCAGCTCCCGCTCGGCCGGCAGCTTGTCGCCCGGCGCCAGCTGCTGCTCGCGCAGCACCCGGAGGATCTCCTCACGGATGCGCGCATTGAGGCCCCCAAGACCGAGACTGTGCCAAGCCTCAGAAGTCGGAGCCGTCCCCTCTGCCTGACTCACTGTGAACTCCCTTCCTTGACATCCCCGTGACGTCATTCCTATTGTTGCAGACCTCTAGAGGTAAGACCACTTACCTTGACACACTTCAGGCCAAGGTCAGCTACCGGCCCGGCGCACCTCCACCGTGCGCACGGCCGAGCAGTCGACTGCGCGGCGTGCGAACCCAACCTCGCGCCGTAGAGCCACTGACTGGCCCATACCCAGTGACAGGAGATGCCGTGGTGGCGCTCAAACCCAAACTCGTTGTGTTCGAGGGTGTGTGGGGATCCGCATTCGAAGATCTTAGCGGCGTGGCCGAGGTCGTACGCCTGCCTTCGGAAATGGATGTGGCCGATGTCCCGGCCGAGCTCATCGACGCGGCGCGCGGCATCGTGGTGCGCAACCGGACCCAGGTCACGGCACGTGTGCTCGACACCGCACGGTCGCTCGGTGTCGTCGCCAGGGCCGGTGTCGGGCTCGACAACATCGACGTCGGGGCTGCCGACGAGCGTGGTGTCGTCGTGGTGGCACCGCTCGGCGCCAACGCCGTGAGTGTCGGTGAGCATGCGGTCGGCCTGGCCATCGCCGTCGCACGTGACCTGGTCGCGCAGGACCAGCAGACGCGGGCCGGCAAGTGGGTCCGCACGCCCGGCCACGAGCTGGCCGGGGGGACCTGGGGAATGCTCGGCGCGGGCGCGACAGCCAAGGCGGCGGCCCGCATCGCCGGCGCGCTGGGCATGACGCTGATCGCACACGACCCGCATGTCGACGCAGCGGACCCCGACCTGGCCGCCCTCGGCATTCGCCTCGTCGACCTGGCCGAGCTGCGTGCCGCTTCGGACGTCCTCAGCTGCCACCTGCCCGCCACCGACGAGACCATCGGGCTGGTCGACGCCGCGTTCCTGGCCGACCTCAAGCCCACCGCCATCTTCGTCAACGTCGGCCGGGGCGAGGTCGTCGACGAACCGGCCCTCGCAGACGCGCTGGAGGCCGGGAGCATCCGTGGCGCTGCGCTCGACGTCCGCGCCGAGGAGCCGCCTCAGCCGGGTCGCCTCGAAGGCCTGCCCAACCTCGTGCTCACACCCCACATCGCCGGGATCACCGTCGAGAGCCAGCGAGCGATCATGGAGCGTCTCGCTGCCGACCTCGGCAAGGTCCTCACCGGCGGAGTCAGCGACCTCGCCGCAGGCGCCTGCCGGGAGCCCCGGCGATGACCGGCTGGACCGTCTCCGAGGGACGTGGCCGCGCACGCCGGCTGCTGGTGGCCGCCGGAGTGCCCGAGCGAGATGCCGCCCGGACCGCAGACGCCATCGTCCTCGCCGACTGCTGGGGCATCGGGTCGCACGGCCTGATGCGACTGCCGTACTACCTGGAACGCCTCACCGCGGGCGGCCAGCGGGCCGACGCCGGCCTCGTCGCACGCAACGACAACGGCGCGGTCGTCTCCTGGGACGGCCAGGCGGGCCTGGGCCACTGGCAGCTCTGGGCCGCCGCCCTCGAGGGAGCCGCCAGGGCCGGCCGACACGGGGTGTCGGTCGTCTCGGTGGCGAACTCGAGCCATTGCGGCGCGCTGGGCGTGTATACGCTGCCGGCCCTCCGTCGCGGCTACGCCTGTCTGGCCTTCTCCAACGGACCCGCCGTCATGCCTGCGTGGGGCGGCGCCGCACCGGTGCTCTCGACGTCGCCGATTGCCGCCGGGGTGCCCTTCGGAGACCGGCCCGCGATCATCGACCTGGCGACCAGCGCCGTCGCGCGCGGCCGCATCGCCGCGCTGGCGGCAAAGGGCGAGGCCGTCCCGGCGGGCTGGGCGCTCGATGCCGAGGGCAACCCCACCACCGACCCGGCGGCTGCGCTCGCCGGCATGCTGGCGCCGCTCGGAGGCGCGAAGGGCTTCGCGCTCGCCCTCCTGGTCGAGTCGCTCACGGGCGGACTCGTCGGCCCGCAGCTGTCGACCGGAGTGAGCGACATGTTCCGCGCCGACGACGCGACAGTCCCCCAGGGCATCTCGCACCTCGTCGTGACCATCGACCCCGGTGCCATCGACCCGGACCGGCTTTCCGAGGAACGCCTCGGCGAGCTCGAGAAGCGCGTCCAGACCAGTGGCGGGCGGCTGCCCGGGGCCGGACGGCGCATGCCCCACGAGATCGAGGACGACGAGGCGCTCGCCATCGACGCGACCACCCTGGGCCGGCTCGGCGAATGGCTCGACCGCCTCGGGGTGGCCGATGTGGACGGCGTGGTCAATGACGACGGTGACGCCGACCCCGACGGTGTCTGGCGCACACCACCAGCACCACCCACGACCTGAGCCACTCCCTGGGCCCTTCTCCCCTGTTCTCCCCAACCCCGCTCACCTGCGCCTCCTTCGAGGTATTCGGGTCGAGGTATCCGGTCGCCCCATAGCCCGGACCGCTACCTCGACCCGAATACCTCGAACCGTGATCGGGCGCCGGCGAGCGCTCGGCAGGCCCGCACATGCAAGACGCAACACACCGAGCAGTCGTCAACCCATGATGGTTATTTCCCTCATCGGTTTACGACTGCTCGGTGTGTTGCGGGGGTGGATCGGTGCACCTGGGCGGGGTGGATCGGTGCGCCTGGGCGGGGTGGATCGGTGCACCTGGGCGGGGTGGATCGGTGCGCCTGGGCGGGCTGGATGCGGACGTGCGAACGGGGTGGTCGGGACCCCTCAAGCCCCGGCCACCCCGTCCACCGTGGAGGGCCTCAGGCGGTCCGGTGCAGCCGGGTGAGGACGAACTCGCGGTGTCCGAGGACCTCAGCTGCCGCGACCCGGCCGGACGCGCAGTCGATGACCGCGTCCTCGACCAGGTCGGCCGCCTCGTCCAGCGACATGTCCGCCGTGATGACCGCGGAGATGTCGAGGTCGATGTGCTCGGACATGGACTGCGCCGTGTGCGGGTTCGCGGTGAGCTTGAGCACCGGGACGATCGGGTTGCCGATGATGTTGCCCTGACCGGTGGTGAACAGGTGCAGCGCAGCCCCGCCGGCGGCGAAGAGCGTGATCGACTCCGCGGCCGCACTCGAGGTGTCCATGAAGTGCAGGCCCGGACCCTTCGGGGCCTCTGCCATCTCGAGCACCTCGGTGACGTGGGCCCGCCCGATCTTCTGGATGTTGCCCAGCGCCTTCTCCTCGATCGTGCTCAGGCCGCCGGCGATGTTGCCCTCGGTCGGCTGGGAGCCGAGCAGGTCGGCCTCCTGAGCGAGGATGACCTGCTGGTGCTCGTCGAAGAGCCGTTCGAACTTCGCGCGCTGCACCGGGTCGTCGATGCGGTTCGCGACGATGTCCTCGCCGCCGGTGAGCTCGGAGGTCTCACCGAAGAAGAACGTGCCGCCGACGGCCGTGAAGCGCTCGGCGAACCGGCCGATCGTCGGGTTCGACCCCAGCCCGGAGGTGGTGTCGGACTCGCCGCACTTGGTGCTGATCAGCATCTCGGTGAGGCTGACCGGCTCGCGCTGCAGGCTCGTGGCGTCCTGGATCAGGGCGATCGCCGCGCGGCTCGCCCGCTCGATCGTCTTGAGGTCACCGTTGCCCTCGATCGACAGCGCGACCACCGGCTTGCCGCTCTTGGCGATGCCGTCCGCCACGCGCTGCGTCCAGTTCGGCTCGATGCCGATGACGATCGCAGCAGCGACGTTGGGGTTGCAGCCGGTGCCGATGAGCGTCCGGAAGTGCAGCTCCAGGTCCGGGCCGAACTGCAGCCGGCCGTACGGGTGCGGCAGCGCGAGCACCCCGTTGACGACCTTGGCGACCGCCTCCGCGGCGGCGTTGGAGATGTCGTCGACCGGCAGCACGATGACGTGGTTGCGGCAGCCGACCGAGCCGTCAGGGCGACGGTAGCCGTAGAAAGTCCGGTCGCCGATCATTGCCAGCGCTCTCCCTTCAGGTTGTGCACGTGGACGAGCTGACCGGTCACAGTGGCCTGGGTGGCCCGGCCGATCGGCACGCCGTACTCGATGATGCGGTCACCCTCGGCGATGTCCGCCAGAGCGATCTTGTGGCCCAGCGGGACGCGCTCGGTCACGATGAGCTGCACGCGCGCGTCGTCGTCCTGGTAACGACCGGACGCGTCGGTGCCGGGCTCGATGTCTGTCACTGCGACGCCGACCGAGTCCCCTGACTGGTGTACGAGAAAGTGTTGGGCCATCCATCACTCCTAAGTGGTAAGACCTCTGACGAGTCGTCATGCTAGATAGGCCGTCTCGCGACTGTCAAGAGGAACGACCTCTTGCCACTGGCCTCGCCCATCTGCATAGTAGTCGGAGGTCTTACCACTAGCGCTGCATCCCCTTTCATCAGGTTCACCATCTCAAGGAGGAGAAACGTGACCATCCCAACGTCACCCGCGCCGGGCCGGCGCTCAGTCCTACGAGCCGGGGCGCTCGGAGTCCTGTCCGCTGCTGTCCTGGCGCACCGGCCGCCGACCGCGTCCGCCGCCACCGCGGGGACCTCGGAGGCCCCAGCGGCAACGGCTCGTGGGGCGTCCGCGGTGACCGAATCCCTCTGCGGCGGTTGGCGCTTCGGCCGCGCCCGCGCCGGGGGGCTGAGCGAGTCTTTCGACGACGGGACGCTCGCCCTGGTCACCCTCCCCCACACCGTCACCGCCCTGTCGTGGCGCAACTGGGACCCGAGGTCGTGGTCCGGCTCGTGGCTCTACCGCCGCACCTTCGACCTCCCCGAGCAGCTCCAGGGCTTGCGCGTCTTCGCCGACTTCGAGGGCGTCATGACCCAGGCGACGCCGGTGTTCAACGGGCAGTCGTTGCCGACCCATACCGGTGGCTACCTCCCCTTCTCCCTCGAGCTGACAGACCACCTCCGGCCCACCGGGAACGTCCTCGCGCTCGAGGTCGACAGCACGTTCAGCGTCAACGTGCCCCCGAACCGCGGCGGCTCGGACGACCCGACGACCGTCGACTTCTGGCAGCCAGGAGGCGTCTACCGCCCGGTCCGCCTCCGGGGCGTCCCGACCGTCTTCATCGCCGACGTCTTCGCCAAGCCCGTCGACGTCCTCGGCACCGGCCGCCGCATCGAGGTGGAGGTCACCGTCGATGCCGGCGTGGTGCCGACCGCCGGCGCCTCGGTCGAGGTCGAGGTCGTCCAGGACGGCACGACCGTCGCCCGGGCGACCGGCGTGCTGACGATCTCGGCGACCGGCCGCGTGACGACAACCGTGACCGTGGGCGACCTCCAGGCGCTGCGCCTCTGGTCCGTCGACGAGCCGAACCTGTGCCGGGTCGTCACGACACTGAAGATCGACGAGCAGCCGGTGCACGACCACCTGACCGTGGTCGGGCTGCGGGAGGCACGCTTCGAGACGGACGGTCTCTACCTCAACGGCAAGCGCCTGCAGGTGTTCGGCCTCAACCGGCACCAGGTGTTCCCGTTCGCGGGTGGCGCGCTCTCTGCACGCGTCCAGCGCAAGGACGCACAGATCCTGCGACAGGTCCTCAACTGCAACATGGTCCGCTGCTCGCACTACCCGCAGTCGCAGGACTTCTACGACGCCTGCGACGAGCTCGGTCTGCTCGTCTTCCTCGAGTCGCCGGGCTGGGGGCAGTACATCGGCGACGACGTGTGGAAGCAGCGCGTCCGCGAGAACGTCCACGACATGGTCGTCGCCAACCGGAACCACCCCTCGGTCGTGCTGTGGGGCGCGCGCCTCAACGAGGCGGGGTCCACGGCGGCCGGGATCACGCTCTTCACCGAGACCCGCGCGATCGTCCGTGGGCTTGACGACTCACGCCAGACGACCGGCGCCATGCTCGGCGGTGGGAAGAACCTGGCGACCTTCGAGCAGGACGTCTTCGCCATCAACGAGTACGCCCGGACCAGCTCCGGCGAGGCCAACCTCACTGCCCCGCGCAACGTGGACTCCAAGCCCTACCTGGTCTCCGAGTGCGTCGGTGCCCTCAGCGGGCCCGCCTCGACCTACCGGCGCATCGACCCCGTCGCCGACCAGCAGGGGCAGGCGTACGCACACGCCCGGGTCCACCATGTCGGTGGGTCCTCGACCCGGTATGCCGGCGTGATCCCTTGGGCGGCCTTCGACTACCCGTCGGGGTCGGGTCGCCAGGTCGACGGCATCAAGCACGTGGGCGTCGTCGACCTGTTCCGCGAGCCGAAGCTGGGCGCCGCGATCTACCGGGCCCAGGTCGACCCGTCGAGGCACGTCGTCATCGAGCCGGCGTTCTACTGGGACTTCGGCCCCGGATCGACCAACAACGGTCCCGGCACGGCGGCCATGATCTGCTCCAACGCGGAGCGGCTCGAGGTCTACGTCGCTGACGAGCACCGTGCGACGGTGGTCCCCGACCGTGCGCGCTTTGGCAACCTGCGCTTCCCGCCGTCCTTCGTCGACCTCTCCGGCATCGACGGCACGGACCGTCCCGAGCTCCGGATCGACGCCTACATCGGCGACGCCCTGGTCGCGTCGCGACGTCTCTCGTCGCAGGAGTCCGGCGACCGTCTCGAGGTGGTCGCGGATGACGACGAGATCGACGCGGACGGTTCGGACGCGACGCGTGTCGTGTTCCGTGTCGTCGACCGGTACGGCGCGCCGCGGCCCTACGTCGGCGGCCAGGTGACGATCGACGTGCGGGGTCCCGGCCGGCTGGTCGGGGACCGCACGTTCGACCTGGCCGCCGCCGGCGGCGTCGGCGCCGTCTGGTTGCGGACCCGGCCCAACGAGCCCGGACGCGTCACGGTCACCGTCAGCCACCCGGCATACGGCTCGGTGTCGACAGCCCTCACCGGGCGCAACGTCGCGCCCGGCGCACAGCCCATCGGCGAGACTGACCTGCGCGTCTCGGCAGCGCCGTATATGGCAGCACCCGGGCAGCGGGTCGTCGTGTCGGCTCGGCTGACCAACTCCACCGGGGCGGCGATCCGGAACGTCCAGCTGCGGCTGCCCGCCGATGCGGGCTGGTCTCCGGCGCCGATCACGCCGGTGACCGCGACGATCGTGCAGCCCGGCGCCAGCTTCGACGCACAGTGGGAGCTCATCGTCGACGGGTCGGTCAAGGCAGGCACGCACTCGTTCCTCGCGACCGCGGTGTACGAGAGCCGGGCGATCCGTGCGGGTGCCGAGGCAGAGGTCTCGGTCGCCGTGCCGACGACGCTTGCCGCAGCGCGCAACAACGTCAGCATCACCGACGACGCGGACTGGACCACCGGTGACCTCGACGGCGTCGGCAACACGTTCTCCCTCCAGGCGCTCACCGCGGCGGGCGTCGTGCCCGGTTCTCCGATCCCCGCGCCGGCCGACCGGGTGCCGTTGGTCTGGCCGGTCTCCGGGATCGGGGTGCCCGACAACGTGCTCGCCAGCGGCCAGACCATCGCGGTGTCCGGGACCGGCACGCGCCTGGCCATCCTCGGCGCCACCAGCCGAGGCCCTCTCACCAAGAGCGGTGTCGTCCACTACGAGGACGGCACAACCGCCGTCTACCGCATCACGGTCGACGACTACTTCAACCCGCCGTCGGCCAACCTGCAGGCGATCAAGATGCCGTACATGAACGCCAACAACAACAAGGCGGACAACGGCGTCGGCGGTCGCCGGACGCGGAACACGTATCTGTTCTACGCCGAGATCCCGGTGCGGTCGGACGTCCGCGTGGTCGGCGTGACCCTGCCGGCCGTGGGCGACTCGGTCGCCGGCGGAGTGCCTGCCATGCACATCGTCGACGTCGCCGTCGGCTGACCGGACCCCGCGTGGCGGCGGGCAGCACGCACCCGCCGCCACGCGGACACCGGCGAGCAGCACCGGAAAGCGCCAACGGCGCCGCAAGGCAGGTATGCCGCTCCGTGGCTGCCGCATCGCCTCGCCGTCCCCCGGGCGCAGGTTCGGCTCGGTTCAATGGGACCGCTCCTGCGGGCGGTCTTCCGGGCCATGAGGTAGGGGTGGAAGAGGCCGCAGCACCTCACTGTGCAGAAAAGTGTATAGTTTCTGACATGATCATCGTCGAGCACCCTCACGTCCTGTCGGTGACCGAGGCGGCGGCCCGCGGCGTCCCCGGCTTGGTCAAGGAGGCCGAGCGGGGTGACGACGTCGTGGTCCAGCGTCACGGCCGGGCCGTCGCGGCCGTGGTCAGCATGCGCCACCTCAACGCGATCACGCAGCTCGAGGCGGACCTTCGTGAGACCGCCCTGCTGCTCGCCCGTGCTGCGACCGACTCCGGCCGACGGACGAGTCTTGACGATGCCATCACCGCCCTCGGACTCGACCGCGCCGAGCTGGAGGCGGAGCTCGCCGAAGACCTGGCGGCCGGACGCGAGTGACCCCGCCAAAGAAGCGCACTCCCAGGCCTGGCCAGGCCGGCACCGACACTCGACGGTCCGGCAGACATCCTGAGGCCATCAAGACGGTCGTACGCCTCACCGACGCTGCCATGGACGACCTGGAGAACATTGCCCGCCGGGGAGATCCACAGGTGGTCCGGTGGGCTCTGAAGAAGTGCATCCACCTGGAGAAGAACCCCGAAGCCGGGGAGCCCCTCAAGGGCGCGCTGATCGGCTACAGAAAGCTCACGATCGGGGACCGCGACTGGCGTGTCGTGTGGCGCGTCTTTCATGACGACGTCGACGAGATCATCATCGACATCGCCGAGGTCTGGGCCGTGGGCGCCCGGGCTGACGCCGAGGTTTACGCCGAGATGCAGGCTCGAGCTGCATCGATGGGGAGTTCGTCGAACACCGTCGCACTGGCCGAGGCGATCGAGCGGTTAGGAAAGGTAGGCGCCGGGTTCTCCGCTGCGGCCGAACCACGTCAGGCGGCCACGCTTCCCAGCTGGCTTCGAGAGGTTCTCATCAAGGTCGTGGGCATGGCCCCGGCGGACGTCGACAACATCGACACAGAGACCGCCACACAGCTCTGGGACCGCTACACGCGCGGGGAGACGACACGGTGAGCGCAGCCTCGCCCTAGCGCGTCGAGGGCCGGTCGCCGGCGATCGTGGCGCCCGCGGCCAGGCGCACGAGCGTCGCGCCGACTCCAGCCAGCGGCACGCCGATCGGCCACACCGCACGCAGCCGACGTCCGAGATCGAGCCCCTCGAGCGGCACCCTGACGAGGACGCCGGTCGCCAGCTCCGACTCCACCGCCAGAGCGCTGAGCACGGCCGGCGCCGACCCGGTGGCGGCGGCCGACTTCACAGCGGCGGTGCTCGCCAGCTCCAGATGGGTGTCGGGGAACGGCACGCCGGCGTCGTGCAGCGCCCGTGCCAGGGTCTGCCGGGTGCCAGAGCCGCTCTCACGCATGACAAGGTCGCCGGCGGCCAGCTCGCCCGGAAGCACCGGCCTGCGACGGGTCGCCCACGGGTGCGCCGGGCCGACCACGACGACGAGCTCGTCGCGCGCCACCACCCGCGACGACACGGTCCGCGGCACGCTCGGCGACTCGACGAACCCCAGCGCGACGTCGCCGTGGGTCACCTGCTCGAGCACCTGGTCGGAGTTCGCCACCGCGAGGCTCACGCGCACATCCGGCTGGACCTCCCGCAGCCGCGACAGCCACCGCGGCGCCAGATACTCGGCGATCGTCAGGCTCGCCGCGACGTGCAGGCTCGCATTCTGCTGCGACGCAAGGCTTTTCGCGCCGGTGACGACACGGTCGACGGCCGCGACAGCCTCTCGCGCCCACTCGACGACCAGCACGCCCTCGGGTGTCAGGGTCGAACCGCTCGGGCCGCGGTCAACGAGAGGCACCGACAACTGACGCTCGAGGCGCGTGAGCGATCGGCTGACGTTCGGCTGGGCCATCCCCACGGCCCGGGCGGCTGCGCTCAGCGACCCCGTCTCGGCGACGTGTACGAGCAGCTCGAGCGCTCGAAGGTCGGGTCGCGATGGAGGCACCGTTGAACGCTAGCGCCAGCGACCGGGCTATATCAACAGCGCATGGGGTCCTGCCGAACTGACGTCTACTCGGCGGCCCGCTGCTCCAGCACAGTGGCCATCGTGGCCCAATCCGTCGCTGTCCCAGCCAAGCTCAACCACCCCCCGGTGCGCGGTGGCATCGTCCCAGGCGTCGCGCTGGCCGCGGCCGGAGGCGTGGTCGGGCTTCTCGTCCATGCCGTCGTCCCGCTGGTCAGCAGCGTCCTGGTCGCCATCGTCCTCGGCATCGCGCTCGGGTCGACGAGCCGCCGCGCGCCACGCCTGGCGCCGGGTCTCGCCTTCGCGGCCCGCCGGGTCCTGCGCTTCGGTGTCGCCCTGCTGGGCTTCCAGCTCGTCGTGGGCCAGGTGCTCGGTCTCGGCTGGGGCACCGTGCTGTGCGTCGTGCTCGTCGTCGGTGGAGGGATCACCGGCACCATGCTGATCGGGGCGGCGCTCGGCGTCCCGGCGGCCAGGCGGGTGCTGATCGCCTGCGGCTTCTCCATCTGCGGTGCGGCGGCCGTGGCTGCCGCAGAGGGCGTGGTCGACTCCGAGGAGGAGGACGTCGCGAGCGCGCTCGGCCTCGTCGTCGCCTTCGGGACGGTTGCCATGCTCGCTCTGCCTGCCGCGGCAACGCTGCTCGGACTCGGACCGCGCGACGCGGGTGCGTGGATCGGCGGGAGTGTCCACGAGGTAGGTCAGGTGGTCGTCGCCGGCGGGATCATCGGCGGAGCCGCCCTCCAGGTTGCCGTCCTGGTCAAGCTGACCCGGGTGCTCATGCTCGGTCCGGTCCTCGTCGCCCTCTCGCTCCGGGCCCGCGGGTCCCAGGTCGAGACGGCGCGAACCGCGCGTCCGTCGATCGTGCCCTTCTTCGTCGTCGCGTTCGCCGTCCTCGTCGTCATCAGCAGCGTCCTGCCCGTGCCCGACGCGGTGCGCTCGGGGGTCGCCCACGTGCAGGAGTTCGCCCTGGCCACAGCGATGTTCGCGCTGGGCTGCGGAGTCGACGTCCGTGCGCTGCGGCGCCTGGGGGGCGCCGACCTGCTGCTGGGGCTCCTGTCGTCGCTGCTCGTCGCGGGCCTTGCGCTCACGCTCGTCCTCGCCGCGTGAACAACACCCAGGGACGTATGCCGCCCAACCCTGCGGCCTACCCGCCCCCCTCCCGTCGAGCGGCCATCTCGACACATGTCTTCCGCTCGAAGGGCCACCTCGACACACAAACCCCCGCGGGCCGCGTGACAAAGTGGCCACTCGACTCGGGCCCCCCCGTCGAAGGGCCACCTCGACACACAAACCCCCCGCGGGCCGCGTGACAAAGTGGCCACTCGACTCGAGTCCCCCCGTCGAAGGGCCACCTCGACACACAAACCCCCCGCGGGCCGCGTGACCAAGAGGCCACTCGACTCGGGTCCCCCCGTCGAAGGGCCACCTCGACACACAAACCCCCCGCGGGCCGCGTGACCAAGTGGCCACTCGACTCGGGTCCCCCCGTCGAAGGGCCACCTCGACACACAAACCCCCCGGGCCGCGTGACAAAGTGGCCACTCGACTCGAGTCCCCCCGTCGAAGGGCCACCTCGACACACAAACCCCCCGCGGGCCGCGTGACAAAGTGGCCACTCGACTGGGGGAAGGGGCGACGAGAGGTCAGGAGAGCGGTTCAGGGGAGGGCATGGGCGCGAGGCGAGGAGCGGACGCCGTCCGCACCCGGTGGACCGGACGCCCCGTCGCCCCGGTCCCGGTCAGCGCGAAGACGGACCCGGCCATCGGCTGGTCACGCAGCCTGGCAGCTGTGCCACTCCACCGTCCAGTGGTGATGAACAGCGTGTCGAGACCCGGACCGCCGAACGCCAGGCTCGTCACCGCGGGCGCGGGGACGTCGAGCTCGAGGCGCAGCTCGCCCGAGGGCGCGTGGCAGCGGACGGCACCGCCGCGCGCCATGGCAACCCAGAGGTCGCCGTTGGCGTCGACGCAGAGCCCGTCGGGTCGTCCGATCGCCGACGAGAGGTCCACGACGGTCCGACGAGCGCCGATCGTCCCGCTGCCGAGGGTGAAGTCGAAGGCCTCGACCCGCTCGAGCACGGTGTCGACGTAGTACATCGTCGACCCGTCGGGACTCCAGTCGATGCCGTTGGAGATGGTGACGCCAACGAGCCGTTCCGCGACAGTCGGGAACGGCCCGCCGAGGTCGACGAGGTAGAGCGCGGCCGAGCCGGGCCTGGAATCTGCAGCGAGCGTCCCGATCCAGAACCGCCCCGCCGCGTCGACGGCACCGTCGTTCATCCGAGCCCCCATGCCGACCTGGGCCACCTCGGTGGGCGTGCCGCCCAGGTCGGCGAGCTCGAGGCAGGACATGCCCGCGGCCAGCACGACCCCTCCGGCCTCCCGCAGCGCGACGGCACCGACGGGGTCACGGAACCGGCGCGTCTCGCGTGCTCCGGACCGGCTCGACCAGCGGTGCACCTTCTTGCCGTGGATGTCGACCCACCACAACGTGTCCGAGCGGGCGTCCCAGACGGGAGACTCGCCGAGCTCGTCTCGGCCCGGGATGACGACCTCGAGCCGCAGGCTCACTGCAGCACCCCGCTCACTCCCAGCTCGGCGAGGCGGCCTCGCACGTCCGAGATCTCACCGGCGCCGAGCCCGATGGCGGGCGGCACGAGCCCGGGCCCGCAGACCCCGGCCGCGTGGAGGGCAGCCTTCCACCCGGCCGGGGGGCTGCCCCGGCGGCAGGCGTAGACGACGTCGGTGAGCCGCGCCTGGACGCCGAGCGCCCCGGCCAGGTTGGTCTCGATGCTGTCGACAATGGCCCGGCTCAGCTCCGGCACGAGGTTGACGCTGGCCGCGATGCAGCCGTCGGCGCCCGCGAGCAGGCTCGCCACGAGCAGCGTGTCGGTCCCCGTGAAGACCCGGAACGAGTCGTCGAGCCCCGCACGCCGCCGTGCCTCCAGCACCCGCCCGAGGTACTCGAGGTCGCGGCTGCTGTCCTTGATCCCCACGATGTTCGGGTGGGTCATCAGCTCGGCGACGACCCCGTCGCCCAGCGCCGACCGCGCGAACATCGGGATGTTGTAGAGCACGACGGGCACCGGTGAGCGGTCGGCGATCGAGCCGTATGCCGCCACGAGCTCGCTGTCCATGGACGGGAAGTACGACGGTGGGGCGACCAGTGCGCCGTGGACTCCTATGTCTCCCAAGGCCTCCAGCTCTGCGAGGGCATCCGGCAGGGCGTTCCACGAGATGCCGGCGACGACTGTCGCGGGGCTCGCGGCGACGACACTGCGCGTGACCTCGAGGCGCTGCTGGACGGTGAGCCGGGGACCTTCACCGGTCGAGCCGCACGGCGAGATGCCGTCGACGCCCCCGGCGACCACGCGTTCGACGAGCCGCTCGAGACCATCGCGGTCCAGCGTGCCGTCGTCGGTCACGGGGGTGGCCAGAGCGGCATACGTCCCTCGGGGCAGGGTCACCATTCGGCCACCCTCCCGTCCGCGTGGCGCCAGTCGGGGTCCTCCAGCCGGAACGGCGGCGACTTCTCGACGGCCGGCTTGTCGATGTCGATGCCGAGGCCGGACCCGGTGAGGCGCGGCAGGTAGCCCCCCTCGGGCCGGAGCAGGGTCGGGTCGAGGAGGTAGTCGTGCATCTCGGCGGTCGGGAGACCGGCATACCCGGCGTTGTAGTGCAGGCCGAGGCTCTGCTCCTGGACGATGACGTTCTCGAGGGCATAGCCCGCCTGGAGCGATGCGGCCAGCGAGATCGGGCCGTTCGGGCAGTGCGGCGCGACGCCGACACCGTAGGCCTCGGCGAGGTGCGCGATCTTCGCCAGCTCGTAGATGCCGGTGAGGCTGACGTCCGGCTGGACGACGTCGACGACGCCGTGACGCAGCAGCCGGGCGAACTGGATCCGGTGGAGCAGTCGCTCCCCCGTCGCGATCGGCACGGTGTACCCGGCCGGGATGACCGACGGCAGCTGGTCCTCCAGCCCGGGCGGCAGGATCTCCTCGAGCCAGAACGGCCGGAGTGGCTCCAGCTCCTTGAGCAGGACCTTGGCCATGGCGCGGCTGACCCGGCCGTGGAAGTCCAGCGCGATGTCTACCGACGAGCCGAACTCTCCGCGGATCTGCGCGACCCGGTCGACCGCCGCCTCGACCTTGTCGAAGCTGTCGATGTGGTCAAGCTCGGCGGTGGCGTTCATCTTGACCATCGTGAACCCCTGCTCGACGCGACGGCGCACGTCGGGGACCGGATCTGTGGGCCGGTCTCCGGCGACCCACGCGTAGAGGCGGGTCCGCTCTCGCACCGGCCCGCCGAGGAACTCGTGCACCGGCAGGCCGTGGCGCCGGCCCTTGATGTCCCACAGCGCGTGCTCGACGGCGGCGGCCGCGGTGGCCAGGACCGGCCCGTCACGGAAGAAGCCGCCCTGCCGCATCCGGGCTGCCAGCTCCTCGATGCGGCCCGGGTCGTGGCCGACGAGGTTGTCTGCGAGATCGGCGACCGCGCCGACCACGGCCCGAGCCCGCTTGGGGACGATGGCCTCGCCCCAGCCGGTCAGCCCGGCGGCCGTGGTGACCCGGACGAAGATCCAGCGGGGCGCGACCAGGTGCGTCGTGACGCTCTCGATGCGGTCGGCGGTCATGCTGCTCGTGCCGGTGCTCGTAGTCGTGCCGCTCACTCCACGTCCTCCCGGATGGCCTTCCCGGTCGCGGTGTCGAAGAAGTGGATGCCCTGGTCGTCGAGCTCGAACGTCGCCCGCGTGCCGACCTCCATCCGGTTGCGGCGCGGCAGTCGCGTGGTCAGCCGCGCGTCGTCGCACCGGATGATGACGTGCTGCTCGGCGCCCAGGGGCTCGATCACGTCGACGACGCCATCGATCCGCGACGCACCGGAGCCGTTCGCCTCACCGGTGAGCGTGTAGCTCTCGGGGCGGACGCCGACGACGACCTCCGGCCGGCCACCGAGCAGGCGAGCCACCTCGGGCGGGATCTGCACGTCCAGCCAGTCTGACCTGGCGCGCGCCACGTCGCCGTCCCAGTGCACGACGGCCGTCACGAAGCCCATCGGCGGCGTGCCGATGAAGCCCGCGACGAACTGGTTCGCCGGCTTGTCGTAGAGCCGCTCGGGAGTGTCGATCTGCTGGATCACGCCGTCGCTCATCACCGCGATCCGGTCGCCCATGGTCAGGGCCTCGACCTGGTCGTGGGTCACGTAGACGGCCGTCGCGGTCACCGACCGGTGGATCCGCAGGATCTCCGCGCGCATCTGGGTGCGCAGGTGCGCGTCGAGGTTGGACAGCGGCTCGTCGAGCAGGAACACCGACGGGTCGCGCACGATGGCGCGGCCGAGGGCGACCCGCTGGCGCTGTCCGCCGGAGAGCTGGCGTGGCCGTCTCTCGAGCATGGCGCCGATGCCGAGCAGCTCGGCCGCGGCGCGCACCTTGGCGTCGATCTCCGGCTTGGAGATCTTGCGTCGCTTCAGGCCGAACGCCATGTTCTGGTAGACGGACATGTGCGGGTAGAGCCCGTAGTTCTGGAACACCATCGCGATGTCGCGGTCGCCGACATCCACCCCGTTGACCAGAGTGTCGTCGAAGTAGATGTCACCGGCCGTGGCCGTCTCCAGCCCGGAGATGATGCGAAGCAGCGTCGTCTTGCCGGACCCGGACGGTCCGACGAGGACGAGGAACTCGTGGTCCTCGATCTTCAGGTCGCACGACTTGAGAATGGGCTCGCCGCCGAAGTCCTTCTGGACGCCGACGAGGGTGATGCTGGCCACTAGGCGGATCCTTCCACGCGGGTTGGGGTGGGTTCGGCGGTGAGGCCGTCGGGTCGCCGGCTCATGCGCCGCCCCCCGTCGACGTGGAGCGCCGCCCCGGTGATGAACGAGGCGCCGTCGGACGCCAGGAAGAGCACGGCCTCGGCCACCTCGCTGGGCAGGCCCATGCGGCGCAGGAGGCTGGCGACAGGAGCGCTCGCCGGAGCGCTGGGCTGGGCCGTGTCGCCGACGGTGTCGCCGGCGATGTCGCCGATCGTGTCGCCGATCGTGTCGCCGATCGTGTTGCGGTCGCGTTCGAGCTGCATCCCGGGTGACTCGATGCAGCCGGGCACGACGGAGTTGACCCGTATGCCGCGTGGCGCGAGCTCGACGGCCAGCGCCCGGGTCAGTGCCGAGACGCCACCCTTGCTCGCGATGTAGGGAATGTGCCCCTCCAGGGGCAGGTACTCCTGGATCGCCGAGACGTTGACGATGGTGGCGCCCGGGCGCATGACCGCAGCGGCGTCCTGGGAGAGGAATGCCGCCGCCTTGAGGTTCGTGGTCAGCACGCGGTCCCAGTCGTCCTCGGTGAGCTCGCCGAGCCCGAACCTGGCGCCGACGGTCGCGGCGTTGTTGACGAGCACGTCGAGGCCTCCGCGCGCAGCGACGGTCCGCGCCACGACCTGGCCTCGCGCTGCGGCGTCGGCGAGGTCGACGCCGACCGTGTCGCAGACGCCGCCCTCGAGGGCGATCTCGTCGGCGGTCCGGGCGAGTGCCACCTCGTCGCGGTCGGCGATCGTGATGTGCGCACCCTCGCGAGCGAAGCGGTGGGCGATCGCCGCCCCGATCCCGGCGGCGCCACCGGTGACGAGCACGCTACGGCCGGCCAGGCCCGTGTCGATCGCCATCACGTGCCCCCGAGGGCGCCGGCGGTCATGCCGCGGACCATGTACCGCTGCACCGCGAAGAAGGCGATGACGAGCGGCAGGCTCGTGACGGTCGTCGCCGCCATCATCCCGCCCCAGTCGAACTGGAACTGCCCGTTGAAGGTCTGCATCAGGCCGGGCGGCAGCGTCAGCTTCTCCGTGTCGGTCATCAGGGTCAGCGGGTAGAGCAGGTTGTTCCACGAGTTGATGAAGATGATGACGGCAGTCGTGGCCAGGCCCGGCACCGTCAGCGGCAGCACGACCCGGAACAGGATCGCGACACGGGAGTAGCCGTCGACCCGGGCCGCCTCCTCGATCTCGATCGGGACCCCGTCGATGAAGCCCTTCATCATCCAGGCGCCGAACGGCAGGGCGAAGGTCGTGTAGCCGAGGATCAGGCCGAAGTAGGTGTTGAGCAGCCCGAGCTTGAGCATGAGCAGGTAGAGCGGACCGATGATGACGACGAAGGGCAGCATCTGGATCGCGAGCACCGACATGCTCAGCGTGCCGCGCAGCCGGTAGGCGCCTCGAGAGAAGCTGTAGCCCGCGAGAGCGCAGATCAGCGTGCCTCCGACCGCAGTCAGCAGCGAGGTGACGACGCTGTTCGCGAAGAAGGAGGTGAACGGCATACTGCCCGTGACGAGCCCCTGGTAGTTCTGCATCGTCGGGTCGTGCGGGAAGAGGGTCGGCTGGAGCGCGGTTACCTCGGTCTGGGTCTTGAACGAGGCCGCGACCATCCAGTAGATCGGCCCGAGCACCATCCCGAGTCCGAGGACGATGAGCAGCGCCGGGACCGCGCCGCGACCGAGGCGGCGCCAGGGGCGGGCGCCGATCGGGGTCGTCGCGGACCCGGGCGACCTCGGGGGCGTCCCGGACGGGCCGGCCGGTCGGGCGTTCGTGTCGTCGGGCGCTGGCGTGCTCGACGTGGTGCGGGCCGTGGCGCTCATCGGGCTCCCGCCTTTCTGCGCTTGAGGAACACCGCGGTCACCAGGAGCATGATGACGAGCCAGACGACGCCGATGGCCGACGCGTAGCCGACGTTGTAGCTGACGAAGACGAGCCGGTAGAGGTAGATGGTCAGGGTCGTCGTGCTGTAGCCGGGCCCGCCCTGGGTCATCGCCCAGATGAGCGGGAACTGGTTGACGTTCTGCACGGTCATGATCACCGCGGCGATGACGCCCGGCGCAGCGAGGTAGGGCAGCTTGATCCGCCAGATCAGCGTCCACGGGCCCGACTTGTCGATCCGTGCCGCCTCGATGACCTCGTTGGGGACGCTGCGCAGGGCCGCGGTGAAGACGAGCAGGAAGAACGGTGCGGTCTGCCAGATGTTGGCGATGATCGTGGCCGCCAGGGCGTAGTCGCCGGAGGTCAGCCACGGGATCGGCTGGTCGATGATGCCCGTCGTCATGAGGGCGTCGTTGATGATGCCGCCACGGTCGAGGAAGAGGTACTGGAACAGGAAGGCCGCGACGATGACCGGGATCGCCCACGGCGTGAGAAGGGCGCCGCGGACGAAGCGCCACTTGCCGCCGAGGTTCTCGGTCGCGAGCGCCAGGGCCAGCCCGACCAGCCCGCCACCGATGAGGGACGCGACCGCGAAGTAGACGGTGTTGCGCACGGCCTGCCAGAAGATCGGGTCCTTGACGATCTGGGCGTAGTTGTCGAGGCCGACCGGGCGCGACCCGGCGTCCCCCGTGATGAGGCTGTACTCGGTGAAGGAAAGCATCACCGCCCGGACCACGGGGTACGCGACGACGACGATGAGGATCACCACCGTCGGCACGACCAGCCAGTCGAGCCAAGGCGTCCGGCGAGGTTTCGGTGCGCCGGAGCGTTGCTGGCCTCGCTTCCGCTCGATTGCCACAGACACTGCTACGTCAACTCCCTTGTCGAGTTCGTGCTTCACGTGGGCCGGCCGTGGAAGCGGCCGGTGCCCAGGCAGGGGCTGTGCCTGGGCACCGACCGGGTCCGTGCGTCCGGACGCGGGCCGAGAACGTTACTTCAGCGCAGTCGAGAGACTGGTCTGGATCTGGTCCGCGATCGCGTCCACGGAGCTCGTCGTCGTCATCATCTGCTGCACGCCGACCATGATGGGCTCGTAGGCCTTGGCGTACTTCGGGCCCCACGGCGGCCGGATGACCGTCGACACGACCTGGTCACGGAACGCGACGAGCGCGGGGTCCGCGTCGACCTTCGCCTGCACCGAGGCCGGTGGCTTGTTCGTCGGCGGCAGGGCCCCCTTGTCGGCGACGACGTGGTCGAGAGCCGCCTCGTTGCGGGTCAGCCAGTCGACGAAGGTCCAGGCGGCCTCCTTGTTCTTGGCCGTCTTGGAGATCGCGAGCGCGTGGTCCTGCGGGACGGAGTACGACTGGCCTCCGGCTGCGGTCGGCAGGGTCGTGACGCCCCAGGTCGAGTTGAACGTCGACTTCGCGCCGGGAGCGGCAGCCTTGACGGTCGGCTCGAGGATCGGCTGGTCCCAGATGAAGGCCACCTTGTCCTGGGCCGCGAGGGGGCGGAAGTAGCCGATCTTCTGGTTGACCTCGGTGAGCTTCTCGGTGGCCAAGGTCCGCATGAAGCTGAGGTAGCTCTTCATCTCGGGCGTGTTGACGTTGGCGGCGCCGTCCTTGACCGGCTCGGCACCGAACGCCCGCATCCACGGCCAGCTGACGTCCAGGCCGAACACGCGGTTCGTGGAGTCGATGCCCAGCGGGATCACATCCGGGATGCTCTTGAGCTTGCGCAGGGCCGCGAGCAGGTCGTCGATCGTCTTCGGCGGCGAGTTCGGGTCGAGGCCGGCCTTGGCGAGCAGCGTCTTGTTGTACCAGAAGCCCACGGGCTGCAGGGCCCACGGCACCGAGTACAGGTTGCCGTCGATCTTGCCGACATCGGCGACCGCGGGCGTCACGTCGCTGAGGTAGCTGCCTCCGGCCATGGTGTTGAGCGGCTCGAGCGCGCCCGCCGCCGCGAAGTTGGCGGTGTAGTTGCCGGACGTCTGGAGCACGTCTGGTGCCGAGCCGCTCTGGACCTGGAGCAGGACCTTCTGCTCGAAGTCGCTGAACGGGATCGGGGTGAGGTTCACCTTGATGCTCGGGTGCTCCGACTCGAACTTCTTGACGAGCGCCAGCGTGGAGTCGCGCGTCGCGGCCTCCGCGGCGTCCCAGGACGCGAACGTCAGGGTTGCCTGGCCATCGGACGACGCGCCGTCCGACGACGACGAGCATGCGGCGAGTGGGACGACAGCTGTCATGGCAACAGCCGCGGCAACGGCCGAGAAGGATCCTCGCCGACGGCGCAGGGACTGCGTCGTCCGGAGAGGGCCATCCACTGCGTGCCTGGTCATTCGGCCTCCAATGTGAGGATGGTGGTGAGAATAGTGGTGGTCTGACCTCTGGTCACCTTAGGTTGCCGCCTCAGAGCGGCCCTGTCAATGGTTTCCGCGACGACTTCGCGCGAACCGTGGGCCGGGAGCCCCGCATGGCATACTGACCTATCACTGGCTAGAGGTCAGTCCACTTACGTCATTCCTGGAGGTCGCATGTCCCATCTTGCCTCTCACCTCATCGACGGCTCCTGGGTCGACACCGGAGCGCGTCGCGAGGTGCTCTCCCCCGTCGACGGGGCGGTCATCGGGCACCTGGCCTACGACGGCCCCGAGCTCGCGACCGAGGCAGCGGATGCGGCGGCCTCGGCGTTCCCGGCCTGGTCCGGGCTGACCGCGCGCCAGCGCGCCACCGTGCTGCACGCCGCAGCCGACCTGATCGACTCACGCGGCTCGACCATCGCGCTGCTGCTCGCCCGCGAGAGCGGCAAGCTGCTGTCCGACGCCACCGCCGAGGTGCGACTCTCGGCAGAGTACTTCCGATGGTTCGCCGAGGAGATCCGCCGCCCACACGGGTCGCTCTACCCGCAGGAGAACCCGCAGGTGCGGCACCTGAGCCTGCACGCGCCCGCCGGCGTGGTCCTCAGCCTGACCCCGTGGAACTTCCCGTGCTCCATCCAGGCCCGCAAGCTCGCCCCGGCCCTCGCCGCGGGCTGCACCGTGGTCGCCCGGGTGTCCGAGAAGTGCCCCCTCGCCGTGACCGAGATGATCGCCTGTCTCCACGATGCAGGTGTACCGCATGGGGTCATCAACCTCGTGCACGGCCCTGCCGGCGCGACGACGTCCACCCTGCTCGAGCACCCGGCCGTGCGCGTGGTGACGTTCACCGGGTCGACGCCGGTCGGCCGTTCGATCATGGCTCAGGCGGCCGCGCGAGTGGTGCGGCCGCTGCTCGAGCTGGGCGGCGACGCACCCTTCATCGTCATGCCGGACGCCGACCTCGATGCCGCCGTCTCGGGCGCCATGCTCGCCAAGTTCCGCAACAACGGCCAGTCGTGCATCGCCGCCAACCGGTTCTTCGTGCACGACGACGTCTTCGACGAGTTCGTCGGGAGGATGGCCAAGCAGGTCGACGCCATGACCCTGGGCGACCCGGTGGGCGACCCGGCTCCTGACCTCGGCCCGCTCATCGACGGGGCCCGGGCCGCGGAGGTGTCCGCCATCGTCCAGGACGCGCTCGACCAGGGAGGACGCCTCGCGACCCAAGACCGGGAGACCTCCGGCGGGTCGTTCTGCGCTCCCGCGCTCGTGGTCGACGCACCCGATACCTGCCGGCTGGCTCGCGAGGAGGTCTTCGGGCCGGCGGCCGGGGTGTTCCGCTTCACCGACACCACGGACGTCGTGCGCCGGGCCAACGACACGGAGATGGGCCTCGCGGCATACCTCTACACGCGCGACGTGTCACGCGCGGCGACGCTGACCGCACAGCTGCAGGCGGGCATCATCGGGCTCAACCACGCCCTGCCCACGGCGACCTTCGCGCCGATGGGCGGGGTCAAGCAGTCCGGCCTCGGTCGCGAGGGCGGGGCCTTCGGGCTCGCCGAGTTCCAGGAGGTCACGTACGTCGCGATGGGAGTGGGAGCCCCCGAAGCCGCAGCCCGGTGATCTCACCACCCGCGTATGCCGGCCGGTCGCGTTGAGCGGCCGGCCGGCATACGTCGGTGGCTGGGTCAGCCGGCTGTCGCGTCCGCCCGGTGCCGGGCCAGGCGCAGCCAGGTCTCGACGACGGTGTCAGGGTTGAGCGACATCGACTCGATGCCCTGGTCGAGCAGCCACTCCGCAAGGTCTGGGTGGTCGGACGGGCCTTGGCCGCAGATGCCGACGTACTTCCCCCGAGCGCGGCAGGCCGAGATCGCCAGCGACAGCATCTTCTTCACGGCCGGGTCGCGCTCGTCGAACGAGCCGGCGACGAGCGAGGAGTCACGGTCCAGGCCGAGAGTCAGCTGGGTCATGTCGTTGGACCCGATCGAGAAGCCGTCGAAGTGGTCGAGGAACTCGTCGGCGTTGACCGCGTTGGACGGGACCTCGCACATCATCACGACCTGAAGGTCGTTCTCACCGCGGCGCAGCCCGTGCTGGGCGAGCAGGTCGATGACGCCCGCGCCCTCGGCTACCGTGCGCACGAACGGGATCATGATCTTGACGTTGGTCAGGCCCATCTCGTCGCGGACGTACTTCAGCGCCTCGCACTCCATCGCGAAGCACTCCGCGAAGTCGGCCGACAGGTACCGCGCCGCCCCCCGGTAGCCGATCATCGGGTTCTCCTCGTGCGGCTCGTACCGCTCCCCACCCAGCAGGCCGGCATACTCGTTGGACTTGAAGTCCGACATGCGCACGATCACGGGCTCGGGCGCGAAGGCCGCCGCGATGGTCGCGACGCCCTCGGCGACGCGCTGGACGAAGAAGTCGCGCGGGCTCGGGTATGCCGCGATGTGCGCAGCGATCTCGGCCCGGACCGCGGGCTCCTGGTCGTCGAGCTCGAGCAGCGCCTTCGGGTGGATGCCGATCTGGCGGTTGATGATGAACTCGAGCCGAGCCAGGCCCACACCCTTGTTCGGCAGCCGCGAGAACTCGAACGCCTGCTCGGGGGTGCCGACGTTCATCATGATCTTGACCGGCACCTCGGGCAGCTCGTCGAGTGCCGTCTCGCTGACCGTGAACCTGCGCAGCCCGTCGTAGACGAAGCCGGTGTCGCCCTCGGCGCATGACACCGTGACCTCCTGGCCCTCGGCGAGCGACCTCGTCGCCGAGCCGGTGCCCACGACCGCGGGGATGCCCAGCTCGCGGGCGATGATCGCGGCGTGGCAGGTGCGCCCGCCCCGGTTGGTGACGATCGCGCTGGCGCGCTTCATGATCGGCTCCCAGTCGGGGTCGGTCATGTCGGCGACGAGCACCTGGCCGGCCTCGAAGTCGTGCATGGCCTCGATCGAGTCGAGCACCCGCACGGTCCCGGCGCCGATCTTCTGCCCGATGGCCCGCCCCTCCGCGACCACCGGGCCGCGCTCGTCCATCCGGAACCGGCGCATCGTCGACCCGCTCTGCCGCGACTGCACCGTCTCCGGGCGGGCCTGCAGGATGTAGACCTTGCCGTCGACCCCGTCCTTGCCCCACTCGATGTCCATCGGACGGCCGTAGTGCTCCTCGATGCGCACCGCATGGCGAGCGAGCTCGGTGACGTCGTCGTCGGTGATCGACAGCAGCGCGCGGTCCCGCTCCGGCACCGGGACGAAGTCGATGGTGCGCCCGACGCTCGAGTCGCTCGTGTAGACCATCTTGGTCGCCTTGCCGCCGACCCCGCGCTTGAGGATCGCGGGGCGGCCGGCCCGCAGGGCGGGCTTGTAGACGTAGAACTCGTCGGGGTTCACGGCACCCTGCACGACCGCCTCGCCGAGCCCGTAGCTGCTCGTGATGAACACCGCGTCTCGGAACCCGGACTCGGTGTCCATCGTGAACATCACGCCCGAGGAGCCGACATCCGAGCGCACCATCCGCTGCACTCCCGCCGACAGCGCCACCACCGAGTGGTCGAAGTCGCTGTGCACCCGGTAGGCGATGGCGCGGTCGTTGTACAGCGAGGCGAAGACGAGCTTGATCGCGTGCAGCACGTTGTCGATGCCCCGCACGTTGAGGAACGTCTCCTGCTGCCCGGCGAACGAGGCGTCCGGCAGGTCCTCCGCCGTCGCGCTCGAGCGCACCGCGAAGCTGACGTCGCCACCCCGCTCACCACCCTGCTCACCACCCTGCTCACCATCGTGCTCGCCCGCCAGCGCCTCGTATGCCGCCCTGACGTCCTTCTCGAGGTCCGCCGGGAAGGCCTGCGCCTCCACCTGCGCGCGGATGCTCGCCCCGACCTCGGCCAGCCGGCGCGTGTCGTCGACGTCGAGGTCGGCCAGCAGCGCGTTGATCCGGTCGGCGAGGCCGTCCTCCGCCAGGAACCGCCGGTAGGCGTCGGCAGTGGTGGCGAACCCGTCCGGCACCGACACCCCCGCAGCCGAGAGGTGCTGCACCATCTCGCCGAGGGAGGCGTTCTTGCCACCCACCAGCTCGACATCGTCCAGTCCGAGGTCGGCGAACCTCATCACGTTCTCGGTCACCCTTGGTCCTTCCGTCGTGCGCGCTGCGGGGTCGTGTCTGTGGTCTTCTGCGTGCGATTCGTGCGTGCGGGTCGTGCGTTGCGGGTCGGTCTGCGGGTCGTGCCTGCTCGCGGCTCAGCCGACGTCGTCGAGATGCCGAGTCTGCATGATGATCGCAGCGATCTCCTCGACGGACATCGCGGACGAGTTGACGACGGGCACGCGGTGGGCGCGGTACATCGCCTCCGCCCGCCGCAGCTCGTAGCTGCACTGCGCGAGGCTGGCGTACCGCGAGTTCGGGCGGCGCTCGCCGCGCACCTGGCTGAGCCGGGCAGGGGTCGATGACAGCCCGTAGCACTTGGCGGCATACGAACGGACGGGCCGCGGAAGGTCGCTGGACTCGAAGTCCTCCTCGACGAGGGGGTAGTTCGCGACCTTGATGCCGTGCTGCAGGGCGAGGTAGATCGACGTCGGCGTCTTGCCGCACCGGGAGGGCGCGATGAGGATCAGGTCGGCCTTCGCGAGGTTGCGCATGCTCTGCCCGTCGTCGTGCTCCATCGCGAACTCGACGGCGCGCATCCGGGCCTCGTAGCGGCCCAGGTCACCGACGCCGTGCAGGGCGCCGACGTGCCCGGCGGCGTTGACGTGCAGGACGTGCTCGACGGTCGCGAGGTGGGAGCCGAAGAGGTCGACGAAGGCGCACCGGGTCTTCAGCAGCTCGGCCCGCACGTCCTCGTCGGACACCGTCGAGAAGACGAGCGGGGTCACCGAGTCGGTCATCGCGGCGTCGAGCTCGGCCACGACCTCCCGGGCCCGGTCGACGCTCATGATGAACGGGATCTTGCGGCGCAGGAAGGCGACGGTCGGGAAGCGCTGGAGCATCATGTTGCCGAGCGTCTCGGCGGAGATGCCGGTGCCGCCTGCCAGGAAGAAGGCCGGCGTTGGCGCAGGCGTCGACGGTGCCACGGCCCCACTGTGGCACAACCCGCCCTTGACGTCCGACGTCAACGGGCTGCTCGCGTGCGTGGCGCAACCCATCGAGTGGTCACTGTCACACGCCCCGACGGCTGACGGAGTCCGCAGCCCGGCCGCGAGACGCATCAGGCCACTGGTCGCTGGGACGAGGGTTTCACCGAGCTGTGCATGATGGTAAGACTTCAGTGGTATTACCACGTAACTCGATGAGCAACCAACGACGGTGGTGAACGAGAGGAGTTCGAAGTGGCTGTACGCAAGACCCGGATCGCCCTGACCACACTCGCGCTGTGTGCCCTGGTGGCCACGGCCGGAGCCGGCTCAGCGGGCGCGAGCGCTGGCGACACCGACGGTGACGACGGCACGCCGACCAGCGGCGGGTCCCTCACCGTGGCGCCCACACCCCCGATGGGCTGGAACAGCTGGAACAGCTTCGGCCGTGACATCAGCGACGAGCTGATCCGCCGCCAGGCTGATGCCATGGTCGCCTCGGGCCTGCGGGACGCGGGGTACGACTACCTGACGATCGACGGCGGCTGGCGCGCCCCCGACCGGGACGCCGCAGGCAACCTGGTCGCGCACCCGCAGCGCTTCCCCAACGGCATGAAGGCGGTCGCCGACTACGTCCACTCGAAGGGGCTCAAGCTCGGAGTGCACCAGCCGATGGGCATGACCGACTGCGGGCGGGAGTCTCCCGGCACCCAGAGCGCTCCCGGCGGCGAGCGCCAGGACGCCGAGCTGTTCGCGAGCTGGGGCGTCGACTACGTCAAGTACGACCGGTGCACGTTCGACGTGGCGCCGGACACGACGCCGCCGGCCCCGGACGTGGACCGTATCTCGGTTCGGCAGGGCACCACGGTCGTCACCACAGTCGAGGCCGAGGCTCCCGGCAACGTCCTCGGCGGGCGCGCCGTCATCAGCGCATGCGCACCGATGCAGGGCATGCCGGCGTCCCGCGGGACCTGCTCGGGCCAGCGCGTCGCCGGGATCGGGATCGACAAGGGGTCGCTCCGCTTCGAGAACGTGAGCGTGCCCGCAGATGGCACGTACCAGCTGGATCTGCAACTGGTGCTGCCCAACTACGGGCAGGCGCGCGGCTACCTGAACACCACGTACGGCAGGGCGCAAGCGCAGGTCCAGGCCAACGACGCCGCACCGGTGACCACGAGGGTGAACTTCAACGCGGCGGACGTCACCGCTGGCTTCCCCAGCGTGACGACCGCCATGAACAACGGCTGGGACTCCACGGTGACCCGCACGGTCAGCGTGCCCCTCCACGCGGGCGCCAACAGCATCACGATCAGCAACGACACGTCGATCGAGGAGGCGCTTCGCCAGGGCGCCCTCCGCATGGGCGACGCCCTCCGCGAGACCGGCCGGCCGATGCTCTACAGCCTCTCCGGCCAGAGCCGGCCGTGGCTCTGGGCCCAAGGGGTCGGGCAGCTCTGGCGCACCAACGGCGACATCGGCAACTGCTGGGACTGCGCCACCGGCAACGGCGTGCTCCAGTCGATCGACCGTCAGGACCCGCTCGCCGGCGCCGTCGGCCCGGGCGGCTTCAACGACCCGGACATGCTCATGGTTGGTGTCACGGCGGTGCTTCGCGACGGGTACCCGATCCCGGGCACCACGCGAGAGATGTCGCTGGAGGAGCAGCGGTCGCACTTCAGCATGTGGGCGGTCATCGCGGCGCCGCTCATCACCGGCCTGGACCTGACGACGATGAGCTCCGCGACCCAGGCGATCCTGACCAACCAGGAGGTCATCGCCATCGACCAGGACCCGCTTGCCGCACAGGGGGTCCGGGTCCGTGACGACGGCGACCTCGAGGTCTGGGCCAAGCCGCTCGCCGACGGCTCACGTGCGGTCGCGCTGCTCAACCGGGGTCCCGAGGCGGCCACCATCGCCACGACCGCGGCGGAGGCCGGCCTCCCGAGCGCGGCGGCATACCTCCTCAAGGACGTCTGGACGCACCGGCTCAGCGTGACCAAGGAACCGATCACGGCGACCGTGCCGTCGCACGGTGTGGTGCTCCTTCGGGTGACCGCGAAGGGCGTCCGCGGCTGACGGCAGCGCCTCACTCCGGTCGGGTGGTCACGTGCGGGGAGCCCGCTGCACGTGACCACCCGGCGAGGAGGCGTAGGAAACGCCCGCGTGGCGTGGCACGATCGGTCAGGTGAGCACGAGTCCCGCCGACGAGCAGCGGCTGCGCGACCTGGCGCTGCTGCGGCGGGTGCGCGACCGGATCGACCGCGAGTACGCTCAGCCGCTCGACGTCGAGGCGCTCGCCCACGGCGTGCACGTGTCGGCCGGCCACCTGAGCCGGCAGTTCCGCCTCGCCTACGGCGAGTCGCCCTACTCCTACCTCATGACCCGCCGCATCGAGCGGGCGATGGCGCTGCTGCGCCGGGGCGACCTCAGCGTGACCGAGGTGTGCTTCGAGGTCGGCTGCTCGTCCCTCGGGACGTTCAGCACCCGCTTCACCGAGCTGGTCGGTATGCCGCCGAGCACCTACCGCAGCGAGGCGGCGCGCGCGACCGCCGGGATGCCGTCATGCGTCTCGAAACAGGTCACCAGACCGGTCAGGAATCGAGAAGCGCCGGCCGGAGCGCCGCACGTAGCGTGACTCACATGGACGTCACCATTCACGCCAGCTTCCTCCCCCACAACGACCCCGACGCCGCCCTCGCCTTCTACCGCGACACCCTCGGGTTCGAGGTCCGCCAAGACGTCGGCTACAAGGGGCTGCGCTGGCTCACCGTCGGCCCGCCCGACCAGCCGGCCACCTCGATCGTGCTGCACCCGCCGGGGGTCGACCCGGGCATCACCGACGAGGAGCGCAGCACCATCGTCGAGATGATGGCCAAAGGCACCTACGCCGGCATCCTGCTGGCCACCAGCGACCTCGAGAGCATGTTCGACCGGCTCCAGGCCAGCGACGCAGAGGTCGTGCAGGAGCCGACCGACCAGCCGTACGGCGTCCGCGACTGCGCCGTGCGCGACCCTGCCGGCAACCTGATCCGCATCCAGCAGACCCGCTGACCTGGGGGGCTGCGGCACCGGGCCGTGCGGCATACCCCCGTTCGAGCCGGTTCGAGCCCGTCCGACGTATGCCGGACGGCCGGGTCGCGACTTCAGGCGGGCTTCGCGTCGGCGCGGAGCCTGTCGGCTCCCGGTCCGTCCAGCTGCTCGAGCGCCACGGCGCGCCCGGTGAGCAGCAGGAGGAGTGCGCCGACCGGCCCGCTGACCTCGGGCCCGGTGCCGCGAGCCCATGTGGTGTCCGTCGCGGTGAGGCGACAGCCGTCGAGGGGAAGCGTGCGGAAGACCCTCGCCATCCACGTGCGGCGCGTGTCCCAGGCGCGTGAGGCTGCGACGGCCGTTGCGGGAGTGAGCATCTCGAGGTCGGCACCGAGCGGAATGGCCATGTCCTGACCGTGCACGAGGATGTCCGTCAGTGTCTCCAGGGGTGTGACGAAGGCGTTGTGCCTGCGCGAGCCGATCATGGCCCTGATCCGCCCGACGATCTCGCCCGGGGGCCGCTGGGCCTGGATCACCGCTGAGTCGTGGATGGTCCGGTTCAGGGTGACTGAGCGAAGCAGACGCGGGTGCCGCGCCGCGAAGGCGGCGACGTCGCGGACCCGCATCTGCTGCAGGGTCAGATGCGCAGCCACGTGCCGGACCGTCCACCCCTCGCAGAGTGAGGGGTGCTGCCACTGTTGCGGCGTCAGCGCCTCGAGGAGATCGGCCGTGCGCCGGCGCTGGTCGTCGATCGCGGCCCACACCGCAGGTTCGTCGAGCTGCGTGGTCTGGTCAGAGGTCTCGCGGGGCAGGTCGGCGGCTGGTCGCTCACTCATGCTGCCTCACTCACGCTGCCTCGCTCAGCTACGATCTAGTTCGATATTAGGACCAATGTAGTTCGAAGATAGGACTACTTCAAGGGGGTTCGGTGACGAGGCAGCTACCTGTTGCGCTGCTCATGTACATCGCCGCGCGCGACATGGAGAACCACGTGCAGGAGGCGATGCGCCGGGCGGGAGTCACCGACATCACGCTCGCTCAGAGCCGGATCGCTGCGCGAATCGGCCCGCGGGGCACTCGGCTGTCGGACCTCGCCGAGCAGGCTCAGGTGTCGAAGCAGACCGCCACGGCGCTCGTCGACCGGCTCGAGCAGGCCGGTTACGTCGAGCGCGTCCCTGACCCGCTCGACGGGCGAGCCCGCCTCGTGCGCTTCTCCGCCAAGGGCGAGTCGTTCCTGCCGATCGCGCGCGCCGAGGAGGAGCGGGTCGAGCGCGAGTGGGAGCGCCACCTCGGGACCCGTCGGATGCGGGAGCTGCGCGAGGCGTTGACCCTGTTGCGCGAGATTACCGACCCATACCAGGGTCCGGACGCGTGAGGGCGCGAAAACCCTTACGGCGCAGGGTGACTCGCCAGCCAGTTCTGCGCGCGCCGCGCTGAGGCGCGGGACAGCCAGGCGTCCTCGACGAGCTCGATGATCTCTGACCTCGTGGTCTCATGCAGCCGGCTGCCACGGACGAGCACGGACGGGTGCCCTTCGAAGTGGCTGTTGGTGAAGTAGGGCGTCGACCGGTCCTGAACGAGCGCCTGCTTGTCGGCCTCGTCGGGCACCCAGATGACGATGACGTCGTCCCACCGTTCGCCTGTGTCGGGGTCGAAGGCGTCGGGTCGCGGGGTGCGGAAGAAGACGAACGACTTCCCGCCGACCTGGTAGACGAGATTGCCCTTCTTGCCCTCGACCACTTTGACGAACGGCATCCGCCGAGCGGCGTCATGCACGTCCTCGGCACGAGCGGGTCGGTCGCGAGCCATCACCCAAACCCTATGCGCCTGGACGACGTGTCGAACGGACCACCGGACCGTCGGCCGCCGGTCAGCCACTACCGATCAGCCACCACCGATCAGCCACCACCGATCAGCCACTACCGGTCGGCCACTACCGGTCGGCAAGCACGCGGTGGTCAGGCGAAGCGCTCGAGGAGGACGCCGTGGCGCAGCCCGCGGTCACTCACCGTGAACGAGTCCACGCCGAGCTTGGCCAGGACGGTGCGCACGATGCACGTGCCGGCGAGGATGATGTCCGCGCGCTGCGGCTGCAGGCCGACGACCTCGCGCCGCCCCGCGGCGTCGCGGCTGCGGTAGAGCTCGATCTGCCGGTCGATCTCGGCCCGGTCGAGCACGGTGCCCTGCACCACCTCGGGGTCGTAGTGGGCGAGCCCGTGCTTGACCGCCGCGAGGTTCGTGACGGCACCGCCCATGGCGACGAGCGCGTCGGGCGCGGGCCGTCCGTCGAGGCGCGAGAGGTCGGCCGCGATCGCGTCGAGGGCCTCGTTGAGCACATCGGGTGTGACCGCGCCCGCCAGGCCATAGCGCTCCGTGAACCGCACCGCGCCGACGTCGACGCTGAAGCGCTCGTCGATCTGGTCCCCGTGCCCGAAGGTGAACTGCGAGCTGCCGCCACCGGTGTCGAAGACCACCCGCGACCCTGGTGCCGCACCGATGCCCGACTGCGCACCCAGGTACGCCAGCCGGGTCTCCTCGTCGCCCGAGATGACCTCGACCGTCACCCCACAGCGCTCGCGGACGGCCGCGATGAAGTCCGCGCTGTTCGGGGCGATCCGCAGCCCGGCGGTCCCGACCGCGGCGATGTGCGCGGCCCCGACCGCCCGGGCCTGCTCGGCCATGCCGGCGACGGCCTCCACCGTTCGCGCCATCGGCTCGGGGTTGAGGCGGCCCGTCTCCTGCAGGCCGTCGCCGAGCCGCGTCGTCTCCGCGCGGTCCACGACGGTGCGCCACGCGCCGTCCGCCCCACGCTCGCCGATGTGGAACTTCACCGAGTTCGTGCCCACGTCGATGACGGCATACCGCTCGGTGCCGAAACGGACGAGCCGCCTGAGGCCACTGGCGAAGCTGACGTTCGGCCGCAACGGCAGGCCGAGGTCGCGCACGGCGGCGACGACTCGCTCGGCGTCCTCCGACTCGATGGCAATGGTGCGCGTGGACGCATCCCCCGCACGCACGTCGGTCACCTCCGAGATGCAGCCGCCGATGGTGTACCGCACGCGCCTCTTGTGCACCTCGACCGCGATGAGGTCGGCGTTCGGGACCACCACCTCGCCCATCAGGTCGGCAAGGGTGTACGTGGTGCGAAGCTTGGACGCCGAGGACGAAATGCCAAGCGCCGCAAGCATTTCCTTCACATCGGCCGTGGTCAGCGGGAAGGCCGCCTTCATGACGGGGACCCACTGCTCGAGACCGTCGGCATTCACCTGCACGAGGTGCTTGACGTCCATCAGCTCGTCACGGACCTTGACGGCATCCGTGCCGGTCGAGGACAGCAGGTAGATCTCGTCGCTCTCCTGCACGCGGTCGGGCGTGAGTGAGTCGATGCGCGCCTCAGCGGCCCCGAAACGCTCGCCGAAGCACCGCCACTCCCAGCGGGGGATGATCACGGCCACTGTCTGACCACCTTCGTCGTCGTACGCGTCGCGAGACGAGCGTATTGTGCGTCAGCCCACCCGCGAGGCAACACACCCGGAAGTCGGCAGCTCGCCCCTGTTGCAACTGTGCGGAGATGCAGGTTTCCGGGTGTGTTGCCGGTCAGCCGCCGCCATCCATGACGTTCCTGCCATCGGACAGGACCGGCGAGATGAGCCCGAACACGTTGCCGTCAGGGTCCAGCAGGTAGCCGACACGTCCGATGCCTTCCATGTCCGCGAGGGGAAGCGCCTCTATGCCGCCGAGGTCCAGCCCCTTCTTGAACACGTCGTCGACGTTGCCGTCCACCCCGATCACGATGTCGCACCCCGTGACGGGTGCTCCGGGCTCCGGGGCCGGGCCCTGGCGCTGGGTCAGTCCGCCGTTGATGCCGCTGCCGGGCTCGTTCATCTTCATCGAGCCCTCGCCGGTGTCGATGGACCAGTACGGCATGTCGCCGAACTGACTGAACGTCCAGCCGAGCAGCTGGCCGTAGAAGTCGATGAGCCGCTGCGGCTCTGATGCGTGGATCTCGAAATGCACGACGAGGTTCGCCATGTCTCCTCCCTTTCATCAGTCCAGATCACGCTACGCCGGCAGGCGTCTCACCATGCAAGAAGCCCTTCGACCAATATCCCAGCGAAACGATAGGAATTTGATGGTCGCACAATGGCAGTCCACCCTCTAAATCGCTTGTAACAGAAAGCAATTCGAGCCAACTCGACGATCACGGCGAGCGCTCAGAAGCAGACCAATCCGGGCCAATCCTCGCGTTGACTGGCCTTGAGCGCGCTGCGTAGCGTGGCCGCAGGTCAAGAGCTCCAGCGCCAAGCCCCGGCTCGCTGGGCAGCAACCCTCCTCCGCGGCGGGGTGCTCCGGATGACGACCCGGCTGTCGCCGACCGGCGCCGGCAAGCGTGGACTCGACCCGGGTCCCCAACTGCACCCGCACAGGCAAGGAGACCCCGAAATGCCAGTCGAGTTCCTCGGTGTCGCGTTCCCGGTCGAGCCCGGGAAGACCCACGGAGAGCTGAGCTCACTTGATCTCTACCAGGCCGCTCGCCTTGCCCGCGCTCACGAGGACTACGGGTGGGACAAGGTCCTCGTCGCCGATGACCGCGGATCAGCGGACCCGGCCATGATTGCGGCCTATGTCGGCAGCCAGACCGAGCTGCTCGACATCGTGGTCGCCCACCGGCCGGCAGCGGGTCACCCCCTCGCGGCGGCACGGACCTTCGCGACCCTCGACCACCTCAGCGGCGGCCGCCTCGAGCTGCTCATCGACGACGATGACGTGTCGCCCCAGCATCCTGATGTGGGAGGCTCCACGCCCACGAGCGAGTACCTCACACTCCTCAAGCTTGCGTGGACCAGCTCGGAGCCGTTCAGCTTCGCCGGCCGGCACTATCGCGTCGAAGGCCGAGCGCCAGGCATCAGGCCCGCACAAAGCCCCCGTCCGAGCATCACCGTGCGCAGGACCGGCGGGACACCATCCGAGGCGGCGGCCGCTGCGGCGGATACCGTCGAGCTGCGAGGCGGCGGTCTCCTTCCGACGGCGGCGCAGCTCGACGGTATCCGCGCGGGCGCAGGTGCCGCCGGTCGTGACAGTGCTCGGTTCCAAGTCGCCTTCCGGGCAGTCATCGGGGCGACCGCACGGATCGCCGAGGAGAGGGCTGCAGGCGCCGCCGGCACGACCCTCGCAGGCGACGCCCGACAAGGCCGGACTCAGCTCGTCGGGACGCCTGACACGGTCGCGACCACCCTGCTCGCCTACTACGACCTCGGCGTCAGGGTCTTCTCGGTGCAGGGCCTCGACACCCGCACGGACGCAGTCGACTTCGGCCGTCACGTGATCCCCCTCGTCCGCGCAGAGGTGTCCCGACGCGAAGGCCGGGCGACGGGACCCGCGCACGTGGTGGCGTGAGCTGCGCGATGCGTCAGGTGCTCGTCAGGATCGCCAGCTGCTGGGTCGCCCGGGTCATGGAGACGTAGCGGTCGACCGCCCCTTCGATGCCGGTGCCGAACGACTCAGGGTCGACCAGCACGACCAGGTCGAACTCCAGACCCTTGGCCAGCTCCGGGGTCAGCGACCGCACTCGTGATGTCGCGGCGAACGTGGAATCGCCTATGACACAAGCGACTCCCTCGCCATGGGTGGCGAGCCAGGCGTCGAGGAGCTGGTCCCGGTCGGCGGTAGAGGCGTGCACCACGGGCGCTCGGCCGTCGCGGATCGAGGTCGGCACATTGGCGTCCGGGATGGCTGCACGGATCACCGGCTCGGCCTCGGCCATCACCTCCGTGGGCGTCCGGTAGTTGATGGTCAGCGACGCGAGCGTGTGGCGGTCGAGGCCGATCCGACCGAGGCGCTCCCCCCAGGTCTCGGTGAAGCCGTGCCGCGCCTGGGCGCGGTCGCCGACGATGGTGAGGCTGCGTGACGGGCACCGGAGCAGCAGCATCTGCCACTCGGCATCGGTGAGCTCCTGGGCCTCGTCCACGACGATGTGGGCGAATGGCCCTGTCAGCCGGTCGAGCTCGCCGTTGTCGAGTCCCGACTCGTCGACCAGTGCGTCCGCGAGGTCCTGCCCGCGCAGCATCGACATCACGTGCATCTCCGAGTCGTCGGACGCGATGAGGTCGTCCACCACCCGCGCCATCTGCTCGCGCTCGGCCGACACGACAGCGTCGCGACGGGTCTTGCGGCCAGAGGCCTCTGCGTCGCCGAGCCGCTGACGCGCGGCGTCGAGCAGCGGCAGGTCGGAGACCGTCCACGCCTGCGCGTCCCCGCGCTGAAGCGTGCGGACCTCCTCGACGGTCAGCCACGGGGCACAGCGGCGCAGATAGGCCGGCACCGTCCACAGGTCGCCGACGAGGTCGGTCGCCTCGAGCATCGGCCACGCCCGGTTGAGCGCGGTCACCAGCTCCCGGTTCTGGCGCAGCGAGGCGCGCATCCGCTCCGGCGTGCGGTCGTCATGGTCCTCGTCGTGGTTCTCGTCGCGGTCCTCGTCATGGTCCTCTTCGTGGTCCTCGTCATCGAACTCGTCGTCGTGCCTGTCGGCGATGATCGAGACGAGCTCGTCCCAGATCTGGTCGCGCGCCTCGTTGTGCGGGGTGCCCGGTTCCACAGCCCGGAAGGCCTGCGCCCAGTCGTCGGCGCTGATCCACACCTGCGCCCAGGGCGTCTCGACGGTCATCCCTTCGGTGGGCGGCTCCTCGTAGAGCAGCACAGCCGGCTCGATCGCCGTCACCATGGCGGCCGACGACTTCAGGCGCGCGACCTCCGGGTCCGTCTCGGCGCTCGCGGTCGCCCCCTCGGGGACGAGGTCGCGCAGCGTGCAGGTCAGAACGCCTTCCTCACCGAGGCTGGGCAGGACGTCGGACACGTAGGCGAGGTACGGCTCGTGCGGGCCGACGAAGAGGACGCCGCCGCGCCGGTGCCCCAGGCGCGGGTCGGAGTAGAGCAGGTATGCCGTCCGGTGCAGTGCGACGACCGTCTTGCCGGTGCCGGGCCCTCCGTCCACGACGAGCGGGCCGCGCGAGCCCGCACGGATGATGGCGTCCTGGTCGGCCTGGATCGTGCTAAGCACGTCGCGCATCCGGGACGTGCGAGACCCGCCGAGGCTGGCGATGAAGGCGGACTGGTCATCGAGTGCGGCGTGGTGGTCCACCCCGTCCGGGGCGAACACCTCGTCCCAGAAGTCGTTGACCCTTCCGCGGGCCCAGCGGTACCGGCGACGGCTCGTCAGGCCCATCGGGTTGGCGTGGGTCGCACCGAAGAACGGCTCCGCGGCCGGAGCGCGCCAGTCCACGAGGAGCTGGCGTCCCGCGCTGTCCTTGAGCCCGAGGCGTCCGATGTAGATCGGGTCCGGGTCGTCGGCCATGACCATGCGCCCGAGACAGAGGTCGAGCCCGAACCTGCGCAGGGTGCGCAGGCGTGCGGTCAGCCGGTGCACCTCCTGGTCGCGGTCCAAGGCCTGCTGCCCGGCCCCGCCGGGTGCTCGGCGCGCCGCATCGAGACGGTCGGACAGGTCGGTGATCGTGCGCTCGAGGCTGTCGGCGACAGCGGCGAACTGCCGCTCGTCGGTGGCGATGAGCGCCGGGTCCGCCTTGGCGGCGAGGTAGTCGGGAAGGTCGAAGGCGCTGGTGGTCAAGGGGGTCACGTCATCGGCTCCGTTCGCGTGGCCGCTGGATCTGGCCTCGGCCGGCAATTGTCCGACGGCGAGGGGGCCTTGCCGCAAGACCCCGTGTGCGTTATACGTTGAAAGTGGAGAGGGACGGGCCTCTCCTTCTCCGTGCCCGTCGCCCGCCCTCGAGGGCCGTGCTCAGTGCCCGCTGACGTTCTCCAGCACCACCGCAAGCCCCTGGCCGACGCCGATGCAGATGCAGGCGACGCCCCAGCGCTCGCCGGTGCGCTGCAGGTCGCGGGCCAGCGTGCCGAGGATGCGGCCGCCGGAGGCACCGAGCGGGTGGCCGATCGCGATCGCGCCGCCGTGCCGGTTGACGATCTCGGCATCGATCGGCCAGGCGTCAAGGCACGCCAGGGACTGCGCGGCGAAGGCCTCGTTGAGCTCGACCGCAGACACGTCCGCCCACGTGATGCCCGCGCGGGCGAGAGCCTGGTTGGCCGCGTCGACGGGGGCGTAACCGAAGTACTGGGGCTCGAGCGCGCTCGACCCGCGACCCGCGATCCGCGCGAGCGGGTCCAGGCCGATGTCGTCGCGGGCACGCTCGCTGCCGAGGAGGACCGCGGAGGCGCCGTCGTTGAGGGGCGAGGCGTTGCCGGCGGTCACCGTGCCTCCCTCCTTGCGGAAGGAGGTCTTCAGCCCGGCCAGCCGCTCCGTGGTCGTGTCCGGGCGGATCGACTCGTCACGAGCAAGGTCCACGCCCGGCACCGACACCACCAGCTCGTCGTACCAGCCCTGCGTCCACGCCTCGTCGGCGAGCCGGTGCGAGCGCTCGGCGAAGGCGTCCTGCCGGTCGCGGGTGATGCCGTACTTCTCCCGCAGCTGCTCGGTCGCCTCCCCCAGCGAGACGGTCCACTCCGAAGGCATCGCGGGATTGACCAGCCGCCAACCCAACGTCGTCGACGCGAGCGCGAGATCGCCTGCTGGATAAGGTTTCTCGGTCTTCGGCAGGACCCACGGCGCGCGGCTCATCGACTCGACCCCGCCGGTCACGACGATGTCAGCGTCGCCCGTCTCGATCGACCGCGAGGCCACCATCGCGGCGTCCAGGCTCGACCCGCACAGCCGGTTCACCGTCGAGCCGGGCACGCTCGTCGGCAGCCCAGCCAGGAGCGTCGCCATGCGGGCCACGTTGCGGTTCTCCTCGCCCGCGCCGTTGGCGTTGCCGAGCACGACCTCGTCGACACGCGTCCCGAAGCCGTCGGCCACCAGCCCCGGCGCCCGGCTGACCAGCTGCTTCACCACATGGGCCGCGAGGTCGTCCGGCCGAGTGCCGGCCAGCGCCCCACCGAACCGGCCGAACGGGGTCCGCACTGCGTCATAGACGAAAGCTGAGGTGGTCATGGGCGGTCTCCTTCGATTCGCCACGCGCGCTCAGACGCGGATCCGGGCACTGGTCGGGTCGTACATCGGCCGCAGCGACACCTCGGCCGGGTGGCGGACCCCCGCGATGTCGACCTCCCACGTTCCGCTCGACAGCCAGTCCGGTGTCACCGGCTCGCCGCCGCCCTCGACCATCGCCAGCCCGACGGCCGAGCCGAGGGTCCAGCCGTAGGAGCCGGCTCGCACGTAGCCGACCGGCAGTCCGTCGCGCAGCACGATCTCAGCGTGGAAGAGGAGGGGCTCCGGACCGAGCACGCGCACCTGGACCAGGCGACGCGGCATACCGCCCGCGGCAGCGTTCGCGGTCTTGCGCGCCAGGACTGCGTCCCGACCGATGAACGCGGTCGGCTTGTCCAGCGCCAGCGCGAAGCCCAGCCCCGCCTCGAGCGGGCAGTCCGTGTTGTCGATGTCGTGGCCGAAGTCGCGGTAGGCCTTCTCCATCCGCAGCGACGCGAGTGCCTTGAGCCCCACCGGGCGCAGGTCGTATGCCGCCCCGGCCGACTGGAGGGCGTCGTACACCCCCAACGCCTCCCGAGCCGGGATGTACAGCTCGTACCCGAGCTCGCCGAGGTAGGTGATCCGCGCGAGCAGCAGCCGCACGCCCGCAAGCTCGACCCAGCCGGCGCTGCGGAAGCCGAACGCCTCAGTGGACAGGTCGGCGTCCGTGAGACCCGACAGGACGTCCCGTGAGCGCGGGCCCTGGACGTTGAGCTGGGCGAGCTCCGCCGTCACGTCGGTGACGGAGACGGACGGCTCGGCGAACCGGTGCAGCCGCGCGCGCACGTGACCGTGCGCTGTGTCGGAAGCCACGACGAAGAAGTCGTCGTGACCGAGCTTGGTCACGGTCAGGTCGGCCTCGATCCGGCCGTCGTCGTTGAGCCACTGGGTGTAGGTGATGACGCCGGGCTCGCCGTCGACGGCACCGGCCGAGAGCCGGTCGAGCATGGCACCCGCCCCGGGACCGCGGACCCGGAACTTCGCCATGAACGACATGTCCATCAGGCCGACGGACTCGCGGACCGTGCGGTGCTCCTGCTCCCACTGCTCGAACCACGGCGCGTGCCCCCAGGTCGGCTCGGCCTCGGGAGTGCGGCCCGCCCCGGCGAACCAGTCGGCGCCCTCCCAGCCCGACACCTCGCGAAGGTAGCCGCCCTGCTTGACGAGCCGCTCGTGCACTGGCGACAGCAGGCGGTCGCGCGCGGTGCGCAGCTGCTTGCCGGGGGTGTGGGCGGCATACACCGTGCCGAGGATCTCGGTGGTGCGTGCGGCGCGGTATGCCGGCTCGAGCTGGTCCGCGCGGAAGCGGTCGACGTTGAAGCCGGTCACGTCGACGTCCGGCTCGCCGGTCGTGATCCAGTGGGCGAGCACGCGTCCCAGACCACCGGCCGACAACACGCCGACGGAGTTCATCCCGGCGGCGACGAAGTAGCCGCGGATCCCCGGCGCCTCGCCGACCGCGGGCGCGAGGTCCGGCGTGAAGGACTCCGGCCCGCAGAAGAACGTGCGGACGCCGACCTCCATAGTGACGGGCACGCGGGCCATCGCCTTCTCGAGGAACGGCGCCATCCGGTCCCAGTCGGGCGGCAGCGTGCCGAACGAGAAGTCGGTCGGGATCCCGCCGACCTTCCAGGCGGCCGCGTCGGGCTCGAAGAGCCCGACCATCATGCCGCCGCCCTCCTCGCGGTAGTAGCCGTAGGAGGACGGGTCCTCGAAGATCGGGCCGTTGGGGTCGATCCCCTCGATCGTGTCGGTGATGAGGTAATAGTGCTCGGCCGCCTGGTTGGGGATCACGAGCCCGTTCTGCTCGCCCAGCTGGCGGGCCCACATGCCCGTGCAGTTCACGACGTACTCGCACTCGATGGTCTGCCCGGCCGCCCTGACCCCGGTGACGGCACCGTGCGAGGTCAGTACGTCGCTCACGGCCACGCCCTCGATGACCCGGACGCCGAGGGCCCGCGCCCCCTTGGCCAGCGAGATCGTCAGGTCGACCGGGTTCACCCGGCCGTCGCCGGGCACGAGGAAGCCCGCCAGCAGGTCGTCGGTGCGCGCCCACGGGAAGCGGTCGGCGATCTCCGCGGGCGAGATCTCGTGGATCTCGAGCCCGAGGTGCCGCTGGAAGGCGGCGACCCGGCGGTACTCCTCCAGCCGGTCGCGGTCAGCGGCGGCCTCGATCATGCCCACCGGGCGGAAACCGGTCGCCTGTCCCGTCTCGGCCTCGAGCCGCGCGTACAGGTCGCGGGAGTAGAGCCGGATCGCGGTGCTCGTCTCAGAGGTCGACCCGAAGCAGGTCATCAGGCCGGCCGCGTGCCACGTCGTGCCGGAAGTCAGGCGGTCGCGCTCCAGCACGACGACGTCCGTCCAACCGGCATGGGCGAGGTGGTAGGCCACGGACGAGCCGATGACCCCGCCACCGATGACGACGACCCGCGCCCGTGCGGGCAGTTCAACACTCACCCGCACAACCTAGCCCCGGGCCCCGCGCCACCACCCGTCACCCGGTCGATCCAGCGCCGGCGCCAGGGCCCCGCGGGGCCCTCCGCGCGTTCCCGGGCTGACCACGCACCTGGGAGCTGGTGGTCGGAGGCAATAGCGACGTTGAGGTTCACAGGGTGGTAACTCCGAGTGAACAAAATGTCGAATCTCGTTGTCCTACAGGCAACTTCGGGATTCCAGCTCTTCCCGCGGGGTAGGCTGTATGCGGCTGTCATTCGCCCCGGCCGGGTGCGCTCGGCCGGATGAGGAGGAGTTCGTGAGACCGATCGGCGCGGGCTTTGCTGTCGCCGTTGCGCTGGGGGTCGTCGCGGTCGGGCAGAGTGCCCCTGAGGCACGGGCGGACGACGGCAGGGGGGTCATCACGGTCACGGTGCCGCCCGTCCCGTACTCCGGTGTGGCCGACACCTTCGTCGTCGGGCCGCTGACCAGCCGCCTGCACGTGCTCGCCAACGACACCGGCCGGCCCGACCCGGCGTCGGTGCGGCTGGTGTCCTCGAAGGGGGCGGTGTCGCGGCTGGACGCATCCGGCATCGGCACCCTGACCCTCGGTCCTGACGGCACCATCGACCTCGCTCCGGACAAGCGCCAGGCGCCGTCGGCGAGCACGTTCCGCTACCGCGCCCGCTCCACGAACGGTGCCACGCAGGACGTGACGGTCACGGTGAAGCGGCATACCCAGGTGCTGTCTGCAGTGGACGACAAGGTCACGCTGCGTGGGGACGTGCCGCCCGAGGTCGTCGTCGACCAGTCGGCTAACGACACTCTGCTCGTGCCCGGCGCCGTGACGTCCTGCCCGCCGACCTTGAGCACAGGGACGCCCGAGCCGCTCGCGACGCCGGTCGACGTGGAGCCCGAGCCGACACGGCCGGACCCGCCCACGTGCCCGGCGCCCGAGACGGTGACGACCTCGCTCGGAGACTGGTCGGTTCGCGACGGAAAGGTCGTCTTCGCGCCGGCGCCCGGGTTCCACGGCAAGGCCACGATCCGGTACGCCCAGCGGACCGACCTGCCGACGTCGCAGGCGACCGCGACGATCACCGTCCAGGTCGCGGCGCCGCCCGCGGGGGCTGGGTCCCCGGGACCCGCCAACGGCGGCAGCTCTTCGCCCGGTTCGGGAGACGACGGCTCGGGCGGCTCCACGAACGGCGGCGGGTCCGGCACAGGAAACAGCCCGGGCGGCGGCACCAGCCCCAGCAGCGGGTCGGGAGTCGCCGGCGGGACTGGCGGCTCGGGGGGATCCGGCGGCGCGCCGCAGACGACTCTCGGGCGCTGGCTGAGCGGCACCATCTCGAGCCCCGGCTGGTGGCTGCTCTGGCCGGTCCTCCCGGCTGCGGTCGTCGCAGGCCTCCACGTCGGCCTCGTGCGCCGACGCCGCACCGCCCTCGACCCCACACCCGTCCAGCCCTTGGTCGAGTGAGCGCCCCGTCCCACCAACCCCACGCCACCCCCGGTCGAGTGGGCGCCTGGTCACTCCAGCCCCACGCATCACGTGACGGGAGTGACGGAGCGCCCAGTCGACCAGACGGGAACGCGGGCCCGGGGGGTCCGGCGCGGAGACGTCCCCGACGACATGTGGACCCCGGCGCGACAACAGCCCGGTCGAGTGGGCGCTTGGTCACTCCAGCCCCACGCGTCATGTGACCGGAGTGACGGAGCGCCCACTCGACTGTGACAGGAGTGACGGAGCGCCCACTCGACTGGGACTGGAGTGACGGTGCCGCTCACTCGACGGGGTGGGGGTGTGGTGACCGGCGGGTTGCGGAGCGACGACGGCAGGTTGAATCCCTTGCAGGTCAGCCAGATTCAGCGCCTCCCGACACAACGGGCCGCCTAGGGTCGGGTCGTGAGACCACGCTTCACCCACCGACCCGCGCTGCTCGTGGCGGCATCCGCCAGCTGGGCCGCGCTGGCCCTCTCGTCCTGCGCCGGGCCGGGCGCGCCGCAGGCAGCAGACCGCACGACGCCGGCGACACAGCAGACGGCACCCAGCTCGGCGTCCGTGCAGCGGACGGGACCCTCCGGCGCGGCAGGCCAGCAGACGGCACCGTCCACAGCCGCAGGCCGACCGACGACACCGGGCCCGACGGCATACGGGGGGAGCGTGACACCACCGGCGACCGTGTCGGCCACGTCTGTCGACAAGGACCATGCGGTGGACTTCCTGCTGACTTGGGTCGACGTGCTCAACTACGGCTTCGCCACCGGTGACGCCGACCCGTTGCGGCGTTCGACCGCGATGGGCTGCTACACGTGCGCGAACTGGATCATCGACGTGCAGACCCAACGCGACAAGCAGCTGGTCCGCGACGGAGGACGGGTGCGCATCGACAGTGCGGTGTTCAGGGGCACCACCGACGGGCTCTTCTTCTTCCGGGCGTCGATGACCCAGGACGCCGGTAGCCTCAGCGACGGGCGCGGAAAGATCGTCCCGATCCCGGCGAGCGGGCCCGAGGTGGTTGACCTCGCCGTGGGGATCTCGACCTCCAGCATCACCGGTGCGAAGTCGTGGACCATGAAGTCCATCGAAGCACCGAGCCGCTGACGCCCCTTCCGCGTCGGCGCCGCTCAGCCGAACTGGCCGGCGACGTAGGACAGGGTGCGCGGGTCGCGCGGGTCCTCGAACACCTGCTTCGTCTCTCCCTGCTCGACGATGGCTCCCGGAACGCCTTGCTCCGCAAGGAAGAACGCCGTCCGGTGGGACACGCGCGCTGCCTGCTGCATGTTGTGCGTGACGATGACGACCGTGATCTCCGAGACCAGCTCCCCGATCGTCTCCTCGATCCGGCGGGTCGAGGTGGGATCGAGGGCAGAGCACGGCTCGTCCATGAGTAGCACGCGCGGCCTCACAGCGATCGACCGGGCGATGCAGAGGCGCTGTTGCTGGCCACCTGAGAGCGCACCGCCCGGCGAGCGCAGCCGGTCGCGGACCTCCTTCCAGAGGCCGGCCTTGACGAGGCTCTCCTCGATGAGGTCGTCCTTCTCGTCGCGGCTCGCCTTGGTGCCGGTCAGCCGGAGCCCGGCCAGGACGTTGTCGTAGATGGACATCGCGGGGAAGGGGTTGGGCTTCTGGAAGACCATCCCGATGTGCCGGCGGGCCTCGGTGAGGCGCTTGCGTTCGGAGTAGATGTCGTCGCCGTCGAGGAGCACCTCACCGGCCATCGAGGCGGACGGCACCATCTCGTGCATCCGGTTGAGGATCCGCAGGAAGGTCGACTTCCCGCAGCCGGACGGGCCGATGAGCGCGGTGACCCGGTTGGCCGGCATGAGCAGGCTCACCCGGTCGAGGACCTTGTGCTCGCCGAACCACGCCGACACGTTGCGGGCGTCCAGCTGGCCCTGGCTGGGCAGTCCTCCGACGGGAGTCATGCGCTGCGTCGGCTGGCTCGATCCGGGGCCGGGAAACGCGGCCGCGGGCTCGCGGGGCCCTGAGATCGACGATACGGCAACGATCTCGGCGGTGTCGGCGACTGCCGCGGTGTCGGCGCCTGCCGCGCCTGCCGCCGTGTCGGCGACTGCCGCGCCGCTCCGGGTCAGCTCGTCCGTGTCGGTCATCGTGGGGTCCTTCTCGGGTGTGGCGGTCACAGCAGGTTGGGCAGGAGCGTGGCGACGCTGTCGGCGAGCCCGAGGCCGAGAGCGGTGATGAGCGGGACGCCGGCGAGCCACGCCTGACGCGGGCCCCAGCGGCGCCGCGCCCAGGCGACCCCGGCGGCGGCGACAGCGACCGCCTGGGACCAGAGGACGATCGCGAACCACCCCGACGGGTCCCCCTGCATCGGGTCGGATGCGGGCTCGTCGGGGAAGACCGCAGCTGCGCCGACCGGCTGCGCGTCAGAGCGCAGCACCGCGTCGACGATGACGGGCTGGTCGGGCATGAAGGCCCGCCCGTCGGCGGTCATCAGCACCAGGCGCCCCTGGCCGGCGTCGCGCCGGGGCACGGGGTCGCCGGGCTTGCGGAACCCGGTGACTTCGTACCGGTGCTCGCCCTGGCCCGTCGTGACGAGGATGTCGTCGCCGACGAGCAGGTCGGGCAGGTCCCGGAAGGGCGCTCCGTAGGCCCAGCGTCGACCGAGGATCTGGCTCCAGCCCACCTGGCCCGGCATCGAGCTCGACCTCGTGTGGCCGGGCCCGTCCCGCGTCACGGCCGAGGTCGTGTCCTCGAGGACGACGAGATCCCGCACCCCGATCGCCGGAATGCTGAGCAGCGCGACCGGCGTGCCGGCTGGGAGCAGCATCGGCTGCGGCGCCTGCTGCTCGGGCGCTTGTGTGGACGAGTTGCCTTGTGCCGCAGTCTGATCCGTCGGCACCTGCGCGCCCTCGACCTCCGGCTCCTCGACGAAGGTCGGCCCCACGGGCGCGGTCCCCGCGGACAGTGCGGCCCGGAAGTCGTCGTACGCCAGCTGCTGCGCACGGGAGTAGGAGAGCTGGCTCACGACGGCGATGTAGAAGCAGAACGAGACGAGGATCAGCCCGACGAGGCTCAGCACCGCACCGGGCAGCCACAGCTTGCTCTGCTCGGGGGCAGGCCCGTCGGAGGGGTATGCCGCAGGGTCGGGTGGCAGGTCGGCCACCGACCCGTCGGCCGGGTCCCTCGGCCCCCCGGCGGCCAGGTCGGCTGGCGGCCCGTCGGTCGGCCCGTCGGTCGGCCCGTCGGTCGGCCCGTCGGTCGGCTCGGCGGTCGGGTCGGTGGTCGGCTCGGCGGGGGCGCTCGCCGAGCCATCGGTCGTGATCGTCATGCGTGGCTACGGCCCGTGCTCAGGGCGTGACGTCGAGACGTCGCCGGACGAACAGCATCGTGCCGCCCGTCCCGACCAGGCCGAGACCGAGCGTGCCGAGCAGGAAGACCGAGGCCCCCGTGTCGGCGAGCTGCCCGCCCGTGCCCGAGTCGTCCGAGCTCGCCGAGCCGTCGGGCTCTGAGGAGCTCGGCTCGCCGGTCTCACTCGAGTCCGTCGTCGTGCCGGGCTTGGTCGAGGTGGTGGTCGCGGGCGAGGTGGAGGTCGTCGGCTTCGTCGTCGAGGTAGTGGGCGGCGGAGTGGCGCCGGTCGCCTTCCACTCCGTCGGCGACGTGAAGGTGACGGTCCCCTGGAACCGGTCGTAGACCACGTTGCCGAGGTTGTTGGTGCAACGCAGCTCGAGAGTCCAGACACCCGGCACGATCGGGGCGTGGTACTGGTCGGACCACTGCTGCATCGTCTGCGACGAGAAGACGGAGAGCGGGCCGGGCAGGCCCACTGACGTGGGCGTGTAGAGGTTCTGGTCTGCCCACTGGTCCGCGGCCGCCTGGTCAGCCGAGCTGCTCGGCTGGATCTGGGCGACGAGGAGCTTGTGCTTGGTCGCCTCGGCGCTGCAGGCCTTGGAGGCCGTCACCATGATGGAGTCGTTGTTCGTGCCGTGCGGCGTCGTCTGGTCGGACTGCTTGACGATGCTCGACAGCGGCTGGACGGCCGGGAGCCCGTCTGCTGCGGCGACCTGCGTTGTCGCGGACGCAGCGCCGCTCGCCGCGGCAGGACCCCCGGCGGCGATGACCACGGCGGCGGCGACCGCCACGAGCCCTGACCCGGTCAGAGCGAGGGGGAGGACGTTCTTGTTCACGATGGTCCTTCGGGTTCGGATGGGAACGGAGCGCGGGTTCCTTCCGCCGCGGTCAACCTAGGGACCGCGCGCGGCCACCGGCTCGTGGGCAGGTGAACAGGCGACGAACGGGGGCCGGAGGGCATCAGGGTCAACCCACCGTGAAGGTGATGGTCGTCGTGTAGCGGCCGGGGAGCGTCGAGGTGGGCACGTCCTTGAGCACCAGTCGGGCGCGGACGTCAACGGACCCCGTGCCGGCTCCCGGGGCTGCGCGGGCGAACTCGACGGGCCCGGACGGGCGGTTCGCCGCCGGCGGGATGTCCCGGACGTCGAGCGTCGTGATCGCGTCGCCGGGCACGTAGGCGGGGGTCACGTCCACGAACCCGGCGTATGCCGCCGAGATCCGGTCCGCACCACGCCCCCCGACGAGGTCGGCGAGGACGAGCGACGCCGACCAGCCCGGGTTCCCGGCCCGAGTGTCCGTGACCCGGACGGCGTCGAACGGCGCCGCGGCCGAGTACGCACGGCCGTCTGCCGACAGCACGAGGCTGCCGAGATCGAGCGGGTTGGCCGGCGTGTAGGGAGTGAAGATCGCCAGCGACCCCGTCGGCACGGTGGTGGTGATCGATCCCGTCGCGCTCAGCGCGTCGGGATCCGCCGGAGCGCCGTATGCCGCGTCGACGGTTCGTGAGTCCAGCGGAGTCGTCGACCCGGCCGGGACGATGCTCACTGCGAAGGTGTGCGCGCCCTGCGCAAAGGCGGACGACACGAAGACACAGCTGCCCGACGCGTCGAGCGGCACCGTGCCGATCGTGGCATCGATGTCACTGAACGTGCACTGCCCGCCGGAGCCCGGTGGCTGGATAGAACCCGTGAGCCGAACCTGTTGGTACGCAGGGCCGTTCGTCGGGGTGACGCTCAGGGAGACACCCTCAGGTGAAGTCGGCGAGGTTGTGCTCGAACCCGCGCCCGCGGCCGAGCTCGACGGCACAGAGCCCGAGGTGTCGCCCCCCTTCGCTCCCACCGATGGCGTGAGCACCGGCGCGACCGTCGACGTCCCAGTGGCAGCCGGAAGCGGGTCGGCCGTCCAGTGGGCGGCACTGTCGAAGGTCAGGCTGCCGCGCCAGTCGTCGACCAGGTTGCCGTTCGCGTCCTGGCAGGCCAGGAGCAGGTCCCAGCGACCTGCGACGATCTGGTGGGTCAGCGTGTCGGCGAGGTCGACGAACGAGCTGAGCCGAGCGACGACCGCGTGCGACGGCGGCGGGGACGACTGTGCGAAGACCAGCTCGCCGCGCCAGGCATCGGCGCGCGGCTGGTCGGCAGGCACTGCTGCCGTGACCTTGCTGACCATGACGACCGACCGGGTCGCCGATGCGCTGCACGGCCCGCCCGCAGTGAGCAGCAGCGGGTCCGTGGCCGCCCCGTCGGTGCGGGAGCTGTTGTCGGCGTTGGCGACCGACGCGAGAGACCCGGTCGCCGCGGGGGCCGCGGGAGCGAGACTCAGCTGCATACCCATGACCGCGAACGCGGTCGCCGCCGTGAGCAGCCCGCGTCTGGTCCGGGAGGGACCGTGCATGGTCAGACGCCGACGAGCTCGCGCTCGTCGCTCTGCTTGCGGGTGCGCTTCGACGCCCGGGCGGTGCCGCGATCGGTGCCGGAAGGGCGCAGCCGCCGCGACAGCATGCGGCCGAGCAGGCCCAGGCCGACGAGGATGAGGATGACGAGCCACCAGGCGAGGGCGGCAAAGCCACGAGACTCGGTCACCTGGCCCAGGTTCGGCTTCGCTGCCGCCACCGCGGCCTGCGGTGTTGCGGTCACGCGGGCGCCGGCCCACAGGGTCGGCCAGACGCCGGTCACCTTCTGGGTGAAGGTCTGGGAGTTGTGCGGCAGCAGCTCGGCGACGGGGTCGAGGTCGACGGTCTGGCTGCCGAGGCCGAACGGCCCGGCGACGCGGATCGCGGGGTCGAAGCCCATCCGAACGTTGCCGCTGTTGACGACCGTGTACGTGACCGTCGCATCGCCCGACTGCCAGGGCAGGACGGGCGCCCGGTAGTCGACGTGGAGCTCGGAGACCATGAGGCCTGGCTTCACGTCACCGGCGACGGTGACGTAGACGCGCGCCGCGACGCGCTGCTCGAGCTTGACGTTCTGCCCCTGCGGGTTCTTGCTCATCGTGGTGAGGATCGCGACGACGGCGGCGCCGTGGTCACCGGGGTCGGCGTTCTTCGGGACCGAGATCGTCACCGGAAGGATCACACGTCCCGGGGCGCCCGAGCGGGAACGACCGGGCACCGTGACGGCCTTGTTCCCACCCTTGATGGTGATCCACGCCCCGAGGTCGTGCGGCTGCTCGCCCGTGGGCTGGACCGCGAAGCCGCCCTCGTTGGTGTTGAGCGCGTCGGCCGGGGCGATGCCGAGGACGAGCGGCCGGTCGCTGTAGTTGACCAGGGCCACATGGTCGAACGCGGTCGCTCCGGGCACCAGGCCGTACGAGAAGAAGGCGCGCTGGTCGATCCCCCTCGGGGTGGCCGGCACGACGCCGAAACCGACCCGCTTGGGGTCCTCGGCGGTGACCGCGGCGGCTGGCCCGGAGGGACGCACGGTCGCGTGCGCCGGGGGCTGGGAGGCCCCGGCCATCAGGCTCGCACGGGTGACGGGCGAGGTCGGGCTCGCGAGCACGGGCGCCGCGGGGGCGAGCGACGCAGTCGCGGCGAGCGCGGCTCCGGCGACGAGGACGCGAGACGCGCGAAGAGCACGATCGGGGCGCAGGATGCTCACGGTGTTTCCAATCAGGCTGTGCGACAATGGATTCCGCCCACCATGCTGGGTCCGCACCGAGGCGCGGACCCAGCCGGGCGGCATACGGGGTGGTGCTGGGTCAGCCCACCGTGAAGGTCACGGTGGTGGTGTAGAGACCCGGCTTCGTCGACGTGGGCACGTCCTTGAGGACGAAGTTGCCCTTGATGTCGACGGAACCGGTGCCGTGGCCCGGGAGGGCCTGGGCGAACTGCGCCGGAGCCGCGACGTATGCCGGGTCGTTGGCCGGGACGTCGGCGACGTTGATGCTCTGGACCGCGTTGCCCGAGATGTACGACGGCGCGACGCCGACGAAGCCGGAGTACTTCGCGTCGATCTTGTCGGCCGGGTTGGCACCGACGAAGTCCGCGCGGAGCAGCGAGGCTGCCCAGCCCGGGTTGCCGGCCCGGGTGTCGGTCACCGTCACCTTGTCGAACGGAGCGGAGGCCGAGTAGCTCGAGCCGTTCGCCGCGAGCACCATGTCACCCAGGTTGAGCGGGTTGGCCGGCGTGTACGGCGTGAAGATCGACAGGTTGCCGGCCGGGACGGTGACGACGATCGACTGCTCGTCCGGCGTGGCCGTCGGAGCGTCGAAGGTGGCCGCCACGTCCGCCGACGTCGCCGGCTTGAACACCGAGGAGTCGGCCGGGACGAACTTCATCGAGAACGTGTGCGCACCGGCGCCGAAGGTCGCCGCCGCGAACGTGCACGCACCCGTGGCGCTGACCGGAGCCGAGCCGACCTTCTGCGAGCCGTCGTAGAAGTCGCACGCACCGACCGGGATGACGGCCGGGCTCGAGGTGTTCGCGACGGTCCCGCTGAAGGAGACGGTCTGGTATGCCGCTCCCGCCAAGGGAGATGCGGAGAGCGAAGCCGTCGTGTCGGCGGCCGGGGCCGCGTTGACGGCGAGGGTGACTGCGGCCGACGTCGAGCCCGAGTAGCTCGAGTCGCCGAGGTACTTGGCCGTGATGCTGCGCGAGCCCGCGGCGAACGCCTTGGCCACGGTGGCCTGGCCGGACGCGTCGATGGCGCCCGTGCCGAGCGAGAGGGCACCGTCGAAGAACTCGACCGAGCCGGTGAGCGGGGCGACCTGCGACGGGTCGCCCTTGGTGACGTTGGCCGTCAGGGTCACGTTCTGGCCGGTGGTCGCCGGGTTCGGCGACACGGCAACGGTGGTCGACGTGGCCGGCAGCGACGGGAGGTAGCCCGTCCACGACGTCGCCGAGTTGATCGTCAGCGAGCCCGAGAACGTGTTGTAGACGGTGTTGCCCAGGTTGTTCTGGCAGACGAGGCTCAGCGTCATCGTGCCGGGCACGATCTGGGCGGACAGCAGGTCCGCCTTCTGCTGGAGCGTCGTCGAGGAGAAGACCGTCAGCGGGCCGGGCAGGCCCACGGCGATCGGCGAGTAGAGGTTCTGGGTCTTCCACTTGTCGGCCTCGGCCTGCTGGGCCGCGTCCGTCGCGACATAGTCGGCGACGAACAGCTTGTGCCGGGTCGCCAGCGGGTCACACGCGGCCGGAGCCTTGACCTCGATGGCGTTGTTCTGCGTTCCCGACGCGGTCTGCGGCGAGACGGCATAGGCGGCGATGTAGACGAGATCGCCCGGAGCTGCCGACGCCGACGGTGCAGCGACGAACGTCCCACCGGCGGCGGCCGCGATGACGGCCCCCGTGGTGATGACGCGCTTCACCATGGTGCGCATGGTTGTCCTTTCACGTTTTCGCTTCTCTGGAGGTGGAGCGACCCGGTGCGTTTGGCACCGAGGATCTGGGACCCGGGCGGCGCCGCTCGGCGACGCCGCCCGGGTGGACGTCGTCCGTCAGCAGGTGCTGGGGATGAAGCCGAACTTGTTGATGACGGCCTTGCCCTGGGTGCAGAGCGCCGACTTGCCGCTGCCGTCGTTGACGAAGACCTTGTAGCCCAGCGACGCGGTGTCGTTGAAGGTCTGGGTCGGCAGGATGTTGCCGACCGTGCGCAAGGTGGTCTGGGCCGGGTTCTGGATCAGCGGGCTGACGCCGTCGATGGTGCCGAGCTGGGCCGAGCCGCGACGGTCGGGCACGACGCCGAACATCTGCGACAGGTACTGCGCGACCGAGATCGGGACGATGTCCTTCTTGCTGGTCAGGACCAGGCCGCTGTGCTCCTGGATCGGCACACCACCGATGGTGTCCTTGACGCACGACGGCAGGGTCGTCGCGTTGATGCCCATCAGCGTGGCCCAGCTGGTCCGAGTGCCCGAGCCCGACTGCGGGATGAGCGGCTGGAACGTGCCCACGATCGACGGGTCGCACTTGTAGATGAGTTGGAGGTCGCTCAGAGAGGACGACGAGCCGATGTCGCCGCCGTTCGGGTAGGCGTAGGTCAGGCCGTCCGACGCCATCGGCACGAAGGTCTGGTTCGCGTTGACCGACGTGCTCGACGAGCGCGCGAAGTCGATGCAGCCGGACAGCGGGTCGGTCCCCGTCATCGCCTTGGTCAGCAGGTCGCGGCCGGCGCCCGAGCCGTTGGCGCGGGGAGTGCCGCCGCCGTTGGTGGTGTTGCAGTTCGGCAGCTGCGCCTCGGTCTTGGTGGAGACGAGCTGGTTGGCGGGCGTCGGGTCGTAGGAGCCGAAGGCCTTGGAGCCGTTGATGACGACGACCTCGGACAGGCCGTTCATGACCTCGAAGGTCGTGTCGGAACCCATGCCGGCGAGCGGACGGTAGGTGCCGACGGGGTCACCGACCGGGTCGGCCGATGCCGGGGAGGCCGACGCGACGAAGGCCGCGGTGAGGCCGATGGCCGCGAGGGCCATTCCCTTGTGCAGCTTCACGATTTCTCCTTGTGGCTGGTGCTTCTCTGGAGGAGGGCCGTGGCACCGAAGGCCTCGACCGACCCGTGCGGCTGGTGGCCGCCGGGAGCTTGGGTGAGGTCACGCATCGCGGCGACCCCCGTTCGCCCGCCAGACCATGACCCGGCCCGCACCGCCGGCGAGCAGTCCCACGGCGGCGAGGACCGGCAGCAGGGCGGGGCTCAGCGCGTCCAGGACACTTCTGGTGAAGGCCAGCGGACCGGTCGAGGGGGCGGCAGGCGCGGCGGGGGCGGCCGGCGGCACCGCGCCGGGGACCGCAGGCGCGGCGACCGGTGGCGCGGCCACGGGCGGCGCCCCGTCGTCCCCCGGAGGCGTGATCGGCGATGGCGGTCCCCCGTTCGGCGTGGGTCCATCCGTTGCCGGCGAGCCCGAGGGCGGCGACGCGGGTGGCTCGGACGCCGGCGGCGTCAGAGCCTTCGCGGTCCGGATCGCCTGCGCGGCGTTGACCGCCTGCACCTGGTACGGACCGGTGAGCGGCGTGTAACCGGCCGGGAGGTCCCCAGGCTCGATGCCGGGCCGCTGGCCGTCGGTGGCGACCACATCGAGGAAGTTGGCGTAGTCCTTGCGCGCCTGCGCGTCCAGGCGCGCCGGGTTGGTCATCGCGTACGACAGCCGGGTCAGCGGGTAGCCCGCCCCCTTGACCGACGTGGGGTCGATCCGGTTGACGCCGGTGGTCCTGGTGGCCACCGCCTGGGCGAGCGCAGCGCGCATCGCGTCCGAGGTCGGGGTGACGTAGGCACCGTCCTTGTTGCGCAACGATGCCGACACGAGGCCGCGCCGGGCCGCCGACGGGGTGTCGGTGAGGGCGATCAGCGCGCGCTGTCCGACCAGCTGAGGCTCGGGTTTGGCCTGCTTGATGTTCCCGACGTCGTCCACGAAGGACTCGCTGCCGCTGGGCTGGCCGCGCGAGGTGAGCGCGGCGGCCTGGTCGAGCGAGTTGACGTAGGGCGCGGCGTCGAGCGCGCAGAGGCGCTGGGTGCTGCCGCTGCCGTTGCCGATCGCGACGTCGGTGCAGGCCTCCTCGAGGCGCGGGATGTTGCTCAGCACGTCGCCGGCGCTTTCGTAGCGGCTCAGCCCCTGGTAGTACGAGTTGACGGTCATGCCCCACTCGTCGGGCTTGCCGTCGAGGAAGGCACGAGCGTCCGCGTCGCCGAGGATCCACTCCCACAGCTCCTTGACGCCGTCGGACGCGTCGGGGGCGACATAGATCCGCGCGAGCTCACGCCGGTCGTTGCGGATCTCCGTGACGTCGTCGGACAGGATGCTCGTGGCATTCAGCGCCTTGAACTCCGGGTCGTCGATGAGCGAGAGCGGCGCCTTGTCGAGATGGGCTGGACCCCCGCCCGTGATCCACGTGCTGTAGCGATAGGACTCGGTGAGCAGCTTGGCCACGAGACGCTGGTTGAGCTTGAGATGCTCCACGCGAGTGCCGCCGAAGGGTCGCAGCTCGGGCCGGCTCGCCGAGTTGTAGGCGCGCTCGATGAAGACGCTGATCGTCATCCCGGACACCGCGACGGGCGCGTAGACCACCTTGCCCTCCTCGGGTGGGATCGTGTCGGGCGCAAGCGGATCCGTAGCGATCGAGAGCTTGGGCAGGTCGGTGCGCGCCGTCGCCCGCGCGATGTCGTCCGTCGTCGTCGCGTAGAAGTAGCCCTGGCCTCCCGCGCAGAGCGGGATCTGCCACGAGGACATCGCGACGCTGAGCGACTCCTGACCGACGACGGGTCGCTCGACGCCACCGAGCGCGCAGGGCTCTCGCACCGGGAGGAAGTCGAGCGGGAAGGTGATCCGGTTGGCCCAGTTGGACAGGCTCAGCGGCGAGGAGTAGAGCACTCGCTCCGAACCACCCGGACGGGTGACCACGTCGTCGCCGTTGGAGTCGATGCGGTCGCGAGGCACGACGACGAGCCAGCAGCCGCGGCCCTTGACCCCGATCGCCGTCCCCGGCGCGGGCTGGCGAGCACCGCAGCCGAGGAACTGCGACTCGTACGTTGTCTGCGTCTCGAAGAACACCGAGCCGGTGCCGTCGCCGTTCGTCCGGGCGAGCGGCACCTCGTTGGTGCCGAAGCGGTCGAAGAACTTCGAGGTCACCGAGTCCGTGTCGACCTCGCCGTCAGGGAAGGTCGTGGTGGGGCTCGCGCGCATCGGGACGATGCCGGCGGTGAGGCGGCCGTTGACGGACGTGGCCGGGTAGCCGTGGACGGTGTCCGCGGTCTCGGCCGGGTCCGTCGACAGCGTGACGGCTTGGCCGAAGACGTTCACCGGCGAGACCACCCGGCTCACGGCATACGCCCGCTCGTCGTTGTTGAACGGCGTGACCCGCGTGTTGATGCCGTCGATGAGGCTGAACTGACCGCCGTACTGGCACTGTTCCCGTGACGGCCCGCTCGGGTCGTCACCCCAGCACTGGAAGATGCTGAGGTAGTTGTACGACCACTGCGTATCCGACTGTGTCGCATGCGAACCCGGGTCGCTGCCGCCCCACTTCCAGGAGACCTTGACGGCCTCGTCGGTGAGGTTGGTCGTCTTGCCGACCGTGACCGACAGGTCGGCGAAGCGGCCCTTGCCGCCCTTGGTGAGAGCCGACTCGGTGACGAAAGGGTCGTCGCTCGCCGCGAGTGCCGAGCCTGCGGCGAGTGCCGGGAGGGCGACGACGAGGGCTGCCGCCAGTGCTGCGGCAGCTCTCGTGAGGCGGCGACGGGTCGAGCGCGCGTCGGGCGCGGGACACCGACGCCATGCGGGGCGTATGCCGTGAGCCCGGGGCCGTGGGTAGGCGCGCATCGCCATCACTTCCGTCCCGGCCTGCGGCTGAGCAGGGGCGGGCCGAGGGTCGCGGCGAGCAGCGCCAACCCGGCAATGAGCATGAGGGTGTGCTCGCCGCGCCAGCCCTTGCGGGCGGCGACCTCCTGCGACACGGCCTGGGCGAGCACCGCGCCGTCCCCGCTGCCACCGCCGGCAGCCACGGTCTCGCCGAACTCGTTCACCGCCGGGGTCACCGCACCGCCCGGGCCCGGTGCTCCGACCTGGCCGGTGCCTCCCGTCGTGCCCGGCGTCGCTCCCGTGCCCGAGCCGGTCCCGCCGGTCGCACCAGGGCGGCCGTTCGACCCGGTGCCGGCGCCGTTCGTGCCGTTGCCGTTGGAGCCGGTGCCGCTGGAGCCGTTGGAGCCGGTCGAGCCGTTGCCGTTGGAGCCGTTGGCGCCCTGCCCGGCCGCCGGGCTGCGCTCGGCGACGGTCCCGCACTGGAGCGGGCCGGCCTTGTCGCACTGCTGCGGCATCGTGGCTGTCTTGGCGAGGGTGTTCTCGCCGCTAGCGCTGAAGGTCGGGTTGTTGCACTTGCTGACGTCGATGCGCTGGACGTCGACGCCGGGGATCCGCCGGACCTGCGCCAGTCCCGCCTTGACGAGGTTGATCGGCAGCGGTGAGTAGCCGAGGACGTCGGCCTGCTGCTGTCCGGCGCAGAGGAAGTAATAGGCGAAGTCGCCGAGGGTCTTGCCCTTGTCGGTCGTGAAGTTCGCCTCGACCGCGGTCGGCAGGATCATGTACGAGTACGACGAGAGCGGGTAGGCGCGCGGGTCGGCGTTGTTGTAGACGCCGGCGAGCTTCTGGGTCAGGTAGGCCGAAGGGCTCGTGTTCCTCGTCTCGATCTGGGCGCCGAGCAGGCCGACCGCGACGTTCTCCGCGGTGGGCAGCGTGTAGTAGCCGGCGCGGTTGAGCACCTTGACGACCGGGAAGCCGGCGTTCTTGGCATAGGAGTACTCGACGTAGGTGATCGCGCCGTCGTTCTGCGCCTGCCGGACGAACCCGGCCACGCCGTTGGAGCCTGACTTCGACTGGAAGCCCCCGCCCGGTGGCACTGGGTAGTTCGACGTCTGGGTGCACGGGCTCTTGCCGACCTTCCGGCAGAACGCGCCATAGACGGAGCCCTGCTGCGCCACCATCCAGGCCGTGAACTGCGCCGACGTGCCCGAGCCGTCGGACCGCACGACGGGCACGATCCGCTTGGCCGGTAGCCGCAGACCTGGGTTCTCGCTCGCGATCTGCGGGTCGTTCCAGCGCGTGATGGCGCCGGTGAAGATCTTCGCGACGCTGCTGCCCGACAGGCGCAGAGCGGTGAGCCTCCGCCCACCGACCGTGAGGTTGTACATGAACGACGTGCCACCGGCGACGATCGGCATGTACGCGAACTTCCGTGGTGGGATCGGGTCCTGGCTCGCGCCGTCCGGGACCCCGTACGGGATCTCCGACACGGCGAAGTCGACGGTGCCGTTGGCGAACTGCTGACGCCCGACGCTCGACCCGGTGTCGCTGTAGTCGACCGTCATGCCGTACTGCCGCACGTTGGCGATCCACTGCTGCAGCGCGTTGGCACTCCACGTGGAGCCCGAGCCCGACACGCGCTTGTAGGTGTCGGCGTATGCCGGTGCCACCAGTCCCACACTGCCCGCGCCCGTCACGAGGGTCGCCACGAACAGCGCCACCAAGGCGCGCCGGAGCGTCGCGGTCGTCATCGGTCTCCCTTGTCGTCGGTGTCGTCTGGCGCCGCCGGGGCGAGCGCGGCTTCCTCGCGCTGGCGGGCCAGCTCGGCGTCGGCAGCCGCGAGCTCGTCGAAGTAGGCGAGGTCCTCGGCCGAGCGCCGCGCGCGCCGCCTGCGTTGCCGCTTGGTCAGGTCTCCGGGCGCCCGCCCCCCGAGCACCCGCGCGGCGACGAAGAGCAGCAGGACGAGGACCATGAGCACGGTCGCTGCGCCGAAACCTCTTGCGACATAACCGGGCTCGGGCGACTTGGTCATGCTGAAGGTGAGCAGCGGGAGGGACACCATCGGACCGTGGAGCGGGTCGACGTTGAAGCCGGTGGTGTATCCGGCCGTGAGGAGCACGGGAGAGGTCTCGCCGATGCCTCGGGCCGTGCCGAGGATGATCGCGGTCATCAGGCCGGACCGGGCGGTGGGCAGCACGACGTGCCAGATGACCTTCCAGCGGGGCGCGCCGAGTGCCTCAGCGGCCTCCTTGAGGTTGCCGGGCACGAGCCGCAGCACCACGTCCGCGGCGCGGATCATGATGGGAAGCATCATCACCGACAGTGCGACCGAGGCCGCGAGACCCGACGTGCTCCCCCAGTGGAAGCGCTCCTGCAGCGTGATGATCGCGGCGTAGACGAAGAGCCCGGCGACCACCGACGGCAGCGCGGTCATCGCCTCCACGATCGTGCGGACGAACCGTGCGAAGGGGCTCCGGCTCTCGGACAGGAAGACCGCGCAGACGACGGCGAGAGGGATCGTGATCGCGAGCGCGATGGTGATCATGACGAGCGTGCCGACGATGGCGTGCTTGACGCCACCCGACGAGAGCGGAGCGAGCGGCCCTGTCTCCGCCATGTCCTCGGTGTAGAAGTTCGCGTGCGTGAGCACACTGAGTCCCTGCCAGAGCGCGAAGGCGACGACCACGACGAGACCGAGGAGCATCACCAGGCCGAGGCTGTGCGCCAGGACGGACGCCACCCGGTCCTTGACGAGCTCGCGGTCGCCGTCCATCCGGACCAGCAGCACGTAGCAGCCGAGGAACGCACCGAACGCGAGCACGATGAAGCCGAGCGTGCCGGAGAACGGGGCGATGACGTAGTAGGTGATCGCGGCCAGCCCGACACCCGCACCGAGGGCCCCCAGCACGGCGAGGACATCCTCCTGCCGGACGCCCTTGGCGGTGCGACGCACCTCGGCTGGTCCCGATGGCCCGTGCCCCGCAACGGATTTCGCAGCAACGCCACCAGACGCGAGGTAAGCCTCCGAAGGCGCCGCACCGGACGGCATACCCTCCTCGGTGGTCTCGGCGGCGCGGACGTCGACGCTCATCCCTCGCTCACCGCCCCGGAGCGGCTCCGCGCGATCGCGGCGGACGCGGAGAAGTTGATGACGAGCGTCATCACGAACAGCGTGAGGCCCGCGGCCATCAGGGCCGACGTAGCGAAGGGCGACGCCTCGCCGTACCGCAGGGCGATGAGGCTGGAGATCGACGACGTGCCGGCCTCGAGGATGTGCGGTTGCACGGCGAAGACGACCGAGATCACCATGAAGACGGCGATCGTCTCGCCGAGGGCCCGGCCGAGGCCGAGCATCGTCCCGCCGATGATGCCGCCGAGGCCGAACGGCAGCACGACGACGCGGATCATCCCCCAGCGGGTCGAGCCGAGTGCGTAGGCGCCCTCCCGCTCGCCGAGCGGCGCCTGCGAGAAGGTCTCGCGCATGATCGAGCACGTGATCGGTGCGACCATCATCGCGACGACGATCCCGGCGACGAAGGTCGACGACGTGAAGAGCGAGCCCGACAGCTGCGGGTCATCGGGGTTGAACGGCTGACCGTCCTGGTCGACGCGAAAGAGTGGGAACCAGCCGAGATACGTCGCGAGCCAGCGCGGCAGCCCCTCACCCGTCGGTCCGCTCACGAGTACGTCTGGCTGGAGCATGAACGCGCCCCAGAGCCCGTAGACGACGCTCGGCACCGCGGCCATGAGGTCGACGAGGTTGACGAGCAGCCGCTTGATCGAGACCGGCGCGAACTCGGAGATGTAGAGCGCCGTGCCGAGCGCCAGGGGCACGGCGATCGCGATCGCCGTCAGCCCGATGAGCACGGTGCCCAGCAGAACTCCGGCGATGCCGAAGTTGCGCCCGTCCGGGTCCCACCCGGCGGTCGTGAAGAAGCTCGGGCCCGCGGTCTTGAGCGCGGTCGTCGCGCGGCCGAGCAGGAACAGCCCGATGAGGACCATGATCGCGAGGACGAGTACCCCGCCACCGCGGAGCACCCAACGGAAGCCGACATCCGAGGGGGTATGCCGCTGGGCCAGCCTGCGCGGCACGTCGGCGACAAGCGTGCCCGTGCTGTCCAGCGAATCCATCTGTGCGACAACCGATCCCTAGGCTCCCGAAGCCCCCGCTCCGTCTGACGCGTGAAGTCTCCTGAGCCCCGTGGGCCATGGCGCCTCAGGGCCGTGAACGACAGACGACCGACCTGTGGACGCGTGGGGCACAGCCCACGCCTGTCGGTTGGCGCTGGTCGCCGCTGCGCGGCTAGCCTGAAGCTGCTTTCTCTGGAGGAAAGCGGTGAGGCCCCCGCACCACGTGCGGGGGCCTCACGCTGTGAGCGCCCCTCAGGAGGCGGCGGTGAGCGCCTGCCCGTCCGCGACCCGCCGTCCAGGTGGGCGGGAGCGCGCCGACTGGTCGAAGGTCCGCAGCTGCGGGTTCACCACTGACTCGGCCGCGAGCACGACGAACTGCTTGACGCTCAGCTCGCACTCGATGCGCCGCCGGTAGCCACGGCTCGCGCGCGCCACCGGCTCGTCGTCGAGCAGCAGCGTCCAACGCCACAGCCCGTCGTCGACGCCGCAGGCCAGCGCCCGCTCGAGGCGCTCGAGCCCGGCGACGAGCACCCTGATCGAGGTGACGGCCCCGACCGCGTCGGCGAAGAACTCCGCGCTGCGGCCGAGGTCGCGGTGGTTGGCCGTGATCAGCCGCCACCGGACGTCACCTGTCGACGGGCCCCCGCTCCCGCGCGTGTACACCTGGAACTGTGCTCCAGCCATCGTTCTGACAACCCTCCCCTACCGACCCATCCAGCACTGGCGACGTGTGGAGGGACCAACGGCTGGACCTTCTCGCGGCTGGTGCATCCGGCGGAACCGTGTGGGGCCAGCAACAGACGAACGGCGGGTTAACCCATCGGTTCGGCGGCGCCGACGGTCTGCTCGTTGAGCGGGATCGAGCGCGCCACGAGCGGGAAGACCCACTCGAAGCACACAGCCACGAGCGCGACGACCAGTGCCGCGACGACCAGGCCGCGCAGCCAGGTGGGGCCCGGGAGCCGGTGCCAGAGGGCGGCGATCACTGCTGGCCTCCTGCCGATGAGTACCACTGACGCGGGTCCCACTGTGCCCGCGGCACGGCCGCCTCGAGCCGGCCGTGGACGATCCACCGCCAGGTGGAGGCGTACTTCGGGTGGCAGGCCGTCAGGGTGATGGACGCGACGGTCGGCTTGGCTCCGGGCTTCTCCGGCACCGGGGCGATCGCGGCGATGTGGCTCGGGTCGACGATGGTGTGCTTGCCCATCGTGTAGACGAAGTAGGTCGTCGCGGTCTCGATGATGACGCGGTCGCCCGGCAGCACGCGCTCGATGTCGCGGAAGGGGCCGCCGTACGTCATCCGGTGGCCGGCGAGGGCGAAGTTGCCCACCTGGCCGGGCCACGCGGTGCCGCGGTAGTGGCCGATGCCCTGCTCGAGGTCACTGCGCTTGGTCCCCTCGACGACGGGGACGGCATAGTCGGGGCCCAGTCGCGGGATCCGGACGATGGCGTACACCGTGCCCTCGGGCGGCGCCTCGACGCTACGGGCCACGACGGGGATCCGCGCCACATGGCCTTTGCCCGATGGCACGGGCGGAGCGGTCTGGCCCGGCAGGCGCGGCGCGGCACCGTCCTTGAACTCGCCCTCGAGCTGCTGCACCGACCGCTGGTGCGCGGCGCCCGCGTCGACGTCGGTCCACCAGACCTGCCAGACGGCATACAGCAGCACGAGCATCCCGAGCGCGACGAGGCTCTCACCTGCGAGCCCCAGGTACCGCCGGCCCTTGCGCCGGCGCGGCCGGTCTGAGCGCTCTGGCGTAACGGTCGACATGTGTTCCCTCTCGGCAGGGTGTGGAGGCTTGTCGTCGCCCAGACCGCTCAAACCATCCACAACCGGCTTGCGCGCAGCCCGCGGCGCCGGAGGCGGACGGCCACGACGGCCAGCCCGACGAGCGCCGCGAGGAGCAGGAGGAGCGTCCAAGGAACCGCCCACCCGGTCGCCGACGCGTCGACAGGCGCGAGCGGTGCGGTCGACCCGGCCGGGTCGGTGAGCAAGGGCGTCAGGGTCACCGTCGCGGTTGCGCCGACGGAGGGGACTACACCCTGGACGGGCACGGTGACGGCCCAGGTCTCACCAGGCAGGAGCGCCGGAGAGTCGGGCACCGCACCGCCGCGAACCGGCCAGTGCCCGAGCGGGCCTGCGATACCGACGGACTGCCGTGCCCGGAGCACCGCGTTCCCGGTGTTGCGGATCGTGTAGGTGACGACGGCGCTGCCCGTGCCGAACGGGTTCGCGGTGCCGGCGTAGGCCACCTTCAGGTCCTCGGTCGCGAGGCGCGGCTCGAACGCGCCTCCGACGCGCAGCTGGATGCGCAGGCCGACCCGGCGCTCGACGTCCGAGCCGCCGGCGCCCGCTGCGCTCGGCTGAGTGCGCGAGGCGACGATCCCGCCGAGGTGGTCACCCGCCCGGGCGTCCTTCGGGACGACGACGGTGAACGGGACCGTGACGGACGATCCCGGCTCGACGGTCACCGCCGACCTGGCGGGAGTGACCCAGGCGCCGATGCTCTTCGAGGCCGTGCCCTCGGCGCGCAGGTCGAGGTCGCCTGCCGACGTGGTGTAGCCGTCAGCGGCATACAGTCTCAGGGTGATCGGGGTGCCGCCCTGGTTGCTCACGACGATCGCGTCCTCGAGACGCCCTCCGGGGTTGGCGACGTACGCATAGTTGCGCCGGGCGTTGCCGAAGTGGTTCGACGCCGTCGCGACCGTCCATGTTGCGGCTCCGTCGGCCGTCGCCGTCGCGCGGCCCGCGGCGCTCGCTGCGAGGCCACTACCGGCGATGCCGCCCACGGCGACACCGCCCACTGCGAGCGCCACCGTGAGCACCACGGTGAGCACCCTTCGGAGGAGGGCCGATTCGCCGCCGGCGCCGACCGTGGGTCGTGTGGATCGTGGGTGCATCGGGGCTCCTGGGAAGCGGACGTGCGCTGGTGGGTGACCGCACTACGGGCGGCCACCCACCAGGTCACGCTGGGGTGTGCGCTGAAGCGGTGTGCCGTCAGCTCAGGGACGTGACCGTCGTGGCAGCGCCCTTGCCCGAGGTCACCGACGCCGGGACGTTCGGCCCGGCGGTCGGGATGTCGAGCGCGCCACGACCCCGGTAGGGGTGGATGACGACCTGGTCCTGGACCGAGCCGACGGGCAGGGCCGCGTTCACGCCCTTCTCCGGGCCGCACCAGGAGACCCGGCCGAGCTCGACCGCGGCGTTCGGGGCCGCGCACGTGCCACTGCGGACGTTCTGAACCGTGAGGGCGTTCTTGCCGACGCTGACCTTGACGTAGGTGCGGACGTGCTCCTGGTTCTCCACCGAGTTCGCCCAGTGGCTGGACGGGTTCAGCGGGTCAGGGCCGAAGTCCGAGCCCGGGATCGGCGCGGTCAGGTCGTAGTACTTCGAGCCGGAGGACGAGTTGGCCGTCACGTAGATGACGCCACCGGGGCCCTCGGCCACCTGGGTCTGAGCGGGCTGCTCGTCCGGGTTGGCCTTCTGCCCGTTCTTGATGGCGTAGCTGCGCGAGTAGCTGTGGTCGTGGCCCTGGAGCACCAGGTCGACACCGAGCTCGGAGAACGCCGTCGGGAAGTCGAGGCGGCGCTTCTTGTTGTCGGAGTCGTTGGCGTGGTCGGCCGGGGAGTAGATCGAGTGGTGGTAGACCAGCACGGTGTACTTGGCCTCGGCGCCGTGGGCGTTGACGACGTCGCGGATGTAGGCGACGTGTGCCTCGTCGCTGCCGTTGTTGTAGGCGTTGCTGTTCAGGTCGATGAACAGCACACCCTTGTAGATGTACCAGTAGTCGCCGCCGGAGCGCGTCGCGGCCGCACCGTTGTAGAAGGGTGCGGACCGGTCGGTGTTCGGCGTCCAGAAGTGCTGCTCGTAGGCCCGGCCGCCCACGTCGTGGTTGCCGATCGTCGCCGCCCACGGGTAGGAGCGCAGCTCGTTGGGGGCGAGGAAGGCGTTCCACTGCGACTCGGTGTTCGCGGTCTCGACCTGGTCGCCGCCGGACACGAGGAGCTCGGCGTCCGGGTTGGCCTTCAGCGCGACGGAGAGGGTGTCGGCCCAGCCCTCGCCGTCCTTCGCGACGTTGCCCGAGGACCCGATCTGCGGGTCGCCGAAGAACAGGAAGTCGAAGGCGCCGGCGAAGGACTGGGTCTTGAAGGAGTACGCAGAGGACCAGGCGCCCTCGCTGCCGACCCGGTAGGAGTAGGCGGTGTTCTGCTGCAGGCCGTCGATGGTGACGTGGCCGTTGTAGCCGCCGTTGACGGTGTTGGCCGCCACGACGGCCGCGATGGTGACGGCGTCGGCCGGGAACTCGCCGTTGACGACGCTCGCGGTCGGCGCGACCTGGACGGTCTGGGGACTGCCGTCCGTGGCGTACCACGACACGACGCGCTGGGACTCGCTGGCCCCGACGCCGAGCACGATGCCCGAGGTCGTGGACACGCCGTCTGCGTGCGCAGCGGTGGCGAAGAGCCCGGTGCCCAGGGCGGCCGAGCCGCCGAGCACCACGGCGACGCCGCAGGTTGCCAGCCGGCGCCGGGCGCCCTGCTGACCGTGCCTCAAACTGGAGAACTTCACAATGTCCGTCCGTTTCAGAGGGGATTGATGGCGGTCTCAGGTTTCTCAGGGCGGGTGTCCTTGCGGTGAACGGCTGCAGCACGCGCAATGGCCCGCTGCATAAGTCCTGCCCAGGCGCAGGGTCCGGCTCAGATCGAGAACGCGCGCTGGGTGAACCAGACCAGACCCATCGCACAGACCCCCGCCGCCGCGAGGCCGGTGGCGCGCAGACCCAGGACCGGTGCCCGGTGCCGGAGGAAGGCGAGCGCTGGGAAGACGGCGAGGATGATGCCCACCTGGACCGCCTCGATGCCGACGTTGAAGACGAGCAGCGACCAGAGCAGGGTCCACGACCAGGCCTGCTCGATCCCCAGCGCGGAGGCGAAGCCGAGTCCGTGCACGAGGCCGAAGCAGAAGACGATGGCCAGCCGAGTCACTCCGACGCGGTCGAGACCGAGCCGTCCCAGCCGGACCTGCTCGAGGTCACGGCCACCGGCTCGGGGGCGCATCATGCGCCACAGCGGGACTGCCGCCACCACCGCGATCGACAGCGCAATGACGGGCTCGACCACGGCCGCCGGGACGTGGACGACGCCGAGCGCCGCGAGGATGAAGGTCACCGAGTGCGCAACCGTGAAAGTGGTTGCGGCAAAGACGATCTCGCGCAGACTGCGTGACCCTGCGATCAGTGCGACGAGGAACAGGATGTGGTCGAGCCCTCCGAGCAGATGCTCGGCACCAAGGCGGAAGAACTCCCAGAACCGCTCCGGGACGGACTGCGACGTCGTGAACGTCCGCTGCTGGGTGTCGAGCGCAGCGCTGCCGCTGCGCAGGTCGAGACCGTAGGTCACGATGGTCTTGGTGTCCCGGACGTAGCCCTCGGCGTCGGGGAACAGCGTGCTCGTCACGTCGTGCGCCACCGCGGACGGGTCGCACCGGTAGGCGAGGACCAGCCTGGCGTACGGCACGCCGTCACGCTGGGTCATCGTGACGGGGTCGGGCATCGACGCCGTGCATTCACCGGCCGAGGTAGAGACGCGGAATCCCTTTGAGACATAAGCGAGCACGCTCGCCTTGTGCTCTTGGAGGGCGGCAGCCTGCTCCGCGGCGTCGCCGTCGTCGAAGGCTGCGGTGCCGGCACGGAAGAGGGGGTCGTCCCGCCCGGCGTCGGCGGCCGACACGACGAGCAGGTCGTATTCGAGCTCCAGGCTCGCGCGCACCTGGCCCGCCGACGGCGAGCTGAGATCGGCGTATGCCGTCGAGGTGAACCCGTGGGCCGAGCTCGCTCCCGGGGTGAGCAGGAGCGCCGCCGCGGCGGCGATCAGGACGGCCACGACCCGGCATACGGGACGGCGGCGATCGGTGCGGTGTGCGGCGTGGTGTGCGATGCGGCTTCCCAGCGCTGCGGGCGGGCTCCAGGCGTTGGACACAGGTGCGCTCCTCAGTGGTCTGCGGACGAAATCTGCTCCCTCCACGCGAACGGCAGCGGGTGCGAAGGCGACATCACTGTGAACTGATGACGTCGCACGCCTTCTGGGTGTCTGCGGGCACCGCGGGATGAGGTAGGAAGTAGGCGCCCACTCCCCCAGCTCGGACGGACCCCATGCCTGCTCAGCCTCGGCGCACGGTCGCCGCCCTGCTCGCGACCCTGGCTGCGGCTGCGCTTCTCGGCGGGTGCGCTCAGCAGGACGACTGGTCCGGGCCGCACGACGGGCCGACCGCGATCGGCTCGCTCGGCCCGGGTTTCGTGGATCCCACGGCGCCCCCGTCACCCGAGGCGACGATCAGCCCGGAGCCGGGCTCCTGGGACGGGGTTCGGCCGGCGCCGGGCTACCGCGTGGTGCTGCTCAGGGCGGGGACGGACGCGCCGACCGCGACGACAGCCAAGGCCGTCACCGACTGGGCGCAGCAGCAGGACGTCAGCCTGAAGACGATCACTGCCACGAGCGCGGACCAGTACATCGGCAGCATCACGGGCGCCCTCGACCTGGCCCCGGACCTCGTCATCTGCGTCGGCAACGACCTCGTCGACGCGCTCGCGCTCGTGACGGCGAACCACCTCGACCAGCAGTTCCTCGTCGTCGGCGCGGAGCTGGCGGAGCCGACGGCCAACGTCACCGCTGCCAACTGGACGGGCGCGTCGTTCCGCGGCGAAGGACTGCACATGGCAACGTCATTCGACCCCGCGAGCTTCACTCCGGAACGGGTCTCACGGGCGGTCCGTGCCGGTGTGGCTGCGGTGCTGCACGGGCAGACGGGCATCGTCGTCCGTGTGAGCTGACCGACCGTTTCGGGCGGCCGTTCGTGCGGCAGTTCGGGAGCGTGGAGCGTCGCGACCGCGGTTCGGTCGGCCGCGACGGAGGCTGACGTCACTGGTGATGACCGCCATCTGTCGATATGATGAATTCATCATGCCATTCAGCCGCAGCGAGCGCCCGCTCTACGAGGTGAAGGCGGGCCTGTTCAAGGGCCTGTCGCACCCGTTCCGCATCCGTGTCCTCGAGCTCCTCGCCGACGGTGACGAGCACAGCGTGGCCGAGCTCCAGGAGCGCACCGGCCTCGAGGCATCGCACCTGTCGCAACACCTGTCCGTGCTGCGTCGCCATCGCCTCGTCGTGTCCGACCGTCGCGCCAGCCACGTCTACTACCGGATCGCCTACCCGGAGGTTGCCGAGCTGCTGGCCGTGGCCCGCCGCCTGCTGGTCGAGATCGTCACCAACGACAGTGCACGGCTGCGAGCCGTCGGGGCGCTGCCGGACATCTCCGTCCGGTGAGGCCCGTCGCCGTGCACCTGCGCAGCCTGCTCCCTGCGCGCCGCGACTATGCGGACCTGCCGAGGTCCTGGCGATCCGACCTGCTCGCCGGGTTCACCGTCGGCATCGTGGCACTTCCCCTCGCACTGGGGTTCGGGATCTCCTCTGGTGCGGGCGCGGAGGCGGGCCTCGTCACGGCCGTCGTCGCCGGGCTCGTCGCTGCCGTCTTCGGCGGCTCGCACGTGCAGGTGTCCGGACCGACCGGGGCGATGGTCGTCGTCCTCGGACCGATCGTCGCGACGCACGGCGTCGGCGCGGTCGCGCTCGTCAGCCTGCTGGCCGGCCTGGTCGTGCTGGCGGCCGGCCTGCTGAGGCTGGGCCGGGCCGTCTCGTTCATTCCCTGGCCCGTGATCGAGGGCTTCACGCTCGGGATCGCCGTCATCATCTTCCTGCAGCAGGTGCCGGTGCTCACCGGACCGGGAGACCACGGTGCATCGACCACGAATGTCGTTGTCGCTGCGGTCTCCTCACTGTTCTCGGCAGACGCGGTCTACCTGCTGTGGTCGCTCGGCGCGGTCGCGGTCGTCGCCGCGGCCATGATCCTGCTGCCCCGGTGGAAGGCCGCGGTGCCCGGGTCGCTCGTCGGGATCGTCGCGACGACCCTGCTGGTCCTGCTCCTGCCGTCACCGCTGTCGACCATCGGCACGCTCCCGCACTCCCTGCCGGCGCCCGCGCTCCCGCCGTTCGACCCCGGCACCGTCTCGCACCTCACGACCGCGGCACTGACGGTCGCTGCCCTCGCGGCGATCGAGTCGCTGCTGTCCGCGCGGGTCGCCGCGTCGCTGGCCGACACCGGGGACTACGACCCCGACCGAGAGCTCGTCGGACAGGGCCTGGCCTCGATCGGGTCGGGGCTGTTCGGAGGTATGCCGGCCACCGGGGCCATCGCGCGCACCGCGGTGAACGTCCGCTCGGGGGGCAGGACCCGCGTCGCCGCGATGACCCACGCCGTCGTGCTGCTGCTGGTCGTCCTGGTCGCCGCCGGACCCGTCGGCCACATCCCGCTCGCCGCGCTATCGGGCGTCCTCATGGTGACCGCAGTGCGGATGGTCCACGTCGCCACGGCGCGGTCCGTCCTGCGCTCGACGCGAGCGGACGCCACGGCATACGTCATCACCGCGATCGTCACCGTCTCGGTCGACCTCATCGTCGCAGTGGCCATCGGCATGGTCGTCGCAGGGTTCTTCGCGCTGCGCGGCCTTGCGCGCGCCACCGGGGTCGAGCGCGAGCCGCTCGCCGAAGACCCACAGCCGGGCGACGAGCACATCGCAGTCATCCGGCTCGACGGCCCCCTGTTCTTCGCCGCCGCGGACCGCGTGCTCGACGCCGTCACCGGGATCGAGGGCGTGTCGGTCGTGATCCTGCGCATGTCGCAGCTCGAGCTCGTCGACGCCACCGGCGCGCACGTCCTGTCGGAGATCGTGCACCGCCTGGAGGCCCGCGGTGTCACGGTCCTCATCAAGGGTGTCCGCGAGGGGCATGTCGAGCTGTTCCGCGCCGTCGGGGTCCTGTCCGCGCTGCGACACGACAACCACCTCTTCGCCGACCTCGACGCTGCGATAGACCACGCCCGCAGCCACGTCAGGCGGCTTTCGCTCAGCACGGGGTCAACCGGCTGACGGCGACCCTTCCGGGCCGCTCCCAGAGCCCCGGGTATGCCGTCGGCCCCCTCGGTCCCCACCAGACGGCATACCCGGCTTGCCTGGGAGGTGGCACAATTCGCTGGCCCTGGTCCGCGCGCGCAGGCGAGCATGATGGCGTGGTGAGGGATCGGACGCTGCCGCTGCAAGGTGGCCTGCCGCCTACGACCGGCGCAGGCGGGCCTGGCGCCGGTGCGACTGGTGCCGGTGCGACTGGCGCGGGCGCGACTGGCGCGGGGGCGGCCGTCGTGGAGATCGCGTGCGACGAGTCCGGCTTCTCGGGCACCAACCTGCTCGATGCCGCAACGCCGGTCTTCGCCCATGCCAGCGTCGACCTCAGCGTCGACGAGGCCGTCGAGCTCGTCACGCGCCTGCGGTCCGGCTTCCGGTGGTCGCTGAAGGAGCTCAAGTCCGGGCAGCTGCTGCGGGGCCCGCGCGCGCCCGGGGCACTCGAGTGGATGCTCGGCGAGCTCAACGGGCGCGCCCATGTCCAGCTCGTCGACAAGGAGTACTTCCTCGTCACGAGGCTCGTCGACCTGTTCCTGGCCGAGCCGTCCTACGCGGCCGGGACACGTCTCACCCAGGACGACCGCGCGCCTGCTCTCGCCCTCTACCGGGCGACGCGCGGTGGGGACGCCGAGTGGAGCGCGTTCCTCGAGGCGTTCGTCGAGCTGGTCCGGACCAAGCGGCGGCGCCAGCCCGATCGCGGCGTGGTGAAGCGCTTCTTCCAGGCGCGCGACGGGCTGGCCGGCGTCGGGCTGGGGGCCGAGGCCGACGACGTCCTCGGCTCCCTGAGCCGCACGAAGGTGCGGGCGGTCGTGACGCGGCTGGCCCACGACGACCGGACGATCCCGCCACCGCTCGAGCCGCTGCTGCCGGCTCTCGCAGAGACGGTCCTGTTCTGGAGCGGCGGCCAGCGGCAGGTGCTCGTGATCCACGACGAGCAGAGTGCTCTGACTGCGGGGAGGCTGATGCGCCTGCAGCAGGTCCTCGCCGATGGCGCCGACGCACCTGGGGCCCACCCCGACGGAGCCGGGGCCTTGCCGCCGATGGTCTCGCCCTTGGCCGGGCTCGTGACCGTCGACTCACGCGACGACCCGCGCGTCCAGGTCGCCGACCTCCTCGCGGGCGTGGCCCGGAGGTCGCCGAGCAACGGCGGCGACGGCCTCCTCCGGCGCTTCATCTCCCCCACATCGCTGCTCGACCCAGGGCGATGAGCACGGCCCCGAGCCCCGCACGGTCTGCGGCCCGACACCCCGCAACACACCGAGCAGTCGCAAGGTCCGACGGTTATTTCCGTCAGAGCTTGCGACTGCTCGGTGTGTTGCGCTGTGGTCAGGTCGTAGAAGAAGCTCAGGTCGTCGAAGCTCAGGCCGTCGAAGCGGACCTCGCGGCGGCCTCGATCTGCGACCGGTACTCGGCCCACCACTGCTCGTCGTGGGGCTCCACGTTCAGGTTGTCCGCTCTCAACCCGGTGCGCCCGTCGAGCTGTTCGCGAAGGATGTCGGCGTGCCCGGCGTGCCGCGCGGTCTCGGTGAGGACGTGCACGAGCATCGTGTGCAGCGTGACGTCCGGGCGAGGCCACCACGGCACGTGGCCCGGGGCATCGAGGTCGAGCGCGCGGATGGTCTCGTCGGCGTGCGCGAAGGCCGAGCGGTAGGTCCCGATGATGCCCTCGCGGGTCTCCGAGGCCGTCGCCCACATGTCGGCGCCTTCTTGAGCGTCGTCGTCCCACCACGGCAGGTGCGGCACGAACGGGCGATCGAAGACCTGCCCGAAGTACCAGGCCTCCACGACCGACAGGTGTTTGACGAGCCCGAGCAGGTTGGTCCCGGTGGGTGTCAGTGGTCTCCGGACGTCGTACTCAGACAGCCCCTCGGCTTTCCAGAGGACCGCTTCGCGCGCCTTGCCGAGGTAGTCGTGGAGCCGTTCCTTGTGGTCGTCGCTCATGCGACCCACCCTGCCCCACTCGAACACCGAGGTGTGAGGAGGGCGGTTCCAGACCTGTTGCGGGCGTGACCGTCCACCGGGTTAGGGTCCACTGCGTGGATTCCGAACACACCCGCACCGCGTATGCCGCACGCGCCGACGAGTACGCCCAGCTGTTCGGTTTCATGGAAGCCACTGCAGCGGCGGACCGCTCGCGGGTCGAGAGGTGGTCGGCAGGCGTCGACGGCCGAATCCTGGACGCCGGCTGCGGGCCCGGGCAGTGGACAGCCCATCTGGCCCGGCTCGGTCACGAGGTCGAGGGCATCGACCCAGTGCCCGAGTTCATCGACATCGCCCGCCGGGCGCATCCAGGGACCACCTACCGCATCGCGTCGTTCGACGACCTCGCTGCGGAACCGGGTCGTTATGGCGGCGTCCTGGCGTGGTACTCACTCATCCACCTGCCGCCGGACCGAGTCCCGGGCACCCTGCGGATCATTCGATCCACGCTCAGGCCGGGCGGACTACTTCTGCTGGGATTCTTCGACGGCCCAGAGCTGGTGCCGTTTGCCCACGCTGTGACGGAGGCGCACTTCTGGCCGGTCGACCGCGTGGCCGAGATCCTCGAGCTGGTCGGTTTCGACGTCCTCGAGACCGAGCAGCGCGCCGACGACGGCGCTCGTCCTCACGCGGCCATCAGCGCGCGTTCGCGATGACCCACGTCGATGCCGGCCGGCGCCGCAGGCGGGCGCCGTAGGCCCAGTGTCGCTCGAGGCCGGGGCCGTCACACCAACTGAGCCCGCGGCATACCCCTGGTGTCTCGTGCTGGCCCCCAGAATGGGGGTGTGCTCGGCGCGAGGTGGGGCGTGAGTCCCGAGGAGACGAAGCTGACGTTCACCTGCGACGACTTCGTCCGCGCACCGGCGCTGACGGCCTGGCGCGGGGTCTCGGTCGACGCGCCGGGGGCCGAGGTCTGGACGTGGGTGACGCAGGTGCGGGTGGCGCCCTACTCGTACGACTGGATCGACAACGGCAGGCGGCAGTCTCCTCGCGAGGTCCTGGACCTCCCGGAGCCGATGGTGGGTGAGTCCTTCACCGCGTCGGCCGGGCGGAAGCTGGGACGCATCGTGCACGTGGAGCAAGGCCGATCCCTCACGGGCCACATCCTCGGCGCCTACATGACCTACCTGCTGGCGCCGCAGGCCGACCGCAGGACGCGCTTGCTGCTGAAGGTCGTCATGGAGACGAATCCCGTTGTCGCACAGGCATTGTGCCTTGGCGACCTGGTGATGGCGCGACGGCAGCTGCTCACCATCAAGCGCCTTGCCGAGCTGGGGCACGTCTCGACCTGATGCTCGCCGCGCCTCACGTCTCCGCCAACCCGGGGCGGTCAGGCCATCAGTCCGTCCCACGACCAGCGGGGGATCTGCAGGCCGGCAGGGACGTCGTCGGCGGACTCGTGGTACTGCGCCATGGTCGTCGTGGTCGCCCAGGCGAAGTAGTCGTGCAGGACGCCGCGAAGCGGATCGTCGGAGACTCCGACATCGGCCAACGCTTCGTCGAAGCACGCGATCGCCCGCTGGTTCATCTCCTCATGAGGACCGTTCCCACTGTGCAGCCGGACCACGAAGGTCTCGTCTCCGTAGGTGTCCGAGTACGTCGTGGGTCCACCGAGCGCCTCGGCCCAGTAGGAGGCGAGCCGCTCGGTGTGGTCGGGACGGAACCCATGGCTGAATGCGTGGCTGACCACCTCGTCGTCCATGACCCGCGCGTGCCACGCGTGCGCCAGCCGGACCATCCCCTCATGACCGCCTGCGGCCTCGTACACCGACTCCATCACCCCAGGATGGCAGCCACCCCCGACACCGATGCCGGGAGGCCAGCGCGACTGAAGCTGACCTGCACGAGACGACCCGATGGACCGCCACGAACTGTCCCCCGAGGGTGAGCTGAGCTCACAGGCGATGGTCGTGGCGGTCCGTCGGGCACCAGCGTGACGCAAGCCGCGCTTGCGTGCGTGCAACAAGGTCGTGCGGCGCAAAACGTCAGTTATGGTAAACGAAGGCAAACAGTGTTATATAGCAGTAAATTGCCGTTATAGTCTCCGAACTTGGCCCAGCGAGGCCCCGAAGGAGGAGACGTCTGTGGCATCAACTGCCGTTTGCTGGCGCGCCGGCGTGGCGATCGTGCTTGCCGGGCCCGTCAGCGCGGCGGCGACATCGGCGGCCCTGCTCGCCGGTTGCACATCGCCCGCGGCCCCGACTTCCGGTTCAGCGAGCGCTGTGTTCCCACGGTCCGAGCTGTCCCCGCCTTCAGCGCCCACCGGCAGTTCGACTGCGGGTCAGCACGGTTCGCGGCCCGGGCGCACACAAGCTCTGCCCCCGACCAGCTCTTCCATGACCACCGTGGCCCTAGGCCACTACTGCCCGACAGTCACCGAAGGTGCTGACCGGGAGGTCCTGACCGTGCGCGAGCTCTGGCCTTCGAGCCCGAGCTCCGCGCACGGCGAAGTCTCCGTCATGAGCACCCACTCCACTGCGGGCTGCGCCCCGGCGGACACACCAAGGCGGGACTGTGCCACTGGTCTTCCGTGGATCCGGGGTGCGAAGGACCCTGCCCACCTCTTCGCAGAGACGCAGCCGGGGTCGATGGTGATGGGCTTCGTCCGGGGCGGCCCGATGCCACCCCCCGGACACGTCGCGAAGACCCACGAGCTCCGATACGTCTACCTCGACTTCGACACCGCGCTGGACCCACACGCCGTGTGGCTGGCGTTCGCGCGCACCTGCGCCCGAGCGAGCCGACCATTGGCGCCACCCAGCAAGGGCCGCCGGCTCGAGTTCGTGATGAACGGCGAGAACGGCTCTCCCATCAACGCCCAGCTGCTCCTGAGCGCTTCTCAGGTCCTCTGGCTGGAGTTCGACGGGGCGACGTGGGCATCTCGCGACATCACCCGAGCCACATCAGTGGCGCTGCGCACGTGGCCCCACTGACCCGGTGAGTGGCCGCCGGTCGCGTATGCCGCGGCGAGCTCGGTCCGCGACCGGTGGCCGCGCTTGCGGAAGATGCTGCCGAGGTGGCGTTCGACGGTCCTGGGACCCACCGGCCGGTCAGGCTTCGTACTCGTCATGCCGGCGCAGCCAGAGCTGGAAGCCTTGCGCCTCGTCGCGCCCCTTCGGCACCCGGTCGAGCATGCCGTAGTAGGGCATGACGACCTCGAGCCCGCGGCCCGTGGTCCAGTAGGTCTGGTAAATGGTGTCGTCCTCGTGGGCGAAGACGCTGAACACCGGTGACTCACAAAGGTATTCGAGGATCGACGTCCCCGTCGCAGCGGCGTTGCGCGCGACCACCGGTGGCATCGGGCTCCCGAGCCACCCCTGCACCTCCTCAGGAGCGAAGGCCGCCCGAAGATCGCGGTTGAAGTCGCTGCGGGCACTCGACGCCCAGGGGATCGACCAGCCCATCCGCTCCCGGTAGCTCGTCAGCCTCTCGATCGGGGCGGACGAGACGAGCAGCAGGGTCACGTCGTGTGCGTTGAGATGCGTGACCAGCGGGTCGAGCGCGTCGGCGATGGAGGAGTTGACGGGGCATCCCGCCGAGTAGGCAGCGCCGAACATGAAGTGGTAGACGACCAGCTGCGAGCGCCCGTCGAAGAGCTCGGCGAGCGAGCGCGGTCCGTCGGCGGTGTCGAGGACGTAGTCCTTCTCGAGGGCCACCCACGGCAGCTCGGCGCGCTGGCGCGCCAGCGCGTCCGCCGCCCGTGTGTGTTCCTTCTCCAGGCGAAGCAGCCCCTCGCGTGCCGCGTCCCACTGCTCCCGACTGACGATGGTGTGCCCGTTCATGATGTATGCCGCCTTCTGGCCTCTGCGTCACCCGTTGCGACGCTCTACGGGTACAGACCAGGGACGAGCGGCGGAATCGTCGCGCGGCGGCCGAGCCGACGAGACTTCTTGCGGTCAGCCGGCAAGAAAGGCGGGCAGCCCCAGCGCCGCGAGATCCTCCGGGTCCGAGAAGGCCGTGATGCGTGCGATGCCGGCGTCATCGAGCTCGAGCACCTGGAGCGCGTGGAGCACGAGCCCTTCATCGACTCGCCGGTAGACGATGAAGGCAGGCTGGGCGTTCGCCCCGGTCGGGACCAGGCGGAGCTCGCCCCGTGCGCCGAGCAGGGAGCTCTCGACGAACTCGGTCACGACGTCGCGCCCGGCGAACCACGTCAGGAACGGCGGCATCTCCAGGACGATGTCCTCTCGCAGCAGCTCGGCCATGGCACTCGCGTCACCCGCCTCGACAGCCGCGGCGAACCGTTCCACGATGACTCTTCTGGCGGTGTCGACGGGCTCGGAGACGTCGTCACTGGCGACCCTCGACCGAGCCAGCTGCTCGCGTGCCCGCCTAAGTCCGCTGTTGACTGCGGTCGCCGTGGTCTCGAGCAGCTCGGCCACCTCGGCGGCCGGCATACCGAGCACGTCCCGCAGGATGAGGATGGCGCGCTGCCGCGCGGACAGCTGCTGCAGCGCGGCGACGAAGGCGAGCCGTATGCCGGCCCGGGCGGACGTGACGGCGGCCGGGTCCGACGGGGGCGCAGCGAGCAGCGCGTCCGGGAACGGCTGCAGCCAGGGGACCTCAGTGCCGGTCTCGAGCGGGGTCGAGGGGTCGTCGGCGGGCGCGCCCAGCCCGGACGGCAGGGGCCGGCGGCCGCGCTTGCCGATGGCTGTCAGGCAGACGTTCGTCGCGATCCGGTAGAGCCACGTCCGCTCGCTGGAGCGGCCCTCGAAACCGGCGTACGCGCGCCAGGCGCGAAGGAATGTCTCCTGGACGGCGTCCTCGGCCTCGTCGACCGAGCCGAGCATCCGGTAGCAGTGCGCGAGCAGCTCGCGGCGGTGCCGGCCGACGAGCTCGTTGAAGACCTCTGGAACCTCTGCGGCCACGACGCCCGGCCCTTTCTCGGGTGCCTTACAGAACCGAAGTAGATCACGTCCGATGCGGTCGCGCCACCGGACCGCTCGTGGTATGAACATGACCATGCAGAAATAGGCTTGAGTTCCAGCCCACGTCATGGGACCGAAACATGATTGTTATGGTCCGGTCTGAGCCGTAAGGTATACAATGTGGTGAATAGCGGACGGGGGGAGGGCGATGTCGACCGAGCAGGCGGGGCATTCTGCATCTAGGGCTGCAGAAATCCGCAAGCTGACCGTGCGTGAGCTGTATGGCGAAGGCGCGCACGACCTCGAGAACCCCAAGGCCATCGGCCCGCGTTCCCGGTATGCCGTCCGGACCTATTCCGAATACCCCCACCGGCGGGCGCGGCGCGAGCTGGCGTTCGGTCGCGAGGACCTCTACCCCGACCCCGAGCCCGAGTTCCAGGTGGACGTCCCGAGGGAGTTCGGGGACCTGCACCACCGCGCCCCGACCTACCATCGCGTCCGCATCAGCCAAGCCGTGCGGGACGGCAGCCCGATCGAGCCCAGGCGGCGCAGCGGCCGGCTGGCCCTGGCGATGTCCGGCGTGCTGACGCTGTCGTTGGTCATGTGGACGGCGAGCTGCAACGAGGCGGTCAAGCAGCGGATCAACCAGGCCCTTTCCCTGCAGTCGGACTACCAGAGCATGCCGACGCGCACGGAGGAGCCGCAGAGCCTGGCCAGCAACCCGGCGATCGCGCCCTTCCCGATCCCCAGCGTGCCTTCGGACCTCCCGCTGCAGGTCGACCCGCCCAAGCCGTCCGCGGCCCTCAAGCCGGTCGTGAAGTCGACGTCCGTCGCCAAGCCCAAGCAGCTCGCCTGCATCGACAAATGGGTGCTCGAGCGAATGGTCGGACAGCTGGTCATATTGCCGCTGGACGAAAATGGCATTTACGCCCTCGCGTCCGCAAAATCAAAAGCGGACCCGGTGCAGGCAAAAGCGACAACTATTCGGGTAATGCACGAGCTGCATATCGGCGGCATTCTCCTGACCAGTGGCACGCCTGCACAGAAGGCCGCCATCATCAAGGAGTTCTCCGCCCCGGGTGCATTTGAAGCGCCTTTGCTGATCGGCGATGTCGCAACCGACGACTGGTATGGCTTCAACAAGCCCACGCTCGTCACGTCTGCCGACATGGGCGCGCCCGCCCTGCCCGGCGACAAGCAGCTGACCATTGCGCAGAGGTTCGTGCTGGAGCTGAAGGCGGGGACGAACGCGCCGGTGTTCCTCACTGACACCGTCAACAAGAAGAGCCCGAAGACCGTCTACGACCAGGTGTTCGACATGCGCAGCACCGCGGTCCAGGCAGTGATGCACGCCCAGATCGACCCCACCGTGCTCACCGAGGAGGTCGCCGAGAACTTCATGGCTCGCGGCGACAAGGGCGCCGACCCGTGCGCGGTGAAGCTCAACAGATGAGCGTTCCCGGCCAAACCGGCGATTAGCCCTGATCCTGAGACGTACTATCCCGATTCGCCCACAATGGACGCATGCCGTACCCGCGCAGCCGCGTCATGGTGGGCCGCGACACCGAGCTGTCACACCTGCTGGACCTGGCGGAGGACGCGCGGGGTAGCCGAGGGTCGGTCGTCATCATCAGCGGTGAGGCCGGAGTCGGCAAGTCGCGCCTCGTCGCGGAGCTCACCGACCGGATCCGCGGCCGCGACCTTGTCGTCTTCGGGCACGGCGTCGAGCTCTCCGAGGGTGACGTGCCGTTCGGCGTCCTGGCGGACTCCGTGCGGGACATCGTCCGGCAGGTGGGCCTGGAGGAGGTGCGAGGGCGCCTCGGCCACGCGGCCGAGCACCTGTCGGGGATCGTCCCTTCGCTCGGCGGGGGCACCACCCTGGACCGGGTGCTCGTGCTCGGGGCAGCCCTGACCCTCATCGACGAGCTGTCCGCGGACCGGATGCTCTGCTGGGTCGTGGAGGACCTGCAGTGGGCGGACCGGATGAGCCGTGACCTGTTCACGGTCGCTGCCCGGTCCGTCGGGGCTCGCAGGCAGCTGCTCGTCGGCTCGGTCCGGGCGGCCGCGGCATACCCGGAGTCCGTGGGCTCGATGCTCGCCGACGTGCAGTCGCAACCCCACGCTCACACCATCCACCTCGGACGGCTCGACGAGGCCCGCGTTCGGGAGCAGATCTCGGGCATCGGACGGCCCGACATGACCCTGCCGCTCACGGAGCGGATCGTCGACCTGGCACAAGGCCTCCCGCTTCACGTCGAACAGCTCGTCGCCAGTCTCGACGATGTCGGCTCCCAGCTCCCGCTCTCGCTTCGGCAGATCGTCCTGGCCCGGCTCCCCCACCTGTCGGCTCCGGCACGCAGGCTGGTCGAGGCCGCCGCTCTGGCCGGCGGGCCTCTGGACCTCGTGGGACTGAGGTCCGCCGCAGGCCTGTCGGAGGTGGAGTTCGACGCCAGCATCGACGAGGCGGTCCGGGGCGGCGTGCTCGGGGTGTCGCACCAGACCGCCTCGATCACCTTCGTCCACGCTCTGGTGAGCGAGGCGGTCGCAGCCACCGTGCTGCCCAGTCGGCGTCGCGAGCTGCACCGTGCCTGGGCGAGGGCCATCGAGGGCAGGGTCAGGGCCGACGCGGCCGCGGTGTTCGCCCTGGCGCACCACTGGTTCCAGGCCGGGGACGCGCCGGCTGCCCTGGATGCAGCATGTCGCGCGGCCCTCGCAGCCGCAGAGATCGGCGACGCGGCGCTGGAGTCGCTCCACTGGACGCGGGCCTTGGACCTGTGGCCGCAGGTGCCGGACGCGGAGGCTGTGGCTGCCATCGGACGGAACGAGATCCTCTACGGCCTCGCGATCGCGACCATGGCCAGCGGTCACTGGGCCGAGCTCCTCGAGATCGTGAACCGCGAGCGGGCACTGACGAGGGGCGACGCCGACCCGGTGGGTCCGCTCTGGCTGACCCTCTGTGCCGAGGGTGCCAGGGCCCGGCTCGACGGGCCGGTCTCGGTCGACCACAGAACGACGAGGGACCGCGCGACGACGCTCCTGGGGGCTGCGCCGGACCTCAGGGCGGCCGACGCCCTGCAGCGAAACGCGAGGGCGGCCAGGCGGTTCGACCCTCGGCTCGCGGACGAGCAGCATCGTGTCGCGCTCGACATGGCCGAGGCACTGGGACATCGGAAGGCGCGGCTGCGGGCCGCGGTGTTCGTCGGCTTCGACGCGCAGGTGCGGGCCCGGCCGCGGCCGGAGGCCGACCGGATGGCTGCGCTGGCTGCACAGTTCCAGGACGCACCTGTCGCTGACCGGCTGCTCATCTCCACGGTCCAGCTCGTGCTTCTGGTCGGCTCCGGCTACTCGCGCGAGGCGATCGACCTGGCCGAGCGCGTCCTGGCCCCGATTCGGGCGCCCCACCTCATCCCGGTCCGCTACGCGACTGTGACGTTCCTGCTGGCCAGGGCGCACCTCGACGTCGGCGACTGGACGGCAGCGCAGCGGCTGGTCGACGTGCTGCGCACCGTTCCCGGCTTCGAGGACGAGGCCGACAGCACCGCCATGCGGCTGCTGGTCACGCGCGGCGAGATCGCCGGTGTCCCCGAGCTCCTGAGCCGGGTCGAGCCGACCCTGCAGGTGGACGCCGACCCGTTCGAGGACGGGCCATACCTGGGTGACGCGGTGCTCGCGCTCTACGCGGTCGGGCACGCAGCGGTCGCCCGTCGCCTCCTCTGCGCGCTCGACGGCGACCCCGGCGCCTGGCGCGCGGCGACGGTGTGGCCGGCGCTCAACGCCAGCCTTCGCGCCGAGACCGCCGCTCACACCGCGCGTCCGGCGGACCCTGCGCCGGACGGCTTCGTCGAGCGCCTCGACGCGACCGCGGCGCGCCTGCAGTGGGACTGTCCGGCGGCTGACGCGTTCCGCGCCGAGCACGCGGCCCTGATGGCGAGCCATCGCGGTGCCGAGGTGCCCGCCGACTGGGCTGCCGCGGCAGACGCGTGGGCGCTCATCGGGTGGAGCTGGGACGAAGCCGTATGCCGTCTGCGGCTCGCCGAGTCCGTGGCCGGGGCCGGCGACCGCCACCGTGCGCTGACCGAGACCCTCACGGCCCTGGCCACCGCGGACCGGCTCGGGGCCGCACCGCTACGGACGGAGATCCTCGCCTTCGCGCACCGGGCCCGCCTTCCGCTTCCCAGCGATGCCCGCGAGCGGCCGACCGGTCCCGACCACCTGACTGTGCGCGAGCGCGAGGTGCTGTCGCTCGTCGCCGACGGACGCAGCAACAACGAGATCGCGCACGAGCTGAACATGTCGCCCAAGACCGCCAGCGTGCACGTCTCGCGGATCCTCGCCAAGCTGCATGCGAGCAACCGCACCGAGGCAGCGGCCATCGCCCGCCGCACGCTGCTCATCGACTGAACCGTCGACTGAACCGTCGACTGACTCATCGACTGACTCATCGAGTCGCTCATCGAGTCGCTCATCGGCCCACCGGCTGCACACGTCCGGACCGGTGCTGCGAGAGATAAGGCATTCGCCAGATGTGTGGCACGCGCCTTACCGCAACCGTGGAACCTGCCACCCGACCGGGCCCGGCACGAGGGAGGAATCCATGAACACGCACCACCACGTCACGCCCCGGCGACCGCGCCGGACACGGCTGCTCGCAGCGGCGGCGCTCACCCTGGTCGCATCGGCGCTCGGTGCCGCATACGCGCCTTCGACGTCAGCCGTCGCGCGGGCCGACGCAGCCACCGAAGCGCTGGCGATAGGAACACTCGACCTCACCGGGGTGGTCACCCGCGAGGTCGATCCGACGGCGACGATCCCGACCCGGGAGCTCCGGTTCGTCGGCACGATGGCCGTGGCCGGCGGACGGGTCTGGGCCGCGTCGCCAGACGGGCTCGTGGCGATCGACCCGACGACCGACGAGGTCACCGTCGTGAGCGGCGACCCCGGGGCCAACGTGACCGGCGGAGGGGACACGATCGTGCGCGCCGTCTTCGGCACCGACCACGTCGAGAAGTGGAACGCCAGGACAGGGCAGCTCGAGTGGTCGGTGGCCAGCGACGCGCCGTCGGGGTCGGCCATCGTGGGCGACGAGATCTGGGTCGCGGGCCACCACAACGGCACGCTGTCCATCCTTCGTGCGACGGACGGCACCCTGCTCGACCAGGTGAAGGTCGGCAATCGCAGCGCCTACGGACCGGCCACACCGATCGAGGTCAACGGGACAGTGTGGGTCACCGACTACCGCAACCATCGCTTCATCGCTGTCGACACCGCCAGCCGCGAGGTGACCACGCGCGTCCAGGTGCCCACTGCAGTCCAGTTCTGTGACCAGCAACCAGCGGTCACGGCAACCGCGCTCTGGATCAGCGACTGCTCGTCGCTGATCACACGTCTCGACCTCGTCACCCGGGAGGCGACGATGACCGATGCGGGCACGTCCGTCGGGAGCCCGGTCGTGATCGCCGGTGAGGTCTGGGTGCCGATCGACGGCCGGTTCGTCCATCTGCGCGACGACCTGACCGCGGACCGTGCCGTGTCGGTCGCCGGTCAGCCGCTCGTCTTCGGCGGCGTCGTCGCCTTCGGTTCGCTGTGGGCCAACGTCGGCTTCGGCACGGTGGCCAGTCTGCCGTCACCCGAGGGCTGGTGAGCACCAGAGGCCAGGATGACGGGCCGTCCAGCAGCGGTATGCCGCGGTGGCGGCCCCGCTGATCCACCTGCAGGTCCGATGACGGACCAGAGCTCGAGGAGACCGACCGTGGACGTCGAGTGGACGGTCGCCCAGCCTGCCCCCGGCCGGGCCGCGGGGGTCGACGGGGTCGACGGGGTCGCCGGGGTCGCCGGGGTCGACGGGGCACGGACGCTCTCCGACGACGCGGCCTACCAACAGCTGCTGGACTCCCTGCTGGAGCTGAGGTCGGGCTACACGGAAGTGTCCAGGGCCGGCTCGGACTATCCGTTGCTGGGTCTGTCGATCAACGGCGACCTGGGCGTCGTCCGCCGTCTCGACGAGGGCGGCCGGTGGCTTGTCCTGCAGGGGACGGGGCTGGTCGGGGCAGACGAGACCTACGACTTCCCGGTTCCCGATCGTGCCCAGTTCGCCGGTGAGCTCATCTCGACCTCGGTCCGGGCGGCGGAGACGCTGCGCGCCTTCGCCCGCGGCGCCGACATCGACGGGCTCGGCACCTGGGTCGAGCTGGCTGACGACCCACCGGCAACCTGACGACACCGCGGGCCCTACTCTGAGCAGATGCCTGTGCTGGGCACCAAGCTGCACCTGCCGTCGCCTCGTCGTCGCCTGGTGCAGCGGGACCGCCTCGCCGACCGGCTGGCGGCGGACGGAGGCGAGACGCCGCGGCTCGTCCTCGTCGCGGCTCCGGCCGGGTTCGGCAAGACCACCCTCCTGACCCAGTGGCTCGCTGCCGAGCGGGGGCGGCGCGCGGTGGCCTGGCTGGCCCTGGACGCTGCCGACGCCGACCTGCGACAGTTCCTGACCCACCTCGTCGCCGCGATCCGCACGGCCGAGCCCGACGCCGGCGCCGAGGCGCTCGCCCTGCTCGATGCCGGCGACGGGACTCCGCCCGACGCCGTCCTGGTCAGCCTGGTCAACGACCTCGACGTCATGGCCGGCCCGCTGGTGATGGCGCTCGACGACTATCACGTCATCGACGGGCCGGCGGTCCACGACGCGGTGACCTTCCTCGTGGACAACCTTCCGTCGCACGTCACTCTGGCCATCACCACGCGGGCCGATCCGCCACTTCCTCTCTCCCGCCTGCGCGCTCGCGGCGAGCTCGTGGAGGTGCGGGCAGCGGACCTGCGGTTCACCGACGCGGAGGCCCACGAGTTCCTGAACGACGTGATGGGGCTCCGGCTCGGGCCCGACCTCGTCGCCGATCTCGAGGCTCGGACCGAGGGGTGGGCTGTCGGGCTCCAGCTGGCCGCGCTCGCCGTCCGGGCCCACTCGAGGCCCGGCACCGAGACCCGCGACCGGTCCGGCGTCGAGTCCCGCGACACGCCCCCTGACGGGCCTGGCGACGTCGCTGGGTTCGTGGAGGCCTTCTCCGGGAGCCACCGGTTCGTCCTCGACTACCTCGTCGAGGAGGTTCTCGACCGGCAGCGGGACGAGGTGCGCGACTTCCTGCTCGACACCTCCGTGCTCGACCAGCTGTGCGGTGGTCTCTGCGACGCCCTGACCGGCCGCGCCGACGGCCAGCAGCTGCTCGAGACCCTCGACCGCGAGAACCTCTTCCTCGTCCCACTCGACGGCGAGCGCCGGTGGTACCGCTACCACCACCTGTTCGCCGACGCGCTGCGCGCCCGGCTGACCGCGCGCCCCACCGCCCGCCCCGTCGACCGGCATACCGACCGGCACACCGACCGGCATACCGTCCGCGAGCTGCATGCCGCGGCGAGCCGGTGGCTCGCCGAGAACGGGCAGCTCATCGACGCCGTGCCGCACGCGATCGCGAGCGGTGACCACGAGCACGCCGCCGACCTCATCGAGCTCGCGGTGGCCGGGTTGCGCAGGCAGCGCCAGGACCGCATCCTTCGGCAGTGGCTCAGCGCGCTGCCCGACGATGTCATCCGGCGCCGGCCACTGCTCGCCACGGTGATGGGGTGGAGCCAGCTGTCCACCGGCAACCTCGATTCGGTAGAACCCTGGCTCGGCGCTGCCGCTGACTCCCTGGATGCGGCTCCGCCCGCGACCATCGCCACTCCGGGAGCACTGGCCGAGGCGGCCAAAGGCCGAGACGGTGAGCTCCGTTCTCTCCCAGCGATGGTCGCTGTCTATCATGCGTCTGTCGCCCAGGCGCGAGGCGACGTGGAGGGCACCGTCGCGCACGCGCGTCGGGCTCTCGCCCTGGCCGGACCGGATGACCACTTCCCCCGTGGTGCAGCCGCGGGATTTGTCGGTCTGGCGGCCTGGGCCGCCGGCGACCTCAGCACGGCCGTGGACACCTTCACCGAGGCCGTCGCCAGCCTCCACGCCGCCGGCATGCTGGCCGACGAGCTCGGCGCGACCGTCGTGCTGGGCAACATGTGGCTGGCGCGCGGACGCCCGGTCGAGGCACGCCGGCTGTACGAGCGCGCGCTCGCCGCGGCCGAGAGCCACCCCGGCCCAGTGCTCCCGACGACGGGAGACCTGCATGTCGGCCTTGCCGACGTCCTTCGCGAGCAGGGCGAGCTGTATGCCGCGCAGGAGCACCTCGAGGTGGCGCGCGAGCTGGGCGACCGGGCGTCGTTGCTGGAGAACCGGTTCCGGTGGTTCACCGCGACGGCCGCGCTGCTGCAGGCTCGAGGCGACCTCGACGGTGCAGGCTCGATGCTCGACGAGGCCGAGCCGCTCTTCCTGCCCGGCTATTTTCCGGACGTGCGTCCCATCGCAGCCTCCCGGGCACGCGTCCGGATCCGGCAGGGCCACCTCGACGACGCCCGGGCGTGGGCGCGAGACCGCGGGGTCGCGTCGACGGACCCGCCCGTCTACCTCGCCGAGCACGACCAGCTCACCCTCGCGAGACTGCTTGTCGCCGAAGGTGACCCGCGCGCGGCGCTCGACCTGGTCGACCGCCTCCTCGACGTCGCGCGGGCTGCGGGCCGGCACGGCAGCGTCATCGAGGCGCTCATGGTGCGGGCGCTGGCACGTCAGGCGAACGGTGACATCTCGGCGACGGCGGACCTGGCGGCTGCCCTCGTCGACGGCGTGCCGGCCGGGTACGTCCGCCTGTTCCTCGACGAGGGAGAGCCGATGACCACCCTGCTCGAGCAGGTCGTCCGCAGCGAGGCGCCGGAGGCGCAAGCACAGGCCCGGCGCCTGCTGCCTGTCGCGCGGGCCGAGCCGGGCGCGGTTGGGCCCGGACGCGACGGACCTGGACGCACGGCAGGGCAAGGGAAGGAGGAGCTCAGCGAGCGTGAGCTCGAGGTGCTGCGGCTCTTGGCGACGGACCTCAGCGGGCCGGAGATCGCTCGACGGCTCTTCGTCTCGGTGAACACGTTGCGCACGCACACCAAGCACATCTTCACCAAGCTGGGCGCGAACACCCGTCGAGCCGCGGTCCGCCGAGCCGCCGACCTCGGCCTCCTCTGACGGCGGCCCGTCGAGCCGCCAGCGGGCGCGCCACGAGTCCCGCCAGAAGGCTCACCAGAAGGCTCACCACCACCGTCACATCACCTGGTGATGTGCCCTCACCACGTCGGTTCCTAGCGTTGCGGACATCGCCGGGCGCCACGTCCGGCACCGGAACCGAGGAGCCTCACATGACCATCACCACCATTCGCCTCACGGCTGCTGCCGGCATCTGCGCCGCGGCCGCGGGCGCCCTCTTCATCGGCGTCCAGGTCAATCACCCGCACCTGGACGCGGCCTCGATCCAGACCACCGAGATGGCCGTCCGCGACACCCTGAAGGTCCTCCTGGCGGTGCTGTCCCTGGTCGGGATCACCGGCATGTACCTCAGCCAGGTGCGCCGCAACGGCGTGCTCGGGCTCGTTGGCTACCTCGTCCTCAGCGCCGGCTACCTCATGATCATGAGCACGGCCTTCGTCGCCGCGTTCGTGATGCCGACCGTCGCAGCCATCAGCCCCTCCTACGCCAACGACGTCATCGCCGCGACGACCGGCGGCTCGCCGGTGGGCGACATCGGGGCGCTGGCCACCATGGCCAAGCTCCAGGGCGCTGCCTACCTGCTGGGCGGTCTGGTCTTCGGCATCGCCCTCTTCCGCGCCCACCTGCTCGCCCGCTGGGCGGCCGTGCTCCTCGCGGTCAGCGGCGTCGTCAGCGCTGCCCTGTCGGTGATGCCGGACGCCTTCTACCGCCTCCTCGCCTTCCCGAACGGCATCGCGATGATCGGGCTCGGCGTCTCGCTCTTCCGCCTGGCCCGGCGAGGGGCAGACTCGAGCGTGACCGGCGCAGCGCGCACTGACGTCGCCACCGTCCGATGAGCACCCGGGAGCGGGGCCGGCCGGTGACGACGGCACCGTCCAGACCAGAGAGGGCTCCCGTGCACCCTTCCCCGACGACCTACACCATCCGCGTCGACGGTCACCTCGACGACCACTGGTCGACCTGGCTCGGCGAGCTCGACCTGGCTCGCGACGCCGACGGCACCACCACGGTGACGGTCGCGGTCGCCGACCAGGCCCAGCTGCACGGCATACTCGCGGGACTCCGGGACATCGGCGCCGTCCTGCTCGACCTGCGCGCCGCCGGCGCACCGTCCCCCGAGCGCCGCTCGGCGCTGGACCGCCCGTTGCGCACCGAGCGCCTCACCCTGCGTCCCTCCACCGTCGACGACACCGAGCCGACGTGGAGGTTCCGGCAGCTCGAGGAGGTCAACGAGTGGCTGACGGGCAGCCCCGCCGATCTCGAGGGCTACCGCGCGCTCTTCTGTGACCCCGCCCGGCTCGAGACGACCCTCGTCATCACTCTCGGCGGCATTTCGGGGCCGGTCATCGGCGACCTCATGCTCCGCCGCGAGGATGCGTGGGCCCAGCGTGAGGTCGCCGACCAGGCGCACGGCGTCCAGGCCGTGCTCGGCTGGGTCCTCGATCCGGCCTACACCGGGCACGGCTACGCCACCGAAGCCGTGCGCGAGGTCCTCCGATACTGCTTCGACGACCTCGGCCTGCGCCGCGTCACCGCTGTGGCCTTCCTCGGCAACGAGCCCTCGTGGCGCCTCATGGAGCGCGTCGGCATGCGCCGCGAGGTGCACGGGGTGCGCGACTCGCTGCACCGGTCCGGGCGATGGCTCGACTCGGTCGGTTACGCGATCCTCGACGACGAGTGGTCGGCAGCGGCCGAGCCGCCTCGCGAGGCCTGAGCCACTCGCCCGGTCTGAAGCGACCCGTGCACGGGTGGCTTCGGACCTCAACGGCGGCTCGAGCCCCGAGCGTATGCCGCGTGGGCGGCTAGGTTGGGCAGCGTGACCGCGCGTCTGCTCGTCGTCCACCACACGCCCTCGCCCGCAACCCAGGAGCTGCTCGAGAGCGTCCTCGCCGGAACCGGCGCCGAGGGCATCGAGGGCGTCACGGTCGACCTCCACCCGGCGCTGTCCGCCACCGTGAGCGACCTGCTCGGAGCCGACGGCATACTCCTTGGCACCACAGCGAACATCGGCTATATGAGCGGGGCGCTCAAGCACTTCTTCGACACGGTGTACTACCCGACGCTGGAAGCCAAGCGCGGAATGCCGTACGGCTACTGGGTGCACGGCAACAACGACACGGCAGGCGCGAGCCGCGCCATCGAGTCGATCGCCGGGGCGCTGGGCTGGGTCCGCTCGGCGAGCCCGCTCCTGGTGACCGGACCGGTCGACCGCGGGGTCCGAGACGCAGCGTTCGAGCTCGGCGGCACCCTGGCGGCACTGCTCGCCGAGTGACGACGTGTCTAACGCAACGCCGCGATCTCCCCCACCGGCTCCCGGATCTGCTAGACAGCGATAGGTGTTCGGGCACTTCAACGAAGCCCAGTGGGTCGCGTTCTCATTCCTGCTGCTTGGGATGGCGCTCATCGCGGGCATGCTCCTTCGCCGCACCGTCCCGTGGCTCGCCGCCGTCTACATCCCGGCGAGCGTCATCGCCGGATTCCTGATCCTGCTGGTCGGCCCGCAGGTCCTCGGGGAGCTGACGAACGGCTGGAGCCTGGTGCCGGCTGAGACGGTCCCCGTGCTGTCCGCGCTGCCGGGCCTGCTGATCAACGTCGTCTTCGGCGGCATCATGATCGGCAAGAGACTCCCCTCCTTCGGGCGGATCTGGAACGACGCCGCACCGCACGCGATCCTCGGCAGCGTCTACTCCTTCGGCCAGTTCGCGATCGGTGGCCTAGCCGTCACGTTCCTGCTCACACCGGTCTTCGGGCTACCGGATGCCGCGGGCTCGATCATCGAGATGTCCTTCGCGGGCGGGCACGGCACCATCGCGGGCATGGGCGGCCTGCTCGACGAGGCGGGCGCCGGAGAGCTGGTCGACATCGGCCTGGGCCTGGCCACGCTCAGCATGCTGACCGGTGTCATCGGGGGCACCATCCTGGTCAACTGGGCCGTCCGCAAGCCGAGCGTCGACGTGGCTCGCGAGCAGACCGCGGCCCGGTCGACCGCGAGCCGGCTCAGCGACGTGCCGCCGAACGACGGCGACACGACCACCGACATCGGGCTCGGGTCGATCAGCCGCAGCTTCGGAGCCATCGCCGTCGCGATCTTCATCGGCCTGCTGATCCTCCTCGGCCTGCGCGCCGTCTCCAACGCCCTCGGGTCGGACCTCTTCGACCGGTTCCCGCTGTTCCCCTTCACGGTCATCGGCGGGTTCGTCGTCCAGCTGGTGCTGTCGATGACCGACCACGAGGACGTCGTCGAGCGCCGCACGGTCAACGACATCACGGGCCTCTCGCTCGACCTGCTCATCGCCGCCGCGATCGGCACGCTGTCCCTTGCCACGCTCGGCGCGAACATCCCGAGCATCCTGATCCTCACGGCGCTCTCTGTCGCGTGGAGCGTGACCGGCCTGCTGTGGCTCGGACCGCGCTTCTTCCCGGCCCACTGGTTCGAGCGCGGCATCGCCGACTACGGGCAGTCACAGGGCAACGTCGCGACCGGCTTCATCCTCGCCGAGATGGCTGACCCGGCCCACACCACCGGTGCCGCCAGGGGGTACGGCTACAAGCAGCTCTTCTACGAGCCCTTCCTCGGTGGTGGCATCCTCACCGCGCTCAGCGTGCCGCTCATCCTCAGCATCGGCTCGCTGAGCTTCGGCATCGCCTCTGCCGTCGTCACCGCCGGCCTCATCATCTGGGGTCTCGCCCGCAGCCGCCGGGCCGGGCTCCACGCGAGCCGATGAGACGCAGTGCGTTCAGTCGGCGAGCGCGGGCACCGGCTCCCCGACACTCGTCGTCACGACGTTCGTGCGGCCGCGCGGGATGAGCAGCGTCACCAGGGCACCGGCGAAGGCAGCTGCCGCGCCGACGATGAAGCACGTCGTGAACGCACTCTGGCTGGGGACCTGGACCGGACCCAGCGCGATGGTCCGGCTGGTCAGGACCGCGGCCATCACGGCTCCGGCCACGGTGGTGCCGATCGAGCGCATGAGCGCGTTGAGACCCACGGCCGAGCCCGCCTCGCTCTCGGGGACGTTGTCCATGACCAGGGTGGGCATGGCGGCATACCCGATCCCGACGCCGGCGGAGGCGATGCACGAGGCGAGCATGAGCTCCCACGGGGCGTCCATGAGCAAGAGTGCGGTCAGGTAGCCGGCGCCCAGGACGACAGCGCCGATCCCCAGCGTGCGCCGCCCGCCGATCGTGGTGATGAGGCGGCTCGACACGGGGGCGAAGAGCATCATCATCAGGCCCGCCGGCGCCATCCACAGGCCTGCCTGCAGGATCGTCTGCCCGAGGCCGAAGCCGGTCTGCGTCGATAGCTGCAGCAGCTGGGGGACGACGATCGTCTGGGCCATCATGCCGAACCCGATGAGCACGGCCGCGAGGTTGGTGAACAGGACCGGTCGGGTGGCGGTGGTGCGAAGGTCGACGAGGGGGTCGTGGTGGCGCAGCTCGTACCAGCCCCATGCGACGAGGACCGCGATGCCGCCGACGACGCACCCCAGCGTGGACGCGGCCGTCCAGCCCCACTCGGAGCCCTTGGAGATCCCGACCAGCGTCGCGCACAGGCCGATCGCCAGGCCGATGATGCCGACGACGTCGATCCGGGCCGGGTGCTCGTCGTGGACGGGCGGCACGACGAGCATGGTGAGCGCGAGCACGACGGCCGCCAGGACGGTCGAGATCCAGAACAGGGCGTGCCACGAGTAGTCCTGCGCGATCCACGCGGCCAGCGGCAGGCCGAGGGCGCCGCCGACGCCGAGGGTGGCGCTGACGGTGGCCACGGCACCCGTCTTGAGGTGCGGCGGGGCGAACTCGCGGACGGCGCTGATGGCGACCGGGATGTACCCCATCGCCATGCCCTGAAGGGCGCGCCCCACGAGGATGGGAGCGAGGGTGCTGGACAGAGCGGCGACGAGCGAGCCGACGACGAGGAGCGCGGCCGAGACGACCATGACCCGCTTCTTGCCGTACATGTCGGCGAGCCGGCCGGTGACCGGCATCGTGACGGCCGCCGCGAGCAGCGTCGCCGTGATGACCCAGGACGCGTTGCCGGCCTCGGTCCCGAGCAGTGCCGGCAGCTCGCTCTGGATCGGGATCACCAGCGACTGCATGAGGGCACCGCAGAGGCTGCCGAAGCAGAGCACGGCGATGACGACCTTGACGGAGAACCTGCCGCGGCCCAGCTGGGTCTCGACGGCATCCGAAGCTGAACTCATAAGTCTTGCCACCCAACCGGATTCGTGGATATGTATGTTACATATGTCTTGCGTGTGTATGCTACATACATACGATCGATGACGGCAAGTCTGGCGGAGGTTCCCATGACGGCGACCGGGCGACAGTTCGCGGTGACTCCGGATCGGGAGGTCGCGGCGATCCTCGCCGGGCTGGACCGGTTCCGCCGGGTGGCCGAGCAGCATGCCCGGCTCGGCGCGGCGGACCAGCGCCTCATGTGGCTCTTCTCCGACGGGCAGCCCCGGACGTTGCGCGAGATCTCCGAAGCGCTCCGGTTGGAGCAGTCGACGGTCAACCGGCAGGTGAACGCGGCACTCAAGGCCGGCCTGCTCCGGCGTGGCCGCGCGGCCGGCCATGCGGCCCGCGAGATCACCGCGACCGCGGAGGGCCTCGCCCAGTTCGAGCAGGACCTGACCCTGATGCTGGGGCTCTACCAGGACGCCTTGGGATCGCTGCAGCCCGACGACCAGGAGCAGCTGCTCCGGCTTCTCGGCGTCTTCGCCGAGGGGTATGCCGCTGCCGTGGCGCGCCGCCCGTGGTCCCGCCCGTCCGAGCCGATCGCCATCGGCGTGAGGGCGTAGGCGAGGAGCGAGGCACCCCGACGCGACACCACAGCTGCGCCGATGGTCACGTGTCGTGGTCGCAAGCGGCATACCGGCACCACAGCTGCACAGGTGCTCACTGGTGGTGTCCCGCGGGCCGCGTCGGTCAGCCGTCGAGGGCACGCCCCAGAGCCTCGTCGACGAGCATGGCTGTGCGCCTGACCTCGGCCGAGAGGTCCGTCGACTCAGGGGCGGTCACGATCACGCCGTAGATCACGCGCTGCAGCAGGATCACGTCGTGCGCCGTCAGGTCGGCGCGGACGAGCCCGGCGGCCTGGGCCCGCGCGAGGGGTGCACCCACGATCGCCTCGAGCCGGTCCGCGCCGGCCCAGTCGGGCATCGGCTCGGCCCGGACCAGCAGGTCGACGAACGCCGTCGACTCGAGGGTCTGGTGGACGATCCTGCGCCACAGCGCCAGGAAGCCTCCGTCATCGACGTCGGTCGCCGCGGCCCGCTCGAGCTCGTCGATGTTGTCGGAGAACACCGCGAGCGCGAGCGCGACCCGGCTGGGGAAATGCCGGTAGAGCACGCCCTGCCCGACTCCGGCCGCCCGCGCGATGGCGCTCATCGGGACGTCGTAGCCCTCGCGGGCGAACAGCTCGCGACCCGCCTCGACCAACGCGGCGCGGTTGGCGGCTGCGGCCGCGGGGCCGCGGTTCGGCCGGCCGGTGGATCCACGGTTCTGCTCGGGACTCTTGCGTGGGGTCTGCGGAGCAGGCATCCTTCACTGTATCGAACCGGACAGGGTTGTCCGGATAGTGGGAGGTTGGACCATGCAGAACGTCTGGGACCACACGTACGACCTCGTCGTTGCCGGGACCGGCGCGGCAGCCTTCTCGGCGGCGATCACCGCTGCCGACGCGGGGCTGACCGTGCTGATGCTGGAGGGGACGGACCGCTGGGGTGGCAGCAGCTCGATGTCGGGTGGAGGCCTGTGGCTCCCGACCAACCCGCTGATGCGGCGGGCCGGCGCCGCGGACTGTCGCGAGGAGGCCCTCGCCTACCTCGAGGTCACCGTCGGAGACGCCGGTCCCGCATCCTCACCCGAGCGGCGTGAGGCGTTCGTCGACGGTGTCGAGGGCTTTGTGACCCTCGCCGAGCGGCTGGGCGTGCGCTTCTGCCGCGCCGCGGAGTACCCCGACTACTACCCTGAGCTGCCGGGCGGCAAGATCGGCCGGGCGCTTGAGGTCGAGCCCTTCGACACCCGCAGGCTCGGTTCCTGGTGGGCGACCGCCCGTGGCCGGGACGGGGTCCCCGCCCCCGTCAAGACGGACGACTTCTGGCTGTTGTCGCGAGCCTGGACCACAGCGGACGGGGCCGCTCGCGGCGCCCGCGTCGTCGGTCGGGTCCTCGGTGGTCTGGTGCGCGGCAAGCGGCTGGTCGGGATGGGCGCCACGCTGACCGCATCGCTCCTGGACGTCGCCCTGCGACAGGGGACCACGGTCTGGCTGTCTGCCCCGGTCGAGGAGCTGGTCGTCGAGGACGGCCGGGTCGTCGGGGTCCGCACGAACCGCGGCGGCGCCACCCAACGTGTCCGGGCGCGGCACGGCGTGGTGCTCGGGACCGGGGGCTTCGACCACAACCGAGAGTGGCGTCAGCGCTACCAGGGCGTCGACGGCACGGCCTCGTCGGGCTCGAAGGGCAATGTCGGCACCGGCATCGACGTAGCGGTCCGGGCCGGCGCAGCCCTGGAGCTCATGGACGACTCGTGGTGGGGCGCATCGATCCCGCCGTCGGCGGTCGGGGGCGCCGCGGCGTTCCTGGTCAGCGAGCGCTCGATGCCGCACACCATCATCGTCGATGGCCGAGGGGACCGGTTCGCCAACGAGTCCGAGTCCTACGTCGACCTCGGCCACCACATGCTCGAGCATTTCGAGACGGTGCCCGGGAGGTACTGGATGATCGCCGACGTCCGGCACGCTCGGCGCTACCTGCGGTCCTACGCGCTCGACCCGCGCGCCGGCAAGGCGATGGCGGCGGCCGGCATCCTGCACAAGGCCGGCACGCTCGATGACATCGCTCGGGCGATCGGCGTGGACCCGGGCCGCCTGGCCTCCACCGTCGACCGGTTCAACGGGTTCGCACGGACCGGCATCGACCACGACTTCGGGCGCGGCAACTCGGCGTACGACCGCTACTACGGCGACCCCGGCTCACGCCCGAACGCGAACCTCGGGACCCTCGAGAAGGGGCCGTTCACCGCGGTCGAGGTGGTCGCAGGTGACCTCGGCACCAAGGGCGGTGTCCTCACCGACGCGGACGCCCGGGTTCTGCGTGAGGACGGGACCGTCATCGAAGGCCTGTATGCGGCCGGCAACACCTCCGCGTCGGTGATGGGCCGTACCTACCCGGGGCCGGGGTCGACACTCGGTCCCGCCTGCGTCTTCGGGTACATCGCCGCCAAGCACGCAGCCCGGCAGCCTGCCGTGGCGGGCTGATCTCGAGAGCAAGGAAGAAGACATGAGGATCTCCGGCAAGGTGTTGGTCGTCACCGGCGGCGGCAGCGGGATCGGCCGCGCGGTCGTCCTGGCGCTGCTCGCGCGCGGCGCCCGAGTGGCCGCGGTCGACCTGCGGCCCGAAGGCCTCGAGGAGACGGCCCGTCTCGCAGGACCTGCGGCGGAGCGGCTCTCGAGCCACACGGTGGACGTGACCGACCTCGACCGGGTCGCCGCCCTCCCGCAGGAAGTGATGGCCGCCCACGGACAGGTCGACGGCCTGCTCAACGTGGCCGGGATCATCCAGCGCTTCGTCCCGTTCGCCGAGCTCGCCCGAGCCGACGTGGAGAAGGTGATGGCGGTCAACTTCTGGGGTGTGGTCAACACCGTCCAGGCGTTCCTGCCAGTGCTGCTCGCGAGGCCGGAGGCGGCGCTCGTCAACGTCTCGAGCATGGGCGCGTTCGTCCCAGTCCCGGGCCAGACGGTCTATGGAGCCAGCAAGGCGGCTGTGCAGCTGCTCACGGAAGGGCTCTACGCAGAGCTACGGACCACGAATGTCTCTGTCACCGTGGTGCATCCGGGAGGCGTGGCCACCCCGATCACCGAGAACAGCGGTGTCGCCATCCCGGGGATGGAGGCCATGGACTCGGCCCAGGCCGCCTCGCTCACCACACCCGAGGACGCCGCCCGCCAGATCATCGAGGGCGGTGTGGAGAAGGGCCACTACCGCATCGTGGTCGGCAAGGACGCGCGCATGCTCGACCGGCTGACCCGGCTCAGCCCCCGCCGCGCCACGGACCTCGTCGCCAAGCGGATGGCGAGCCTGCTGGACGCGCCCGCACGCCGCTAGCCGACACCAGTGGGGGGCGTATGCCGCCCTCTCCGGCATACGCCCCACCGTCTTGGGTCCCGTGGTCCCCGCGGTCAGCTCACTGCGGGCTCCGGCCGGGCGGCATACTGCGTGAGGTTCTCACCGCTCGCGGGGTCGAAGATGTGGGCCTGCTCGCTGTCGAACCAGAGGTCGGTCGTCATGCCGCTCTTGATCCGGCTCTGGGCGTCGAGCGACACGACCAGCTGGGTGCGCATCTGCTCGCTGTCCAGCTCGCGCTGGAGCTCCTTGAGCTGTTGCGTCACGTCATGGGGCGCCTCGTACGGCACGTAGGCGTACAGCTCGTCTCCGAGCCACTCGGTCACGTCGACCGTCGCCGAGAACGTGTGCCCACGCGACCGGACGGCCGGGTCGACGAGCGAGGCGTCCTCGAAGTGCTGCGGACGGATGCCCACGATGACCAGCTCGTGCCCGGCCGAGCGCTTGAAGCGGTCGCTCACAGCCACGTCGCCGAACGGCGTCTCGATGCCGCCGTCCCGCACTCGCCCGGGGATGAAGTTCATCGGCGGCGAGCCGATGAAGCCGGCGACGAACAGGTTGGTCGGGGAGTCGTACAGGTCGTGAGGGGTCCCGACCTGCTGCATGACTCCCTTGCGCAGCACGGCGATCCGGTCTCCGAGCGTCATCGCCTCGGTCTGGTCGTGGGTGACGTAGACCGTCGTGGTGCCGAGCCGGCGCTGCATGCGGGCGATCTCGGTGCGCATCTGGCCGCGGAGCTTGGCGTCCAGGTTCGACAGCGGCTCGTCGAAGAGGAACGCGTCTGCCTTGCGGACGATGGCCCGGCCCATCGCGACCCGCTGGCGCTGCCCGCCGGAGAGGTTCGCCGGCTTGCGCTCGAGGTGCTCGGTCAGCTCGAGGACCTCGGCTGCCTCCATCACGCTCGCCTTCACCTCCGACTCGGGAGCGTTCTTGAGCCGCAAGGGAAAAGCGATGTTCTCGAACACGTTGAGGTGCGGGTAGAGCGCGTAGTTCTGGAACACCATCGCCAGGTTGCGGTCGCGCGGGGCCTTCTCGTTGACGCGGGTGCCGTTGATGAGCATCTCGCCGGAGGTGATGTCCTCCAGCCCGACGATCATCCGCAGCAAGGTCGACTTGCCGCACCCGGACGGTCCCACCAGGATCACGAACTCACCGTCGGCGACGTCGAGGCTCACGTCGTCCACGGCCAGATACCCGTCGCTGTACTGCTTGACGATGTTCTTCATGGTGATGGCTGCCACGACTGACCACTCCTTTGGTTGACGAAGGGCACGTCAGCCCTTGACGGCGCCGGACGTCAGGCCCGCCACGATCCGGCGCTGGAAGACCAGAACGAGGATCACGACGGGGATGGTGACGACCACGGAGGCCGCCATGATTGCGGTCACCGGCGACTGGAACTGCGAGGCGCCGGTGAAGAACGACAGGGCGGCCGGAACAGTGCGGGCCTTGTCGGTCGAGGTGAGCGAGATGGCGAGCAGGAACTCGTTCCAGCAGAAGAAGAACGTGAGGATCGCGGTCGTGAAGACACCGGGGGCCGCGAGCGGCACGATGACCTTGCGGAATGCCTGCCAAGCCGTCGCCCCGTCGACCTGGGCCGCCTGCTCCATCTCCCACGGGATCTGCCGGAAGAACGCCGACATCGTCCAGATCGACAACGGGAGCGCGAAGGTGAGGTAAGGGATGATCAGGCCGACCCAGGTGTCATAGATGCCGAGGTTGCGCCACATGTTGAACAGCGGCCCGACGAGGGCGGCCTGGGGAAACATCGCGATAGCGAGGGCCATCGACAGAAGGAGCTTCTTGCCGGGGAATTCGAGCCGCGCGATGGCATAGGACGCGAACATCGCCACGATGACCGACAACAGGGTCGCGATGAGCGCGATACCCACCGAGTTGCGCAGAGCACTGGTGAACAGCGAGTCGCTGAAGACGGTCTGGTAGTTCGTCCACACCCATTCCTTCGGGAAGAAGGTCGGGGTCGCGCTGCGGAAGGTCGCCGGGTCCTTGAACGACAGTGACACCATCCACAACAGGGGGAACACCGCCCATACGAGGATGAGCAGACCCCAGATGGTCCACCATCTGGCGGCGCGTGGGCTCGTCATCAGCGGTCACCCCTCACCTGTGACAGGTCGGTCCGGAAGAGCTTGACGAAGATGAACGCGATGATGACGACCGTGAAGAACAGCAGGACCGAGATCGAGGACCCCACCCCGATATTGAGCAGGGTGACGTTCTGGCGGTAGGCCAGGAACGACAGGGTCTCGGTCTGGTTGGCGCCGGCCGTCATGATGAACGGGTTGTCGAAGATCCGCCATGCGTCGAGTGTCCGGAACAGCAGGGCCACCATGATCGCCGCCTTCATGTTCGGCAGGGTGACGCGCAGCAGCCGCTGCCAGGCGGTGGCCCCGTCCACCGAGGCCGCTTCCTGCAGGTCCCACGGGACCTGGACCAGACCTGCGAGCAGCAGCAGCGAGATGAAGGGCGTGGTCTTCCAGATCTCCGACAGGATGATGATGAACAGGGACGACCATCGCTGCCCGAACCAGTTGAAGTCGGCGAGGTTGAGCCACTGGTTGACGAAGCCGGAGTCGAGCTGGAAGGCGTACCGCCAGATGTATGCCGAGACCACCGTGATGATGCCGTAGGGCAGGAGTATGCCGGTGCGGACCAGGCTGCGGCTCTGCAGGATTCGGTACATCACGAAGGCGAACGCGAACCCGAGGACCAGCTCGACCGCGACGCTGGCGACGGTGATGATCAGCGTCGTGCTGAAGTCGGTCCACCAGACGGGGTCGGTCAGCACGGTCGCATAGTTGCGCAGGCCGACGAACTCCTGGCCGGAGGGGTCCGTGAGGCGGTAGTTGTAGAGCGAGAGCACCACCGCGTAGACCAGCGGGTATGCCGTCACGACCACCATGACGACGAACGCGGGGGCCGACAGGTAGAGCCCGAGACGACGCTCGTGGCGAGTGCGGTCGGAGATCGGCACCGGCGTCGCCGGGCGCGGCGCGGTCGCGACCGATTGCCCTGTGGCTGCTGCCGGTTCGTTGGCGGCCATGGCTCCTCCTGCTCTTCAGAGACGGGTTTCAGTTCGGCTACAGCAGTCGCTGGCCATGCAGGACGGCCGTCATGAAGTCACTGGTCTCCTTCGGCGTCTCCGGTGCGGTCACGCCGGTGGAGGGGTGCCAGGTGATCTGGACCGATGTCGAGACGTCGTTGTAGTACGGCGTGATCGGGCGTGGCCCGGCTCCGTTGATCGAGTCGCGGATCAGGTCGGCCATCGGGAAGACCTTGCGGACCTGTGGGTCGTCGTATGCCGCGGCCTTCGCGGCCGGGTTGCCGGAGTCGAGCATGTAGTCGATGTTGCTCTGGAGCGAGGTGACGCACTTGACGAGCTGGAGCGCCTGGTTCGGGTACTGGGTGTAGGCCCCGATGGCGAGGTTGATGCCGCCCAGCGGTGGCTTGCTCTCCTTGCCCGCGACGGCCTCCGGGTACCGCGCCCAGCCGATGTCGTCGACGACGGACTGCTGGATGGCCCCGGCCTTGGCGTCGCCCTGGGCGGCGCTGTACACGTAGGGCCAGTTGACCATGAACATCCCACGGTCGCCCTGGAAGGCCGAGCGCGCCTCTTCCTCGCCGGCCGTGGACATCGCCGGCGGCGCGGCGGACGACCGCGCCAGGGTGCCGATGATCTTTGCCGCGGCGTCCCCGGCGGGCGACGCGATCGAGGGCGTGGCGTCCTTGCCCGCCTCGACGTTGGTGATGATCTGCCCCCCGGCCGAGACCACGAGGGCGTTGATCCAGACCATGTAGCCCTCATAGCGGTTGGCCTGGACCCCGATCACCTTCTTCTGGCTCTCAGCGGTCTGGATCATCTGGTCCCAGGTGAACCCGGGCGCAGTCGGGTCGACGCCCGCCGCCGTCACGGCCGACTTGCGGTACCAGAGGAGCTGGGTGTTCGCCCAGAACGGCGCCGCGACGAGGTTGCCCTTCCAGAACGCTGTCTGGATGGGTGCCTGCAGGACGCCTTGGGTCAGGGTCGCCTCGTCCGACTTCGAGAACGGGCGCAGGAATCCGGCGTTGGCGAACTCCGCCACGAACGGCGGGTCGAGGCTCATCACGTCGATCGAGCTGTCCTGGGCCGCGAGACGGCGAACCAGCTGCTCGCGCTGCTGGGACGCGTCGTTCGGCAGCGTCTGGATGTTCACCGTGAAGCTGCCGTCCTTCGGGGTGCATTTCTCGGCCAGCCGCTTCTGGCCCCCGTTGTCCGGGTTGATGTACCAGTTCAGCGTCGGCGTGGTGCTCTGCTGGGAGCAGGCCGCCAAGAGCGGCACGCCGAGGGCCGCCAGAGTCAGGAAGACCAGCCTTCTGCGGACTCCGTGCCGTTGCGAAGTGCCCTTGCCTCGATACCCACGATCCACGACCACGCCTCCGTCCGGCGTTGCGCTTGCGCCACTCGCTCCCCCGCGGGCACGTCGCACGTTCCCGTGACGACGTTCTCCCAGGAGCACTCCCAGGGTGCGCTCCACCAGGCCCGCCGGTCGTCACTCGCAGCGGGTGAATGTCGGTGCTCGAGGCCCCCAGAGAACGGGCACGGTCAGCGTGCCGTCACGCCGGTCCGTCCGGGCCGCGCCAGGTCACCCCGGTCCGTCTCGAGTACTCGGCCACGGCCGCGCCAATGGTCGGCAGGAATCGCGACGGGTCGATCGTGCGGGACAGCTCGTAGCGCTCGATCTTGGCTCGCACGGGGTCCTTCATCTCCGCGAAGACCATGGACACGCCGCGGTCACCGAGCCAGGTGTCCAGGTCTTCGAGCATGTCGGCTGCCGTCGTGTCGACATCGGTGATCGGCTCCGAGGCCACGACGATCCAGCGCAGGTCCGGGTGGTCCTCAGGCATCGCACGCACGGTCTCGTTGAACGTCCGTGCGTTGGCGAAGATCAGGGGTGCGTCGAACCGGTACACGACCAGCCCCGGGAGCAGCTCGGCATCCGGGTAGCTCTTGGTGTCGTGCAGCCCGGCGATCCCCTCGACTCGGCCCAGCTCAGCCTGGTGCGGCCACCACGTACGGCGGAAGACGTTGAGGATCGACATCCCGACCGCGATGAGGATGCCCGGCAGCACACCGAGCAGGGCGACCCCGAGCAGGGCGACGATGGAGAGCAGGAACTCCATGCGCCGTTGCAGCCACAGCCGGCGGGTGCCGGGGACGTCGGTCAGTGAGATCGCGGCCGCGACGACGATGGCTCCGAGCGTCGGCTGCGGCACGTACTGCATGAGGGCGTTGGCGAACAGCAGGACAACGGTGATCACCGCGGCGCCGACGAGCCCGGTGACCTGGGAGCGAGCGCCCGCCTGCTCTGCGACCGCGGTGCGCGACCCGCTCGTGCTGACCGAGAAGCCCTGGAAGAGCCCGGCCGCGATGTTGGCGGCCCCGATCCCGACCATCTCCTGGTTCCCCTGCACACGTTCGCCCTTGCGGGCGGCGAAGGCGGACGCAGTGGACATCGTGTCCGCGAGGGCGACGACCGCGATCGCGAGCGCGCCGAGGAACAGCGGCGGCAGATCGCTCAATCCGACGAGCGGGATCGTGAACGGTGGAAAGCCTTGCGGGAGAACGCCGACCGTGTCGACACCCTGTGCCTGGAGGTCGAATGCCTTGACTGCGACGGCGGTCAGCACGACGAACACCAGCACGCTCGGCACCTTCGGCAGGAGCCGGTTCAGGAGCAGGATGCCGGCCAGGGCACCCAGCCCGATGACTGCGGCGACCGCGTTCGCCTCGCCGTTGGCGAGTCCTGACCCGAAGGCCCGGATCTCAGCGAGGAGCCCGTCCGCATCGGTGGAGAAGCCGAAGATCTTGGGCAGCTGGCCGACGATGATGGTGAGGGCGAGCCCGTTCATGTAGCCGATCTGAGTCGGTTTGGAGAGCAGGTCGGCCACGAAGCCGAACTTGGCGAGCCCGGCGACGACCATGATGACCCCGACCATGATCGCGAGGACGGACGCGAGCGCGACCGCACGAGCCGGATCACCCCCGGCAAGCACCAGCGGGGTGATCGTCGCCGCGATCATGGGACCGAGCGAGGAGTCGGGCCCGAGGACGAGCACCCGCGACGGCCCGAAGACGGCATACGCGACGAGGCAGAGGATCGAGGTGTAGAGGCCCGTCACCGGCGGCAGTCCGGCCAGCTGGGCGTAGGCCATCCCCTGCGGCACGAGCAGCGCCGACAGCACCAGGCCCGCGATGAGGTCCTTGGAGAGCCACGGGCGCTGGTACGACCTCGCCGCCCCCAGGCCGGGCACATGCCCCTGCCACCCCCGTGCGGCCTCGTCGGGCCGGTCAGCGACGGCGCTCATGCGGGGCGGGTCATCGCGCGGGCGCCGGGCGCCCGGCGCGGACCCGAGTGGTCTTCGAGACCATGCAGGGCAGCGTAGTCCGCGAGCCCGCCTGCCGTCGGCGGTCCGCGACGATGGGCCCGATGGCCCACGATGCTTGACTGTTCGCATGGGTGACCAAGCGACTGAGCAGGCGGCCAGCTCGACGGCCGTGCTGGTCTGCCAGGGCCGGGCGGCAGCATTCGGACGCTACGCCGTGGGCCGTTTCCACGACTCCGTCGCTCGCGAGCTGCTCGACCCGTCCGAGCTGGCCGTGGTCGACGACGTCAGAGAGGGACGCGTGCCGCCCTCCGGACCGCAGCGCATGAGCCATGAGATGGTCCAGTGGGTTGGCGTGTCGATGGTGCCTCGGACCATCGCGATCGACGAGGCGGTCGCGCAGCACGGAGCAGCTCAGGTCGTCATCCTCGGAGCTGGACTGGATTCGCGTGCCTGGCGCATGACCGAGGTCGCGTCGGCGACGGTGTTCGAGGTGGACCACCCCGCCTCGAGCCGCGACAAGCTGCGCAGGCTCGCTGGCCGCCCGGCCGTCGCCGCGACAGTCGTCCCGGTCGCGGTCGACCTCTCCCGCGACGCGCTCGCGCCGGCGCTCGAGCACGCCTCCTTCGACCGGTCGGTGAGGACGACGTGGGTCTGGGAAGGGGTCGTGCCCTACCTGACGGCCGAGGCGGTGCGGTCGACCGTCAACCAGGTCGCCCATCTCTCGGCGCCGGGGAGCCGGCTGGTCGTCAACTACCAGGCGAAGTCGCTGCGCACCTCAGCGATGCGGAGGGTGATGCGACTCCTGCTCCGCGTCACTCGGCAGGAGGACCCGATGGCGCGCGAGCCGTGGCGCTCGCTGTGGCGACCGGACGGCATACGAAAGCTCTTGTCGGACAATGGGTTCGACGTCGAGTCCGACCTCGACCTACTCGAGCTGTCGGCCGGGCTCGACCTGCCCGCCGGCAACCCTGGTTCGCTGCGCAACGGCCGGGTCGCCGTCGCCAACCACCGCTGACGGGGGTGAGCGACGGCGCGACCGGCGGAAGGGCAGGTCGAGCAGCACCAGCAGCAGGTAGGCGACCGCCGACGCCGTGAGCAGGTACCACGGCCACGGCCCGAGCGCCGAGAGCAGCGTGGCCCGGTCAGGTGGTGCGGCGAGGTACATGTAGTTCGAGCCGGTGGCCCAGTCGAAGATCCCGAGCAGCACGGCGTAGGCCACGGTCAGGCCGAACACGCGTGGCACCGCCCCCGGGCGGGGCTCCAGCCGCAGGCCTACGACGAGGTAGAGCGCAGCGATCACGATGCCGAGGTGCCCCGCCACGAACTGGAAGAACTCGACCTGTGGGAACCCGGCGCTCAGGTCCGGGGTGATGACCGCCTGCAGCGTTCCGGCGAGCCCCCAGAAGTAGGTGAGCTCCACACCGAGCTGCCAACCCGGCCACCAGCAGGTCACCGCCGCGACGACGAGCGCGAGGTCGCACAGGGCCAGCGGGAGCGACGTCTGCACCGACCAGCCGCCCTGCACCAGCGGGCGGACGAGGAAGACGACCGCGTCGAGCGCCAGCACGATCGCGATCGCTCGCCCGGCCCACGTCGTCCATGGTCCCGGCCGTCGGCGGCACCCGACGCACAGGGCGACCGCGATGGCAGCGCCCAGCGCCACGGCGATCCAGTAGGCGAGCGGGGTGCTCACCCCCTCATCATCCGCCCGACGCGAGGCCGATACATCGGGACGTTGCCGGATCGACATCGGAGGTCGACGGGCGTCACGGCCAATTGCATCCGTGGCATCCACTCTGCTCGCCGGGGCACCTACCGTGTGCTGTACCGGATCAACGAGTCGCAGCGGGAGGTCGTGGTTCTGCGAGTAGACCACAGACGTGACGCCTACCGGCCGAGGTGATCGCTCATCAGCGCTGTCCGGGCCGCCTGGAGGCCGCTGCGCGGCCCAGCGCCGTCGCCACGCGGCGGGTGAACAGCGACCGCTCGGTGGCATTGCGGGTCAGCCCGGCCGCCCGCTCGAACGCATCCGCCGCTTCCGTATGCCGTCCGGCGCGGTCGAGCAGGTCCCCTCGGACTGCGTGCAGCTGCGGGTAGGCGTCGAGCGTGCCTGACGCCGCGGCCCGCTCGACGATCTCGAGCCCGCGCTCAGGTCCGTGCGCGAAGCCGACCGCGACGGCCCGGTTGAGCTCGACGACGGGTGACGGCCAGACACCCAAGAGCACCTGATAGAGATCCGCGATGCGAGCCCAGTCGGTGTCCTCAGGTCTCTGAGCCCGGGCATGGCAGGCGGCGATGCCTGCCTGGAGCCGGTAGGGACCGACCGGGCCGTCGAGCGACTCGGCCGTCGCGAGGGCGGAGAGCCCCCGGCGGATGAGCAGCCGGTCCCAGAGGCGTCGGTCCTGGTCCGGCATGAGCACCGCCGACCCGTCCGGCCCGACTCTGGCGGGCAGGCGCGAGGCCTGGATCTCCATGAGGGCCAGGAGGCTGTGCACCTCGGGCTCGTTCGGGACGAGCGTCACGAGGAGGCGGCCGAGACGCATGGCGTCCTGGCAGAGCATCGGGCGCGTCCAGTCCTCGCCGGTGGTGGCGGAGTATCCCTCGTTGAAGATGAGGTAGATCGTCTGGAGCACCGATGCGAGGCGCTCGGAGAGGTCGTCCGGCGAGGGGAGGTCGAAACGAACTCCCTTGTCGCGCAAGGTGTTCTTGGCCCGAACGATGCGCTGCGCCATCGTCTTCTCCGGCACGAAGAAGGCCCGGGCGATCTCCTCTGTCGTGAGGCCGCCCAGGCAGCGCAGGGTCAGCGCGACGCGGGACTCGAGCGAGAGCACCGGGTGGCACGCAGTGAAGACGAGCCGGAGCAGGTCGTCACCGACGTGGTCGTCGAGCCGGTCGACCAGGTCGTCGCTGTCCACACCGGGCTCGTCGTCGAGGACATCGCGGCCGAGCACCGCGACCTTGCGCTCGAACGTTCCCGCCCGACGGTGGGCGTCGATGGCCCGTCGCTTCGCGGTCGTCATGAGCCACCCACCAGGGTTGGGCGGGATCCCGGCCACCGGCCACTGCTCCAGCGCCACAAGGAGTGCGTCCTGAGCCAGGTCCTCGGCCGTGCCGAGGTCACCGGTGATGCGGGCGAGCGCTGCGACGAGGCGCCCGGACTCGATCCGCCAGATCGCCTCGACGGCCCGACGCGACGCGGCCTCGCCCGTCTGGTCACCCTCCACCCCGACGACCCTACGTCAGCGGGCGGGATGCCCGGGTCGTCACTGGGGTGGCGCGAAGTCCTCCGGGCCCATGACCTTGAGGACCTCGGACTCACCCTCCCAGCCGGGCCAGAGGTCGACGTGGAGCTTCATGAAGCGGGAGGTCCACTCGACGGCCTCCTCCTTGGACCGCACCTCGTAGACCGCGTAGGAGATGTACTCCTTCGCCTCCGTGAAGGGTCCGTCCATGACGGACAGCTCCCCGCCCGCGACGGTGACCCGCGCCCCCGCCGTGCTGGGCGACAGTCCGGCGGTGTCGAGCAGCGCGCCCGAGGCGGTTGCCTCCGCGCCGAGGTCGACGATCGCGGCCATGAGCCCTTCGGGAGGCGGGGCGGCAGGCCGGGTGCCCTTGAGGATGATCAGGTAACGCATCGGAGTCTCCTTGTCCTAGAATCGATTTCAGTGTGATCAGTCGGCGAGCGACCGGTACTCGTGGACCGCGATGACGGCGATCCAGGCGAAGACGAGCACGACGGCCGCGGTGAAGAGCAGGTTCGCGGCGACGCTACCCGCGCCCGAGGCGACGCAGAGGAACCCGCCGATGAAGACGACGCCCGTGACTCGGGAGAAGACTGCAAGACCGCGCTCGCCGTCTGACGTGAGCCGTCGGGCGACGACGAAGCACGCGGCCGCGATGGCACTGAACCCGACCCCCGCTGCCGCGAAGTGCAGTATGCCGTGGGTCGTCACGGTGCCGACGCCGTCCGGGGTGCCTGCGGGGAAGCCGAGGGCAGGGTCGGCGCGGAAGATGCCGGCCGCCACGAGGCAGACGCCGAACGTCGCGACGAGCCTGGGCGCCCATCGCACACCAGGGCCGCCCGCGAGCGCACGACGGAGTCCGACGGCGAAGGCGACGATCATGATCCCGGTGAGGACGAAGTTCGCCACCTGGAGCCAGCCGAGGTCGCCGTTCTCGAGGAGGCTCCACTGGTGTCGGGTGAAGTCGAAGCCGTCACGGGTCAGGCCCTGCACGACCGAGGTCGCGACGTAGAACGCCCCCGCGACGGCACCCCAGCCGAGTAGTGAACGGGTGACGTGCGTCGGGGTCCAGCCGTCGTCGCACGAGGTGTGCGCCGACGCCGGGCTGCTGGCGGGGCGGGTGATGCTCATGGTGGTCTCCTTGCGGTGTGGCGGCGGCCTCATGCCGCTCCTGTCACCCCCTCCACGATCGAGAAGACGCCCGATCTACATCACCCGCGAGGAAAGTTGAGTCGGCAGCAGCCGGGGCTGGAGACCACCGCCCACGCATGGGTACGGTGCCGTTATGGACATCTCGGAGTGGTGGCCGAAGCTCTCCGACTCGACCCGCGCGTGGCTGATCGCGCACAACGGTGAGCCGCTGACCGACGACGTCGCGCGCCAGATCCTGGCCGTGACGTCCGGCGCGACGGACCCCGCGTGGTGGGCAGGCGACTCGACCGACGGCCAGTCGCAGCTCACCGACGAGGCGATCGACTGGATCGAGTCCGCCGCCAACGACGAGTCCGAGCAGCTGTAGCGACACGCGCGCACGTCTCCAGCCGGGCCGCCTTGTCCTGCAGTGCTTTCCGGGCCATCGGCTAGCGCGGGCCCACACGATCGCGACTCGAGCGTGACTCAGAAGGCCAAGGACTTGATTGTGACGGGGAGGTTCCCCGACACCGGACGGACCCGACCCAGGTCGACGTGGTCGAAGTCGCGCAGGTGGATCCCGTCCAGGACGACGAGATCGGCCTGCGCGGTCGCCTCCTCGGTGAGCAGCCGCCCGACGCTCATCGCCACGTCGCCGTCGAGGAGGAGGTATGCCGTTCGGCCGGTGTCCAGACGTGAGCCGAGCCCCGCTGCGAGCCCCCGCACGAAGGCCGACAGCCGGGCATAGCTGGGTGCACCCGACCATCCGACGGCGAGCGCGAGGTCGTCCTCGGCCGCGACGCCCCTCCGGGTCAGCGCGTCCTGCACGGCCTGTGTGACCTTTGCGCTGTCCACGGTCTCGTCGACACACGGTCGGACCCGAGCCACGGGCAGGTTTCGCCGGGGCAGTGACCGGTCCGGGTTCGTGATCCGACCCGTGATCCCACTGAGCTGGACGGTGTGCTCGGAGGCACCGAACACCGTGGCCCTCATCGACTCCTCTCCGCGCAGGAGCGCCCCTGGCAGACGCCCCGCGTCGTCGTGGCGGGCGAGGGCCGCCGCCAGCGGCCTGCCGAGGTCGCCGAACTCGCGCGCCTCAGTGCCATTCAGGTATGCCGCGACGCCGCCGGAGAGGATCACCCCGTCCACCGGGACGGACAGGTCCGGACGGTCGGTGAGGAACAGCTGGTGCGCGCCACCGGACAGGGCGTCGACGATCGCGCCGGCCATGAGCTCGGCCACCTCGGCCAGGTCGGCCGCCGGCACGACATCGCCCAGCTGCCAGGTGAACCCGCCGGAGGCCGCGTGTCGGCGACCTCCCGGCTCGAGACGCACCACGGCGCCGCTGTCGTCGACCGCGATCAGCCTGCCTCCCACGTGGATCGCCGAGGTGCTGACCACGGTGCCCGCTTCGACCAGGGTGATCTTGGTCGTTCCCCCACCGATGTCGACGTTGAGGAGCCGACTGCCGTCCTCGTGGGACCTGCGGACGGTTCCGGAGCCGTATGCCGCGAGCAACGCCTCCATGTGGTGGCCCGCGGTCACGCACACGAGGTCTCCGGCCCGCGTGGCCACGACGGCGCCGACCGCTTCCGCGTTGCGCCGGCGAAGGGCCTCACCGGTGAGGATGACGGCGCCGGTGTCCACGTCGTCGGAGCCCCACCCGGCCCGGGCGTACGCCTCGTCGAGGATCTCGCCCACGGCTTCGGCAGCGATCTGGCCGTCGGCGGCATACGGCGTCAGCCTCGGCCCCGAGTCGTGGACGAGCTCCTTGCCGACGACCACATACCTGCTCGTCAGCGCCTCGGCGTGGCGTCTCAGGTGCAGTCGTGCCAGCGCCACCTGGGTGGTGGCCGACCCGATGTCCACCCCGACGCTGTGCAGGACCACGTTGTCCTGAAGCCACAGGGCAAGCGAGCCGGGCTCACCGTCGTGGTGGTCGTGGTCGTCATCCAGCGCGGCACTCACGGCTTGGACGGCAGATCGACGAGCTCAGCGGCATACGCCTCCTCCATGAGTGGCTGCATGCCGCTCTCGGCGAGGGCCTTGGCGAAGGTCTCACGCACGAGGGGCGACTCGTCGGCGTAGTCGATCTGGTCGCCACCGAGTCGCATGCTGATCCACGCCTTCGGGACGCCCTGCGCGTTGCGGATCGAGACTCCCTCGTGCTTGAACGCGAGGTAGCGGGCCGGCTCGCTGCCGGTGTTGAAGTGCTGGTGGAACCACATGTTGGGCGGAACGATGAGGCTGCCTGCCTTCCAGTCGTACCGACGCGGCTCCTCCCCCTCGGGCCACATGAGGCTGAAGCCCTCACCGCTGAGGATGATCACGTGCGCACCGGGACCGTGGCGGTGGCCCTTCTTGTAGGTCGCGGTCGGGAACTGGGAGATGTGGCTGTTCATCGAGCCCTTCGCCATCGAGAACCGGATGTGGCCACCGCCGGCCCCGCGCTCCTTCGCGGCGACGAGCGGCAGCGAGACCGCGTCGGCCACGAAGTTCGTCCTGAGCAGCAGTCCGTCGACCTCGTCCTTGTCCGCGAAGTAGTCGGGCTCTCCCGCGAAGCGGTTCAGAAAGTCTCGCGGGGTGTTGAAGACGAAGTCCGCGTCGTCGTAGAGGTTCAGAACCGGGGGCAGGTTGGTGGAGGCGACAAACCGCGCAGGGGCCGAGCCGGACCCGTTGAAGTGCTGGTGCCGCGCGTTCAGCGGGATGGCGAACATGGAACCCGGACCCCACTCGAACGACACCGAGTGTCCCGAGTCGTTCCACACGGTCGTCGACCCATGGCCCGAGAGCACGAGAACCATCTCCTCGCACAGCTGCTGGTGCGGGGCCAGCTGCCCGCCTGGCGGGATCTCGCAGACATAGCAGTCGTTGGAGGTCCGTGTGGCTTCGTGGTTGATGTAGACCCCTCGTCCGCCGCGCCGGGGCCACGGGCGCAGGTCTACGGTGTTGAGGTCGTACACGTAGTGGGCACTGATGATCTCGAGGCCCTCGTCACGCACCCATCGCACGTAGGGCGAGTCCTTCTCGGTCGCGAACTTCCGCGCCAGCTCATCGGAGACCACTGCGTCTCTGGTCACGTTTCCTCCAACGTCGTGTGTGACTAATGGTCAGACCATAGCGACGATCCAGCCAGGTCGCTAGACCCTCGGGCTGATGTAGGACCGGATGCCGGTCCCCAGGAACCGCACCCCGACAGCGATCCCCAGGACGAGACTTCCACCCAGTCCGAGGGCAACGGCCGGGCCGAACAGGCCGGCCCAGAAGCCGACGACGAGATCGCCGAGCGCAGGGCCGCCGCGGGAGGCCATCTGGTAGGCCGAGCCGACCCGGCCGCGTAGGTGGTCCGGAGTCTCCAGCTGCACTGCCGCGTGGCGCACGGATGTCGTGATCGCGTCACATGCGCCGAGCACCACGGCCGAGAGCACCACGAGCGCCGTGACCGAGGCGAGACCGAGGACCGCCACCATCGCGCCGTAGCCGGCTGTCGCTCGCAACGTCCACTGTCCCACCGGCGCGCCCGGCCCCGCCCGCCTCACCAAGGGGTAGGTCACGAGCAGAGCGCCGGCCGAAGGGGCCGCGGCGAGCAACCCGTAGCCGACCGGTCCCAGCTGCAGCGTGTCTCGTGCGATCGCCGGAAGGACCACCCGGTAGGCGCCGAGGATGGTGGCGCACAGGTCGAGGAGGACGAGGGACCGCATGACCCCCGGCCGCATCGCCAGCCGCACGCCTTCGGAGAACGGCGTTCTTGTCGAAGGGCGGCCGCGTTGCTCCGGCGCGCCCGGGCGCAGGGCGGCGACCAGGACCACCATCGCGGCATACGTCGCGGCGTCCAGCGCGTAGACCAGCTGGGGTCCCGCCACCGCGATGAGAACCCCGGCGATCGCCGGGCCGCTCAGCACCGCCAGATCGCGAGTCGGGTTGACGAGGGCGACGGCGCGCTGCAGCTGGGCGCGGGGCACCAGAGCCGGAAGCAGCGCTTGGCGCGCGGGCTGGTCACACGCGGTCGTCGCGGTGACCGCGAACATCGCCACCACCACACCGGCCCATGAGGCATCGGGCCGAGAGCTCGACCAGGCGAGCGCGCTCACGGCCAGCATGCCGAGCAGCTGGGTCGCCTGGACCACCCGTCGTCGGTCGTACCGGTCGGCGAGTATGCCGCCGAGCGGGCTGAACAGGAGGAAGCCGAGGGCGCTGACACCGCCGAGGATGCCGGTGCGGGTGATCGAGCCGGTCAGCTCGTAGACGTGGTAGACACTGGCCGCGATCGTCGCCCGGCTCCCGACCTGGGTCAGCGCGACGCCGGCGAGGTAGAGCGTGAGCTGCCGGTGGGCGAGCACGCCTGGAGGTGGGTGCACGCCCACGGCTCAGTCAGCCGGCACGAGCGACAGCTTGTCCTTGGTGAAACGCAGGTAGACGTGCGTGCCTGCCTCGACGGAGACGTGTGGGAGGCACCGGGCTCGGATCTCGTGCTTTCGCACCGCCACGACATGGTCGACCGCGTCGCCGAGGAAAGCGCGCGTCGTGACGACCCCCTCCCAGACGTTCTCGAGGTCGGCCGGAGCCGTCGAGGTGAGGTCGACCGCTTCGGGACGGATCGAGGCGACCACAGCCGAGCCGACCGGAAGGTCCGCGCTCGACTGAAGGACCAGCCGGCCCTCGGCGGTCTCGACGGTGTACGTGTCGCCCGACCGGGCATACACGTGTCCGTCGATGAAGTTCGACGTCCCGATGAACTCCGCGACGAACTTGTTCTGGGGGTTCTCGTAGATCGCGCGCGGCTTGCCCAGCTGCAGGATGCTTCCCTGGCTCATCACCGCGATGGTGGTGGACAGCGCGAGCGCCTCGATCTGGTCGTGCGTCACATAGATCGAGGTGATGCCGAGCTCTCGCTGCAGGCGCTTGAGCTCGTAGCGCAGGGACTCGCGCAGCTTCGCGTCGAGGTTGGACAGCGGCTCGTCGAGGAGCAGCAGGGGTGGCTCGATGACGATCGCGCGGGCCAGGGCCAGGCGCTGCTGCTGCCCGCCGGACAGCTTCGTCGCCTGCCGGTCCGCGAGTGTGCGCAGCTCCATCGTCTCGAGCACACGCATCACTCGCTGCTCGATCTCGGCCTTGCCCGGACGCCGGCCACGTGGCTTCACCAGAAGGGGAAACGCGACATTGTCGAAGACGGTCATGTGCGGCCAGATCGCGTAGGACTGGAACACCATGCCCAGGCCTCGCTGGTTGGCAGATACGTTGACCGGTTTGCCAGAGCCACCCATGCTGAACAGCGGGCGGCCGCTCACGCTGATGCTGCCGGAGTCGGGCCGCTCGAGCCCTGCGATCGACCGAAGGGTCGTCGTCTTGCCGCAGCCGGACGGGCCCAGGAGCGTGAACAGCTCGCCCGGCTCGACGGTGAACGTGACGTCGTTGACGGCGAAGACCCTTGCCGCGTCCTCGACGCGCTTGCCCCGTCGTCGGTGGCGGTCGGCATCGAAGGTCTTGGTCAGGTTGTTGACTTCGAGCATTCGAGAAAGCTCCTTCTAGAGGTCAGTCCCGCTGGAGGCCGACTTTGGCCCCGAGCTTGTAGGCGATGGCAACCAGGACCACGAGGGTGAGCACCATCAGCACGCCCATCGCGGCAAGCACGGTGAAGTGGCCGTTCTCGTACTCCTCGAAGATGAGGATCGACATGACCTCCTTGCCCGGGCTGTAGAGCAGGATGGAGCTCGACAGCTCGCGGAACGACACGACGAGGATGTAGATCCAGCCGGCAAGAAGTCCTGGCGACAGCAGCGGCACGAGCACCCGACGGAAGCTCTGCCACCAGCTCGCGCCGCTCACCGCGGCCGACTCTTCCAGCTCGCCGGAGATCTGCTGCATGGAGGTCATGGAGTAGCGCATGCCGTACGGGAGGTATCGGGTGACGTAGGCGATGAGCAGGATGAAGATCGTCCCGTAGATCGGGATGGGGCTGCGCAGGTAGACGAAGCTGAGGGCAAGGCCGAGCACCAGACCGGGGATGACCAGGGGGATGAAGGACAGGCCGTCGATGACTCCTCGTCCGCGGATCTTCGTCCTGGCCACGATCCAGGACGCGACGGCCATGAGGGCCATGACGATCGTCGCCGCCGCCACCCCCAGGAAGACGGAGTTGGTCAGCGCCGTGCCGAGCGAGCGCATCTCGAAGAGGTGCCGGTAGTTGTCGAGCGTGAGCATGGACAGCGTGTCCGACGAGGGTGCCGAGTAGAACGGCAGCAGCGACATGTACAGCAGGACGGCAAGTGGGGCGATGACCGTCATCAGGAAGTAGAGGACGATGACGGCTCCGGCGACAGGGCGGAACCGCCCGAGCTCGATCGGTCGCGGACGGAAACCCTTGCCGGTCACGGTCTGGAAGCCCTTGTCCTTGCGACCGAGGAACCGCGACATGGCGACACCGGCGATGGCGATGGCGAGCAGCCCGACGCCCAGGGCACCGGCCGCGCCGAGGTCCGGCGGGTATCCGCGCAGCACGAAGTAGATCCGGCTCGTGAAGACGTAGGTCCCGTTCTGAAGACCGAGGAGCGCCGGGACCTCGAAGCTCTCGAGGCTACGGACGCCGATGACCAGAACGCTGGCGACGATGGCCGGGCGGACCAGTGGGACCGTGACCTTGCGGAAGACGACCCACCGCCCGGCACCGGACATCAGCGCGGACTCCTCCAGCGACGGGTCCATGGACCGGAAGGCCGCGACCATCATCAGGAACACGATCGGCGACAGGTGCAGCCCCTCGACCCAGATCATGCCGCCGAGGGAGAAGACGTCGACCGTGCCGCCGTTGGTGACCCGGCTCAGGCCGGCGTTGAGCAGCCCGATGTCGGGGCTCGCCAGGAAGATCCACGAGATCGTGTAGAGGATGCCTGGGATGACGAGCGGGATGATCGAGGCCGCGAAGAACAGGGCTTTGAACGGGACGTCCGTGCGGACGTTGAGGTACGCCAGCCCGGTGCCGACGACGAGCGACAGGGCAGCCGAGCCGAGTGCGAAGACCAGGGAGTTGCCGATGAGGCTGAACACCCGGGAGTCGCCGTACGCGCGGGCGAACCCGGAGAGCGAGAAGCCTGACGCGTCGAAGAACGTGCCCCACAGCAGGTAGTACAGAGGGACGATGGCCAGGTAGGCGATGAGCAGAGTCACGGCTCCGGCGACGAGCACCTTGGGAGTGGGCCGGAACCGGCGCCAGGTCTGGCGATCGGGAACGACTGCCCACCGCCGGTGTGCGGCCGGGGTGTCGACAGACGGTGTGTCGGTGGTCACTGGCGTCTGGCCTTTCAGGGTGGGCTGCGCTTCCTGGGTGCCGGCTCGTGGCTTGCGCCGCGGCCTGGCGCTTCGGGTGCCGGCGCGTCGGGGTGGGGGGAGGGCCTCCGACGCGCCGGGCCACCGCATTCCTACTTGGAGGACTGGCCTTGTTGGACGGCCGCGGCGTAGCGCTCGTCCCAGGACTTCGAGTTTTTCGCGAGATCCGCCTCGTCCACCGCGATCACCTCGAGCCCTGCGAGCGGGTCCTTGCCGCCGGGGACCGACCCGATGCGGAAGTTGTCAGCGATGTTCTGCTGGCCATCCGTGAGCAGGAAGTCCATGAACAGCATCGCCGCGGCAGGGTGCTGGGCGTTGGCTACGAGACCAGCCCCGTTGGGACGAAGGACGACCGGCTGCACGGGCTGAGAGCCGTCTGCCCGCCAGGCCACCGGCTGGCCCTTGTCGGCCTGCTTGTCCACCGTGTGGGAGTAGGCCGACACGGCAACTGCGAACTGGCCGGCGCTGAGCAGCTCGCCCTGCACCGTGTGGCCCTTGACGATCTTGGAGTTGGCAGCGAGCTTCTGGAAGAGGTCGCCGACCTCGGTCTCGGACATGCCCTTGGCGGCCAGGTACTTCCACATCGTCGCGAACCAGTCCACGTCACCGACTTCCATGCTGACCTTGCCCTTCCACTCGGGCTTGGTCAGGTCGGCCAGTGCCTTGGGGGCGGTGGCCGCGTTGACGTTCTTCGTGTTCCAGGCCACGACGAACGCGTTGAACCGGTCGGCGGTCCATCCGTCCCGTTGGCCTTCCTTGCGCACCGCGTCCCGAAGCGCGCCCTGGTAGGGGTAGAACAGCCCCTCCTGGTTGATGACGGTCATCTCACCGGAGTTCGTCTCGACGAGGTCGACACCCTGGTAGTTGGCCTTGGACTCCTGGAGCACGCGCTGGAGCACCGACTCGGAGTTGCCCCGGTAGACGCTCACATCGATCTTGTACTTGTCCTCGAACGCGCTGACGACGTCGTCGAGGTCTGAGTTGGACGTGTAGACGGAGAGCTGCCCTTCCTTCTCGGCGAGCTCCTTGAGGGTGCTGGCGCGCTCTGCCCCGGTCAGCGCGTTGATCCTGTCGTAGACGGCCTTTGCCTGGCTGTCTACGGTTGAACTCGCAGCCGGGCCACCCACCGACGCCGTCGGGCTGGTGCCGCACGCAGCGACCAGCATCGTGGTGAGGGCAGCAGTGGCCACCAGGAACTTCTTCATTGAATCTCCCTTGTGACGAGCGGCGCGGAGGAGACCTTGAGTGGGCTTACGGTCTAACCATTAACCGCGTGGGGTGATGTCTACCACAGGCCGGGCGTCGTTGGGAAGGGCAACCTCAGCTGCACCGCCGTCTCCCGCGCGGACAGCACCCCTGGGTGAACGAATTCGCATACCATTGGGCCAATGAACGCAGCGCGACGCGCACCGTTCGAGAACACAGGGAGGAGGGGGCCTGTGGCTGATGCCAAAGCCTCCGCACATGAGGACACGCTGTTCCACCGGGTGAATGTGGACCGCGCGTCGCAGGTCATCGTGGACCAGATCAAGCTGCTCATCGGGCAGGGCCGGCTCGCCCCAGGCGATCGCCTTCCCAGTGAGCGAGAGCTCTGCCAGCAGTTCGGAGTCAGCCGCGTCACGGTGAGAGAAGCCCTGCGGGTGCTCGAAGCCAACGGCCTGGTCGCGATCCGCGTCGGCGCCCAGGGCGGGGCGTTCCTCACCAGCCCGTCCGCGGAGCAGGTCGGCGAGGGCCTGGCCAACCTGCTGAGGCTCTCGCCACTGACAGCGAGCTCGGTCACGGAGGCGCGTCAGGTCGTCGAGCTGGCGGTCCTGCCCTTGGTCATCGAGCGCGCCACGGCCGACGACATCGCAGAGCTGGTGGAGCTGCTGGACAAGGCCGATGCCGAAGCCGACCACGGGCGCTACTCCATGCGCTCGTCCGCGGACTTCCACATCAGGGTGGCCGCCTGCACCCACAACGCCGCCATCGAGATGCTGGTCCAGAGCTTTCACGGACCCATGCTCATGTCGCTCGAGGAGGCACAGGTGATCGCGCCGCTCATGGGCCGCAAGGGAGCGCAGGAGCACCGGGCGCTCGTCGACGCAATCGAGCATCGCGACCTCGAGGCGGCACGGACCATCATGGGCACCCATCTGCAGCGCACGGCCAAGCGGGTCTCTGCGATGGAGCGCCGCAGCTGACGACAGCACTGAGGGCCGAACCGCCACTGTTGGCGGTTCGGCCCTCAGTCATTCCCGAAGCCTGAGGGAGGGGACTCAGCTCCGGGTGCGCCCAGGCCCGCTCACACTCGAGACGCGAGCTCGCGCAGCGCCTCCGGGTGCACCGAGGCGGGCTCGAAGTAGTGGACGTTGTCGTATCCGAGATGCTTGAAGATCCGGTTCTGAGCATTGAACAGCCGTAGCGGCGTGCCGTCGGCGGCGAAGATCTGGCAGACGTGGTTCTGGGGAACGTAGAGCGTGTCGCCGCGGACGATGTCGTAGCGCTCAGGCTCCGTGGCGATCCGGGCGTAGTACTGCTCTGCGATCTCGGCCTCAACCTCCCACTGGAGCGCGTATCCCTCGCCCTCCAGGACGTAGAAGACCTCGTCCGCCATCTTCCAGTACTTGCCCGAGTGGCCGCCGGCCGGGATGTCCAGCTCGTAGGCGTCGATGCTGAAGATCCGACCGTCCGTCTGCTCGGGAGATGCGATCACCCGGACCCGCCCCAGCTCGGTGTCCTCCCAGTGCGTGTCATCCGGGCTGACGACCTTCTTGCGGTCGAGCACACCGGGCGTCCAGATCTTGCCCCACTCCTCGCGTGGCCCGAATCGCTCCTCCTGCTCCACCGGGCCGCTGCGGCCCTGCTGGATCAGGCCCATGAACATCCACGTGCTCTTGGCCTTCACCACGAGGGCGACAGCCTTCTCGTCGTACGGGTTGAAGTGGCGGTGCACCGAGTCGGTGTGCACATAGACGAGATCATCCTTGGCCCAGTCGTATCGCTGGTCGTCGTGGATCTCGTAACCTCGGCCCTCGAGGATGTAGAACGCAGCCTCGTTCTGGTGCCCGTGGCCGTGGTTCGACGACTGGCCGGGCAGCTCCACGAAGTGCACCTGGATGGTCTGGGTGAGGAAGTCCTCGTCACCGGGGCCGATCCGCCACCACGTGCGCGACTGCTCACTGTCGCCGGAGTGACCGACCTTCGCGTCGTCGACGACGACGGAGTCGTCCCGGACCCGCTCATGTGCGAGCTGCTGGCGGCGGAACTCACCGAGACCATAGGTCTCCGACGTGAGCCCCCTGACGAAGACCCGTCCTCGCTTGCCCATGCTGCCTCCCTTGGCTGCGTCGTGATCAACGCGGTCGCTAGATGCTAATGGTTTTACCATTAGCGGCAATGTACTAGGTCGCCTCGACCCCGTCCACCCCTTGCCCACTCGACGCCGAGGCCATATGGTCCTACCAATATACCTTTTGGAGGGTGATGATGGAATCGAGACGCCACTGTGGCATCCCACACGCCACCGAGCACTCCATCCTCGTCATCGGCGGCGGTCAGGCGGGCCTTCAGGTGGCGAGCAGCCTTCGCGAGCTGGGGCACCAGGGCACCATCACGCTGGTCGGCGACGAGGCAGCACCGCCCTACCAGCGACCTCCGCTGTCCAAGTCCTACCTGCTGGGCGAGCAGCCGGAGGAGCGGCTGATGCTTCGCGGACCGAGCTTCTACGCGGATCGCGACATCGAGCTCGTGGGCGGAGACCGGGTGGAGTCCATCGAGCTCACCGACGTGCGGGCATCGCACGGCGTGGCTACGACTCGTCAGGGGCGGCGCCTGGCTTTCGGCTCCCTGGCGCTCACCACCGGAGGGACTCCTCGCATGCTGCGCGTGCCGGGTCACCACTTGCCGGGCGTCCACCACCTTCGCAACCTCGACGATGCACGCGCCCTGCGCGACGCCCTGCGCAGCGCGCGGCGCGTTGTGGTGGTGGGCGGCGGCTTCATCGGCCTCGAGGTGGCCGCGGCGGCTTCGAAGAACGGCCTCGACGTCACGGTGGTGGAGGCGGCCGACCGGGTCCTCGCGCGAGCGGTGGCACCGGCCGTGTCCAGCTTCTTCGAGGCCGCCCATCGCCGGCGCGGCACCCGCGTCGAGGTGGGTGTCGGAGTGGAAGGCATGGTCGGCGAGGATCGGGTCCGGGGGGTCCAGCTGGACGACGGGCGCCTGCTCCGGGCCGACGTGGTCGTCGTCGGGATCGGGATGACCGCCGATACCAGGCTCGCCGAGCAGCTCGGTCTGGAGTGTGACGGGGGCATCGTCGTGGATGCCTATGGGAGCACGAGCGTGCCGAGCATCGTCGCCGCCGGCGACTGCACGGTGGAGCGTGGACCGGGCGGGCACCTGACGCGGCTGGAGTCCGTGCCGAACGCCGTGGCTCAGGCTCAGCAGGCGGCAGCCACCTTGCTCGACGCCCCGCCGAGGCCCGGCTCCGTGCCATGGTTCTGGTCGGACCAGGCCGACCTCAAGCTGCAGATCGCGGGCCTGAGCGCCGGCCACGACGAGACGGTCCTGCGCGGTGAGCCGGACAGCGAGCGGTTCTCGATGCTGTACTACCGCGACGGTCGCCTCGTGGCCGCCGACTGCGTGAACAGCCCCCGGGACTTCATGGCCGCCCGACGGCTCCTCGAGAGTGGCGCCGCCGTGCCGCCGCACGCGGCAGCCGATCCGCACACCCCGCTGAGCTCACACCTTCGGCTCACGGCGTGACGTGCTGCGCCGCCTGGTGGATGGACGGGGCGTCCTCGTGCGCCGCTAGCCAGGCCGCCAGGCGGGGATAGACCCGCAGCGCGTTGCCGCTGAGGACCGCCTCGAGGTCAGCCGCCGGAAGTCCGGCCTGCCGGACATAGACAAGTGTGTCGTCCCACTCGATCCCCGTCTTCGGGTCCGCACCGCGCACGGCGCCCAGCATCTCCGATGCGAAGAGGACGTTCGAGGCCGGAACTACGTTGAGCAGCAGGTCGACTCCCGGCTGGTGGTAGACGCACGTGTCGAACCACACGTTGCCGAACAGGTATGCCGGGTCGGGCAGCCCCGCTCGCTCCGCCAGTCCGCGATAGCGTCCCCAGTGGTACGGGACGGCGCCGCCGCCGTGCGGGATGACGAGCCGGAGCCGGGGGAAGCGCCGGAAGAGCTCTCCGTCGGTCAGCTGCATGTATGCCGTCGTGTCCGCGTTGAGGTAGTGCGCCCCGAGCGTGTGGAAGTTCGGGTTGCAGGCCGAGGACACGTGAAGCATCGCGGGGACGTCGAGCTCTTCGAGGGCCTCGTAGATCGGGAACCACGACTCGTCCGTCAGCGGTCTGCCGCCCCACGTCCCTGACGGGTCGGGGTTCAGGTTGCAGCCCACGAAGCCAAGCTCCTCCACGACGCGGCGGAGCTCGTCGACGCAGTCACCGATGTTTCCGTCGGGGGTCTGCGGCAGCTGGGCGACGGGTGCCAGGCGCATCGGGTACAAGCTCGCCGCTCGGTGGACGAGGTCGTTGCAGGCCCTGGCCCAGGCAGACGCCACCCGGGCATCGCTCAGGTCGTGGCGCATCGCGGACGCCTTGGGGGAGAACAGCATCAGGTCCTCCCCGCGCTCGGCCAGGACGCGGAGCTGGTTCGGCTCGAGGCATTCACGCAGCTCGTCGTCGCTGATCGACGGCCGCGCCAGGACATCGTCGCGGGCGCCGGGCCGCCCGGCGAGGGCAGCGTCGCGAGAGGCCTCGTGTGCCGCCGGCGTGGTGGTGAAGTGCCCGTGAACGTCGATGATCACTGCTCGCCCGCCTCGGCGCGGTAGTCCTGGAACGTCACGTACCGCAGGCCGAGCTCGGAAAGCCGCCCGCGCATGGAGGCGGTGTCCAGGCTGAGCTCCCCCGCGGCATACCGGGCCCGGGCGGCAGCCTCCCTGCTCTCACGCTGCCGACACGCTTCGAGGACCGACGACGCGCGTGAATGCCGGACGACCACGACGCCGTCGTCGTCGGCCACGATGACGTCACCCGGGTTGACGAGCTGACCGGCGCACACGACGGGGACGTTGACCGACCCCAAGGTCTGTTTGACCGTGCCCTGCGCCGAGACGTGGCGGGACCAGACGGGGAATCCCATCCTGGTCAGCTCCGCCACATCACGGACACCGGCATCGATGACAAGACCACGCACCCCGCGGAAGGCGAGCGCGGTCGCGAGCAGCTCGCCGAAGTACCCGGCATCGGAGGCCGAGGTCGGGGCCACGACCAGGACGTCGCCCTCGTCGCACTGTTCGACGGCGACGTGGAGCATCCAGTTGTCGCCCGGGGCAACGCTCACGGTCACTGCAGTGCCACTGATGTGCGCGCCGGAGTAGATGGGCCGCAGTGCGGGGCTCGCCAGCCCGGTCCGGCCCTGTGCCTCGTGGATGGTTGCGACCCCGAAGCCGGCCAGCTCGTCGCGGACCCCCGGGTCGGGCCGCGGCGGGTCCGTGACGACGACCGCCATCAGGCCACCGCTGCGTCGAGCCACGGCATCAGCGACACGTGGATCACGTCGTCGCCGGCCTGCCCACCGAGAGCCCGGATCGCCTCGTCGACCTGGTCCAGCCGGTAGCGATGGGTGGCCAGGCGCTCGAGCGGAAAGCGACGCGAGGCCAGCTGCTCGAGCGCGAGCTCGCACGCTCGGTACGAGTGTCCGCGGGCGCTCTTGATGGTGATCGCCTTCTCGGTGATCCTCTTGACCGGGAAGTCGGGGAAGCTGGCCAGCTCACCCTGGATCAGCAGGACCCCCTCGCGTCGCTTCAGTGCGTCCACGCCGGCAAGGACCGGGCCGACGCCCGCCCTCGACGTGCAGTCCAGGACGATGTCGACCCCACGGGCGCCGGTCAGGTCGGCGACGGCTTCGAGCAGGTCCACTGCACCGATGTCCACGACATGGTCGGCGCCGAGGGCCAGAGCCAGGTCGAGCCGGGCCGCGTCGCGCGCGGTGCCGGAGACGATGATCTGCGAGGCTCCGGCCTGCTTGCACGCCACCACCTGCGAGAGGCCTTGTTGGCCGGGGCCCTGGATGAGCACCGAGCTCCCGTAGCCGACACCGGCAGCGAACAGCGCCCACTCGATCCCGTTGGACAGCGGCGTGACCAGGCCGGCCAGCTCTGCGGACACGCCGTCGGGGACCCGGTGTACGACCGCGTTCCAGGGCAGGTACATGTACTCGGCGAACCCGCCCCACAGGGTGCCGGGGTGCTCGGCGCTGGTGTACCCGTAGCGCCGCGCATCGCGGTTGGTCCGCCAGTCGGTGGCCTCGCAGTGCCGGAACTCGCCGGCTCGGCACCAGGAGCAGTGGTAGCAGCCGACGTAGTGCTCGACGAAGATGCGGTCCCCGATGCCGACCCCGTGCAGCCGCGCGAAGCCTGGCCCGGCGCGCTCGATGACACCGACGTTCTCGTGACCCATGATCACTGGACCCGCGATGGCCGGTGCGTCGTACATCTTGACGTCCGTGCCACAGATGCCCGCGACCTCGATGCGCACGAGCGCGTCGTCGGGACCGAGGTCCGGCATGGGCAGGTCACGCAGCTCGGTGACGCCCGGGGCCACTCTGACTGCGGCACGAACCAGCTCGACCATGCTTGGACCTCCCTTGGCAAAATGGTTAGGCCAATATACCGTCCAACCAAAGGTATGACCACGCAACCGAGCTCGCATTCTGGGAGACACCGATGCCGCCGACCCTTCGCACCCTGACCCGGCCGCAGGGCGCCAACCGCGCACTGCTGGACCGCACGATCGCGCCCAGCCGGTGCAGCCTCGACTTCGTCGACGAGCCGGTGCTGGTCCGCGGCTTCCGGGCCATGGTTCGCGAGCTGGCGTACGACGTCAGCGAGATGGCCCTGACGACCTACCTGACGGCGCGAGAGCACGGAGTGCCGTTCACGGCGCTCCCGGTGTTCCTCGTCCGGGGGTTCCATCACGGCGCGATCCTCGTGCGGCGGGACGGACCCATCGCGAGCCCGGCCGATCTCGCCGGCGGGCGAGTGGGTGTGAACCGCGGGTACACCGTCACGACCGGCGTGTGGGCCAGGGCGGTGCTGGCCACCGAGCACGGCATCGACCTCGACTCCGTCACCTGGGTGCGCTCAGGTGACGAGCATGTGCCGACCTTCGTCGCACCTCACAACGTCATCTCCGCCCCGAAGGACGTCGACCTCGTCGACCTGCTGGTCCGAGGCGAGCTCGATGCAGTGATCGGCGTCCAGGCCGACCGGCCCGACGTCAGGCCCGTGATCCGCGACCCCCACGCCGCGGCGGTCGCGGCCCTGCGTGAGCGCGGGCTGTACCCCATCAACCACCTCGTCGTCGTGCGTGACGACGTCCTCGCCCACGACCCGGAGCTCGCCGTCGACCTGGTCGACGCCTTCACCGCGGCCAAGAGGCAGTACATCGGCACCCTGCGCGACGGCGTCCGGACTAGCGCGATGGATCGCGAGCTCAGCGAGGTCATGGAGATCACGGGAGGCGACCCGCTCCCATACGGGCTGCGACCGAACCGCCAGGTCCTCGAGGACATGGTCCGCCAGGCCCACCTCCAGCACATCCTCAGCGAACCCACCGACCTCGACGGCCTCTTCGCCGAGGGCACCCTCGACGTCGAAGGCTGAGGTCGGCCCGGAGCCCTGCCGGCCTGTCAGTGCCTGACGGTGCCTGTCAGTGCCAGTCCGTGCCAGTCAGTGGCTGTCGAGGAACTGCAGGACCCGCTCAGCGACCGCGGCCTCGGTCTGGTCCGCCACGGTCACATCCCAGAAGTCCACGTCCGGCAGGCACTCGCGAAGGTAGTGGGCCGCGGACGGCGTGTGGGAGGTGTCCTGGCCGGGCACGACCAACGCAGGGACGTCGAGGCCGAGCAGGTCCTCAGGCTCGGGACCGGGTACCGTGTCACGGTCGAACAGCAGCCGCACGCTGGCGCTGGCGACGACGAGGTACCTCTCCTGGTCCCCAGCGGCATACGCGTCGGCGAAGTCGCTGTCCGAGCGCAAGGCGGCCGCCCACGGCCCGACGCGCGGGTCGTTGCTGAAGCCTGCGCTCGTCGAGCGGGCCAGCTCGACGACCGCCGGGAGGCCGTGCTCGGCGACGAACGCGATATGCCGCGCGAAGCGCTGATGCTGCGTCAGGCGGTACCGGATGCCGCCCGCCGGCGCGAACAGCACCATGCTGCGGACCCGCTCCGGCCGAGCGACGGCCAGCGCGGCGACCGTCGAGCACCCCACGCAGCCGCCCATCGCGTGGGCCGAGTCGACCTCCAGGTGGTCGAGCAGAGCTGCGGCCTGAGCGACGTAGCGGGGCCAGCTCAGCCGCTCGACCCGGCCGCCGGACTGCCCCGACTCACGCCGGTCGAACAGGATGAGCCGGTAGCGCTCGGAGAGGTGCTCGACGAGGTTGAGCCTGCGGTAGTTGCCCACCGTGCTCCAGGCGTCGAGGCTCGAGTCGAAGCCCCCGGGGCTCATCATGAGCAAGGCAGGGCCTTCGCCCCTGACCTCATAACGGGTCCGTATGCCGTCAAGCTCGGCGAACGCCATGCGTTCCCTCCGTGGTCGAAGCGGTGGGCGGATCCCCGACGGGAATGCCACCCCGGATCTGGCGGCCCTCGCGGACATCGCTGACCAGGTCGGACAGCGCGTCGTGAGCGATGCGCGCGACGTTCGCGTACGTGTCCGGCTCCTCGTCGACCCACCGCGCGGCATAGCCGACAGCGGCCGCCGCCATCCGGATGCGCCCATCGAGCCACGGCCCGCCGCCCATGCCCCCGAGCACGGGAATCGAGACCGCACCCACGACGGCAGGACCCACGACCGGGCCCGAGTTGGTGAAGTCGAGCAGCGCGGCACCCGCGGACTCGAGACGCCTGGCCTGCGCGACGATGTCCTCGAGCAGCCCGTCCGGGACTTGCGCGGTGGACTGGCTGGAGTAGTCGACGCCATGCCGGAGGGCCGTCTGGGGTGTGATGCCGAGCTGGCCGAAGACCGGCACGCCTGCCCGCGTCACGGCCTCGACGACCTCGGGGTAGTCGCTGGCACCGTCGAGCTTGACCAGGTCCACCCCGGCCTCCTTGACCAGGCGGACGGCCGTGTCCACGCCCGCCCCGGACTGCAGGGGCCCGTACGGGAAGTCACAGCTGACCAGGGCGCGAGAGACGCCTCGCCGCACGGCCTTGGCGACGACGAGCATCTCGTCGAGAGTGACCTCGAACGGGTTGCGGTGACCCCAGAGGTTGACACCCACCGAGTCGCCCACAGAGACGAGGTCTACGCCTGCACGATCTGCGATCCGCGCCATGGGATGGTCCCAGGCGACGACACAGACGCTCTTGGCTCCGTCGGCCTTCATCGTCTGCAGCCGCTGGATCGTCATCCTGTCGGCCGACCCGAAAGGTCCGTTCATGCTCTGATCGCGCTCAGGAGCTCGGGCAGGTCGTCGGCCGTGGCGGGGCAGAGCAGCATACGGGCGTGAGGCCGTATCGCTGCGAGCACGGCGCCGACCCCCGCGGTCTCGGTCACCACGAGCGCGGCGGTCATGATGCCGCGAACCGTGCAGGCGGCGCCGATGGTGGAGGCCGCGGCAGCCGAGGCCGGCTCGACGCGGTCGCTCGCGCACACCATGATCACTGAGTCGACGTCGGCCAGCTCCGGCGCCAACGGTGTGCGCTCCCCGTCGACGGTCTGCAGCTCGCCCGCGCCGTCGTCGTCACCCAACGAGTAGAAGCGCGTGTGATGCCAGGGCATCGCGGCCACCTGGCGGACGAGGGCTTCGGAAGGTGCATCGAGCGCGATGACGCGAGTCGCCCGCGACGGCGCCAGTGCATAGTCGATCCGGTAGCGCGCCTCGGCGGCCGTGGTCGCGCGGGAGCAGCTGCTCGCCAGTACGGGTCTGGTCATCGGCTCGTGGCCATGGCTCAGACCGTCGTCTGGGCGACGCCCGGCCTGGCGACGATCGCGTCCTGGACGCCGTCAAGGAACGCCTGGTCCTCGGGCAGGACGACCGCGACCGATCGGATTCTCTGGTGCTCCGGGTCGATTCCGGGAGGCACGGTGCCTTCGTCACGGAGCGCGAGCGCGGCCCTGCGCAGCTTCTGCCTGGCCTTGATGATGCCGGCATCTGTGGGCACCAGTCGCTCCTTGGTGCGGTCTACGACCGGCCCCATGCTCTCCTGGAGAGACGCGTCCTGCATGGCGATTCCCGTCACGCCTGAGTACGTCTCGCCACGACGCTGGGCCTCGCGGTCCATGAGGTAGTCGTTGTCCTTGTTGGCGGTCGGGCGATAGGTGCCCTCGGAGTTCTTGCTGTGCACCCCGAACCCGTCACGCATGGCCTGTCGCTCGGCGTCGGTCAGGGGCCGGACCGGGTGGTAGTCGAAGGTGTAGACCCAGCAGTTCTCGTCGTCGATCGGCACCCAGAAGTGTCCGTGCACCGGGTGGTCACCTCGGGGCGGCACCATGGTGAAGTTCGGGACGACCCACGGGGTGATCCGCCAGTAGTAATGGCCCTCCTCGGCGTTGCGCCGCGCCCCGATCAACAGGCCACCCTCGTTCTCGGCGACTTCGAAGGACGGCTTGAGGTCACCACGGTTGTAGGCGTTGCCGCGCGAGCCTCGGAAGAGCGGGTCCGTGTCGAGGCTGCCGGAGTGCAGGAACGTGACGTGGCTGGAGTCGATGCCACCCTCGAGGGCCTGGAGCCAGTTGCACTCCTGCCAGCGCTTCGAGGTGAACGTCTGCTCGGCGCTGACCCGGGCGAACTCCCACTCCGGCAGCGGTGGCTCGTGCTCGGCCGGCCCCATGTAGGTCCACAGGACGTCCCCGACCCTGACGAGCGGGTACGAACGCAGCTTGACGTTCTCGCAGAAGTTGCTGGTCTCCGGCTCTGACGGGATCTCGATGCACTGGCCGGTGACGTCGTACTTCCACCCGTGATAGGGGCATCGCAGGCCCGAGTCCTCGTTGCGGCCGAACCACAGGGAGGCGCCGCGATGTGCGCAGAACTCGTCCATGAGGCCATAACGGCCCTGGCTGTCGCGAAAGGCGATCAGGCGCTCGGACATGAGCTTCACCCGGACCGGCGGGCTGTCGTTCGCCGGAAGCTCTTCCGCCAGCAAGGCGGGCATCCAGTATCTCCGGAACAGCTCACCCATCGGCGTCCCCGGCCCGGTCTGGGTCAGCAGGTCGTTGATGTCCCTACGAAGCATGACGGCTCCCTTCCCTGTGTGGGATAATTATCAGACCATTGGACAGATGACAAGCGTTGGCGCTCACAGGTGCTCGGGCGGCACGTCGACGACCAGGCCATCGAGCTCGGCGGTGACAGTCACCTGGCACGCGAGCCGGCTGGACTCACGTCGCTCCTCGACACCGAGGTCAAGAAGGTCGTCCTCGAAGTCGCCGGGACGACCCACCAGCGTGTGGAAGTCCGGACGGACCCAGACGTGGCAGGTCGCGCAGGAGCTGTTGCCGCCGCACTCCCCGATGATGCCGGGCACGCCATGCCGCACTGCCGCGGACATCAGCGACTCCCCCACGTCGGCTTGGACGACCTGCTCCAAACCATCCACGGCGACGTACACGACCTTGGGCACGTGGCCTCCTCATCGTTGAGAACTAATGGGCTAACCAATATACCGATAGGCCCAAGTCGTCAACCATGGTCCGGGAGGTGGGCTGGTGAAGGCGCCGGAGCAGCACGACGGTGCCGTGGCCCCGAAAAGGACGCAGCGGCATACCTGGCTCGTCGAGCTTCGAGATCCTCGTCGACCGCGGACGACTCGCGAGGTTGCGGGTCCGCGGATCCAGGACGACCATGGCAGACGGGCATTCCCTTCGGCCGAGGAGGAACATGAGCGTCTATCGAGTGACCGAGCTCATCGGCACCAGCACCAGTTCGTGGGAGGACGCCGCCGCGGTGGCGGTCCGACAGGCCCAGCAGACGCTTCGCGACCTCAGGGTCGCCGAAGTCGTCGCGCAGGACCTGACCATCGAGTCCGATGGCTCCTTCGTCTACCGGACCAAGCTGCAGGTGTCCTTCAAGTACGACAGCGACTAGCTTCCCTCGTGACGGGCCGCGCGGGGCGCGGTCTATCGTGCAAGGGTGACCACGCCGGACGACGCCCTGTCGTCGACGCTCGATGCGGTCGTGCAGCTGCGCCTTGCCGTCGAGGGAGCCCGACTGGCCGGGCCCGCGGGCGGGTCGATCCACCCCAACCACCGCGCTGGGGCGGAGAACCTCGCGCGCTACCTCGAGGTGCGTCGGCGCGACATCCGCGAGCTCCAGGACGCCCTGTCGCGCCTCGGGCTCTCCTCGCTCGGCCGTCTCGAACCCGACGTCCTCGGCACCGTCCGCGCCGTCGAGGCGGCGCTCCGGGCGATGTCGCCACAACCCCAGGGGTATGCCGTCCCGCCGGGTTCGGACGAGGCGACCCGAGGTGCCGCGCTCGTCGGTCTCGACCGGCTCGAGCTGGCCAGGGCGAGCATCGACCTGCTGGGGCCGCCGACCCCCGGCCGGGCGACGCGCATCATGGTGACGCTGCCGAGCGAGGCAGCCGAGTCGCCCACCCTCATCGACGCGCTCGTCGACCGAGGCGCCGAGCTGCTCCGCATCAACTGCGCTCACGACGGCCCCCAGCAGTGGGCATCGATGGTCGGCAAGGTGCGGCACGCCGAGCGGCGGGTTCGCCGCCCGATCACGGTGGTCATGGACCTCGCCGGTCCGAAGCTGCGCACCGGCCCGATCGAGGCTGGGCCGCCGGTGCTCAAGGTCAGGCCGACCCGGGATCCCCTCGGGCGCGTCGTCGAGCCGGCACGTGTCTGGGTCACGACCACGGACGGACCTGCGTCTGATGGCGCCGCACGCCTGCCCGTCACGGACCCCGGCTGGCTGCAGATGCTGGCGGTGGGCGACCGGATCGGGCTCGTGGACGCGCGCGGACGCCGCCGGACGCTGGACATCGTCACGGTGCGTGGCGATGGAGCGATGGCCACCGCGGAGCGGACCTGCTATCTCGTCCCCGGGCTCGAGCTTCGGACCCGCGACGGCATGGCGACCTCCGTCGACGTCCTCCCCAGCCGCGAGCAGAAGCTCTTCGTGCGCCCCGACGACGTCATCGATCTCGTCCCCGATCTGACTCCGGCGCAAGCGGATTCGCGCCCGCTGCGCATCGGTTGCACCCTGCCACAGGTCTTCCAGGACGTGGCCCCGGGCGACCGCATCTGGTTCGACGACGGCAAGATCGGCGGGACTGTCGAAAGGGCCGACGCCGACGTCGTGTCCGTCCGCGTGACCGAGGCGGGCCCCACCGGCGCGCGCCTCGGCGCCGGGAAGGGCATCAACCTGCCGGACACGCAGCTCGACGTCCCCGCCCTGACCGGCGAGGACCGCGCCAACCTGGCGTTCGTCGCGGCGCACGCCGACATCGTCAGCCTCTCGTTCGTGCGCGAGCCCGGTGACGTCCGCATGCTGCAGCAGGAGCTGCACTCCCTCGGCGCCGACGGCCTCGGCATCATCCTCAAGATCGAGACGGTGTCCGGCTTCGCCAACCTCCCCTCGATCCTGGCCGAGGCCCTCGTGAGCAAGGACGTCGGCGTCATGATCGCCCGCGGTGACCTCGCCGTCGAGGCCGGCTACGAACGCCTGGCGGAGGTGCAGGAGGAGATCCTCTGGCTGTGCGAGGCGGCCCACGTTCCGGTGATCTGGGCGACCCAGGTGCTCGACACGTTGGCCCGCACCGGACGCCCCTCGCGGGCCGAGGTCACCGACGCTGCGATGTCTGGGCGAGCCGAGTGCGTGATGCTCAACAAGGGGCCGTACATCACGCACGCCGTCGAGCTGCTCGACGACATCCTGCAGCGGATGAGCGGCCACCACGACAAGAAGCGGACCCTGATGCGGCACCTGCGCTCCTGGGACGACGCCTTCATGACGTCGCAGGGCGGCCGGACCGACTGACCACGCCGACCGACCACGCCGACTGAGCACGGCGGCCGTACCTCCCTAGCCGACCGGCCGGCATACCCGCGTCCGGTGCGGACTGTGGCGGACAGTCGGGCAGGAGCAGATCATGGTCGGGTGAAGCTGAAGCTCGACCTGCACGACATCTACAACCGCGGCGACGAGATCGAGCGCGCACTCCACGCGGTCATCGACGAAGCGGTCGCCAAGAAGGCGCCGCTCGTCGAGATCATCCCGGGCAAGGGATCTGGCCAGCTGAAGAAGCGGGTGCTTCGCTTCCTCGACCGCAAGGACATCAAGCCGCTCTACCACCGCGTGGAGAAGGACTCCGACAACTTCGGCCGGGTCTTCGTGCACTTCCGATGGAAGTAGCCGGCGCCTCGGACCCAGCCGTCAGAGCCAGCTCGGTGGCGTCGGCACGACGACGCCGACGACATCGGGGTGCCGACCGATCTGTCCGAGCTGGACCACCGAGCCCGACCCGATCTGGGCGGCCTGCACGAGGCACTCGCGGCCGGTGCACCAGTGGGCCTGCACACCGCCCTGGTCCTGGCGCACCGCCATGAACATGGTGCTGGCCATGATCTTTCCGGAGCGGGTATGCCGTTGGGCCGGGTCCTGGTAGACGACCACGGTCGGCGGGATCGTCCCGGGGGCGTGCGCGGTGGCCGCTGCTGCGATCGCGGCGTACTGGCTGCGGACGACCTGGTGCTCGCCGATGTCGGCGCGCCACGTCAGGACCCCGCCGACCCCCAGCGCCGCGAGCGTCATCGCCGCGACGGCGTTGACCGGCTGGGCGCGTCGGATGCGGAGCCCGGCACGAAGTCGTGCCAGGGGACTGTGCATCAGACGCCGCCGCTGCCCGAGCACCAGAGCGACGGGCAGCACGGCGACCAGCCACGTCCACAGCTGTCCCCGCACGTCCGTGACGACGCCCGTCGTGAGCGTCTGCGCGACGTCGAGACCGCAGGCGACCGCGAACGCGACGAGGAGGCGCCACAGGCGGGGACGCACGTCCGCGTCGAGGCAACCAAGGACGATCCCGACGACGCCTGCGAGCGCGACCCACCATTGGGCGGCCCACAGGGACCCGGCCGCGGTGAGCCAGCGCTGGGCGTTGACCTCCAGGGAGTGAACCGAGTGCAGCGGGTTGGGCTGGCGCCAGGAGGCGAGCTGAAGCCCGAAGTGCCCGTTGACGATCCAGTTGAGCGTGTAGGCGACGCCGACGCCGACCGCGAAGGCAGCCACCCACGTCGCAACGACCGAGAGCACCGTGCGCCATGGGGCCTCGCGGAGCACCACGACGGCGAAGACGAGCAGGAGCACACCCACCGGCGGGTAGCTCAGCACGGCCGCGACCTCGCCGACCATGAGCCAGACTCCGAGGCGCAGACGGGAGCGCGCTGCCCAGGGCAGCAGCCAGAGGGCCGCAGCGGCGACGAGGACCGACGGTGTCAGCGCGCCGGGCCAGTAGAGCAGCTGCACCCACACGCACGAGGCGAACAACGCGATCCCGAGGAGGGCATCGATGGCAGGCGCGGGACGGATCCCGGAGTGGTGAAGCACCCGCCACATGCCGGCGACGAGTGCGGCATAGCCGACGGCATAGGTGAGGGACGCCGTCGTGGCGTTGCCGTGCTGGCCGACGAGGTCCCACCATGCCGGGTTGAGCCAGCGTCCCTCGCTCTGGTCGTAGTAGCCCGGTGACATCACCCCGGGCGTGTGCGCCGGGACCAGGAACGGCCAGTCGTCGTTGCGGATGAAGGGGGTGACCGCCTGGACGACGGCCTCCGTCAGAAGGAACGCGACGGCTATGACGGCCGGGACCAGCGCGCGGCGTTCCGGCGTCGGCGGTAGCAGGCGCGATCGCCTGGCGGTGGGTTGAGCGAGAGTCTGGGTCGTCATCGTGGTTGAGGCGCTCGTGGGAGGTCGGGATGCCACGGCGTCGTGACTTCTTCGACCCTAGATACCCAGACGTCTCCAGAACGCCGACCACGGCGAACCGGCAGACACCTCGCAGCCACCTCCCGGATGCCGACGGAAGTCCGGTAACAGTCTGCGGCGAGCCTTTCCGCCGGCTGGATGGACCCTGGGTGCAGGATCGAATCCTGAGACCCCGAGCGAGGCGCCGATGATCGAGATTCTCAACCCGACCGAGCTGACCCGAGCGAGGGAGACCGGCGCCCTGGTCGCCGGCATCCTGCAGACGCTCAAGGGCCGCAGCAGCGTCGGCACGAACCTCCTGGACATCGACCGGTGGACCAGGAGCATGATCGTCGAGGCCGGAGCAGTGTCCTGCTACGTCGACTACGCGCCGTCCTTCGGACGCGGCCCCTTCGGCCACTTCATCTGCACGTCGGTCAACGACGCCGTGCTGCACGGACTACCGCACGACTACCGCCTCGTCGACGGCGACCTGCTGTCGCTCGACCTCGCCGTCTCCAAGGGCGGCGTTGTCGCGGACTCTGCCATCAGCTTCGTCGTGGGCGACTCGCGGCCCCGCGAGAGCGTCGAGCTGATCAGCGCGACCGAGCGCGCGCTCCGCGCCGGGATCGCCGCCGCAGGCCCGGGGGCTCGCATCGGCGACATCTCCCACGCCATCGGCTCGACGCTCCACGACGCGGGGTATCCGATCAACACCGAGTTCGGGGGTCATGGCGTCGGATCGACGATGCATCAGGAGCCGCACGTGTCCAACACCGGACGACCCGGGCGTGGCTACCGACTGCGGCCGGGCCTGCTGCTGGCGCTGGAACCCTGGGTCATGGCGGACACCGCCGAGCTCGTCACCGACGAGGACGGATGGACGCTCCGGAGCGCGACCGGCTGCCGGACCGCCCACAGCGAGCACACGATCGCCATCACGGACGACGGAGCCGAGATCCTCACCGCACCGGCGGAGGGGCACGCTTGACGCTGGGTCGATGTATTCGCGCGCGCTGTACGACGCGGGATCACATCGACTCGGGGCGCAGTTTGCGTGTTTTCACCTACACGTCCGTGAACGGGCCTCCATAGCGTTGTGGTGCAGCAGCGCCCGACTGGAGTGGAGGTCCGGACATGCAGCTGACGACCGACACCGTTCCCGTCGACGAGCGGGCCGAGACGATCCGGGAGGCGATCTGGCGTTCGGTGGCCCGCCTCGAGATCGAGCACCGGCGGCCGGACGACATCCGGGTCGCCGCCTGCATCACCGACCTCGGTGCGGTGCGGCTGTGTGAGCTGTCGACGACGCCGGTCACGACGCGACGGACTCGGGCGCTGACGCGCGACTATGCGCCGCCGAGCGTGTTCCTTCAGCTGCAGCTGTCCGGGACCGCGTTGGTCGAGCAGGCCGGTCGGCAGACGGTCCTCGTCCCGGGCCAGTTCGCCGTCATCGACACGAGGATGCCGTACACGGTCACGCACGAACGCTGCGGGCGCCGCCTTCACGTCCAGGTGCCACTCGCGGCTCTCGCCCTGCCGGACCGGGCGGTGCGCGAGCTCCTGGGCGTGGGGCTGGGTCGCGATCGTCCCCTGTCCCGGCTGGTCATCCCGTACCTGCGCAGGCTGGCCTTCGAGGCGAGGAGCGGGAGTATGCCGCCTGCACCCGACCGCACGGACGCCTCCTCGAGTGGGGAGCCGGGCGCGAGGTCGCCCGAGCCGCCCGAGCCAGCCGGGCAGGCCACCCTGCTTCTCGTGCGGGCGCTGGTGGCGGCCCAGGCCGCGGGTGGCCCGAACGCGCGGGAGGCCAGGAGCGTGGTGGTGCCCGATGCCCTCGAGGCACGTGTGCTCGAGTACGTCCGCCAGAGGTTCACCGATCCTGATCTCAACGCGCGCCACATCGCGGCAGCGCACGGCATATCGGTCCGCTACCTCTACAAGCTCCTGTCCAGATCGGGCATCTCGCTGGGGTCCTGGATCCGTGAGCAGCGTCTGGAACGGTGCCGGGTCGCCCTCCAGAGCGCCGGTGCCGAGCGGGACACCATCGCGGCGATCGCGCACCGCGCAGGTTTCGGGGACCTCACGAACTTCTCCCGCTCCTTCAAGAGCGCCTACGGGGTCTCGCCGCGGGAGTATCGCGCCACCATGCTGCCCGTGACGAGCGCCCAATCCTGACGGACCGGCAACGGGAGGCTCCCGGTGTGGCAGGAGGGTCCCGCGCCGGGGAAGGATGGGGGCACTGCAACGCGAGGTGGTGACCGGCATACATGGGTGACGGCGTCGTCGGACGGCAACGTGAGTGGGCCCTGATCACCCGCCTGCTGTCGGCTGCCTCCCACGAGGGTCGCCCGTCCGACGACGGGTACGACAGGCGGCTTGTCATCCGCGGCCCGGCCGGCATCGGCAAGACTCACCTGCTGCGTGGTGCAGCGTCCGAGGCCACCGAACGCGGGTTCGTCGTCAGGCGTTGCACCGGCCGCCAGCGAGACCGTGACCTTCCGCTGGCCGGGCTCGAGGAGCTCCTGGGGGCGGAGTTCTCGGAGTTCGCCGGGTCGGAGCTCGCGCCGACCGAGCCGGACAGCCACCTCCCCGCGGCGATGCAGGCGCTTCGCATCGTCCTGAACCGGGCCCAGAAAGGACCAGTCCTGCTCGTCGTCGATGACGCGCAGTGGATCGACCGGCCGAGCTGGGAGGCCCTGCTGTTCGTTCTTCGCCGGATCCACGATGACCCGGTGGTCGTGCTGGTGGCGGTCACCAGTGGCACGAGGGGAGACGAGCGGCTCGAGGGTCTCGAGCTGCCGACGGTGACGCTGGAGCCGTTGAGGGGCGCCGACGCGGAGCTGCTGCTGAACCGCGTCGCTCCTGACCTGCCGGCCACCGTCGCCACGGTCGTCCTGCGCGAGTCCGCCGGGCTACCACTGGCCCTGGTTGAGCTGGCCGTCGCCGCAGGCCGAGATGGCAGCAGGCCCCTCACGGGCACGCTGCCGGTGACCGACCGTCTCGAGCAGACCTACGTACGGGCACTGAGCGGCCTGCCCGCCTCGAGCGCGGCCCTCTTGCGGGTCCTCAGCCTCGGGGAAAGCAGGTCCACCGGCGAGGTGATCGCCGCGGCTGCCCGGTACCTCGAGCGCGACGTGACAGTCAGCGAGCTGCATCCCGCCCTCGATGCCCGCCTGGCCGAGATGTCGACCGACGGGTTCGAGCTGTGGTTCGCCTCCCCGACCGCGAGTGCGGTCGTCGCTGCCCTCACACCGGTCGGGGAACGGCACCGGATCCATCTGGCCTGGGCGGACTCGCTGGCCGCAGACCCGGAACGGGCCCTGTGGCACCGGGCCGCTGGCACGCTCGGGCCGGCGGCCGGCTTGGAGTCCGACCTTCTTGCGCTGGCCGAACGTGCCGCAGAACGTGGAGACATCGACGTCGCCTCGGCGACGCTCGAGCAGGCAGCACGGTTTGCCGACGACCCACAGCGAGCGGCGCACTTACAGCTTCAGGCCGCGCAGTATGCGATGGAGCTCGACGACGCGCCACGCTGTCGTCGCCTGCTCGCCGCGATCAACCCCCACGCGCTGAGGTCCGAGGACCGGGCCCGCGTACGGTGGCTGGTCAGCATGCTCCGGGAGGGCTGGGCCGGTGCCGACACTCTGGCCGAGTTCATCGACAGCGCGCAGCAGATCCATGATGCAGGCGCCGACCGGGCGGCCCTGGAGGCACTCATGTCCGTGAGCCTCCGCTTTCATTTCACCAACCCCGCGCAGGTGATCCGAGACAGTGCGGTGCGGCTGCTGGACTCACTGAGCCTGGACGGTGACGCTGCGCTCGAGCGCCTTGGCGGGCTCGGCCTCATTGCGCCGGTCAGTCGCGGTCGCGAGCTGCTTGAGCGTATGCCGCAGATCGCCCCCATGTCCGTGCAGGACCCACTGACGTTGTTCAGGGTCGGCATCGGGGCTCTGGCCGTTGGCGACCCGGCATCGTGCCGTACCTTTCTCACTGCGGCCGAGAGCCGATGTCGTTCGTCTGGTCGGCTCGGCACACTCGCGAACGCCCTGATCGGCCTCGCGTTCGCGACCGCGCTGACCGGCCAGGTGGGCCAAGCCAGGGTCTACGCCACAGAGGGCGTCCGGCTGGCCACGGAGACCAACCAGCGACGTTGGGTCGGAAGCGGCGATATCGCACTGAGCTACGTGGCCGCCCTGCGGGGGGATGCCGACGAGGCGGAGCGGATTGCCGTCCACGTCGAGGCCGTGTTGAGCGCCGTCGGACTGTCCCCGATGTTGTCCCATGTCGAGCTCGCCCGCGGCATCGTGGCCGCATCCATCGGCGACCATGCCGCCGCGGTCGCCCACCTGTGGCGCCCGTTCAACCCGGACGAACCCAGCTTCCACCCTCAGGTGCGGTTCTGGGGCCTGACCCACCTGGCGTTCGCCGCCGTCCGCACCGGGGATGTGGACGTCCTCGATGCCGCCGTGGACGTCGCGCGACGCCAGCACGACCGGGCCCCAGCACCGCTGCTGACCACCGCCTTGGCCTTCGTCGAGGCACTCACGGCCCCGGACACGGAGGCTGCGGCGGCATACGAGCACGCCCTCGCCGCCATGTCCACGAGCTGGCCGTTCGAGCGGGCGCGCGTCCAGCTCAGCTACGGCAGCTGGCTCCGGCGGCGTCAGCGTCCGGAGCACGCCCGAGCTCAGCTGGAGCTGGCCAGTGCCGCGTTCACCGCCCTCGGCACCCGTCCCTGGGCCCAGTCGGCGCAGCGCGAGCTCCGCGCGGCCGGCGGTGCCATCCAGGCGACCGTGTCCCCGGTCGATGTGTTGTCACCGCAGGAGCTACAGGTGGCGGAGCTCGTGTCGGACGGTCTGACCAACCGTCAGGTTGCCGAGCGCCTGTTCGTGTCGCCGAGGACCATCGAGTCGCACCTGTACCGGATCTACGCCAAGGTCGGTGCGGCGAACCGCACCGACCTCGCGCGCATCCTCAAGCTGGGTGGCCAAACCAGCTAGTGGCCCGGATCATCCCACTTGCAGTGCGGCGTTGGCGCGGCTCCGGGCTGAACGGATCGACCAGGCGGTCATGAGCAAGGCGACCCCGGTGACGATGCTGAAGAAGCCATAGACGGCGGCGATGGTGACCGCACCGATGTCGGGCCGAAGGACGAAGGCGATCCCGAGCGCCACCGACAGCAGGCCGGTCAGCACGAAGAAGGTGCGCTCGCCCGCCGACTCGCCGGCTCTGAAGGCCACTCTCACCTGCAGGACTCCGGCGACCAGCGCCCACGCGGCGACGAGAAGGACCAGCGCCAGGGCGGTGATGTCGGGCCACACGATGGCAAGGACTCCGGCGAGCACGTCGACGGCGGCCAGCACGCCATGGCCCACCTTCGTCGACGTGGCTGCCTCCGCGCCGGCGGGCGGGGCGACGGCGGCCATGACGTTGAACGCCGCATCGACGAACGCCCACACGGCATACAGGATGACGAACGCGCCGATCGTGATGTCCGGCCACACGATCGCCACCACGCCGATGGCGACCGCCAGCACGCCCTGCACCGCGAGCCGCGTCGGTGATGCACGCATCGCCTTTCCTCTGGTCATCGCCGGGCACCGGCCCCCGACGGCGCAACGGCCGACGGGCCCGCGGTGGCGCGCGCGGCGGTTTCGATCAGCCGAGTGACGGTGTCCGGGTGGCTGACCATGACGGCGTGTGACGAATCCACCTGCCACGTCTGGGCGTTCATCCGACGAGCCATGGCACGCTCGGCCTCCGGCGGGATGGCCTGGTCCTGCCGAGCGACGAGGTACCACGAAGGCACCGACGCCCAGGCGGGCTGTCCGACGAGCTTGGCGACCAGCGCGGACAGCGCGGCGGGCCGCTGGGTGGCCGCCATCACGGCGGCTTGCTTGCGGGGCACGTCCGCGGCGAAGATCCGCTGGAACCACGCAGGGTCGATGTACCCATCCGCGTCGCCCGCGGGCGCGCCCGGGTAGGGCCGCAGCACCAGGTGCTCGAGCAGGTGCGTCGAGCCGCCGCCCAGCGCGTTGGCCTCCCCGGCCGACTCGTTCTCGTCGAGGGCGTATGCCGCCAGGTAGACCAGCGCGACGACGTTGCCGTCACCCTGCGCGGCCTGGGTGATGACGGCGCCGCCGTAGGAGTGCCCGACCAGGACGACGGGCCTCGAGATGGTGGCCAGGAACGCCCGGAGGCTAGCCGCGTCCTGGGCGAGCCCGCGCAGCGGGTTCGGCGGCGCCAGCACCGGATAGCCGTCGGCCTGGAGCGCTGTGATCGTGGCCGCGAAGCCCGACGCATCCGCGAAGGCTCCGTGCACCAGCACGATGGTGGGCTTCGGCTGCGGAGTCGCGGTGTGGTGGATGTCCGCGCCGTCGCGCACGACCGTGGCGGTTGCCGACGCGGGCGGACTGATCGCGAGCGCCGCAGCGAGCAGCCCGAGTAGTGCGAGCAAGGTGCTCATCAGGACCGACCTGGACGGGCCCTTCCGGGCTGGGCGCGACGTGCCTGCACGGGTGCTCATCGGACGAACCTCTCGACGAACTCCAGCGCGACGGTGGCGACCTCGCGCCAGCCGTTGTCGATGGTCAGCGCGTGGCCGCGGTTCTCGACCTCGGCGAGCTCGGTGATCCCGGGGTTCTTCCGCTGCTTCTTGAACGTGGCCTTCGAGATGGCCGGTGGAACGGTGTGGTCGGCCATCCCGGAGATCACGAGCAGCGGGCCACGCTCGGGGTTCTTGTAGTCGACCTTGGCCTCGGTCCAGGGGTTCAGGTTCGCGCTCGCCGCCTGGAAGATCGGCGCGCCTGACGCGGGGACGACGAACTGCTGGAAGAGGTCCTTGGCCTCCTGCTCGTCGACGGCGTTGGCGAACGCGTAGCGGAACTGGTCGAAGGTGAGCGGGACGGCACGGTGCCGGTTGGCCGGGTTGCTCAGCACCGGAGAGGACGACCGCAGCGCGGACACGGGCAGCGGCAGCACCCCGCGGAACGGGGCGGCGTCGATGGCGACCGTGGCCGCGGACTTCCTACGGCCGGCGACGATCTGGGCGAGCAGGCCGCCGAAGGAGTGCCCGACGAGGGCAGGCTTGCGGTCGAGCTGGTCGGCGATCTCGGTGAAGTGGTCGGCGACCTGCCCGACCGTCTTGTTGGCGAACACCTCCGGGTTCGCCTGCGCCTGCGCGACGGAGGCGGGGTCGTCGGGCCATCCTGGCGCAAGGGGGGCGTAGCCGGCGTCGGCGAACAGCCGCATCCAGCGGTCCCAGCTGCACGGCAGGAGCCACAGGCCGTGGATGAACATGACCGGCTGATGTCCGGTTGCGTTGACTGCTGCGATCTGGTCTTCGGTCGCATCGGGAAGCGGGTACTCGTTCACGGCTTCTCCTCGGTTGGCGGAAAGGGACAGCGCCAACGTAGGAACCGCGAACGACGGCGGTCTCGGCCTCCTGTGCACCGACACCATGCAGAACGTGCACCCCAGACCGGGTCGATGTGCTCCCGCGCGCTATACGACGCGGGATCACATCGAATCGGACTGGCTCACGAAGGGATCCGGGCGGCAGATCAGATCCGCCACCAGGCCGGTCCAGCCGGTCTGGTGGCTGGCCCCGAGACCCGCACCGTTGTCCCCGTGGAAGTACTCGTTGAAGGTGACGTTGTCCCTCCACCGTGGGTCGTTCTGCAGCTTGTCCACCTGGCCGTGGCAGGGCCGGCGGCCGTCTGCGCCCCTGAGGAACAACGACACCAACCGCTGACGGAGATCGTCGGCGCAGTCGGCAAGCCCGACTCGCCGGCCGCTGCCCGTGGGGTACTCGACGTCGATCTCCGCTCCCACCGACCGGGCGTAGCGCTGCAGGTTGCGCACGAGGAGGTAGTTGACCGGCATCCACACGGGGCCACGCCAGTTCGAGTTGCCTCCGAACATCCCGGATCGGGACTCGGCGGGCTCGTAGTCGACGGAGACTTCGGCCCCGGCCAGCTCGAGCCATACCGGGTGGTCCAGGTGGTACCGGGACAGGGCCCGCAGACCGTGTGGCGAGAGGAACTCGTCCTCGTCGAACACTCGGGCAAGGACGCGGCGGACGGCGCCAGGAGGAATGACGCCGACCGCGAAGTCGTCGCTGCCCGGCAGCTGGATCACCCGTGCCGCCGCCGTGGGCTGCCCGTCCAGGGCGGCGAACTCGAGGAACCCGGCGAACCGCTTCTGCAGCGTGAGCAGGCGGGCGCGGAGGTCGGGATCGACGACGACCATCGCCATCAGGGGCAGAACCCCGACGATCGACCGGACCTTGATCGGGGTCGCCTGCCCGTCGGGGGTCCGGAAGATGTCGTAGAAGAAAGCGTCCTGCTCGTCCCAGAGACCCTGGGAGTGCATCGCGTCCACGATGAGCACGAAGTGCTCGATGAACTTCACCTCGATGTCGGTCCACGCGTCGTCCTTCTCGGCGAGGATCACGGCGATCTCGAGCATGGTGAGGGAGTAGAACGCCATCCAGCTCGTGCCGTCGGCCTGCTCGAGGCGCCCGCCCTCAGGCAGGCTGGACCGGTCGATCGCACTGATGTTGTCGAGGCCGAGGAAGCCGCCCGCGAAGAGGTGGTCGCCCTCCGGGTCCATGCGGTTGACCCACCACGTGAAGTTCATGAGCAGCTTCGGCATCAGCCGGGCCAGGAAGTCGGAGTCGCGCCGTCCGTCGATGTCCCAGACATGGAGTGCGGCCCACGCGTGCACGGGAGGGTTGGTGTCACCGAACGCCCATTCGTATGCCGGCATGGCTCCGTTCGGGTTCTGGAACCACTCGCGGCACAGCACGAGCAGCTGGTACTTGGCGAAGGCCGGGTCGAGATGGGCCAGAGCGACGCAGTGGAACGCCATGTCCCAGGCCGCGAACCACGGGTACTCCCAGCAGTCGGGCATCGACAGGATGTCGCGGGCGTCGAGGTTGAGCCACCCGGCGTTGCGGCCGTGGCGCCGCTCCTGCGGAGGCGGTGGCTGCGTGGGGTCTCCGTCCAGCCAGCGCTTCACGTCATAGCGGTAGAACTGCTTGCCCCAGATCATCCCGGCGAACGCCTGTCGCGCCACGAGGCGCGAGTCGTCATCCGAGTCCGCGGGGATCACCTCGGCATAGAACTCGTCTGCCTCAACCTGCCGCTGGGCCAGGACGGCGTCGAAGGGCGCGCCGAACGCCGGCGACGAGGAGGGCGCGCGCAGCCGGACGCGCACGACCTGGGTCTCGCCCGGGCCGACCGTCAGCCGGTACCAGGCCGCGCCCTTGGTCCCGCTCCGGTCCGGGTTCACCGTCGGCGCGCCGGCCACGACATGGTCGCCGATGCCGTCCTTCGGGAAGGCCGGCGAGTCGGCCGAGCCGTACAGCCGCCGGGTGTTGGTGTCGTTGTCGCAGAACAGCAGATCGGGCAGACCTCCGAGCGGGTCGCGGTCCACCTCCCACACCAGGTCGCCGAACACCGGGTGCTCCACCGCGACCCGGGCGGGATCGGCGGACCGCAGCGACGGCCGCGCCGCGTCGGCGTCCCACGACCAGGTGTTGCGGAACCACAGCTGAGGCAGGACGTGCAGCGTCGCGGTCTCGGGCCCCGCGTTGGTGACCCGGACCTGCATCAGCAGGTCATGGGGGTCCGCCTTGGCGTGCACGACGTCCACGACCCAGTAGCGGTCGTCGTCGAAGATGCCGGTGTCCATGAGCTCGAACTCCGGCTGCGAGTGGTCGCGCCTGCCGTTCTCCGCCAGCAGAGCGGCATACGGGTACTCGGCCTGCGGATAGTGGTACCGCCAGTGCAGCCAGGCATGGCTCGGCAGGGCGTCGAGATACCACCAGTACTCCTTGACGTCCTCGCCGTGGTTGCCCTCGGGGCCGGTCAGCCCGAACATCCGCTCCTTGAGGATCGGGTCGCGACCGTTCCACAGGGCCAGGGCCATGCACAGGTTCTGCCCGACGTCGCTGACCCCGGCCATGCCGTCCTCACCCCAGCGGTAGGCGCGGGACCGAGCGTGGTCGTGCGGGAAGTAGCCCCAGGCGTTCCCGTCGGCGCTGTAGTCCTCGCGCACGGTGCCCCACGCTCGCTCGGACAGGTAAGGGCCCCAGTGGTACCAGGGCGTGGCGCCGTGGAGACCGTCTTCAGGATGGCCGAAGGAGTCCACTCGCAGGCGTTCGGTTCCCGGCATGAGACCTTGCTTTCTCGGGCGGCGCTGAGCTCGGCTTGGTCGGGCGAAGGGGCCTGCGCCTCAGCCGAGGACCAGGCCGGCCCTGACATCGACGCTAACCGGTCCCCGCATCGCTCCCCGTCATCCGGGCGGGGTGACACGGAGGCTCGGGGTCGGCGATGGGGGAGGTATGCCGGTGGGTGCCCGTGGGATCGTCAGTACTGGATGACGACGCGCCCGTCGATCTTGCCGTGCTGCATCTCGTCGAACACGTCGTTGATCTCGTCGAGACTGCGGGTGGTGACGGTGGCGTGGATGTGGCCGCGGGCATAGAAGTCGAGCGCCTCGGCCAGGTCCTGACGGGTGCCCACGATGGAGCCCCTGACGGTGAGGCCCTTGAGCACGATGTCGAAGATCGACGCGGGGAAGTCGCCTGGGGGCAGACCGATGAAGACGATGGTGCCGCCCCGGCGTGACATGTGCATCGCCTGCCCGAACGCCGACGGATGGACCGCGGTCACGAGCACGCCGTGGGCTCCGCCGGTCACCTGCTGCACCACCTGGGCCGGGTCCGCGGTGAGGGCGTTCACCGTGAGCTCCGCGCCGTGCTTCTCCGCCAGCGCGAGCTTGTCGTCGGCGATGTCGACCGCAGCGACGCGTAGGCCCATGGCCTTCGCGTACTGCACGGCGACGTGACCGAGACCGCCGATCCCCGAGATGACGACCCACTCCCCCGGCTTGGCCTCGGTCATCTTCAGGCCCTTGTAGACGGTGACGCCCGCGCACAGGACCGGTGCCACCTCCACCGGGTCGGCCCCTTCGGGGATGATCGCGGCGTACTTGGCGTCGACGAGCATGTACTGGCCGAACGATCCGTCGACCGAGTAGCCGCCGTTCCGCTGCTGCTCGCAGAGGGTCTCCCAGCCCGTGTTGCAGTACTGGCAGTCGCCGCACGCCGAGAACAGCCACGCGTTGCCCACGAGCTGCCCCAGGTGGAGGTTGCTGACTCCGTCACCGAGCGCGACGACCACGCCGACGCCTTCGTGGCCGGGTATGAAGGGCGGGCTCGGCTTGACCGGCCAGTCGCCCTGTGCGGCATGCAGATCCGTGTGACAGACGCCACTGGTGAGGAGCTTCACCAGAGCCTGTCCGGGCCCCGGGGTGGGCAGCGGGACGTCCTCGATCCTGAGGTCGCTGCCGAAAGTGTGGACTACTGCGGCTTGCATCGTGGTCATGAGATCTCCTAGACGTCGTTGTCACCGGGTTCGATGCGACGCTAGGCAAGAGAACGTTGCAAGCTCGTTGCAGTGCGGCCCTGCCGAGGTCAGGGGCGCGCCGGAGGGCACCCAGCGGCATACGGTCGTGGGGTCCGTATGCCGCTGGGCTGGGCGGCCGGGTCAGGCGATGACCGGCTCGCTGTCCCGTCCGTCGACGATCTCGGCGTTCAGCTCCCAGAACCTCGGGAACAGTGCGTCGCAGTCCTCGCGGTTGCCCGTGTGGACGAGGTTCACGACGCTGTCGTCCCGGCCGGCGAGGTAGTCACGGAGGTGGCCGTCGCCGAAACCGTGCTTGTCCGCGTCGTCACGGGTCGCGGCGAAGTAGCACGTCTTGATGCCGGCCCAGATGATGGCGCCGACACACATCGGGCAGGGCTCGCAGGTCGCGTAGATCACGCAGTCCGACAGGTCGCGGGTGCCGAGGATCGTGCACGCCTCCCGGATGGCGACGATCTCGGCGTGCTGGGTCGGGTCGATGTCGCCCAGCTGCCGGTTGCCGACGGTGACGATGACGTCGTCACCGCGCACCAGCGTTGCACCGAACGGCCCGCCGAGCTTCTCCTTCATCCAGTCGATGGTCGTCTTCGCGGCGTCGGAGTAGTACCTGTCTGCATCGGGGTGCATCTCGATCCTCCTTGGATCGGTTGTGCTGTCGAGGGTTTTCGGGGTCAGACGGCGTCACGCGTCGAGCGCGCCGACCTCCTCCTGAGGCCGAGCGCGTAGCCGACGAAGCCGATGAAGACACCGACGAAGAACGCGAAGTTGTTGAGCTCCACCAGGAAGGGGATGCTCTTGACGAAAGCGCCGAGCATCGTGACGACGAAGCTGACGGCGAGCACCGTGAGCGCCAGCCGGTTGTACCCGTTCGGGTGCTCGCCGACCTCTCCGTCGGCGACGTAGACCCGGTCGAGGTCGAGCCGGTCGCGGCGCTCGAGGTAGTAGCTGGCCAGCATGATGCCCGCGATCGGCCCGAACATCGAGCCGATGAAGCCGTAGAAGAGGAACAGCATCTGCTGGCTCTCGACGAGCTTCCACGGAAGGATCAGCGTCCCGACGACGGCAGTGAGCACGCCTGCCGTCTTGACGTTGAACACCTTGGGGAACATCGCGGTCATCTGCAGGCCCGACGGCAGCAGGTTGGCGAACACGACGAACGCGGTCGCTCCCGTGTTGAGGGCGAGAATGATGAGGACGACCGCGACGTTGCCGCCCAGGTTGTGGTCCATCTTGTCGAAGGCATAGACGATGTTGAAGATCTCCTCGCCGAAGGCGATCTTCGTGCCGGCGATGATGGCGACCGTGACGACCGAGAACAGGACGTAGGAGACGATCATCCCGAACGGCAAGCCGATCGACGGTGCCCCCACCGACTTGGCGTTGCGCGTCATGTCCGAGATGTTGACGATGGGGCCGGCCCAGTTGGACACGAGCGCACTGACGCAGGCGACGAAGACGAGCGGGCTCGCCATCGGCTTGTCCGGCGCGTAGTCGAGGATCGGCCCCACACCGCCGGCGATGTCGAACGCCCAGATCGCGGCGATGATGATGATCGCGTAGACGACGAGAGCCGACCACTTGCCGAACTGTCCGAGTGCGCTGGAGCCGCTGACGAACAGCAGCACGGTGATGGTCCAGAGCAGCAGGTAGGAGATGATCGTCGGCAGGTTCAGGCCCAGGAGCGAGAAGTCGCCTCCGAGCTGCAGGTAACCCGGCCAGATCCTGCTGAACATGACGTTGAGCGCCTGCGCGCCGACGAAGGTCGTCGTGCCGAAGAACACGACACCGGCGACGATGCCACGCGCCAATGCCGGGATGACCGAGCCCCTGACCCCGAACGAGTCGCGCAGCAGCATGGCGAACGGCAGGCCGTACTTCGCGGCCGACCTGCCGTTGAGGACATATCCGACCGACACGATGGTGGCGGCGAGCATGACGGCGAGAACGACCTGCGGCACGTTCAGCCCCAGGATGAAGAACCCGGCCACGGTCATGTAGCTCATGATGTTGTGGATGGGCCCCATCCAGAGGGTGACGAAGCTGAACGTGCTCCACGTCCGTTGCTCCGGCTGGAGCGGAAGAACGTCGGCGGCGTAGCCGCTTCTCGCGTACCGGGCGAGCTTGGCGTCGTCGATCCTGACGACGCCAGTGTCAACCTCGGCCAGCGCGGCCGTGGTGCTCACAGAGTTCATCGATGCTTCCTTCGACAGCGGCGGGCCTCGCTGCCCGCCGAGTTGGGTGATGCGGCGTGGTGGCTGGTCAGGAATGGTCCGCGGCGGCCAGGGACTCGAGCCTTTCGGCGAGAGCGACGATGGCCTGGTCGAAGGCCTCCATCGGCGGGTGGGTGATGCCGGCGCCGATCATCCCGATGCCGGCTTCCCGGTGGGCGATCGCCGTGTTGATGGTGGGCAGGATGCCGGTCAGCTCGACCTTGCGGACGTCGATGCCCGTCGGGACCCCCATGAAGCCAAGGAGCGGGATCGTCACGTTCGGGTTCTCCCCGGTGGTGATCTCCCTCATCTGCCGGGTGACGTCGACCGCCTCGTCGACCGTGCCGCCGACGAGGGCGACGATCGCCGGCGCCGCGGACATCGCTGAGCCGCCGATCCCGTAGGTCTCGGTGATGGCGCTGTCCCCGATGTCGAGGCCGGCGTCCTCGGGCTTGTACCCGGCGAACATCGGGCCGATGACCGGCTGTGCCGGTCCGGTGAACCACGTGTCGCCCTCGATCCCGGAGACGCGCAGGCCGTGCTCGACGCCGTTGCGAGCCATCGTCGTGAGGACGGTGGAGTACTCGATGCCGTGTGCGGCATCGAGGGCTGCCTTGGCCATCGCCATCCACGTCGGGCCGGAGAAGTAGTCCGAGGACGCGACGAAGTCGAAGACCTCGACCTTCTGCGCCTCGGTGAAGTGCGTCTGCAGAATCCGGGGCGCGAGCGCCTGGATGAGCAGCGTCGTCCCGGCGACGTTGCGGTTGTGGCACTCGTCGCCCATGTGCAGCGCCTGGGCGAGCATGAGGCGCAGGTCGATCGGGCCGCCGATCTGCATGGCCTCCTCGAGGATCGGACCGAGGACGTCTCGCATCCAGGCGAGCCGGTCGATGACCGTCTGGTCGTTGGCACCCATGCGCAGGACCTTCGCCAGCTGCTCGGACAGGTTCGTGTACGAGCGGTTGCCGTAGGTGGCGTTCTCGACCACGTGCATGTACATCGACGCGGAGGTCACGCCGGCCATCGACCCGACGCAGCCGTGCTCGTGGCACGGGGCGAAAGTGATCTCCCCCGACGCGGCAACCACATGAGCGTCGTCGATGTCCGTGGCGAGCCCTTCGAACACGAGCGCGCCGGCCACGGCCCCCCGCATCGGGCCCGACATGTTCTCGAAGGCGATGGGTGGGCCGGCGTGCAGGATCGTCGTCCTGGTCATGCCGGGCACGACGTCGATGGCCTGGCCGAAGCCGACGAGCATCGGCTGCGAGGACGTGATCCGCTCCAGTGCCTTCTGGTTGGCGGCCTCGATCCTCGCGGCGATCTCGGGCAGCTCGAGCACCTCGAGGGCGTGCAGCACCTCCGGCTTGCCGCCACCGGGTGGGGCCCACTCGAGGTGCGTGACGCCGGCGCCCTGGGCCGCGATGTCGTCGGCGAACATCTCCAGTCCGACATTGATGACACTGAGGTCCGCGCCGAACAGGTCTGCGACTGCGCTCATCGGTTCTCTCCCTTCCAGACGAACTCGCGAGCGAGCAGGCCCGTGTTGGTGCTGCTGCTGGCGATGGTCACACCGGCCTCCTCGAGGGCGGCGGTCTGCGCCGCGAGCGACGGTGTGTCGAGATCCGTTCCGAGGACATAGCCGAGGATCTCGAGGTGGCGGCCCTGCGACGCGGCGATCGCCTTCGCCTCGCGGATCGCCGGCAGGGTCACGCCGACGGGGTCCTCGTGAGCGCCGAAACCGAGGATGAAGTCCATCGCGATGACGCCGACCTCGGGGTCCTTGGCCTCCTCTACGAGGCGGGCGATGCGCAGGGACGGGTCGATCATCGGGTGGGGCCGGCCGTTGGTGAGCTCGTCGTCGCCGAAGTCGAGGAAGGTGTGGCCCCGGCTGGGGTCACCCGCGCCGAGGCGCAGCCTCGGGTCCTTCTGGATGTTCGACCACACGTCCTCGTACCTCCCGAGGGCGGCATACATCGCCTCGTCGCAGATGGTGCCGCCGCAGAAGAGACCGCGGATGTACTTCTGCTCGGGCGCGAGCTTGGCGCGGACCTCCTCGACGAGGGGCCAGTTGAGCGCATGGAGGTCGAGGTCCTCCTCCCTGACGCCAGTCAGGAGGAGCGCTTCGAGCGCGGCCGGCTTTGTGCCAGAGGCGAAGTGGCCACCGGCGGCCTCGACCGCCTCTTGGGAGCCACCGAAGAAGCACACGACGACGGGCTTGCCGGCGTGCTCGATCTCGGCGAGGACCTTCCGTTCCACGGCCGGGGCGGGCGGCTTCGACACGAGGACGATGACGTGCGTGTCGGGGTCGGCGGCCAGAGCCCGGATGCCGTCGATCATCATGATGCCGCCGACCTCCTCGGAGAGGTCGCGGCCGCCCGTGCCGATCAGCTGGGAGATGCCCCCGCCGAAGTCGTGGATCCGGACACTGACCTCCTGGCTGCCGGTGCCCGAGGCGCCGACGATGCCGATGTTGCCCCGGCGCACGGCATTGCCGAAGCAGAGGGCGACGTTGTTGATGATCGCGGTGCCGCAGTCCGGGCCCATCATGAGCAGACCCTTGTCGTGGGCCAGCCGCTTCAGCGCCACCTCGTCCTCGACCGCGACGTTGTCGCTGAACATCATGACGTGCAGGCCCTGTTCGAGAGCCTGACGGGCCTCGCGGACGGCATAGGCGCCGTTGACGGCGATGACGGCGAGGTTCGCACCGGGCGTGCCGGCGACGGCTGCGCCGACGGTCCGGTACGTGACGCGGTGCTCGCCGCGCGACTCCGTCCGACGCGTGAACAGGCCCTCGATCGACGCGATGGCCTCGTCGGGAGTGGTCGTGTCGTCGGTCTCGACGACGATCATGAGGTCGCCGGTGCCGGCCGCCTCGAGGTCAGCCGTGAGCAGGTCGAGGCTGCGCAGCACCTCCTTGTTCATGCTGGTGCCCATGGCCACGAACGCCTGGACGACGCCCTCGATCTGGTTGGCCTTGGTGGAGATCGACATCAGGGACACTGAGTCGAAATAGGTGTTCTTCTTGACGACGACCCTGGTGGTCATGCCGCGCCTCGCAGTTCTGTCTCTAGGTGCAGGGCAGCCTGCATTCCGGTCACGATGTCGGTCCCTGACGTGTTGCCGATGGTGATCACCTTTCGCGCCGCGGCGTGGAGGGCACCTGCGTCGCCCGCGGCGACGGCGTCAAGGACGGCGATGAGGGACTCGCGGACGCGGCCCCGGGCGGCCTCGTGCATCGCGGTCCAGCTGATGACATTCGTGCGGGTCCGGTGCGTCCACACGAGCCGGCGAAGCCACGGACCCAGCGCGTGGATGCGGGTGCCCGGCGCCGAGGCCATGGCGGCCAGGCCCGTGACGAAGTCGTCACCCGACGGCGTCAGGCCCGGGCCGAGTCCGATGACCCGCCCGCCCCACAGGGTGGCCGCTGCAAGGTCGCCCTGCGCGAGTGCACGGACCAGCCCGGTGGTCCCGACCTCGAGGGCTCGCGACACCCTTGCGTCGATCGTGCCCTGCCCGTCACGCGGTCGTATGCCGCCCGGCCGGCCGTGGCGGTCGATGATCCTTTCCAGCTCGGCCGCCAGCTGCGCGAGCCGGTCGGAGCCCGCCGACCTGCTGAGATCGGGGACCGTTGGCGTCCAAGGAGATACGTTCGCGACATCGATGGTGAACCGTCCTGGGCAGGCGAGCCCCGAGCCGTGCGAGACGACGGCTGCGCCTCGCGGGGCGCGCAGGTGCGACAGCGAGCCGGCGTCCACGACGATGGTGTTCGGCGCGTTGTCGACGTGGCGGGCAGCCAGAGTGAACAGGTCGCCCTCGGTCGTGCGGACGTTCACGACGGAGGCGAACGCGCTGTGCACAGTGCCGGCGAACCGCCCACTGCGGATGAGGCCCAGCAGCGGCTCGTCCGCCGTCAGCGCCCACAACGCGGTCGGTGCCGTCGGTGCGGTCGGTGCCGTCGGTGCGATCGGTGCCGTCGGTGCGGTCGGTGCCGCCGCCATCTGGGCTGCCATCACGCCCCGTACTGGACGAGGATGTCGACGATCTCGGCGTAGCCCTTCTCGCGGGCCAGCTCGATCGGCGCGACCCCCCACTTGTCGGTCAGGTGCGGGTTGGCGCCATGCTCCAGCAGGAGCCGGACGATCTCCTGCTGCACGGACCCGCCGTCACGCAGGATGATCGCCTCGATGAGTGCGGTCCAGCCGACGAAGTTGGTCAGGTTGACGTTGATGTCGGTCGTCGTGAGCAGCTCACGCACGATCTCCAGGTGGCCCTTCTCGGCGGCCGGCGTCAGGCCGTTGCCGCCGAAGCGGGTCAGGCGGGTCAGGTCCGTGCCGGCGCCCACCATGATCCGGACGAGCTCGAGGTCGTTGTGGATGCAGCCGTGGATGAACGGGTTGAAGCACGTCTCGTCCTGCTGGTCGATGTCGGCGCCGGCAGCGACGAGGTGACGGACGACGTCGAAGTGGCGGCCCTTGGCAGCGAGCAGGATCGCGCTCTGTCGCTGCCGGTTCGTTGCATCGATCGGCGCACCTGACTGGAGCTCGGCCTTGACCAGCTGGAGGTCGCCCGCCTCTGCAGCCTTGAGGTAGGTGCTGGGGTCGATCGGTTCCGTCATCGTCAATCTCCTTGGTGGTTCAGCGAACTCGACACGCCCGGAGTCCTGGGCGGGCTGGACAGCCCTGCCGAGGTCGTCACGGCTCACCGTAGCAGTTTGGTATACCGGATGCCATATGCCAACGCTACACTAGCCCGCATGCGCGTACTCCTGGCCCTTGGCGGCAATGCGATGACCGGACCCGACGGCTCGACCCACCCCGACCATCAGGTCGCTGCCGTGCGGACCGTCGCTCAGCACGTCGCACGACTGGTCCAGTCCGGTCATGACGTCGTGCTCACCCATGGCAACGGGCCACAGGTCGGCAACATCCTCGTGAAGCAGGAGATGGCCGCGTCCGTGCTCGCACCCGTCCCTCTCGACTGGTGCGGTGCCATGACCCAGGGGTCGATCGGCTTCCTGTTCCTCGACGAGCTGGATGCCGCCTTCGCGGCCGCCGGTATCGACCGTCGCTCCACTGCGGTCGTGAGCCGCACCCTCGTGCAAGCGGATGACCCCGCGTTCGCCGAACCGACCAAGCCGATCGGGCGGTTCCTCCCGTCGGCCGAAGCCCAGCTGATGGTCGAGCACGGCCAGGACTGGCGAGACTTCGGTGACGATGGGTGGCGTCGGGTCGTGCCCAGTCCGGAGCCCGTCGAGGTCATCGATGCGGCCGCGATCTGCGCCGCCCGCGACGGTGGTTTCACCGTCGTCGCGAACGGGGGCGGCGGGATCCCGGTCGTCCGCCGCGAGGACGGCCGTCTCACCGGCGTCGAGGCCGTCATCGACAAGGATCTCAGCGCGGTGGCACTCGCTGCTGCGACTGACGCCCAAGCCCTCGTCCTGGCGACCGCGGTCGAGCACGCGATCGTGGGCTACGGCACCGCCGACGCCCGTCCGGTCGCCCGCGTCACGGCCTCCGAGCTGCGCGCGCTCGCTGCCGACGGCCACTTCCCTGCAGGGTCGATGGGACCCAAGGTCGATGCGGCCTGCCGCTTCATCGAGGGTGGCGGCGAGCTGGCCGTGATCACCTCGCTCGACCGGATTCCTGACGCCCTCGGCGACGCTGCAGGCACGCGCGTGGTGCCAGGCTGACCGGCGTGTGGCGGAACCACCGCGACGGTGGGCTCGATAATGTGAGAGTGATGCCGCAACAAGGAGAGCCCGAGGTGAGCCTGCCGACGATCGGGTCGAGCCACCGGTCGCTTCGTGAGCAGGTCGCGGACGCGATCCGGGAGAGGGTCGTCAGCGGGGAGCTCACGCCCGGCACCCGGCTCGTCGAGCGGACCCTCGCCGAGGAGCTCGGTGTCTCACGAGTCCCGGTTCGCGACGCCCTCAACCTGCTCAAGGGAGAGGGGTTCGTCACCGACGTGCCCCGTCGTGGTGTCGTCGTGACGCGGCTCTCTCGAGAGGACGTCGACGAGCTCTTCGACGTCCGCGAGGCGCTCGAGGTGCTGTCTGTGAGGCTCGCGACCCAGCGGGCCACGCCGGATCAGCTTCGCGGTCTCAAAGCGCTTCTGCGCGAAGCGAATCTGGCCATCCGGGCGAAGGACACCTCGTCCCTCGGCCGCTGCAACCAGGCCTTTCACGACATGATCACCACGATCGCCGGCAATGCACTGCTGGCCTCGATGCTCGAGCCTCTCGAGGGCAGGATTCACTGGCTGTTGCGGCAGAACGACGACCCGAGGCTGCTCCACCGGGAGCACCTCGATCTGTACCAGGCGATCGCGAGCGGTGACGTCGACACCGCGGCGCGCGCTTCCCTCGCGCACGTCCGGACTAGCCGGCAGCTGTGCCTCGACCTGCTCTACCCGCAGGGCGTCGAGAAGTCTTCCTGACGCTCTACGTCGCCGGCTGGGCCGGCGCAGGGCGGGCGAACCTCGCCAACCGGCATACTCTCGTCGCGCATTTCGGCGCGCTCGCCGTCCGACGAGACAACCCAACTGGACACGTTGACGGGACCTCGATGACAAGGCCCTCAGACACCACTGTCCGTCGGTAGCTTGTGAGGGCCCTAACCCCCCAAATGGGACATCGTTCCCAGGGCAGGAAGGACTCACATGAAAGCCAGGATCCTGGCCATCGTCGGCTCTGCCGCGTTGGTCGCGCCACTCGCCTTCGGCACCGTGGGAGTGGCCCACGCCGCGGTGGCGGACAGCCCACCGGTCACCCTCGTCGACGGGATGACGTCACCGGTCTACAACTACGCGGACGCCATCCGCGAGACCGTCTGGGTCGATGCCCCTGACCTCGACGGAGACGGCAACCCGGAGCGGATCGCCACCGACATCATCCGCCCCCGTGAGCTCGACGGCACCGCGCGCGTGCCGATCATCATGGATGCCAGCCCGTACTACCTCAGCCTCGGCCGCGGCAACGAGTCGGAGCTCAAGGAGTACGACGCCAACGGCAACCCGACCAAGTTCCCGCTCTACTACGACAACTACTTCGTCCCGCGCGGCTACGCCTTCGTCGCCGTCGACATGGCCGGCACGTCCCGGTCCACCGGCTGCACGGACGAGGGCGGCCGATCCGACGTCGAGTCGGTCAAGGCGGTCGTCGAGTGGCTGAACGGCAAGGGCACCGCTCACGACATCAACAACCGGGCCGTCAGCGCGACGTGGAGCAACGGCAAGACCGGCATGATCGGCAAGTCGTACGACGGGACCCTGGCCAACGGGGTCGCCGCCACCGGCGTCGACGGGCTGAAGACCATCGTGCCGATCAGCGCGATCAGCTCCTGGTACGACTACAACCGCTGGCAGGGTGCGGTGAAGAGCCGGCACTACGCCAGCAGCCTGTCCCGGACCATCGCGGGTGGCCGCACCATCCCGACCAACTGCTCGGCCCGCCTGAGCTACATGGACGCCAACGACGCCGACGCGACCGGCGCGTACACCGACTTCTGGGCAGAGCGCGACTACCGGCAGGGCACCTTCTACGACGTGTCCAAGGTCAAGGCCAGCGTCTTCATCGTGCACGGCCTGCAGGACAACAACGTCAAGACGATGAACGCCTCGACGTGGTGGGAGGCCCTCGGCGCGCAAGGGGTCGCGCGCAAGATGTGGCTCACCCGGCTCGGACATGTCGACCCGTTCGACAGCAACCGCCAGGAGTGGGTGACCACCCTCAACCGGTGGTTCGACCACGAGCTCATGGGTATCGACAACGGCATCGACCGTGAACCGGCCGTGAGTGTGGAGACGGCGCCCAACCAGTGGCAGCAGTCCAAGACCTGGCCGATCCAGGCAGCTCGCACCATGGCGCTGAACCCGCGTGCTGACGGCACCATGGCGCTCGGCGCGCCCGACCGGGGCACGGCGAGCTACGTCAACAACTCGCGCCTCACCGAGGCCAACGCGGTCAAGCTCGGCGACAACGCCAACCGGCTGCTGTTCCTCACCGGCACGACCGTGCAGGACGTCCGGATCTCCGGCACCCCGACGGTCGACCTCGCGGTCGCCCACACGGCGCCCGTGGGCCAGGTGTCGGTCATGCTCGTCGACTACGGCACGATGGACCGCGTCAGCGCGAGCGGTGACGGTGCCGCGACCCTCGCCACGGAGACGTGCTGGGGCGCAGCGACCGCGCAGGACGACGCGTGCTACAAAGACGTCGCCCGCCGCATCCAGAGCACCGACCTGCAGGTGCTCGCGCGCGGCTGGGCCCGTCTCGACGGTGCCGGCGACCACCAGCTGACGGTCTCGCTCGCCGCCAACGACGTCGTGGTCCCGGCCGGGCACCAGCTCGGGATCGTTGTGAGCGGCGCGAGCAACGGCGTGCTGGCGGTCGACTCGAGCGCGGGAACGTACACCCTCGACCTCAGCTCGACGAAGCTGAACCTTCCGGTCTCGGGCCCGATGAGCGGCTTCGCTCCCGGACACCTGACCGCGAAGGACACGGAGGACCTCGCTCCGGGCACGATCGCCAACCTCAGCGAGAACGTCTGGCCGAGCAAGTGAGCGTGCGGCCGGGGTCGGCTGAGCTGTAGCCGCCTCGGCCCACGTCATCGAGTGGCCCCCCACGTGCGGCAGCCCGCCGCACGTGGGGGCCGTTGCTCGGATCCGACGAGCTCCCCGCCCGCGGCGGCGTGGTGTCGCACGGCACAACCGCAGCTGCGTGGACCAGACTGGGGCACAACCGATCAAGGAGGCTTCTCGCCCATGACCGACGACAGCACCCGCCTCGCCGTGCTCATCGACGCCGACAACACGCCGGCCAGGCTGCTCAAGGAGATGTTCGAGGAGCTCGCCGGCTACGGCACCATCACCGTCAAGCGCGCGTACGGCGACTGGACGAACCCGCACCTGAACAACTGGCGGGAGGTTCTGCTCGGGAACGCCATCTCCCCCCAGCAGCAGTTCGCCTACACCTATGGCAAGAACGCCACCGACTCGGCACTCATCATCGACGCCATGGACCTGCTGTACTCCGGCAACGTCGACGGGTTCGCCATCGTCTCCAGCGACAGCGACTTCACGCCCCTGGCGACCCGCCTGCGCGAGTCGGGCAAGCGCGTCATCGGCGTCGGTCAACGCAAGACACCGAAGGCTTTCGTCGAGGCGTGCGAGAGGTTCGTGTTCCTGGAGGTCCTGGCCGGCGACAGCGGTGCCAGCGAGCCCACCACGGAGCCGGCGAAAGAGGACCAGGCGCCCGCAATCCGCAGTGTCGTGACGAAGGCGCTGAACAAGGTGGACGCCGACGACGACGACTGGGCCCGCCTGAGCGATCTCGGCAACCACCTCAACCGGACGGACCCGTCGTTCGACTCACGCACCTACGGGTTCGGCAAGCTCAGCGACCTCATCAAGGCGCAGGCATACCTCGAGACCAAGACCGTCACCGGATCCAGTGGCCACGGGCAGCTGTTGGTGCGCCTCAAGGGTCGTCGACACGCCGAGGATGCGTCGAGCAGGAAGCCAGTCAAGCGGACCACCAAGAGCGCGGCGGCGCAGAGCGCGGCACCCCAGACCACAACGGCCAAGACGCCGCCGGTGAAGACCACAACGGCCAAGACCGCGCCGGTGAAGACCGCGCCGGCCAGGACCGCGACGGCGAAGACGGCCGCCAAGAAGACAGCACGCAAGGCCGCGCGGCCGGCGTCAGAGCTCGGCCCGCAGGATTGATGCCGCTGCGGCCATGGCACGCATCTTTCCCTCCGCACTCGCGCGCGGGAGGTACTTCATGCCGCAGTCGGTGGCGATGGTGATCCGGTCCGGTGAGATGTAGGGGAAGGCTCGGCGCACGCGGTCGGCGACCAGTTCACTTGACTCGACCGCGGGGTCGGACAGGTCGATGACGCCCAGGATGATGGTCTTGTCGGCGAGGTCCTTCAGGACTCCGAGATCGAGACCCGACTGTGCGGTCTCGATCGAGATCTGGTCGGCCGAGCAGCCGGCCAGCTCCGGCAGGAACGAGTACCCCTCGGGCCGCTCGTGGATGATGGCGGCATACCCGAAGCAGATGTGGACCGCGGTGGTGCCGGTGACGCCGTCGAGCGCGGCGTTGAGCGCGGCGAGCCCGTACTCGCGGGCCGCCTCGGGCCGCGCCTGCATGTACGGCTCGTCGATCTGGACCAGGTCGGCGCCGGCGGCATGCAGGTCCTTGATCTCGGCGTTCACCGCAGCGGCATACGCCAGCGCGGCCGACGCCAGATCCGGGTAGTAGTCGTTCTGCGCCTGCTGCGACATCGTGAACGGGCCGGGGACGGTCATCTTGACCGGGCGGTCGGTGTTCGCCTTGAGGAACTCCACGTCGCGGACGGTGACGGGGCGCGGCCGCGCGATCGGGCCGGCGATGCGAGGCACCGGGTTGGGATGCCCGCTGCGATCGAGGGCCGTCCCAGGGTTGTCGATGTCGACGCCCTCGAGCGCGGTGGCGAAGTGGTTGCTGTACGACTCCCGCCGCATCTCACCGTCCGTGATGATGTCGAGTCCCGCCACCTCCTGGGCGCGGATCGCCAGCAGCGTCGCGTCGTCCTGTGCCTGGTCGAGGTATTCCGCCTGGACCCGCCACAGCTCTGCGGCACGCACCCGGGGAGGGAAGCGGCCAGCGAGCTTGGCCCGGTCGATCAACCAGTCCGGCTGGGCGTAGCTGCCCACCAGCGAGGTCGGCAGGATCGGCAGCAGAGGCGATGTCGCAGTCACTCTCGTGACTCTAGAACGGTCGGCACTGGTCGCGGGCCGATCGCGGGTTGTGGAGCGTTGAGGTCGCCAGGACGACCACAGACATCCACACCCGGCACCCCATCAGGTGTGGCGCTCAGAGCGGCGTGGACAACGACAGTGCGAAGTCGTGGCCCGGGTCGGTCCACCACCGGGCCATGCGAAGCCCGGCCCGCTGGAGCTCACGGTGAACTCCCCCGCGGCGGAACTTGGCCGAGATCTCGGTGCGGATCTGCTCGCCTCTGTCGAGGTGGACGTCGAGACTCAGGTCGGTCACGTGGACGACCTGCTGTCGGTTGGACCGCAGCCGCATCTCGACCCACTCCTGATCCGCGTCCCAGACTGCGACATGGTCGAACGCACTGAGATCGAAGTCGGCGCCCAGGTCGCGGTTGATGACGGCCAGCACGTTGCGGTTGAAAGCTGCGGTGACGCCGCCGGGGTCGTCATAGGCAGCGACGAGCCGGGACGCGTCCTTGACGAGGTCGGTGCCGAGCAGGAACCAGTCGCCTGGTTCGAGCGTCGCGTGCACCGCGTCCAGGAACTCCGCGCGCGGCCCCGGCTCGAAGTTGCCGATCGTCGAGCCGAGGAACGCAACCAGTCGACGATCGCCCTTGGGCAGCAGACCGATGTGGTGTTCGAAGTCGCCGACGACCGCCAGCACGTCCAGGCCCGGGTAGTCCGCGGCGACCGCCTCGGTGGCCTGGGCCAGGACCGTGCCGTCGACGTCGAAGGGCACAAACCGGCGCAGCGCTCGCCGGGCGCGCAGGGCATCGAGCAAGAGCCGGGTCTTGTCCGAGGTCCCGCTGCCGAGCTCGATGAGGGTCTCGGCCCGGGTCAGTCCGGCGACGTCGGACGCGCGGGCGTCGAGGATGACGCGTTCGGTTCGGGTCGGGTAGTACTCGGGAAGCCTGGTGATCTGGTCGAAGAGCTCGCTCCCGTGCTGGTCGTAGAAGTACTTGGGGGGCAGCGACTTCTGCGCAGAGGTCAGACCCGCCCTCACGTCCTCCTTGAGCCTGTCGAGGCGCCATTCGGGCTGGAGGTGGCGAGAGATGGCGACAGTCATGGTTGGGACTCGAGCGGGGTCATGCTCATCCCGGTGAGGGTGAGCTCGAGCAGGTGGCGGTCTGGCACGTCGACCCAGTTGGGGTTGTCGTCGTACGGTTCGCTGGCGACCACCCAGCCATCACCGTCGACGAGGTAGGACAGGGTGTCGCCCCAGGTGGTCGCCAGGATGCGCCTTCCGTTCGTGAGCAGCAGGTTGAGCCGCGCACGAGGATCGCGGTGGGCCACGTCGAGGACTGTCTCGGCCAAGGCGCCCGGCCCTTTGTCGAAGACGTACTGTGCGAGAGCGGCCGAGTCGATGTTTGACTCGGCCCTTCTTTCGGTGGCAGGGAGAACCGCGCGCTCGACGACACCGTTGTGCGAAAGCAGCCACGCTCCGTCCTGGAACGGAGCAGCTGCGGTTTCTTCGACCGGCATACCGGGCGTGGCCGACCGGACTGCAGCAAGCACGCACGACGACGTCAACGCCGGGGCGACCGACGCGAAGGACTCATCGCTCCACAGGGGCCGCGCGGACCGCCAGCGCGCTGGTTCGGCACGGCCCGCCGGGTAGAACCCGACACCCCAGCCGTCGGCGTTGAGGCGCCCGTGTGCCTGGCGGCGTGGGGCGTAGGACTGCACCAGCAGTCCGTTCGGCGGGTCGAGGACCAGCGAGGAGACCGTGCGGGGCTCCCCGAGCCAAGCGAGATGTCGACACATGTCACACGTCCCATGCCAGACGCACGCCGCAGAAGATCTGCCGCCGAATCGGCAGGTCCCAGTTGCGGAACGAGGGTCGGATGGTGCTGGGGGCGACCGCCCACGACCCGCCGCGCAGCACCTTGAAGTCACCACCGAAGAACGGAGCGCTGTACGCCCGATAGAGCATCGGAGTGAAGCCCGGCCACGGCTGGAAGTCCGAGGACGTCCATTCCCAGACGTCGCCGATCAGCTGCTCGACACCATAGGCCGAGGCTCCGGCAGGGTAGGCGCCCACCACTGCTGGGCGCAGAGCCGTCCCGCCCAGGTTCGCCAGGGCCGGGGTCGGCTCCGACTGGCCCCACGGCCAGCGCCGCCGACGCGCCGTCACCGGGTCCCAAGCGGCCGCCTTCTCCCACTCGAGCTCGGTCGGAAGCCGCGCGCCCACCCATGCGGCGTAGGCCTCGGCCTCGAAGTAGCTGACGTGCTGGACCGGCTCGAGCGGCGGAACGTCCTCTACGTGCCCGAACCTCCGCCGGCTGCCATCGGCCGACCAGGACAACGGCCGCTCCAACCCCGCTTCGACCCGGTGTGCCCAGCCGCGTGCGGACCACCAACGACCCTGGGTGTAGCCGCCGTCGTCGATGAACCCTTGCCATTCAGCGTTCGTCACGGGCACCCGCCCGATCCGGAACGCGGGCAGGTCGACGACATGCGATGGGCGTTCGTTGTCCAGGGAATTCGGCTCGCTGGCGGCATCGACACCGAGGACGAACTCACCGGCGGGCACCAGGATCGCGTCGTGCGCCACCTCCCGACCCGGCGGCAGCACGGTGTCGGCGTCGAGCAGGGCCGGCCCCGTGCGCAGCTGGTGGGTGGCCAGCATGGTCTCGTCGTGCTGTTGCTCGTGCTGCTCGACCATCACGAACGGGAACAGGTCCTCCGCGGTGTCCAGCTGGTCGAGGATCCGTCCCCGAACCTCGGTCAGGAAGCGGCGTGACCGGGCCGGCGACAGCAGCGGCAGGGAAGGGCGTTCGTGGCGGGGGTGGAGGAACGCGTCGTAGAGCCGGTCGATCTCGGCCGGAAGCACGGCTTCCCGCCCGGGATCGCCTGCGCGCAGCAGCCACAGGTCCTCCTGCTGCCCGACGTGGGCGAGGTCCCACACCAGAGGGCTCATCAGCGGACTGTGCTGACGGGTCAGGTCTCGGTCGTCGAAATCCGTCAACGCGAGCGTGCGCTTGCGAGCAAGCTCGAGGCCGCGGGCGATCTGTTCACGCACGGGCTTCCTCCTCCAGGACGGCGAGCGGGCCGCGTAGGGCAGCCTGCTCGCGCAGGTCGTCACCGGGGGTGCGGCCCCGGCATACCATCTCGGCGTAGGCCTCCACCTCGGGCCGCAACGCCTCCGTGCAACGTTCGGCTGCGATCTCCATGCACCGGCGGGCCGCGGGCCCCACTCTCGGATCAGCCAGACCGTCGCGCGCGGCCGGCATCCATCGACCCACCACCGGCGCGCAGGCGTCGTCGGCCAGATCGGCGGCGCGGTCGTCGTCGAGCAGCGTCACGGCCACCGCGGCCAGCGCCGGCCACCACCGGCGCGGCACCGCGTCCATGCAGCGGATCTCCAGGAAGCCGCGGGGGCGCAGTGGCGGGAAGAGGGTCGACAGGTGGTAGTCGAGATCCTCGAACGTGGGCCTCCGCGACAGCGGGACCGCGCCGGTCACCCAGTCTGCGAATGGCACGGGCCGCGTCAAGGGAGATGCCGACGCAGCGACCGGATCGCGGACCATCATCACCGGCGCGGCGAGAGCGTACGCCGCCCAGGCCTGCGCCGGATCGGGCCCGACCGCCATCGGCCCACACCGGCGTGGATCGAGGTCCCGCCATACTTGCTGACGCATCGACCGCCAACCCGTGGCGCGGCCCGCCAGGACCGGGGAGCATGCGGACAGTGCCAGCAGGACCGGGCCCAGCGAGTGAAGCCGCCGCAGGCGGGTCGCCCAGCTGTCGGGGAGGCCGGCATCGACGTTGACCTGCAGCGCGGCGGTGGAGGACATCATCGCCCGGCCCGCGACGCCGTAGCCGAGCGAGTCGAAATGGCGCTCCATCGCGACGTACCGAGCGCCGGGGTTCACCCTCTGGACCGCCCGGGCCGGGTCGGCGCCGATCGAGACCAGGCCGAGGCCAGCACTGGCCGCCGCTGTCGCGAGCACATGCTCGTCGATACGCAACGCAGCGATCGCGGTGGCCACGTCGGCCATCGGCGGAGTGGACAGCTCGAACTGACCGCCCGGCTCGATGGTCACCCGACTCCCGCCGGGCGGGCTCGGAAGCCCAGACCGAAGCTCCGTCAGCCTCGACCAGGCGACCCTTCGCTGCGGGTGTGCCAGATCGACGACGTGGAACTCCAGCTCGAGGCCGACCCGACCGATCGGCGACCCGGCGAGCGCGTGTGACGCCACATAGGACCGAGCATCATCGAGAGATCCGATGGTGGGCCGTGCCAAAACGGGAACATGCTGAGCGGCCATCCGCCCCCTCCAGGTCCGGACCGGTAGGCAACGCCTACCGCGGGTCGGTGCGGGGGCGACCGAAATGGCCGTCCTCAATTTCGATTCTTACCCAGCCATCTCCTGCTTTCAACCCCGGCTCTTCCGTGCCGGCCCGATGTCTCCTGGCTTCCCTGGTCAGAGCCAGTCCTGCTCCCGCGCAGCCAGGAGGGCTGGCGGGGTCACACCCCGCCAGCCCTCCGTCGGGCGTATGCCGGTCAGCTGAGCAGGTGGCCCATCGCCGCCCCCATCAGCTGGGCCCGCTTCTCGGCGGTGCTCACGCCCTCGAGACCGAAGCCGAGCAGGATCGTGTCCGGCGTCGTGATCGAGTTGCCGACCGGGAAGCCGCTGCTGTCGATCCGCTCCCACGTGTTGGCGTTGTCCGAGCTGCCGGCCGGGGCCGGGCCCGCGACCCAGCCGCCGAGACCACTCTCGAACGACTCCGTCGTGCCATCCGGGTAGGTCACGTCATCCAGGAAGACGCCGACGCCCTGGGTTGCCCAGTCGCTCGCGTAGCTGAGCGAGATCTCGACGGTCTTGCCGGCATACGCCCCGAGGTCGACCTTCCACTGACGCCACCCGTTCGAGCTTCCCGACGCCGCGTTCCACGCGCCGGTGGTGCCGGTGGACGTGCAGGTGTTGCCCGTGAGGGTCTGGTAGTGGTCGAGCTGGGGGTGCAGGTCGCGCCAGCCGGCGGGACAGCTGTCACCCGGGTCTGTCGTCGTGGCGCCGTTGACGTCGGGCAACGTCGTCCAGTTGTCACCATTCGGTGTGCGCGCCTCGACGAAGAGGTGGTCCCAGTGCTCCTCGGTGCTGTAGGAGGTCCAGAAGGACAGCTGTCCGCCACCGGCGGGCACCGCGATCTCCTTCGTGAACCGCTTGTACGACACGTCGGCGACCTGCGAGTAGATGTACTTCGCGCCGGAGTGCGGCTCGAACGGACCGCCCGGCTTGTTCCACCGCGACGACGGAGCGCTCGTGAACTGCGGGTAGGTCGCTGGGGGCAGCGCACCGCTCGTCGCGAGGAAGGACCAGGCGCCGGTCTGGTTCGCACCGTCGAGGCCCCACGTGAGCCCGCTGAACGGGTCGCCGGTCCCGACGGAGTCGAAGGGAGCGCCGTTCTCGTCGATCCCGTCCCCTCGGATCCCGCTGTAGGCGCCGAAGACGTACTGCATGACGTCGTTGATGTTGTCGCCCGAACCGATCAGGTTGAGGCACCGCCTCGGATCGGTGTTCGCCGGGAGCGGGTTGCACTGGATCTCGCCCTTGGGGTCGTAGAGCTGGTTGCCCGCCACGCCCGAGTACTGGCGCACCGCGTCGTTGCCGGCCAGGAGCACCTTGCCGCCTTCGTTGAGGTAGGCGCGCAGCTCATAGAGCTGGTCGAGAGCCAGCCGGTCGGCGTTGCCCGCGCCCGTGCCCGCCCGCCGCGTCACGATGTCGTCGCCGGTCTCGGTGACCACCGCGTCGTAGTGACTCAGCACGCCGAGCGCGTCAGGGGCGATGCGTCCACGCGCATCGGTGTCATAGACGTCTGCCTGTATGCCGTTCGCGGCCAAGGCGTCGACGTACGCGCTCGCGTAGTGCGGCCCAGGGGTCTGCGCAGGCGATGCGCCCGTGTAGTCCTCGGCTGCGACGACGAGCACTCGACGACCGCTCTCCGAGACGGCCTGGTAGGTGAACGAATCGCTCGTCGCGCCGCCGCCTTCGAACCACACTTCGACGCTGTCACCGGGCGAGGTGCCGGTGACCACGCCCCGCATCTGGTGGTAGTACACCGCGGCCGGCGTGTACTTCTCGCCACCGGCCCATTCGGAGGTCGGCGCGGAACGCACCGGTCCACCGTTGATCCGGTACTTCACCGTCACAGCGCCGAGACTGCGCTTGGCGTTGACCGCGACCGGCTGCGGGTCGCCGTACGAGTATCGGAAGCTGAGCTGGGCGCCTGGGACGCCCCGCTTGTACGGGTCGTCGCTGTCGATGTAGAAGGGCTTCGTCGCGATGCCGACGGTCGAGAGGGGGTTCGCCGGATCGACGGCCGATCGGGCGACCGAGCTCGCGAAGGGCAGCACCCGCTGGAACTCCTGCTCGACGAGCGCCGGGTCGTCGGGGAACACGAAGCCGCACCCGTCACAGCCCGGGGACAGCTCCGGTGTCCACGCGAGGGTGCCGGCCGAGGTGTGGGCGTAGCCGTTCGTCTCACCGTTCGTCACGTAGAGGACGTCGGACGAGAGGCCCGGCTGGAAGCCCGGGATCGCCGGGTTGTCGAGGTTGCCCGCGAGCGCGTAGTAGATCGGGTCGTCGGCCGTGGCCGTGCCCGTCTGCCAGCCCTCGGGGTAGAGCAGCCACTGCCCCGCTGAGTGCCAGTTGACCTGGAACTTGGGCCGGATGCGGTCGAGCAGGCCCTTGAGTGCGACGGTCTCCGGCTCCGACCCTGCGGACGTGCCGCGGTACGTCTCGCTCGAGGTGATGTTGCTCGAGCCCTCGTTGTCGTAGCCCCAGCGGTTCGGGTAGTTGCGGTTCGGGTCGACTCCGTCGCCGACGGTGGTCTTGCCGTCACCGTTGTTGTCCCGCAGGTTCTTTCGCCACAGACGCTCGTGGTCGAACGTGTACTGGTAGCCGTCGGGGTTGGCGACGAGGACGAACCACAGCTCGGTGCGCTGCAGAAGCGACTTGACCTGCGGGTCGTTGGCGCGCCACTTGTCGAGGTAGTAGTTCATGAGCCGGCGGTCGACCTCGGTCGAGATCCACTCACGCGCGTGCTGGGTCGCACTGTAGAGGACCGCCGGCCGGCTCCCGTCGGGAACGCCGCGGGCGCCCTGGGTGATCCGCAGGGCGAGGATCTCGCGTCCTTGCCCGGTCGTCCCCAGACGGACGAGCTTGGTGATCGAGGGGTTGTTCGCGGCTGCCGCGTAGAGCTGGTCCCGGATGCCGCCCGCCTCGTCGTACGACCGCCAGACGGTGTAGCCGTTGAGGGCCTGGTCGGCGGCGAACTCGCGGACGGTCTTGCCACCCTTGACCTTGGTCAGCTGGACGTTGATGCCGAGCTTGCGCACCTGGGCCGCCTGCGTCGGGGTCAGGTAGACGCTGACCTTGTCCGACCCTTGGTCCTGTTCGGACAGGTCCTGTCCGAGCTTGGCCAGCTGGCCACGCTGCGCGGGTGTCACCGTCGCTGTGTACGCATCGATCGGCCCGCGGTCGACGGACCCAGCGTCCTGGCTCGCGCCCGCTCCGGGGGCGGCCTGGGTGGGCGCGGCGACGAAGAGCGCGACGGCGGCGGCGACAGCGATGGAGAGCATTCGTGGAGCCTTCATTGGATCCTCGCTCAAGGTTTGCTGTGAGTTGGATCAGAACACAGTCCCACCACATGCACCTGTCGACCACTCGAATGCGGGAGGAAATTCCTGGCGTGGTCCCGCAACCGTCGACCACCTGCTCACCTATGGGGGCCTGTGCGGGGGCCACCGACCGCACCAATCCGCCACCTGGTCGACGGTGGTGCCACATCCGCTCTGGCCGGATGTCGTGTGGTCGCTGGTTCACACCAGGCGCATCCTGACGGTGTGCCCTGACCGACTCGTCGAGCCCGCTACGCCACACTGGGCGGCGACACGATTCCCAGCTCGCCTCGAAGGGACCGGGACCATTCGGATGCCCGAGAGGGGCCGGACTTCATGCGCGCGATACTCCTGAGCGCCGGGCTGGCGACGGTCTGCTCCCTGCTGGGCACCCGGTTCGCCGCCCGATGGTTCACCCGGCACGGCTTCGGCCAGCCGATCAGGGACGACGGGCCGACGACGCACCACATCAAGCGCGGCACGCCGACCATGGGAGGCCTGGTGATCGTGCTGACTGCCATCGCGGCATACCTGGCGGCAACAGTCCTTACCGCCGGGTGGCCGAGTGCGAGCGCCTGGCTGCTGATGCTGTTGTTCTTCGGCTGCGGGGTGGTGGGGTTCCTCGACGACTTCATCAAGGTCTACACCCAGCACAACCAGGGTCTGAGCAGTCGCGCCAAGATGGCCGGTCAGACGCTGGTTGCGCTCGTCTTCGGAGTGCTGGCCACGCAGTTCTTCGCGGACGAGCGTGGGGTCAGGCCCGCGTCGCAGTACCTGTCCACCACGAAGGACTGGGGCATCAAGCTGCCCTTGGTCGTGGTCCTGCTCGTGATCTGGTTCATCGTCACCGCGACCTCCAATGGGGCCAACCTCACCGATGGCGCCGACGGGCTTCTCGCCGGCGCCTCGGTGATCATCTTCGGCGCCTACATCCTCGTGAACATCTGGCAGAGCAACCAGCTGTGCGGCTCGTCACGACCCAACGTGGTGTCATCGCAGTGCTACCAGGTGCGCGACCCTCTCGATCTCGCCGTGTTCGCCACCGCCATCGCCGCGGCCTGCGTCGGTTTCCTGTGGTGGAACGCCAACCCGGCGCGGATCATCATGGGCGATGTCGGCTCCCTCGCGATCGGGGGCGCCCTGGCCGGTCTGGCGATCATGACGCGCACGGAGCTGCTCATGGCGGTCATCGCGGGCCTGTTCGTGCTCGAGACGCTGTCGGTGATCCTGCAGATGACGTACTTCAAGCTGACCAAGCGACTCACCGGAACGGGCCGTCGGATCTTCCGGATCGCCCCGATCCACCATCACTTCGAGCACACAGGGTGGCCTGAGGTTACGGTCGTGGTCCGCTTCTGGATCATCGCGGGGATCTTCGCCGCGACCGGGCTCGGGATCTTCTATGCGGCTTGGCTCGCCTGAACCGCAAGCACTTTCGCTCGTCGCCGGCCGGGCCCGTCACACCTCAACGCTCGAATCCTGGCTATAGGGCCGGACGGGCCAACAGGAGCCCGCCGTCCACCGGCAGGACGTGGCCGGTGATCCACGCTGCGTCGTCCGAGGCGAGGAACGCGACCGCGGCCGCCACGTCGCTCGGCTCACCGACCCGGCCCAGCGGGTACAGGGGCAACATGCTTTCGGCACCGCCCTCCTGAGAGTCCCAGACCGGGGTCCTGATGGTGCCGGGAGCGACTGCGTTGACACGCACCCCGTCCGCAGCCAGGTGCCGGGCGAGGTTCGCGGTCAGTGAAGTCAGGCCACCCTTCGCCGACGAGTACGGCTCGCTGCCCAGCGCGACCTGACCGTTGATCGAGCTGATCGTCACGATCGCCGGACCGCGAGTGCTGCGGCGCAGGAACGGGATCGCGGCACGGCACACGCGTGCCACGCTGATCAGGTTGAGCTCCACCACCGCTGACCAGGTCTCGTCGGTGATCTCCTCGAAGACGCCATGTGGGAGATCTCCCCCGGCCACGTTGACGACGACGTCCAACCCGCCGAGCTCATCCGCTGCCCGGACGACACCGGCATCCACGCTGGCGCGGTCCGTGACGTCCATCCTCAATGCCAGCCGGCCGGCTGACTCAGGCAGGCTGTCGGCGGCTGACCGGGCCTTGTTCAGGTCGAGGTCGCTGACGGCCACCCGGGCGCCCTCAGCCGCGAGTCGTACGGCACAAGCCAGACCGATGCCTTGCCCTGCACCGGTGATGAGGGCGCGCGCACCCTCGAAGCGTCGTGAGGCGATCATCGGCGAACCATCCGCCGGGCCGTTTCCCAGCATCGCCTCAGCTGGGCGTCACGCCGGTGAGCGTCTTTCGTCGGCGGCTCGGCTCGCACCATGGTCGGTGGCTCCTTCGCTGATGAACAGCACGTCTACGCAAGGTACCCCGTGGGTACACAGCTCTTTGCTGTGGGGACGTTGACTCACGTGCGCTGCACAGCGGAGAGAGGCGCCGATCGGCGCGCCCATCTCTGCCTCGGCGGGCCCCGTGCGGCTACGCCTCGGGTCCGTAGGTCGCGAGCTCCGGCATTCCCCTGTAGTCGAAGGTGTGCACCGACAGCCCGCCCGGTGTCGTCTCATGGTTGACGAGCTGTAGGCCGGCCGGCGCGCCACCTTCTGGGAAGAGGCGTCGGCCCTGGCCAAGAACCACCGGGGCGATCACGAGCCGCAACTCATCGACCAGTCCGGCCGCCAGGAGCGACTGGGCCAGCCGCGCGCTGCCGTGGACCTGCAGCTCCCGGCCCGGTTGCCGCTTCAGCTCGACGACCTGCGAAGCGATGTCGCCCGACAGGACGGTGGTCGGGCTCCAGTCCGCTGTGGTCGAGCCACGGGACGCGACGAACTTCGGCAGGGCGTTCATGATGCCGCCGAACGGGTGGTCGCCCATCCGCGGCCAGTCCCGCGCGAAGTTCTCATATGTGCGTCGACCAAGCAGCAGACCGTCCGCTTCGCCCAGCCAGCCCCCGACCATCTCGAGAAACGCCTCGTCGACGTAGGGCGCGAACCAGCCGCCCAGCTCGAACCCGTCGCTCGTGTCTTCGTCTGGTGACCCCGGCCCCTGAGACACACCGTCGAGCGTGAGGAACTCCTGTACGACCAGCCTCACCACGCACCTCACCTTCGCGTCCACGGCATACGGCATACGGCACCAGACGGGCCGTTAGCCCAATGTGTCGTGCCGGCACTATGGATGTCCAACAGCGCAGCCGTATGCCGCCAGCTACACATAGCGGGGCTGTGGCCCTTGCCGGTCGGGTTGAGATCGCGGCGGGTCCAGTTCCTGTTGGGCTGGGAAGGGTGGTCTGGACGTACTCACCTCGCTGGGATTCAGTCACCTGGCGACGAGCGGGCCTGTGGCAACTGCATTGCCCCGGCAGAGGGGCTCAGAGACTCTTGAGTCATGGAGTTCTTCTGCTACCACCGCGATCGCCCAGGATCGACGCCCCTGCGTGAGCGGATGGTGGAGCAGCACTGGTCGTACATGGATCAGTTCGCCGCGACGATGATCGCCCGCGGGCCCACGTTCAGCAGTGACGGAACTCTGACCGGCAGCGTGCACATCCTGGACCTGCCGGATCCGACAGCGGCCCGCGCGTTTGCCTTTGATGAGCCCGGTTACCAGGCTGGTGCCTACCGCGACGTGCTCCTGAGACGATGGCACGACTGTCTAGGTCGCACGATGTGGGAGTTCAATGGTGCCCGACCTGAATACGACCGCTACCTCGTCCTGGGCTTCACCCTGGAACCCGTTGGTGACGCCGTCGGCCTACCCCTTCGTGACGAGCTCATCGCCAATGGGCTGCTCTTGTCCGACGACGGCTCGTGGGTGCTAGGGGCGGCCGTTCTGCTCGAGGCGCCCGACCCAGACAGCGCGCGGGAAGTCCTCTCCGCCCACCCATATTCGGGAGTCGAAGTGCACCAGTGGCAGTTTGGTGGGCGTCCCGACTGAGACGGACGAGATGCCGCATCGAGGACTGGCAGGCTGTGACGCATGATCCTGCCGAAGGTCCGGGACCGGCGCTTGATCACGATCCGTCGTGGCGGGTTGCTCAGCGACGCAGACCACCAGCTGCTGGCGCTGTGGGCCGCCGAGTGTGCCGAGCACGTGCTGGATCTCTTCGAGGCGGAGCAACCGTCGGATCTGCGCCCTCGCGCCGCGATCGATGCGGCGCGCGCCTGGGCCCGTGGCGAGATGAAGATGATGGAAGCCCGAGCCCGCGGCGGACACGCGATGGGTGCCGCGCGGCCTGTGCGAGGGGCGGCACGGTTCGCCGCGTACGCCGCCGGCCAGGCCGCCTGCGTGGGGCATGTCGCCGAGCACGATCTCGGCGCAGCCGCCTACGCGATCAAGTCCGTTCAGGCAGCGGATCCGAGCAACAGCGACGCGGGACGGTGGGAACGTGACTGGCAGCGCGACCAGCTCCCCGACCAGATCAGAGCGCTCGTCCTCGAGGACCAGGTCCGCCGGAACGCCATCTGCTGGTCTGTATTCGAGGACTGACGACGGCCGAGATCGCACGGCGAGTCCGTGCACCGCCGGTAGACGCTGATCTCACTCCGTCCCTCGCACCGTGTCGAGTGATGGCGCCCAGTGTCAGCCGGTGATGTCGCCCGTGACGGTGAGCCTGCGGCCCCCGTCGTAGCTGAGGCTGATACGCCCGTGATCGCCGCCGTCGACGTCCAGGATCGAGCGCACCAGCGAGCAGTGCCGGTACCCCTCTACGGGGAAGTAGTACGTGTTGACGATCAGGAAGCTGTCGTCGGCGCACACGTCCACCGCCGTGCAGTCAGCGTTGACCACGCCGAGGTAGCCCGATGTCGGGGCGGTGGGTGAGAGCATTTCGGTCCATTCCCAGTACTCCGTGCCGGTGAACGTCCCGGTGTCTCCCTCGCCGATGGTGCCGGTAAGGCTGGGGCTGGCTCCGGCGAGGCTCACCCACGTGCCCTCGAAGTCCTTGCGGACGCAGTACTGCTGGACGCCCACCGCCCAGATGCGCAGATGCTGGGTGTAGTCGAAGCTGGCCCACATGTGGCCGTCTCGAGCGGGCACCAACGGCTGGTTCCGCACGTCTTGTGTCACGTCGACGACCAGATCCTTCGCTCCGGCGCACACAGGTACGGGGGTCGTCGGAGCCGCCTGGGCCAGCCCAGCCATCGCCGGGATCGAGAGTGCACCCACGGAGAGTGCCCTGAGGACTGTCTTGACGATGCGTCCGCTGCGTCGCTCGATTCCACGCATGGCTTTCTTCCCGTCATCCGAGCGGTGCTCCCTCTTGACAGGGTCCTCCGCCCGCACCGGCTTCGGAAGGGACAATTCGCGCGCGTTTCCGCCCGCTTCGAGCGAGAGTCACTACTGCTCAATTCGCGTCGCTCATTGTGATAAAGGATGACATTTCGTTCAGCCGCTGGGACTGCCACGCGTGATGTGGGCGGGTTCGGAATGCGCGTGCTTCTACCAATGTCTGATACGCCCCAAGAACAGCGGCAGCCAACCGCTGACAGGACATTATGGGCACGCCTGACCATTGAGTACGGATCAGGTTGTCGCGCGATTCCGTTTCTGCATCCGGCGCGACTTCCACGGCACATTCCGGTCCTTCGCCGGAGTCAGCCCGAACCTGACCTGCACGGTCAGGGCGGCGTCACCGGCACCGACGACACGGCGGCGACCACGGGGTCTGGCGGGAGTCCAGCGACGCCAGCACCGGGGACATCACCGGCTGACACAACCGCGTGCCGATGCCGCGCCGGCGTAGGCAGTCAGGGTCGACTTGACGCCGCCGACAGAGACTGGCCATCAGGATTGCCTGTGGCACGATCACCGGGTGCTGCAACTCACCGATTTCATCATCGACTGCCCGGACACGATGAGGCTGGCAGCCTTCTATTCAGAGGTGACAGGTCGCCCCATCAAGGGGGGCAGCCACGGCGACTGGGCCGGCATACGGTTCGGCGAGATCGAGCTGGCCTTCACCCGTGTGGAGGACTACCGCGCACCGCAGTGGCCCGACGGTGAGCACCCCAAGCAGTTCCATCTCGACTTCGAGGTTGACGACATCGAGGCCGAACAGAGCCGCGTCCTGGCCCTCGGCGCGACCCTGCAGCAGGACTCCATCGGCCCCGACGGCTACGGCTGGCGCGTTTACACCGACCCCGTCGGCCACCCGTTCTGCCTCTGCCACAACAAGGGTGTCACCTGGACCGACCAGGGCCCCATCTGGCCCACGAGCGAGTAGAGCGTCTATCAGGGACTGGTCTCTGCGATTTCCATCGGGCGTCGCGACCAAGGGAGGTCCGGCGTGAGACCAGCCTGTTCGACCTGATGAACGGCAGGGACGGTCAGCCACCCACCCGCGACCAGGTGGCCGTGGTGTCGCACCGGCACAATGCGAGCGTGAACGACCTTCGCGCCGCGCTGTTCGAGAACTGCCGGTGGCGCTCGGCTTGGGGCCGGTCAGTCCTGGTGTCCCTTCGCTGCCCCGCTGGGCCAGCCGAATCGACGTCGGTAGTCGGTGGGTGAGAGGCCGGCGTGGTGCCGGAAGGCGCGACGGAACGCGGTCGCATCGGAGTACCCGACCCGGCGGCGGATGTTGTCGACCGGGGTGTCGCTGGTCTCGAGCATGCGTCGGGCTGTGTCGACCCGCCGGGCCTGGATATATGCCTGCGGAGTCTGGCCGACGGAGTCCAGGAATCGGCGGGCCAGGGTTCGGCTGCTCAGACCGACCGCCCGGGCCAGGGCGTCAACACGCAGCTCACCGCCCAGGTCACGGTCGATGAGGTGCTGGGCGCGGCGTACCGCCTCGTCGTCGTGCTCGTGGAGGACGCCGCCGAGGCTCACGTAGGGCAGCTGGCTCGTGCGGGCGCCGTCGATCAGGAGGATCCGTGCCGCAGCGTTGGCACGCTCGCGTCCGGCGAAACGCTCGACGAGATACAGCGCCAGGTCCAGGAAGGTCGTCGCGCCGCCGCTGGTGATGACGTCGCCGTGGTCGATGAGGAGCCGCTCGGTCATGACCCGGACCGCGGGGTGCCTGCGCTGCAGGGCCTCGCCGTAGAGCCAGTGGGTGGTGGCGGAGCGACCGTCGAGGATGCCGGCATCGGCGACCAGGAAGGCTCCGCTGCAGCTCGAGGCGACCACCGCCCCGTCCCGGTGCCACCGCGCCAGCCAGGGCGCCCAGCCCTCGTTGAGGGCGAGTGAGGGCTCGAGGTCGTCATCAAGGCCGGGCACCACGACGAGGTCGACGTCGTGGACCTCTTCAGCGGCGAGGTCGGCGTTGACGGTCACGCGTTCTCCGTGGCGCACCGGTTGGCCGTCCAGGCTCACCAGCCGCACGTCGAACGCGGTGTCGTGACCCGGCCGGCCCCGGAGCGCACCGTAGGCGCGGTCGGCCTTGCTGATCACGTCGAAGAGCCCGGTCATGGTGATGGACGACGTTTCCGCCGGGGCGATGACGATAGTTCTGACCACGCCCTCAGTGAACCATCGACACCCCGCTTGCTCGGACCCCGCAGCCACCTTGTCCGATTCAACCTCTACGGTGTCCGATTCACCCCTCACGGCCGCATCTGCCACATCCATAGCCTCGTTGGCATGACCTCCGAGACCCCCGCTCCCAACGAGACCGCGCGCTATCGCTACGGACTCGTGATCCAGCACCAGAATCCCGAGCATCTCGAGCTGGCCTGGCTACCCACAACCGAGTCGATGTCGGACGAGGACTGGAAGACCGGGTTGATGCTGCTCGCCACCGAGGCCGAGTCGATCGCCACGGCGAGCATCCTGATTGACGCTACCGAGTTCCGGCACGGATTCCAGGACCGCGAAGGGTCGATGGCCTGGCGCGACGACCACGTGATCCCGCGCTACAACCGCGCCGGCGTCACCCGGTTCGCGTTCGTGATGCCCGCCGGCTTCACAGGACCGACGGCCGAGTCGGGGGCGGAGCCGCGCGTCGACGGGCGCGCCGCTGCCTTCCCGACGCAGTGGTTCCTCGGTCGTGACGCGGCCCTCGCCTGGTTGGCCGAGGCACGATGAACCTGCTCGCCGCCAACCTGCTGGCCACCCTGCTCACCTTTGTCGCCGCGGGGCTCGTCGGAGCCTGGTACGTCGCCCCGGCGCTCACCCGGCGTCCGCTCGCCCAGGCGCTCACCCTACTGATGTGGGTCGAGGCGCTCCGCTACGTGGCGCTGCAGATCTTCAGTGCCTCCAACATCGCCGGGCTCGGCGCGTCCGCCACCGCACAGTCGGTGATCGCCTTCGGCGACCTGGCCACGGCAGTGCTTGCGCTACTGGCCCTGGTCGCCCTACGGCACCGGCACGCGAGCGCGCGGCTGCTGGTGTGGGTCGTGGCCGTAGTCGGGACAGCCGACCTGGTCAGCTCGACCGTGACCGGGATAAGCGAACGGCTGACCGACACTGCAAGCGACTGGTCATGGGTCATCCTGGCGTTCTATGTGCCGGTGCTCTGGGTCACGTCGGTGTTGACGTTCTGGCAGTTGGTGGCACGTCGGCAGGAGTCGCTGCGCCGGGACGTCCCCGCGGCCCGGATCGACACGACACGATCAACGACCACCCCGCAGACCGCCCTCTAGACCGAAGACTCCCGGGCGCGATGACGAAAGTAACGGTGGCTCCGATCACGACGACCATCAAGGGGTTGTCGAGCGAGGTCCGGGTGGGGCCGGACAACGGATTGGATCACGACGGCGCCGTCGCGCTCGACAACCTCGTGGCTGTTCCGGTGGACTTGCTCGGCCGCACTGTGGGGTACCTCAAAGCCGAGCAGGAGGTCGAGCTCGCGCGTGCCGTGGTTCTGGCCTTCGACCTCGAGGTGCGCCTTCTCGAATGACACGCGAAGCACGCGGGCGGAGCGGCAATCTCATCGGCACGAGCGACTCGTGCGACGCAGCGGCGCCTGCGGCGCATCGTCAGCGATCACGTGCCAAAGCCCTGCATGCGGAGCATGCTGCAGGGGTGACCGATCGTGACGACTTTCTCGCCTGGGTGAGGACAACTCTCTACCAAGCGGAGCTCTCGCTGCACAACGGTGACCCCGCGCCGCGCCGGGCGCTCTGGTCCCGCAAGGAGCCTGTGAGCGTCTTGGGTGCGTGGAGCAACGCCCACGGACAGGCCCAGCTGGACGAGCTCTTCACTGCTCTGGGCAGATCCTTCTCCGATTGCACGTCCTACGCGTTCGAGCTGCAGACCTATGACGTGGTGGGCGACATGGCCTATACGGCCGGCCTGGAGCACACCTCCGCCTCCGTCGACGGCCAGCCGCGCACCTACACCTTGCGAGCCACTCAGGTGTACCGCCGCGAGGATGGCGAGTGGAAGGTGGTCCACCGCCATGGGGACACCGTGACCGCATGAGCGCGTGCGGACTGCGGCAAATCCGGGCGGATGGCGGACTCGGCTCCCCTCAACGGCCGTAAAGCGCAACGTCGACCAGCAATCCCGGGTGATCAGTGGTGCCCTGCATGTCGATCACCGACTGCGGTCGCACCCCGATACCCGGACTCACCACGACGTTCTGAAGACCGGCGTCGTCGGTGCGCTGGTAGCCGTTAGGGAGGCATGACTGTGGGCTGGGTGAGCCGAGAGCCGCGAGGTTGAGGTCTGCGCCGAGGATGACCGGTTCGCCACCGTAGCCGCGGGTGATCCTGGGCACCGCTGACGTCAGCAAGTATCGGCACTGTTCAAGCGCGACGGTTGTGTTGGCGCTGGCCGTGTGTGTGGTGCAGGCAGTGAACCGTCCTTCCAGATCGATGCACACCCAGACGCGTTCCTCGGGGTCGTCGGGGTCCTGCACCGGGTAGACACCGCTGTAGCTGCGGCCGCCACGTGCGGGCGACGAGACCACGACCACGACGCCGTCGCCGAACTCCTGGCCGTTCTGACACCGGACCGGGGCCTGGCTGGGGCGATCTTTCGCCGACATGAACGCCGAGACGACGTCGGCAGCGGGGAAGGCGACCGACATCGCCTTCTTCAGAACGCGTACGTCATCGCTGCAGACCTCGTTGAGGCTGATCATGTGCGGCCGAAACCGGTGGACCAGTGCCACCGCCATGCCGACGGCACGCCCGCCGGTGTAGCACCTGGCGCGCCCGCTGTTGCAGAGGTTCATCTGCAGCACGCGCACGATCGTCTCGACCGGGCCGGTCGACGGCCGGCTCATACTGGTTCCCTCGCTGGCCACGCGGCCAGCGGCGCAGCCCGCGAGACCAAGGACGGACAACACGAGGAGGCACGCTACGCAAGCAGCCCGCTGGGGGCCGCGGACGAGTCGAACCCGCACACCACCCCATACAACCCGGCATCTGTGCGGTGCGCAATCGACGGGACGCGGCCAAGTCGCATTCTGTGCGCCCTAGGGGTCTGACTCCGCTTTCGTGCCGGGCACCGTTGAGCCTTCCCTAGGCTCGAGCACGGCTGGGAGCAGCCGGTTGAGCCGCCTCGTTCGGGCAGATACGGTCCGCAGCTCCATAGCTAGTTCTTGGAAGAACTGGAAGGGCACACCCGTCCCTAGGTGTTCGTGATCCCACTGTCGGACATACTCCAGATACCGCACCACCTCAGCCGAGTCATAGGCGCGAAGTACCGCATAGCCGATGGTTGTTCCGTGGATGTCGGACAGGCCTATAACGCCATGACGCGCGTTGTGACCAAGGCTGTTGAAGATATCTAGCATGCGGACGAGCGTGGACTCGGCACCAGTGCCCAACCATTCGTCCGTGGCATCGAACCGGAACCGGTCGTAGTCAAGGTCGCTGAAGAGCTTCACGACGTTCTGGTCGGCGTAAAAGTCGGATGTATACGCCCGCACCAGATCTGCACGCCGGATCGCCTTGTCGCGTCGATTTGAGAAGATGAAGGTCACGAGCGCAAGCGCGACGGCCGAGGCGGTGGCGAGGCTCTCCAGAGCGCTCCATAGGTTGTCCATCGGTGCCTCCCTCGATACCTGACGGGCTGGCGCCGCCTCCTGATACGCGCCCACCTGCATCAGGGCACGACGCCGACCTCGAGGCGCTTTCAGAGCCCGTCCAGCGACCCGGAGTCCGGGAGCGGGCCCGCGCCACTGTCGGATGTCCGCGTTACCGTGAACGGGTGCGTGGAGATCGAGTGGAGATCGTCATCGATGCCGGTGGCGAGGTCCGCACGTACACGATCGAGGCCTCCCGCAACGGCCGTAGGGTGGAGATCAACACGAGCCGGGGCATCGTCGAGGTCACCGAGGTGACTCGTGGTGGGACTCCGGTGCGCACGGCACGGTTCATGTCCAGCCGCGTGCTCGCGTTGGTGGAGCACCCGGCCGCGGAGCATCCCATGGGTCAGGAGGTCATCGGGCCCTGATCGCGCGCTGGCGGCTCCGCGCGAGCAGACTGGGACCATGCGCTATGTCGAACTGCTCCGACACACCGACAATGACGGGGATCACCTGACAGCACAGGGTGTTCGCGACGCCGAGAGGATCAGCCAGCGCCTTCACCCGCCGTATGCCGCATATGTCTCCACGGGCGCAGCCCGCTGCACCGAGATGCTCGAGATCCTGCGCCGGGCCGCCGGACAGGACGGCGTGCCGATCACCGAGGACCCAAGCCTGCGGTCGGCGGTGGAGGACCGCTGGCGCGAGGTCGCCAAAGCGGCCGGCAAGGGTGCTGACCTCGAAGCGATGCGCACGATCGACCCTGACCTCGTCGAGAAGGAGTCCATGCTGCTCGGGGCGGCCCTGCGACGCGTCGTCGACCGGCTCGAGGACGGCGAGCGGGCCCTCGTTGCCGGCCACAGCCCGACGAACGAGGCAGCGGTCCTCGGGCTCACGGCATACCTCGTCCATCCGTTGGGCAAGGGCGAGGGCGTGCTCGTCGTCGAGGAGTCCGGTCGCTTCCGCGTGGAGGCGCTGGAACGCTGAAGGCGCGAGTCGCTGTCGACCGTCGAGCGATACAACTGAAGCCATGCGCTAGCGACACGAAAGGAACGGGGTTCATGTGGTGGGACGTACTGCTGAGGAAGTCGATGCCATCATCAGCAAGGCCGACGACTGGAGAGGCGAGCTGCTGTCACACGTCCGTGAGGTAGTTCTGGCCGCCGACCCGGCCATCACCGAGGACGTGAAGTGGAGGAAGCCCTCGAGGCCGGAGGGGGTGCCGGTGTGGTCGGTCGACGGCATTGTCTGCATCGGCGAGATGCTCAAGAATGCCGTGCGGTTGACGTTCCCGAAGGGAGCCCAGCTGAAGGACCCGAAGAAGCTCTTCAACTCGCGCCTCGACAGCAAGAGCGTCCGCGCCATCGACTTCCATGAGGGTGGACGGCTGCCGGAGGCCGCTGTGAAGGCGCTGGTTCGCGAAGCAGTGCGCCTGAACGGCTGACGCCTGGATCGAACGCTGAGACGCCACGAACCCGTGGCCGTGCGCGGTCGAGTTCCACGGAGAATTCAGCCGCGTGACAGATGTCCGTTCGGGGCAGCCCTGTTCGTTGCCCAGGTGAGAACTCTCGTCGCCAGGTCCGACCGTTCAGAAAGGAACCATCGCCATGTCTGAGGTTGTCGCCATCATGTCCATGTCGCTCGACGGCTACGTCGCCGGCTCTGACGACGACGTGACGGAGGTGTTCGACTGGTACTTCGCCTCGGGCGTCGGCGTGACCCACCTGCGCTACCCGTCCTCAAGCACTAGCCCACCGATGGTGGCGGACCGGACGCGAGGCGGCGCGACCGAGACATGCACGCGCCCCGGGCGCCTGGACCATGGACTTCTCGCTGCATCCGGGCGCACAGCCCGCCGCTCGCCGTAGGGTGGACCGGGTCGGTTCAGTCGAGAGGATCGCGCCATGGACCCCGCCCCCTCAATGAGTGAAGCTACCCGGGCTGCCTTGAACCACAGTCAGATCATCGATCTGACGACGACCGGCCGACGGACCGGTCAACATCGGCGCATCGAGATCTTCCTGCACCACGACGACGACCAGCTGTTCATCACCGGGATGCCCCGGGCCGACCGTACCCGTGACTGGATCTACAACATCGACGCTGATCCCCACGTCGTGATTCACCTGAAGAAGACGGTCGTCGTCGACGTGCCGGCGACCGCGCGAGTCATCACTGACCCTGAGGAACGCCGACCCTTCATCGAGGCGGCCGCCAGGCGCTGGCGCCGCACGGATGTGGCGGACATGCTCCGCCACAGCCCGCTTATCGTGCTGACCGTCGACGAGCCCGCCGACGAGTCGGGCCGCTAACGCCGTCGGTGCTGGACGAGATCCTCGAGCACCTCGTCCAGCCTGGCCACCAACGAGATGTGGCCCACTCCGTGGAGCAGGTGCGGCCGGGCGCCCGGCACGTGCGCGGCCAGCCACTCACCGTGGCTCGACGGCACCATGAGGTCCTCACTGCCCTGCCAGACGGCCACCGGCACCGTGATCGAGGCCAGGTCGAAGGCCCACGGCTCGCAGAAGGCGAGGTCGTCCTCGACCCAGCCGTCGACGCCGACCCTGACCGCCTCACGCGCCATGGCCGCGATGTAGTCGGCGAGTGGTCCCGTGAGGGCCGCAAGGTCGGGCTCGCTGAGCAGGCCGCCCAGCGCCTCGACGATCTGCTCCCCGGTGACGCTGCGATAGGCCCGCGCCATCTCCTCGATGGCCGGGACGAGCACCTCGCGTCCCCGCGACGCCAGGGTGAACTCCTCGACGTTGTCCTCAGCCATCCCGGCGAGGAAGTCCAGATCGGGTTCGTCGGAGGGAGCCGCGCCGGCGATGGTCGCAACCCCCAGGCACCGATCCGGCAACAGCGCCGCGCAGGCGAGGGCGTGGGGTCCGCCTCCCGACCAGCCCAGGGACACGAAGTCGCCGATCCCCAGGGCGTCGAGGACCGTGGCGCTGTCCTTCACAGCGTCCGCAACGGTTCGTCCCGGCTTCGGCGTGCTCGATCCGTAGCCCGGGCGGCAGTAGGTCACCCAGCGCAGTCCCAACCTCCGCGCGGCCTCGATCCCGGCGGGCCAGGGCACCGCACCCCCGGGTGTCCCGGAGTGGTAGAGAAGCGCCAGCCCGTCTCCGCCCGAGTCGAGCACATCGAGGGAGCGCCCGTCGGATGTCATCACCGTCCGCCCCGTGGCGCCGGCAGAGATGTCAGCCATTCACCCACGCTAGAGCGTGACGCTCGAGACCCACACCCGATCAGGGCCGCGTATGCCGGGCGACCCCCTCGTCCGCGCTGCGTGGCGGCGCCTATCCGGGAAAGTCGAGTTCGCTCATGCCGTCGGCGTGACCTGCGGGCCATTGCACCAGCTCGATGCGATAGCCGTCGGGGTCGGTGACCCAGGACGTCCAGAAGTCCTGCGAGCCATCGGGCGAGCTGGGCGGTTCGGCAGTGACTCCCTTGGCGGCGAGATCAGCAACGGCGGCGGTCATGGACTTGACTTTGATGACGAGGTGGCTGAGCCCCTGAGGATGGATCGGGCCGATGTCGGGACTATGGACGAGCTCGAGGGCCACGAACTCGTCACCCGGGAGCTTGAGCATCGTCAGGCTTCCGAGCTCCGTCTGGGGCACGGTCCCAACCACGGTGTAGCCAAGGGCGATGTAGAACGCGAGCGAACGCTCCAGATCCGCAACCCGGAGCCCGACGTGCAGCGTTCTCATCGGGCCGTCCTCTCGATCTGGGTCATGGAAGTATGCCGCCGCGCGGGCACACGCGTGGGGCCCTGGACGCCGCCCTGCGTCAGCGAGACCACGGCCTAGGGCCAACGGGCCGTGAGATAGGCGATCACCAAAGCGCCCAGCGATACGACCACCAGCAAGGCTCCGACCTGCGACTCCTTGGTCCGCCGCGCCGAGACGTCGCGGCCGGACCGTCCCGGCCCTGACAGAGAACCCCAGACGACCAGACCGATGCCGACCACGAGCAGCACGCAGACGCCGGTCCAGACGTAGGTCATCGGCCGACCACCTCGTTCGGCCCGCCATCCCGACAACTCGGCCACTGGTCTGCCATCGACCCACGATCGCACGACCAGGACACCAGCACCATCGCCAGGCGCTAGCGCCAGGCCCAAACGCCGGGCCGCTCGGGCGGAGAGGCGTCAGACAGCCCGCGAGCCGCGAGTCAGCTGACCTGGCGATCGAGGAGGTTCCGCCACAAGCGCCGCAGGCTTTCGGCACCACCGTTGGTTGCGCTGAACAGGGTGGCATCGCCGACGAGCAGGTCACCCGCAAACAGACCCGGCCGTGACTGCAACAGTGCATCAAAAACATCCGCGGCCTCGGGATGTGGCGGAGCATCCGGATCCACCCGTTGCCGAGCGAGCACCTCCATACCCGTCACGGCGGAGCCGTGGCGCTCGATGTGCGGCAGGTGCGGATGCAGGTTGAAATGAGGCACGCCTGCCAGCAGCCCGAGCCGGTCGCGATCCAGCTCCGGCAGGATCGCAGCGGGCGAGCCGTCCGGCTCGACCGCCGGCCGGAGCCCGAACCGGTTGTCCACCGGAACATCCAGCCCGGCAAGGAGGGAGCGGCCGTAGCGTCCGAATCCCTGCCGTGGTGGCAGAGTGCGATCACCGTGATGTTCGTGCTCGGCGACCTGAACGGCCATTCGTCGGTCGCCATCCGCATCGTCGCCCACACCGACCTCGTGGTGCAGCCCGCCGAACGCGACGTTGCCCGGGACGGAAAGGAATCCGCGCAGCGCTGCGACCTCCGACGCGCTGGCCACCTGGTCGGTGCGGTCGGAGTCGAAGCTGATGATGACCAGGGTGTCGAGCTCGTCGAGCGGCAGCTCGTCAAGCCCGGTGGCCACGCCCTCTCGGGTCACGCGCTCGACCTCGACGACTGGACGTCCCCTGGCAGCCGCCGCGCTCGCGGCGAACTCGACGAAGTTCTGGCTCAGCACCTCGTCGATGAACCCACCTACCCCCTGGTCGAAGCGCTCGGGGTCCGAGAACTCGGCCAGGTGTGGAAACAAGAACCTTCGGCTCTCGAAGAGAGCGGGAAAGCGGTCCTCGATGACCTCCAGCGGCGCGGCCGTCTCCGCGGGACGGCTCCACGCGAAGTAGATGCCAACGGTCCGATCCGACATCGCACTCCCTCTCTGTCGCTCCCGGTACGTGCTCAGCCGACGGCTTCGAGCGTGTTGTGGTCGGGTCCGGGGTGCTCGCCGGTGAGCTGGTCGACGCGTTCGGGAAGCTTCTTGACCTCGAAGGCCGCCACGATCTCCAGCAGGCCGTACAGCATCGCGGTGAACCCGACCGCGAACACCAGAGCCAGCAGCGTCACCTCCGGGCGGCTCAGCAGGTACAGGGCCACGAGCACCTCGATGATGCCGGCGACCAGGACCAGGCCCCAGTACGGCATCACCGCCCGGCCCATCACCGCCCCGATGATCGCCATCGTGCCGCGGAACACCAGCAGCCACCCGATCGAGAACGCGACCACCAGCAGCGCCGGGCCCGGCCACACGAACACCCCGACCCCGACGAAGACCTCGATCACGCCCAGCACGATGGACCAGGTCCGGACCGAGCCGTCGATGGGGATGCTGAGCATCGTCAGCAGCCCGCGCACGATCAGCAGGGTCCCCACGAACACGACCAGGTCCTGCACGGTCCAGCTGATGAAGAAGATCACCGCACCGGCCAACACGCTCACGATGCCGGTCACCAGCAGCACCCACCACGCCCGGCTCATCGCGGCGACCTGGGCCCGGCTCAGCCGGCGCACCGCGTCAACGGGGCTGGTGACCATCATCAGCGGTCCACCCCCTGGCCCGACTGGGTGGCGTGGCCGGACTGGCCGGGCTGGCCGGGCTGGCCGGGCTGGCCGGGCTGGGTGGCGTGGCCGGACTGGCCGGGCTGGGTGGCGGCGAGCTGGTCGTACTCCTGGCGGGCCAGGGCCGCATCGAGCACGGCATACTCGGCCTCCTGCACGGCCGCGTCCACGTAGTCCAGCAGGTACGAGGCGTACTCCTCGGCCTCCTCGGCATCGCGCTGGGCCGCCGACAGGTCGTGCCGGGCCCTCTGCTGGTCCACCCGTTCACGCATCCGGGTGACGTGCCGGTCCCAGGACCGACCCACCTCGGTCCACCACGCCGAGACCTCCGCGGCGTCCGCCTCCGCGGACTTGCGAAGGGCCTCGGCGCTGGCTCGGGAGACCTCGCGGGCCGCCTTGACGTCCCCCTGCAGCTCGGCGTGTGCCTTGCTGCGCGCGGCGGACGCGCGCCGCTCAAGCTCCTGGGTGCGGGCCGACAGCCGGCTCAGCTGCTCTGACAGTGACATCTCGTTCCCCTCTCAACGTGGTGTGTGGTTCGTCAGCTCAGTTGACCGATCGGGCTGCCTTCAGAATCGTGTTGGTGACGAGGTCCGGCTGCGCGGCCGGCACGTCGTGGCCGGACCGGGCCGTCACGACCTGCGCGCCGACGCGGTCGGCCATGAAGAACTGCGTCGTGGTGGGGATCGCGTTGTCCTGCAGCGCCACGATCTCCCACTTGGGCACCGAGGCCGGCGGGTTCACGGTGGCGTCGTCGGACAGCGCGGAAGCGGCGATCGGCCGCTGCAGGACTGCGGCAGTGGCGATCTCACTCTTGGGGAGGCCGCCGGCATACACCTGCCCGTAGGTCGCGGGGTTGACGTAGAGGTCGGTGCCGGTGGGTTCGGGCCGGGCCACCAGATTCGTGCCGGTCAGCTCCGAACCCGGGTCGCGGTAGGTCAGGTCGGCCGGGCTCTCGCCCGCGAGCGGGATGTATGCCGCGACATAGACCAGGGTCTTGACGTTCGGGTTCTCGGCCGCGGCCTGGCTGATCAGGAAGCCGGCGTAGGAGTGACCCACGAGCACGATCGGGCCCTGGATCGTCTGCAGGACGCTTTGCAGATAGGCCGAATCGGAGGCGACCCCGCGCAGCGGGTTGGCGACCGCAAGGACCTGGTAGCCCTGCTGCTGCAGCTCGGGAATCTCGCTGCTCCAGCTGGAGGAGTCGGCGAAGGCGCCGTGGACCAGCACGATCGTCGGCTTGACCGCCGCGGTGTGCGACACCGGCCGGTCGGTGGCAACGACGGCATAGGCCGACCCGCTACCGACCAGCACAGCAGCCGCGACAAGGGCGCCCGCGAGCAGTGTTGCTGCGGACGTCATGCGCTTGGTGGTGTTCATTCGAGTTTCCTTTCTGGGCGGGGAGATATGGCTTTCGTTCGTGAGTGCGCTCACGGCTGGTCGGCCGCAGCAGTAGCGTCGGCGTCCAGTCGTGCCTGTGATGCGGCCAGCACGTAGTACTCGGCCTGCTCGAGGGCGAAGATGGCGAAGTCGACGGCGTCCTCCGCGTCGAACTCGGCGATGTCGGCCACTCGTGCTGCGCGGCCGACCTGGTGTTGGGCGTGTCGCTCGGCGGCGTCCGTGCGCAGCGAGTCGAACCCGTCGGAGACCGACTGGTGCAGCCTGGCCCAGCCGGCCTCGACCTGGTCATGCTGCTCGTCGGCCCTGGCGGCCACCCTCGCCCTGGCCTGGTCGACCGAGGTGCGCAACGCCTCCGTGCGCTCCGTAGCGTTCGCGTCGTTGCGGTCGCACAGGTTGGCGACCGTGTCCTCGAACCTCTTCGACTGCTCGCTGAGTTTCGCGAGCTCTGCTGCGAGTGCCATCGTGTCTCTCCCTCGATGGGTGGTGATGTCCAAACGCGGGTGGCCCGCGACTCGCGGACGCGTTCGACGTTAGGGAGGTTCAGCGGTTGCAACTCTGCGGATCGTACGCAGGACCCTGCGTTTCGCGCGCGCCGAAGGGGCTCGGCCCAGCGGAGGTCAGGCGTCCTGACCGGCGCGGCGCCAGTCGCTCGGGGTGATGCCGTAAGCCTGTTTGAACGAGCGTCCGAAGTGGGTGGCGTCGCCGTATCCCCAGCGTCGGGCGATGGCCTCGATGGTGCGGTGGTTCGATGCCGGGTTGACCAGCTCCCGCCGGATCTCCTCGAGCCGGTTCTCCCTGATCCAGTCGCCGAGTGAGACATCGGACGCGGCCAGCACTGCGTAAAGGTGACGGACCGAGATGTGCTGCGCCTTCGCTATGACCGCTGCGCGCAGGTTGGGCTCCGACAAGTGGTCTCGTGCGTACTCGAGGATCCGTGTCGCGAGGGAGCTCTCCAGTGCCTCGTGTCCGGTGTCGGCGCCGAGAGCCTGGGCGCGGACGAGCGCGCGGACCAGTTCCGCAGTCGGCTGGGCGACCTGCTCCAGGCGCTGCCGGTCCAAGGAGACCGCGGACCCGGCCAGCCGGTGCAGGTAGCTCGAGACGACGTCGACGAGTGGCCGGTCGCTGCTCAGCCGGCGCGCCGATACGTCCCGGATGACACTCTCGGGAAGCGCCAGCGAGTCCAGCGGAAGCCGGAACCAGTGGCCGCGCACCGCGTTCTCGATGGTGATGGTGTACGGCTCAGTGGTGTCGTAGACGACCATGTCGCGCGGGCGGACAGCGGCCTCGCGGCCCGCCTGAGCCACCCGGATCGAGCCGGACAAGGGCATTGCGACGATGAGGTATGCCGCGCCGTCGCGGACCAGGCGTGAGGTGCGGGTCGCTGAGGTGACGTTGGAGCTGATCGAGCAGATGGTGAGGCGCCCCAGCCGGGTGATGGTCCCGGCGGCACGAATCTGGGCCGGGTCGGGATGATGGCTGATGTCGACCCGGGCCACGGAGCTCCAGATGGCCTCACGTACGTGACCTGCGCGCTCTGTAGGCGGCAGCGCAGACGCGTCCAGGTAGGTCACCCCCACGGCGTCCACCTCCGCTGCGTGTAGGCGGGCGGGCTGTCGCGGGCTGATGCGCCCACAACCGACGCTATGGGACGCTATGCACCTCAGGACCGGGTGGCATCAGTCGAACGACTTACCCGCAGGGTCTGTCGGTGGGGCGAGGCTGGCGCTCGTCGTCGGGCACCAGTGCCTTCACGTCTCGTCGGGAGGCCGGATGAGCGACCAGGGTGAGGACACGAGGAGACCGGCTGCCCGGCCGGCGAGCTCCTCCGGACTGATCGGGCGCGACTCGGTGCTCGAGAGCCTGCGCCGGCTGATTGCCGACGAGAGCGCCGCCGCGGTGCTCCTTGGTATCCCCGGCGCCGGCAAGACGGCGATTCTCGACGTCCTGGCCCACGAGGCAGAGTCCGCCGGCATGCAGGTCCTGCGCACGGCCGGGAGGCCGTCGGAGCAGGATCTCCCGTACGCGGCACTCACCACCCTGCTGGGGCCACCCGTCCTGGGCCTGCTCGCGCTGGCGGATGACCCGCTCCGTCTCCGGCTGGGCGTGCTCGACCATCTCCGGACGTTAGGTCGCGCCACGCCGCTGCTCATGGTGGTCGATGACCTGCACTGGCTGGATCCGACGTCGCGGGCCGTGCTCGGGTTCATCGCCGCACGGCTCGAGGGCGAGCCTGTGCGACTACTCGTGGCAGCCCGTGGCGAACGCCCGCCCGCCGGGTTCGAGTCCGTGCCCCGCCTGCCACTGCCGCCGCTCGACGCGGACGAGTCCGCGATGCTGCTGCGGCGGAGCGGACTGAAACTCACCGGAGCACAGCGCGTCACGGTCGTGGCGCGAGGCGCGGGCAACCCTCTGGCGTTGCTCGAGCTGGGCCGGACGGCTGCCAGGGCGCGGAGTCCGGTCCTGGCAGCCGCGGACGAGTCCGTCGTTCCGGCCCGCGTCGAAGAGGTCTTCGCGACTGACCTCCAGGCGCTTCCGCGCACCACTCGTGACGTGCTCCTGCTGGTGGCTGCGGGTGGTGACGACCTCGGCGTGCTCGCGCGGTCCGTCGGCGAGCAGACCGCATTGGAAGCGCTCGCCGCCGCCGAACGGCGGGGCGTATTGCGGACGGTCGGACGCCGCGCGACCTTCCGGCATCCCTTGGTCGGCTCCGTCGTCTACTCAACGGCCACCGCCGAAGAGCGCGTCGCCGCGCACCGGTTGTTGGCTCGAAGTCACGATGACGACGACCGTGCGATCTGGCACGAGGGGCAGGCATGTCTCGGGCCTGACGAGCGAGTGGCCGCTCGGCTCATGGAGTCGGCGGTTCGAGCGCGGGACCGCGGCGCGCACCCCGAGGCCGCGCGGGCCGCGATCCGGGCCGCAGAGCTGAGCGCGAGGCGGGAGGACCGTGAGAGCCGACTGCTCGAGGCCATCAGGATCATGGTGCCGATCGGTCCGCCCGACCAGCTCTTGGCATTGGCCGCCCACTTGCGGTCGACCTCGCCCGACCCCATGATTCGAGCGCGAGCCGGGCACTACGCCGCATATGCCGTGGCACACACCGCGCGGCAGACAGCTGCCCGCACCGCCCTCGTCGAGGTGATGCCCGAGCTGGAGCCGCTCAACGTCGACGACGTGGCCTGGGCGTCGCTCACGAGCCTCGCCATGCTGGTCTACCGGACGGACGAGGGCTCGGAGGTCGTCGACCACTGGCTCGCGCGCCTCGAACGTGCATCCGCCGAGCTGCCGGCCCCCTTCGACGCCGTCGCCCGGGCGGACCGCGCCTGGATCCGGGTCGGCGCGCATTCCATGCAGCGTCCGCCGGAGCTGCACCGGCTGGTCCGTGAGACTGCGGCGATCGACCCTGCCGTGAGCATCGGTGCGGCCGCGACCCAGGCGTTGATGCTCGGCGGGACGGCCCTGCTGCTCGACGAGTCGGCGGTTGCTCGGGAGCGGTATACGAGGGCGGTCGAGCTCATGGGCCGCACCCACACCGAGCAGCTTCCACAGACCCTTCTCGGATTCGCCGAAGTGCATTGGGACCTGGGAGCGTTCGACGAGATGGACCGGTTGGCGCGCTGGCTGGCAGACCTCGCCGAGGCACGGTTCCTGTATTTCGACGGTCAGGTCGCCTTTGAGCTGCAGGGACGGGTGGCCTCTGTCCGCGGCGACATCGACCGTGCGCGAGGGTTGCTCGACACGGCGCTTCAAGGGGTCGAGATCGGCGAGGACATAGCCCTGGAGATGAGCGTTCGCCTGTCTCGGGCCTATCTGGCGTTCGCGGAGGGCGATGCCGAGGAGGAGTTCGAGCAGCTTCGGGGGGCATTCCGGCCGGACGGCCGGGCACGCCACCAGCGGGTGTCCTACCGAGGCTTGGGTGAGCTTGCCGCGGCCGCTGTGCGGCAGGGACGGGCCGCTGAGCTGACGCCAATCCTCGAGCACGCTCGTGGGGTGCTGCTCGGGGCGGGACCACGCAACGTCGCGCGGCTCGCGCGCGCGGATGCCCTGCTCGAGCCGGATCCCGAGCGCGCCGACACGCTCTTTCGCATGGCGATCGGGCGGCCGGCCGAGTCGTGGCCGTTCGAGCTGGCCCTGACCCGTCTCGACTATGGTGCCGCGCTGCGGCGACAACGCCGCATCAGCGAGGCCCGGACTCAGCTGCATGCGGCATACGACGTCTTGCGGCGGCTGGGGGCGCGCGCCTGGGCTGACCGGGCCCGCGCCGAGCTTCGGGCCGCCGGGCTCAGAGAGGTGCGATTGGATGCCGACGAGGGCTGGCTCCGGCTGACGGCACAGGAGCGTGAGGTCGTGCGCCTGGCCGCGGCCGGACGAACCAACAGAGAGATTGCCGGTCTTCTCTACATGTCGCCGCGCACGGTCGGCGTCCATCTCTATCGCGCCTTCCCCAAGCTCGGGGTCGCGTCACGCTCGCAGCTGCGCGACGTCGTCGATCACACGCAGGATCCCGGCGCGCGCACCGACGCAGGCTGACGGGTCTGCAGCTGGCCGACATGGGAAACCGTCGTCGGCCTGCGCTTCGCTCCTGCCAAGGCCAGGGCATCATCGGCCGCCACGAGACACAGCAGGACGGCCCCACTCGCAAGCCCACGACGCTCTGCGCCTACCGCATTGCGGTTGACCACCACCTGATCCCCGGCATCGGCCCGGTTGAGCTACCGCCACACGCTTTCGAGGTCTGCGCTTCGACGTTCAGCCGGCTCCCGCGCGTTCGCCTCGCGCTCCCGAGCCGCGCCCGCGCACGCCGATGGCACCACATGAACGGAGGCGAACGAGACCAGAAATTGGACCACGCCCGTATCCGTCGCACACAGGGTGCGAAACGGCGTGCCGCTGCCCGCGCGGTCGTGAGCGTCCGACCGTGCTGATGAGCGCGCGTGCCGATGTGCGCGCGCGCCGATGTGCGCCGGCAGCAATGCACGAGACTGACCGTATGGAACAGACCCGTCTTGGTAGCACTGGCCTGAGGATCAGCCGGCTGGCACTGGGGTGCATGAGCTATGGCGATCCGACGACCGAACGAGCCCACGAGTGGGCGCTGGCCGACGACGACGCCCAGCCGTTCTTCCGGCAGGCGATCGAGCTGGGCATCACCTTCTGGGACACCGCGAACGTCTACCAGGCCGGGACGTCAGAGGAGGTCGTCGGTCGCGCCATCCGGCGCTACTCGCGCCGCGAGGACATCGTGCTGGCTACCAAGGTGCACGGCACGATGCACGACGGACCGGGCGGATCAGGGCTGTCCCGCAAGGCCATCCTCGAACAGATCGACGCCTCTTTGGCCCGACTCGGCACCGACTACATCGACCTGTACCAGATCCACCGCTTCGACCCCAACACACCGGTCGAGGAGACCATGGAGGCGCTGCACGACATCGTCAAGGCCGGAAAGGTCCGCTACCTCGGCGCATCCTCGATGTATGCGTGGCAGTTCGCCAAGCTGCAACACGCCGCCGACCTCGGCGGCTGGACCCGCTTCGTGTCCATGCAGAACCAGTACAACCTGTTGCGCCGCCAGGATGAGCCCGAGCTGATGGCCATGTGTGCTGACAGCGGCGTCGGCTTGGTGCCCTATTCGCCGCAGGGCAAGGGCCGCGTGGCCCGACCGTGGGGTGAGCAGTCCATCCGTTCCACTGTCGATCACGTGGTGCAGGCCTTCGACTCGCCGTTGGACGAGCCCGTCGTGACCGCCGTTGAGGATCTTGCTCGCGCTCGCGGGGTGACGATGGCGCAGATCGCGCTCGCGTGGGTGCTGCGCAACCCTGCCGTGTCCGCGCCGATCGTCGGCGCAACAAAACCCCATCACCTGCCCGAAGCCGCCGGTGCCCTCGAGCTCGACCTGACCGACGACGAGGCTGCCGCGCTCGAGGAGCCATACCGCGACCACGGCCCGTCCTGGTACTGACCGGCCGATCCCGCTCGCTCCACGCAGCAGCGACGGGCCTAGCGTCACCGCTCATCATCGCGACGGGTGTTGCGACCCGTGATGCTAGCCCGGGGAGAGCTTCTCGGAAACGGTTGTCCGGGTTCCCGAGAGGGCGGGCAGAGGTGTTTGACCCGATACTCACACCATGAAGACGCTGGACAACCGCAATGGCCACGCGCGCAAAGCGACCCCGCTCACGTTCCTTACCGGAGCCGCTGGCCTCCTCGCGGTGGCGTGTACCGCATGCGGGTCCCCCGACGCGAACACGGCGGCCGCTTCACTCGCCGAAGCGCGGAGCGCGTGCAATCTCGATCGCCCTGAAGCCTCAGAGCTGAGGGCCGCTTCACTGACCGTTCTGTTGCCCGCGCACGGCCAGGACTACAGCGCCGCGGTTTCGAGTCTGAGTTGTTTGAGCGGAAAGCTGGGAGGTCCAGCGGACTTCGGGGACCGGGTCATGTACGGCACGCGACCGAGCGGCTCCGCCAAATGGGCCGACCTGACGGTCAACTGGAACCTCCTCAATGGACGCCCGGACGGGGGCGGGGTCCTTTCGATCGGCCCGAACGAATAATGCTCATGACCGAGATCCACTCTCATGCCGCGCGGAGGACGTTCGTCCGACTATGCCGCTCTACGGGCGAACGCCCGACCAGACGCCTTGCACAGCGATCGCGGCTGCTGTGCCGCGTTGCGGGAGAACGCCTGTGTTGCCGCACGTCGCGCTGTCGGTCGAGGCGGAACCCGGGCAACCCGCCGGTGCCCACCGAATCGTCCACACTGGGCTGATGGCCTCCTTGTCGCCCAAGTCCGCGTGGGTGGGTGCCGTAGATGTCCACTACAACGAGGTCGGCGGGGCGACCGCTGCGCTCGTCATATGCCGCGGGTCCGACTTTGCGACAGTGGTGGCCGAGCACGTCGCCGACATCGGTCACATAGCGCCGTACAAACCTGGCGCGCTCTTTGAGCGCGAGCTTCCGTGCATCCGGGCGGTCTTGACCCTCAGCAGGCCCCTCGATCTCCTCGTCGTCGACGGATACGCGACCCTCGACCCGGACGGCCGACCGGGCCTCGGTGCGCATGCCGCGGACGCATTCAGAGTTCCCGTCATCGGTGTCGCAAAGACGCACTTCCACACAGCGACCCACGCAATAGAGGTCGTCAGGGGTGTCGCCACGCGGCCCCTCTACGTCACGGCCGCCGGCGGCATCGAGATCGAAGAAGCCGCCCGCATCGTCGCTGGGATGGCAGGGCCACACCGCATCCCGTCCGTGTTGAGAAGGGTCGACCGACTCGCCCGCGGGCGGGCGCAACCCGTAGTCGTATGAGCCCGTCGCTTGAGGGTCGGGGCGACCGGCCGGCACCGCAAACGAGCTCCAGCATCCGGCCGTGCGACACTCGACGCCGACACCTCCAATCGCCCTGCGCGCCACGGTCACGGTGCCCGTCACGGCGCCATCGGGCCTGGCGACGCTCAGCGCGCGGTCCGTCGACAACGTGATCATGACGGTGACGCCACGTTGACGCGAGGCCTCGATTTCCGCAAGCGGACGCTTGTCGGGCTGGGCAGCTGCACCAACATCCGGAACTGCCGCAGACCGGTGGTGCCGATGAGCGGATCACGGGATGGCGGTCAGTCCTTCGCCCCTTGTGGGTGGCGCGCCACCAAGCGCCATATGCCGTTCTCGATGGCCCAGATATCCAATATCCGTCCTGCACCGATCACCGGTTCCGCCTCCTCTTCACCGGCAACGGGTTCCCGGGACAGGCTGATCCACGATTCCACGACACGCGTGTCGCCGAGGTCCAGTTGGCGGGAGATGGCGATCTGGAACCAATTCCATGTCACCGAGCAACTCGCCTCGATCCACTCGCGCTTTCCTCTGCGGATTTCCGACACCGGCTCAACCCAGATCATGCGTTCGCTGACCACGGCGTCCAGGTGCTTCCGGTCGCGAACCCGCACCGCTTCCTGGAGGGCCTTGGTGCTTTCCTCGGCATCGAACATGCCGGCCATCCTGTCGTATCGACCCGACCGCCCGCCCAGCAACCCCGGAGAGTGGCAGCCCGTTCGAGCCGGGCCAGGGTGGGCAAACCGTCCCATGCCGCAGAGGGACCGTCTACCCGTAGTGATATCGGCAGGCGGCGATGCGGACCTGGTCACCCGCGATCTTGTAGACCAGGCGATGTTCGTCGGTGATTCGTCGGGACCAGTATCCGGCGAAGTCGTGTTTGAGCGCCTCGGGCTTGCCGATGCCTTCGTTGCCATTGCGTTGGATGTCGACCAACAGGGCGTTGATTCTCTTGAGCACCTTGCGGTCCTGTTCCTGCCACCACAAGCAGTCGTCCCAGGCGTTTTCGTCCCAGACGAGCACCACCTCAGTCGGTGTCGATCAGGTCGCGGGCCTGGCCGCCACCGGCCTCGAGGCGCTCCATCGCGTCGAGCAGACGTCGGGCGTTGGCCGGCGAACGCATCAGGTAGGCGGTCTCCCGGAGGGACTCGTAGTCATCGAGCGAGACAATCACGACCGGGTCGTGCCGTCATCCGGAAATGCAGCGGCGAGCGCGGTCGTGCCGCCTTGCTGCTCGACGGTCATCCGAGCCAGGGCCCCATATCCATGTCCTTGTCCACGGCGTCAACGTAGCCGCAGCGCTTGCAGGTGAGCAGCACGACGTGGTGGGCCTGCTGCTCGCGCTTCCACGAATGCCCGAAGATCATGCAGATGAGGTTTCTCGGCCTCGGCACGACCCCATCATCCACCTGCGGGGCTTCGGCCCGTCTGGGAAGAGTTGAGGCAGAGGTGCCGGAAACGCCCGAGGCCACTTCCGACCATGCCGCGTGCGGGTCAGTGCGTGACTGCCAGTCCGTCGATGAGGACCTGCTTGGCGCTGACACTGCGAATCGTGACGGTACCCGTACGGGTCACTGTCTGCAGTGGCAGCCACAGCACCTGTCGCGCCTTGGTCGTGGAGGAGTAGAGGCTCACACGGCCGAGCTTGACGCCGGCGTGATACACGTCAACGGTCCCGCAGGTCGAGCATGTGGTCGCGACCAGCGCGAGGCGTCGGCTCTGCACACCGATGCGTGTCAGTTGTGCGCTGGTCTTCACGGTCTTGCTGTAAGTGTTGTACATGTAGCTGGTCGAGCTGCCTCGGGTCCATCCCGTGGAGGCGCTCAGGGCGCGGTCGTCCAGGGGCATCGAGGTGCATCGGTCGGCGCTCCACGCGCCGGCGTTACCGGCGCGGTCGCGGGCACGAACGGAGAAGCAGTAGTGGTATCCGGGGCTCAGCGTGGTGGTGAGGGACTTGGAGGTCAGCTTCTGCCAGGACGAGGGGGAGGTGTACGCCCCGAAGCCGGCGGAAGGCGAGGCGCGCCGGAAGCGCACGTCGTAGCTCGCCAGGCCGGAGCCCCCAGAGTCTGCGGCCGTCCATGTCAACGTCGATGGGGAGCGGGTCTGCACCGACGCGGGTGCCGTCACTGCGGAGGTGGGTGCGCTGGCGTCGACGATCCAGCTCTTGGTGACCAGACTCGACTGCTTGCCGCTGGGGTCGGTGACCTGCGCGCTGAGGGTGTGGCTGCCGGCGGCGAGAGCGCTGAAAGCGAGGGTGGATCCGCACGCGGTCCATGTCGTCGCCGTGTCCAGGCGGCACTGCCGGCGCAGGGACCCGGCCGGGTCGTCGCCGTCGGTGGCCCCGATCGCGAGGGTGGTGCTGCGGGTGGTGTAGGCAGGGACGGTGACGCTCGCCGTCGGGGCGAGCTGGTCGCCCACCGACCACCTCGGGTCGATCCACCCGGTGGAGGCCGTGGACAGCTGTCGGGCGCCGGAACCGTCGGCAGCGGCGACCCACATCGTCGCCTCGAAGTCGCCGGTGTACCGAGCGAACGCCACCCTCGTGCCCGTCGGGTCGAACGTTGCTGCCCGGTTGTCACCTATTGGCAAGGCAAGCGGGTGCGCCCCGGATCCGTCAAGCCCCGAGACCATGAATGTGCGAGGGCCGTTGTTGGACGGACCGGAGGTGTCGACGCGCCTCTGGGCCACGAGCCATCCCTGAGGGGAGATGGTGTAGCTCTCGATTGAGTCAGTTCCCGGGATCGGCGTGATGTGACCGTTGGACAGCTGCAGCCGTTCGAGGCGTCCGAAGCCCTCATAGCTGTGCAGCACCACCTCAACCCCGTCGGGGGCCGCCGCGAGCTGAGCGTGATTCGGCACGTCGGCGACCTTCCGCAGCCCTGAGCCGTCTTCGCGCACGACCCAAAGGGTGCGTAGCTGCTCGGAGTAACCGCGTAGGAACGCGATGGTGCCGTCGGGCAGCCACCGCGCGTCCGAGGTGTAGTCCGCGTCCGGGTTGGCGCTGTTGCCGGTCCCGGGTACCGTCACGCACTGCTCGGTCGCCACCGGGCAGACCCGCACGTCGGCGCCGCCCGCTGTGACCCACCGGGTCCGGGACGCATCCAGATCGACCCGCTCGACCGTCAGGGGGCGCGCCGCTGGCGCTGCCGAGTCGGTCGCGAACGAGACGGCGTGGCCGTACCAGTCGTTGCCGATGACCTCGCTGGTCACGGCCGAGACGTCGACGACGACGTCGGGCGACTCGGCGTAGCGTCCGTTGGCTGCCACGACGGCCAGCCGGCGCGGACCGGCGCCGGGCACGTTGGCTTGCGTGGCGGACGCAGATGGGCTGGCCAGAAGGATGCGGCCACCGCCGGTGATGTCGTAGACGCGGTAGCCGCGACCTGGCAGCGTGCTGGGCGGCTGCCACGACACCGTGGCCGAAAGTCGACCCGGGATGGCCGTGACCTGCGTCGGCGGCTCCACCGGGTCGTAGCCCTCGAGCATCACCGGAACGGCGAGGCTCGCCGGGCCGTCACCGGGAACGATCAGGTCCTCGTACATGGTGTAGTTGCCGGCCGTGGCGGCGATCTCCACCGTGCACGCCTGGCCGGTCAACAGGGTCAGGCCGGCGCAGTGGTCTCCGCCCGGCGTGACCGCGAACTTCGGCGGCGTGGAAGCGGAGGCGACCACGGCGGTTCCGGCCTTCCATGGCTTGTCACCGGTGTTGCTCACCGTCACTTGGCGCGTGACAGACGTGCCGGTCAGGGCGCCGGTCGCGACGCTGCCCGGCGTCGCGCGGGGAACCGATACCGCCCGACTCGGATCGTTGTCGCCGATCCGGACCTGGGCGCCGGAATACTGGCCGTCACGGGAGAGCTGGCACGAGCCTGTCACGTCGACCGACAGCGCCGCCACGTCTTCGGTCGCAGTGGCCTGGGCGACGTAGACCGTCAGAGTCCCATAAGTAAACGTGCAGCTCCTGGCTCCACGGGTCAGCCTGACCGTCTGCTCCGGGTTGGGCCCGGTGACGCCGAGCGTCCACGAGCCGGTGCGGGCCGGCCACGCCATGGTCAAGGTCGCCGAGGGGCCGCCCATCACGTCGTCCACTGCGACGGTCACGGTCGAGGAAGCCGGGTCGACCTGGGCTTTCGGGACACCCGCGACAGGGCCCGCCGGGTACGTGTCAATCCATGAAGAGAGCCGCGTGGATGTAATCCGCTCACCGATGACCGCGACATCGCCTGCAGCGGCAGCGTGCGCCTGCGGTGCCGCAGCTGGCACACCTGCAAGACCGCCCAACGTGAGGACGCAGGCCACCATCACCATGCGAGTACGCCGCACGACCCCCCCCTGCTCCGCCACTGCGCGCCCGGCGGGCGCAATCCGCGTAAGAGTAAACCCTCGTGCGGCGACAGGTGGTCCCACACCTCAAATACGCAGACGCCGCTGACTCCTTGACCGTCCGCCACCGGTTCACGGCAATGCCGCGCAACCCCACGGCCGGTCCAGTCAGCAGCGGCAGATCCCGCCAGGGGTGAGCGATCAGGCCCCCGAACGGTGGACGCAGCTGGCCGATGAGCACGGGGATCCGGTGCTGATCCCGGTCGACAATGCCAGCATTGTGCTCTTCGACCTGGCAGAGGCGGAGCAGCTTCGCCTGGAGCAGGCGAAGGTCGATCCCCGCGCGATGTATACGCGTCTGATCGATGTGCCGTTTGCTCGCATGGGGGATGCCGTCGTGATCAGGTGTGGAAAGGGCGACGGTGCATACAACATCTGGCTGGGCCATGCGGGCGAGCAGTTGGCTCAGATCGTGGTGGACCTCCAACTGTTCGACGGAGCCGAAAGCGATGACGCGGGACTCGCTCAGCGTCCCATGCGAAGTGCGCTCGGATAGTCGCGCTCTCGCGCGCTCGTGCCGCGAACCGCTCATTCGCTGGGAGGTCGCCGACGCACCAACGTCAAGCACCGAAGGGGTAAGACCGCTCAGCCAACCGGTGCCTTCACGAGCCGTCGGACGCTCGGCAGCATCGCGAGTGCGTTGACCACCACTGAGTAGACGAGCAGCGCGATCGCCCAGCCGGTGTGGCCGGCGTCGTACAACGCGAGACACGCGAGCCCGAACACGGTCACCTTCGTGACCGGGCGGACCACCGGGCCGCCATACCGTGCCTTGGGTGAGGCGTACAAGTACCAGACCGCCATCGCGACCACAGGCAGTGCCCAGACCAGCAGCCAGGCCGGGTTGTGCTGCCAGCCCCAGACGCCGAACGCCACCAAGGCGAGCAGCTCGTCGACGAACACCAAGAACAGCACTGCCCAGCCGAAGGCGACCACGTGCTTATCCTGCCCGAGCGACAACCGGTCGAGGACCCTTCGCATCATCTCGATGTTTTCGTCCTCCGTTGCGGCCGTCCACCAGGTTTCCGGAAGGCGGACGCGGGCGCGCGCACGTCTTGCCGCGGTCAGTGGTCTCCGAACCGCTGCTGCGCCGCCTGCCGCGTGGTGTCAAGCGCTGCACAGGTGACGGTCCAGGAGTCGCCTGCCTGACGCGCGGCACGAACCGCGTCGTGTAGTTCCTGCTCCGCGGCTGCCGCCGATGCACCTTCGGCCGAGCGCTCATGGCAATCCGCAAGGATGGGCCAGTGCGCGTGATTACTACTGAAGAGCTGACAGCTCGAAACATCACTAGCTTCGGTAGCGACGGCTTCGGCGTGGTTCCCGTGGCGACCGATGCCCACGTTGTCCTCGCCAAGGTCGCCCCGGGCGGGATCATTGGACGTCACCCGGCCGTGGTCGATCAATGCCTATTCGTTGTCAGCGGAGAGGCGGAGGTATCGGGCGAAGACGGCGTCGCGCAGGTGCTTCACCCAGGCTCGGCGGCCCTTTGGACTGCTGGCGAGAGTCACGAAACGTTCAGCAGGGCGGGACTGACCGCTCTTATCGTCGAGAGCGCCGGGCTCGCGGCCGCCTTCGATTGACAAGCATTCACAACGCACTGTCATCAGCCTGAGGCGAACGCCTTTCTGTGCCGCTGATGGCACGTCGCGCGCCCTTGCCGTCAAGAGGTGCGCTCATCGCAACGTCGCCGTGCGACCTCGAGGTGCACCAAGATCGTGCCGTGACGGACAGACAAGCGCCCCCACCGGAGAACGTCCCGCGCCCACGACGTCCCGTGCGCCGGTGGATTCGCACCCGGCCCGCCGACGTCATCGACCTGTTCGTCTACGTTGTCGTCCTGAACCTCGCGATCGAATACCTCCCATCGGTGATCAGCGAAAGCTTCACCCTCTCGCTGCTCACGGCGGGTCTCCTCAAGGTCGCGCTGGAACTGGTACTCCTGCTCAAGGGCCGCATCATCACGATGTTCCGCGCAGCGAGCACTCCGGCCGGAAAGGCCTCAGCCGCCGTGGCCTTGTGGGCGGTCGCCGCCGGCAGCAAGCTTGTGGTGCTCAAGCTGGTCGACGTCGTCTTCGGCGATGCTGTGATCCTGGGAGGGTTCGTACCCGTGACGTTGCTCGTCATCGCTCTCCTGGCGTCCCGCGCGGCTGTTCGCCGGCTGCTGTATGACACGCCAGCGGGAGAGATCTGACGCGATCAGAGTGTCCTCGCGCGGCTGCTCGCTAGGTGTTGCCGCATCCACTCGCCGGATCGACAAGCCGAACCCGGACTAGAGCGTGTGCCCTCAACGGGTTCGCTTGCGCGACAGGGCTGTCCGAGGGGCAGGTCGGCCGTATGCCGTAGCAAGAAAGCTCTCATCGCTCACGCCAGCCACGGCATTTGGCCTCGCTCCCCTGAAGACGGGGAATGAGCGATTTCCAGCCGGCGGCGTAGCCCGACGTCCCTTAACAGCCCCACAGAGGTCCGGCCGGGGCCGTCGATCGTCCGGCAACAAGGGAAATGAAGCGGTCACCCATCAGCGGGCCCGAATCCGGTTGTTACGCGGCTGGTGCTCGACCTCGGCGAGACCGAGGTGCTCGAGCACCGGCGGCACGTAGTTCCCGAAGCGGCCCCGATAGCCCTTGCGCAGCCCGTACCAGCCACCCACCGGGTTCTCCGCCGAGCGGGCCCACGCCTCAACCGTGCCAGGCTTGGCTTCCTTCTGCTCGTCCGCGTTGCCCAGCGGCATCCAGTCACCGTGCTCGACCAGCATCGAATGCAGGTCCTCGATGCATCGCAGCTGGTAGGCGAGCGTCGTCGACCCGACCCGGATCAGTAGCGCCGGCGGATCGGCCGTCTCGTCCCGCCACGCGTCGAACTCCGACGACCCCGGCGGCGTCGCCAGGATCCACGGATCATCCGCCGTGCCGTTCCCCTCGACATGATCAGGCATCGACCAATCTCCTTTGCGCTCGACTGCAGCACCAGGCGGCGCTACCCGACCAGTCTCGCCGCCATACATGACACCATGTGGCATGAATCCCGAACTTCTTGCGAAACGACGGCGGTGACCGGATGCGCGCCGGACGGCTCCTACGCCTGGTGCTGCTCCTCCAGGACGGCCGACGCCACACCGCCGCGGCCCTCGCCGATCAGCTCCAGGTCTCGATGCGAACCGTGTTGCGCGACCTCGACTTGCTCTCTGCCGCAGGCGTCCCCGTCTACGCGTCACGCGGCCCGAACGGAGGCTTCCGGCTTCTCGACACCTTCCAGCAGCCTGGCCTCGCCGTCCCGCCCGGGCTCAACGCCACCCGCGGGTCGCTCCGCCGCGTCCGCGTCCGCCTCGCCCCCGCCGCGCTCCAGCACGCGCTCATCAACGGCCGGCCCGAAGGGTGGCGACCCCGACCCCACCCGACACCGGCACTCGAGCGACCGGACTGGATCGAAGGATCGTTCCGCTTCGACTCCTATGACACCGCGCTCCGCGAGCTCCTCGCCCTCGGACCTGACATCGAGATCCTGCTCCCGGTCGAGCTGCGCGCCGCCATGGCCACCGTTGCCCGCCGGCTCGCCGCGCTGTACGGCCCGGCCCAGTGACCTGGCCTCAGTCGATCGCCGGCAACCTTCGAGTCGCGATGCTCGCTTTGGCAACGTCTGGGGACGGTCCGAAACGGCGTATGCCGCGGCAGGCGCGGTCGTGAGCGTCCGAGTCTGGAGCCGATGAGCGCAAGACCGTGTCGCCGTCACGGATTGCTGTTCGTAAGGTGCTCTTATGCCGGCCGAGCTCGAGCATGAGGAGTCCCTCGAAGGCGGAAACGCGTCGCAGGGCGTCATCCGCGTGGGGGCAACGGTTCGTAAGCCCTGGCTGGCCACGACCGAACGCACCATCGCCTTGATGGGCGCCCTGCACGAGCGCGGGATCGACCTCCCACGAGTCCATGGCCGGGACAACGAGGGCCGATTGGTACTGGATTTCATCCCTGGGGCTTTGGCGATGGACGGCGCGCCTCTGCGCCTCGACCTCGTGAGGCGCGTCGGGGCTCTCGTGCGCGACCTCCACGACGCGAGCGCCGATCTGCCCGTCCCGGACGACTGGGAGGTGTTTATCCCCGCCGAGGATCCGGACCTGCTCTGCCACAACGACCTGGCGACGTGGAACCTCGTCGTCGACGGGGACCGGCTCGTCTTCATCGACTGGGACGGGGCGGGCCCAAGCACGCGCGTGTGGGACTTGGCATATGCCGCCACCGCGTTCGGCCACCTGTTTCCCGGCGCGGAGATCGCCGAGTCTGCGGCCCGCCTCGCGGCCTTCGCCGACGGCTACGGAGCCGAACGAGACCTGCGCGAAGCCCTGCCAGCAGCGATGGCGAAGCGCGCCCGGGCTATGCACGATCTACTCCGCCGATCCCACGAAGTCGAGCGTGAACCGTGGGGAGCTATGTACGTCGCGGGACACGGCGAGCACTGGGCCGGCACAGCGAAGTTCATCGAGGACCACGAGGGCCACTGGGACGCTGCTCTCGGGACCGCACCGGCTACGACCTGACATGGCTCCCGACCGCATGGTCGATCGTGCCGATGAGCCAGATCGCAAGCGGGCCGGGGTGACCGAACGCGACGGCCGGGCCTGTCAGCCGCGGACGTCTCGGCGTCTGAGTCCCCACACGCCGAGCGCCACGAGCACCGCGACGGTCCCGGCCGCCACCCCGACCGCTGGGTAGGAGACGCCCTGCCGTAGGGGGTCGTGGGCAGCGAACTGGTAGAACGGCGAGAACCGTTGGAACGGCTCGAGCCAGTCCACGATCGCGCCGAGGCCGTTGACGAGATATGCCACGACAGCCACCGCGGCCGGCACTCCTCGTGCGAGCCCGACGCGCCCTGTGGCGGCCCCGAGCGCCAAGGCTATGGCGCCAAACACCAGGCCGAGCAGCATCAGGTGCAGCATCGCTGCAACCACCGCGCCGATAGGCAGGTCCAAGTCGAACAGCCGTCCTTCCAGCACGAGGGCCGCACCGGTCGCAGCGGCCAGAAGCGCGGTGCCGGCAACCATCGCGGCCGCCTTCTCCAGGACAACGCGGGTCCGGCTGACCGGGGCACCCAGCAGGAGGTCGATCGTGTGGTTCTCCTCCTCGCCGGCAACCGCGGCAGAGCCCTGCCCAACCGCATAAGCGATGACCATGGCGGGGCCCACGAACGACATGAGCTCGATCTGGATGTAGCCCACAGGCGTGGTCAGGTCTGCGCCGGCACTTGCGAACAGGTTGCGGAACGCCTCCGGCATCTGGTCCAGGAAGTCGCTCATGGACGGCTGCCCCCGCAGGCTCGGCCAGATGGCGGCATACATCAGGACGATCAGGATGATCGCGGACAGCCAGCCCACGAGGCTGCGCCGCTGGTCGTTGAGCGTCTTGGTCAGCACGCTAAGCAGCATGGTGGTCCCCCGTCCCGTAGTAGGCGAGAAAGGTCTCCTCCAGCTCGGCCTCGGTGCACGTGAGGTCCCGGAGGGTGTGCCGCCCCAGGGCCTTGACGACACTGTCCAGGGCGTCCTCAGGTGCACTACACGTCATGGTGTGGTCGGCCACCATGACGTCGCGAACGTCCGGAAGGGAGGCGAAGTCCGCAGCATCCACTGGGTCCTCGAAGGTCGCGTGGATGTGGTGCAAGGAGCGGCTGCGCAGCTGGTCGAGCCGGTCGACCGCGATGAGCTCACCGGACCGCAGGACTCCGACCCGGTCGGCCACCCGCTGAACCTCGCTCAGGACATGCGAGCTCAGCAGGACGGCCCCACCTGAGGCGGCGTGCTCCCGGAGGAGCACGTGGAACTCCTGCTGAGCGAGCGGGTCCAGCCCGCTGGTCGGCTCGTCGAGCACGAGAAGGTCGACCGGGGGCATCAGCGCCAGAACCAGGGCCAGCTTCTGCCGGTTGCCCCGGGACAGGTCTCGCGCCGGCCGGTCCAGATCCAGGACCAGACGCGCGGCAAGCTCGTCTGCCCGCGGGAACCATGGCTGCCCCCGGAGGCGGCTGAGGTACTCCACGTGCTGCCGACCGGTCATCCGGCCATACGTCGCGGGTTCGCCAGGGAGATAGCCGACCCGACGGCGTACCGCCACCGAGTCACGCCACGCATCATGCCCGCAAACGGCCGCCGAGCCCGCGGTCGGGCGAAGCAGCCCCAGCAGGAGCCGGATTGTCGTCGTCTTCCCGGCGCCGTTGGGGCCGAGGTATCCGAACACCTCCCCACGCTCGATCGCCAGGGACAGCCCGCGCAGCGCCCACGAGCGGCCGAACCGCTTGCCCAGCCCCGACGTCTCGAGGAGCAACTCGCCTGCCATGCAACCAGTCAAGGGGCCAACGGGGCACGCGCACAGGGCCGAAAGGCCCTGTCGGCTGCGGTTGAGTGACTCACTTCCCGGACCTGGCGACCAGCTCGCGGACTCGCACCCGACGACCAGTGATGACCAGACCGCGCCGGTAGATGGCCGAGGCAAACCAAATGACACCGGCTGCGCTGAGGACGGCCAGCGTCATGGAGAGCAGGAGTAGGTAGACGCTGGCCTCTCCCGAGGCCCAGAGGAAGGGCATCCCGATGGGGGACGTGAGCGGGAACACCGCGATCAGGAGGCTCCAGGGGCTGGTCGGGTCCTGGGTGATCACCATGATCGATACCAGGTAGGCAGCGAGCATGACCATGACGAGGGGCATCACGGCGCTGCTCACGTCGGTCACTTTGTTGACGAGCGCGCCACACGCGGCATACAGGAATGCGTAGAGCGCGAAGCCGACAAGGAACCACGCCAGTCCGAGCGCGATGTCGCCCGCGGCGACGGGCGGCAGGCCGGAGTCGTCGCGGACTCTCACCGCGACGAGCACCGGGGTGGCCAGGACGAGGACCTGGGCCAGGGTCACGGTGCCCACGGCCAGGACGGTCCCGGCAAGAATCTGGCTCGGGCGCAGGACGACCAGGAGAACTTCCGAGATGCGGCTTGCCTTCTCCTGGGCGACTGCGGTCGCGATGGCACTGCCGCCGAAGAGCAACGCCATGTACAGCGAGATGCCGACGGCGAATCCCACGGCGGCGCGCTTCTCGTCCGCTGCGGGCGCGACGGTGACCTGTCTCGGCGGTTGGATGGACTCCAGGTCGGCTATCTGCCGGGGCGTGAGCCCTGCCTGGGTCAGCCGGTCCGCGACCTCGAGGCGCACGACGGCCTGAGCGACGACCACGGGGAAGGTGCCTGCGTTGTCGGCGGCCGCGTAGATCACATCGTCGGTCAGCCCGACCGTGGCATCGCCGGATTGGACTGCCGCGCGCACGTCGTCAACGCCGGCCCGAGTCAGGTACTCGACAGTGAAGTGGCCCTTGAGCTGTGCGGCATCCATGGCTTCGACCAAGCTCGCCGGCGCCTTTCCGACGGTAGCCAGGGTGTATGTCGTGACGCCGCCGGCCAACAGCTGGGGCAGGATCACGGCTGCCGCGGACAGCAGCAGCAGGACGACCATGACGATCCTGAAGGTCTTCGAACGCACATTCTCGACCACGCCCCGTTCCCAGACGAGACGCGTGCCCGACCACCAGGCGCGCATCACGACACCAGCTCGTGCTGGGGGCCCGATTGGGCAGCCTCGAGGAAGAGCTGAGAAAGGGTTGGCAGGTCCAGGCCGAAGTCCGTGACACGGCCGGCAGCCCGGGCAGCGTCGAGCACGTCAAGCGGATCAGTCGCCGGCGGGATGCCCAGGCGCAGCGCGTCGGCCTCGTCGCTCACGACATCCACCTCCGGGAAGGCCTGCAGCCAGGCGCGATTCGCAGATCCCAGGTGAAGTCTCAGCTGCCGCCGGCCAGAAGACGCACGCAGCCAGGACACCTCACCCTTCAGCACGACTCGGCCGTTCTCGATCATGGCGATGTCCTCGCACAGGTCTTGGACGAGGTCGAGCTGGTGACTCGAGAACAGAACCGTGCACCCGGCGGCGGTCCGCTGTCGAAGGCTCTCGGACAGACTTGCCACGGCCACCGGATCGAGGCCGGCGAAGGGCTCGTCGAGGACGATGACGTCAGGTTCGTGTACGAGGGACGTCGCCAGCTGCAGCTTCTGTTGCATGCCACCGGACAGCTTGTCCGTACGGTCGTCCCATCGCTCTGCCAGGTCGAGCTCAGCGAGCAGGTCGCGGGACTTCTGCTCCGCCGTGCGTCGCGACAGCCCGTGCAGGCGCGCGAAGAAGATCGCCTGCTCTCCGACCTTCATGGCCGGGTACAGACCCCGCTCCTGAGGCATGTAGCCCCAGGAGCGACGCGCGGCCCCCGTGATGGGCACGCCATGGCGCCGGACTGTGCCCTGCTGGGGCTGAAGGACGCCCAAGAGGATTCTGATCAGCGTGGTCTTGCCAGCCCCATTTGGCCCAAGTAGGCCCGTCATCACGCCGCGGGCCACGCCGAAGGAAACGTTGTCGAGAGCGACTCGATCGCCGAAGGCGTGGCTGACCTGCCGCACGTCAATCTCCGGCCCCGGGCGCCGCTGGTCCGCCGTGCCTAGCCGGCGTGGACCGGGCCGGCGGTAAGGGACTTCAGTGGCCATCTTCCTCCATCCGCCGCTGTCCACTCTCGTCGCGGGCAGGTGCCTCGGCTAAGGCCGAAGGTCCCCTGGACCGCATGGGATGACGTGACCGAGAGCTGGGACCTCGGGCTCTGTCTCCCAGATCCAGCGGCCACCGGACTTGAACCCGAACGGCCCGCCGTCCCAGCGGCATACCAGCGAGGTATGCCGTCGATGCCGGGACTTTAGGCACTGCGGACGTCGGAGCGGCCGGGGCAGCATGAGGGTGGAGGTGTTGGTCATGAGTCCTCAAGGCCATGGAATTCCCGCAAGCGAGCTGCAGTCCACAACGCCGTCACGTCGAGCCCACACGCTCTCTGTGCTGATCCACGATGCGCGGCAGAGGCTGTTCGGCCGCCACCGCAGCCAGCCATCTCGGACACGCCACGCGTGACCTGAACGCGACCGGCACATCATCCGATGTGCCGGTCTTCTCCACGTCGGCGGGGCATGTCGACCGCGATCGAGGAGGCGCCGTCAGCGGGCAGCGGTCATGAACCACCGGCGCAGCTTCTTGCGCTCGACCCGGCGCCAGGCCGAGCCGTAGGCACGCTCGAACGCCATGGGGTCACGTGAGGAAAGCGCGACGACCGGGAGGTGGCGGCGCGCCGGTTTGGACTCGACTGCAAACTCACGCAGCCGGTCATCGGCGACGAGATCGTCGCGCTGCTCGCCGAGGATCGTCTGCAGGGCCTCCACCGCCGAGGCGAACCGGCTCGCGTCCCTGCCCCAGGCCGGGATCATGGCCTCAGCCGTGTACCGCGTCCGCTTCGCGGCCTTGCGCACCTCGTGCAGGCGTGCGGCGCGCTCGGGCCCCCTCCGTTCGGCGGCCGCCCTTCGAGCACGGCGGCGCAGGCGCCGCCAGTCACGGCGCAGGCACTCGGGGAGCACCACGGACGCCGGCGCGAACGCGTCGGCTCCCCATGGCGTGTTGGCGATGAAACCACTGAGCGACCGGATCAGCTGGCGGTACCTCGGCGAGCTCATCGACGCGACCAGGGCCTGGTGCGCCTGATCGTGGGTCTGGGTCAGGCGTGCGTCGACGAGGCGACGGAGTCGATCGAGCTGGTCGGGAGCAGGTTGCTGGTCAAGCCGCTGGAGGAGGCGCGCATGCAGGACTTCGGCGTCCCGCGCGTCTCCTGCCGTTCGCGTGAGCCACGCAAGCTCGTCCCGTAGGCGCCGTGCTTCGGGGCGCTCGAAGACGGGCTCGAAGCTCGCCAGGAGGCTGCGTAGTCGTCGGGTCACGACCCGCAGCTGGTGGACGGCGTCGGGCTGGTCGGCCCGGACCGGTTCGTCCAGTCGTTGGAGACTCTCGACCTGGCCGGCAAGGCACTCGCGGACGAACACACCCGCCGACTCGGGCTCGTCGGGCTGCCCCGGGAGACCCTGCCAGGACAAACGCACAGGGCGAACGTCCAGCTGCCCCAGGGACCCTGACGCGCCGCGTGACATGACGCCCGAAGTCACCAGATCGACCATGGCTCTACCGTCCGGTCGTCAGCCACACCTCGTCAGAGGCGTTGGTCCCGCGGTCTCAAGGTGGTGTCGCTGCACGGTCAAGCACTGCGGGCAAGGTGCTCCGGGACGAGCGCGAAGGCGCTCTCCTCCTCCTGGCTGTTGTGCAGACGGCAGATCGCATACAGCCCGTACAACAGCCGGCGCAGCTCGACGACGTCCTCCGGCTCGGGAGTCTCCCCGACATCGCCGAGCAACCGCCGCAGACGTCCGACCTGGTGCGCGATCTCAGCATGTGTCCGGCTCAGTGCGGTCGTCGCGGCCGACCCGCCGAGCGCGCGCGCAACCAGGGGCACCAGGAGCTCCTCGTCGGCGCGCTCGTGCGGGATCAGCTCGCCCTCGAGCCTGGCCAGCAGCCCACGGACCGCATCGACGTCCGGGTCGCGTGTCGACAGGGTGTCCGCGATGGTGCGGATCTGCTCGACCAGGGCTACCACGGCGTCATGTCCCGGGCGCAGGCTCCGGGCTGTCGCTACATCGACCGGGGACATCGCAATGGTGTGGATCCTGCCGGGAAGCACGCCGCGCAGCGCGACCCCGATGGCGAGGACGTCGATCGCCTCCTGCACGACGGCGCCGGCGGCTGGTGGCAGCCACCCGAACGCGGCGACGCCCATGGCCACCAGGGAGAGGCCCATCCCGACGGCCGCGGCCTGCATCGCTATGCGCCGAGCCCGCTTGGCCACCAGGATCGCGTCGGCCAGCGGGTCGACGCGGTCGACGGTGAGCACGACGTCGGCTGCTTCCGACGATGCCGTCGCCCCTCGGGACGCGAGAGCTACACCGACCCCTGCCGCCGCCAGCGCCGGCGCGTCGTTGACGCCGTCGCCGACCATGATCGTCGCGGTCGGCACGCCCTGCTCCGACCCGGCGGCCTCTGCTCTGATGGCGGCGAGCTTTGCCGCTGGATCGCGTTCAGCGAGAACCGAGTCCACGCCGACGACTCTTCCGACCGCCTGGGCCACGTCGGCTCGGTCACCGGTGACCAGAACGACTCGCGCGATGCCCGCGTCGCGCAGCGCTCGGATCATCCGCGGGGCGTCCGGGCGGATGGGGTCCTCCAGGAGGAACGCCCCTGCCGGCATGCCGTCGACGGCCGCGTACACGGTGAGCGAACCGTCCAGGTCGGCCCGGCGCCGCACTCGCCGCGCCCAGGCAGGTTGATCCCGTCCGACGATCCACGAGCTCTTGCCCAGCCAGACCTCGCGGTCACCGACGTGCCCGCGCAGTCCGTAGCCGTGCTCCTCCACCACGTCGCTGGGCGTCTCGAGCGTGAGCCCTCGCGCCCGTGCCGCACCGACGATGGCGCCGGCCAGAACATGCGGCGACACCTGGTCGAGTGACGCCGCGAGCCGGAGCAGCTCGTCCGCGTCCACCCCGGGGACCGTCCCGTCGACACCCGGGTCGACGACGATCGAGGCAAGCGTCGGCCGCCCACGGGTGAGGGTCCCGGTCTTGTCGAACAGCACGACTCGGCCGGCCGCGAGCCGTTCCAGGGCGCCACCTCCCTTGACGACGACCCCGAGCGAGGCCGTGCGCGACAGGCCCGACATGATCGCGACCGGGACTGCAAGCAGCAGGGGGCAGGGCGTGGCCACCACGAGCACTGCCACCGCACGAACGGGATCTCCGCTCGCCATCCAGGCGGCCGCAGCTACGAGGAGGGTCAGCGGCACGAACAGCACGGCGATCCGGTCGGCGACGCGGACGAACGGAGCCGACGCGGCCTGAGCCTGTTCGACGAGCCGGACCAGCGCGGCATACGTCGACTCGGCGGCCTCGGCCGTCGCGACGACCTCTGCGGGTGACCCGGCGTTGACCACGCCGCTGCGCACGTCATCCCCGGCGGGACGCTCGGCAGGCATCGGCTCACCGGTGAGCGCTGACTCGTCGAAGGTGCCGCTCACAAGGAGTCGCCCGTCGACGGGCACGACCTCGCCCGATGCGACGACGAGCCGGTCGCCACGCCGCACCTGCTCGACAGGAATGTCAGTCATGCCGTCCTCGGTGCGGCGCCGGGCCCGGCGGGGTGCGCGTGCAACGAGTGCGCTGAGCTCGCGGCGTGCGCGACGCGCGGCCCGGGCTTCCAGCAGCTGTCCGGTGGCGAGCATGACCGCCACCATCGCGCCCGCGAACGGCTCGTCCACCCACAAGGCACCGGCGAGCGCGAGCACGGCAATGACATCGACCGTCGGCTGCCGCGCACGTACGGCGCGCACCGTCGTCGCGACCGAGACGACAAGGCCGAGGATCGAGCCCGTCACCCACAGCGCTCGAGCCAGACCTTCCGCCTGCGCGAGCTGCGCGACGATCCCAGCCAGAAGCAGCGCGGCCGTCGTCGCGAAGAAGGCGAATGGGAGGCGGTCCCGCAGCCAGCTCACACCTCGATCATCGCGACCGGTGTGGTGAGTGCCCGGGCCAAAGGTCCCTGCCGTCCTGTTGAGCACCGATCGAGCATCGAGACATGACATCGCCGCTTCTCGTCCCGTTCAAGGCTGGTGACCGGTCCATGGCCGATCTGCTCGGCGGGAAGGGGGCGAACCTCGCGGAGATGACGCGAATCGGCCTGCCCGTCCCCGGCGGCTTCACGATCACGACTGAGGCCTGCCGCGCGTATCTCGCGCAAGGACGCGTGCCCGCGACCCTGCCGCCGCTGGTCCGCGCCGCTGTCGCAGACCTGGAGGATGCATGCGGCCGGCTCTTCGGCGACCCCGGCGACCCGCTGCTCGTCTCGGTCCGGTCCGGCGCGCGGTTCTCGATGCCGGGGATGATGGAGACGGTTCTCAACGTCGGGCTGACGGACAGCTCGGTCCAGGGTCTGGCCGACCGGGGCGGCGAACGGTTCGCCTGGGACTGCTACCGACGGCTGGTGCAGATGTACGGGCACACCGTGCTCGGCGTCCAGCCCGCCCTGTATGCCGCACCCCTCCAGGCAGCCCAGGAGAAGGACGGCGTCTCCGACCCGAGCTCGCTCAGCGCCGACGCCCTGCGCGATCTCGTCACGGATCTGCGCTGCGTCCTCAAAGACCATGCGGGAGAGGATCTTCCGCAGGACCCATGGGAACAGCTCGACCGGTCGATCGAAGCGGTCTTCGCGTCCTGGAACAGCGCCCGGGCCCAGGTCTACCGAGCCCACGAGGGCATCTCCGAGAGCCTCGGCACCGCGGTGAACGTCATGCAGATGGTGTACGGCAACACCGGGCCCCGCTCCGGCAGCGGGGTCTGCTTCACCCGTGATCCAGCAACGGGCGCGCCGGTCCCCTACGGCGACTACCTCCAGAACGCCCAGGGCGAGGACGTCGTCAACGGCAGCCGAGCCACCGTCCCCCTCGCCGCGCTCGCAGACCTCGAGCCCGCGGCATACACACAGCTTCTCGGGCATCTTGACACGCTCGAACGGCACTACCGCGACCTGTGCGACGTGGAGTTCACCGTCGAGGACAGCCGGCTCTGGGTCCTGCAGACGCGCGTCGGCAAGCGCAGCCCCTCCGCAGCCTTCGTCATGGCTGCCGACATGGTCGACCAGGGGCTCATCACTCTCGACGAGGCCCTACTGCGGGTCGACGGGCACCAGCTCGAGTCCCTGCTCCACCCACGCTTCGACGTGCCAGCGGACGTTCAGCCACTCGTCACGGGACTCCCGGCGAGCCCAGGCGCCTCGGTCGGCGAGGTCGTGTTCGACCCTGCGACGGCCGTATCCCGCTCCGCGGCAGGGCAACCGGTGGTGCTCATGCGTCCGGAGACCAGCGCCGAGGACGTCGACGGCATACTCGCAGCCGTGGCCGTGGTCACCGCGCGCGGCGGGCTCGCCTCACACGCCGCCGTCGTCGCGCGCGGGTTCGGCCGCACCTGCGTGACTGGCGTATCCCAGCTGGCGGTGGACGAGCACGCCCGCCGGGCCGTCACCAGCTGGGGCGAGGTCGTCTCAGAGGGTGACGTGCTGTCCGTCGATGGCACGACCGGATGCGTCTATGCCGGGGCCCTGCCGATCCGGCAGAGCGCCCTGGTGACCGCCTTGAATGGCGAGGTCGACCCGGCCGCCTCGACGAACGAGCCGGTCGTCGCGTCCGTGCTCCGTCTGCTTCAGCACGCCGACAGCCGCGCCCGCCTCGCGGTTCACGTGAATGCCGAGACGCCTCACGAGGCCGCTCTGGCACGGCGGCTCGGCGCCCGGGGCATCGGGCTGTGCCGCACCGAGCACATGCTGCTCGGTGCCCGCCGCGAGCTCGTCGAGCGAGTCGTCGTCAACGACGACAGGCAGGGCGCGTTCGCCGAGATCGAGCGACTGGCTCTGGACGAGTTCACCCAGCTGCTGCAGGTGATGGACGGGCTGCCGGTCGTCGTGCGCCTCCTCGACCCACCCCTGCACGAGTTCCTCCCCGACAGCGAAGAGCTGGCCGTCGAGGCCGCGCTCCAAGCGGCACGCGGAGCGGTAGACCCGGCGCTCTCACGACGCCTCGAGGCCGTCCGGCGGTGGCAGCAGGCCAACCCGATGCTCGGTCTGCGCGGGGTCCGGCTCCTGACCGTCCTCCCTGAGCTCGTCGATGCTCACGTCCGCGCACTCGTCACTGCCGCCGATCAGCTCGCCAGGCGGGGCCTGCACCCCCGCCCGGAGCTCATGGTGCCCCTCGTGGCCCTCACGTCCGAGCTGGACGCAGCCCGGCAGCGCATGACCGACGTGGTGCACGAGACCGCCACCCGGCTCGGCTCCTCGGTCACGGTGCCCATCGGCGTCATGATCGAGCTGCCCCGAGCAGCCCTCCGAGCCGGCGACCTCGCCTTGAAGTCGGACTTCTTCTCGTTCGGCACCAACGACCTGACCCAGACGACATGGGGTGTCTCCCGTGATGACGCCCAGGCCAGCTTCCTGACCGCCTACCGCACGTCCGGGCTCATGTCCGCCGACCCGTTCGAGACCCTCGATGAGGACGGCGTGGGAGAGCTGGTCCGCATCGCGATCGACCGGGGCCGTCAGGCCAAGCCCGGCCTCGGCCTCGGCGTGTGCGGGGAACATGCCGGCGACCCGGAGTCGATCCACTTCTTCTCACGCGTCGGGCTCGACTACGTCTCGTGCTCACCCCCGCGAGTCGTCGTCGCCCGTCTCGAGGCCGGCCGGGCCGCGGTCCTCGAGTCCGCCCTCGCCGCCACCAGCGACACCCGCTGAACCCGCTGAACCCGCTGGCCCGCCACAGGTCCGCATCGCGCCGACGAGGTATGCCGCCGGGTCCGCCGGGTGCTCACGGGAGCACCGCGGTCCGCTTCGGCGGCATACCTTTCGCTGGTTACTCCGTCAGCACGCCATCAGCCCGATGATGAACCCGCGTGCGCGCAGCTTCGGAATGAGGATGTCGAGCGCGGCGACCGTCTGTGAGCGGTCGCCGCCACCGTCGTGCAGCAGGATCCGCGAGCCGTCCCGGACGTTGGCGAGGACTCGGTTGACGATGGTCGTGGTGCCCGGGCGCGACCAGTCGCGTGGGTCTACGGTCCACAGGATCTGGCGCTGACCCCGTGCCGCGATGATCGACGCGACCCGGGAGCTCGTGGCTCCATACGGTGGGCGCACGCAGCGTGGCCGGTAGCCCAGAGCCGACTCCATCCGGTTGAGCTGCGAGGTGACCGACGTGCTCGACAGGGACGTCAGGTTCGGGTGGCTCCAGGTGTGGTTGCCGATCTTCATGCCGTAGGTGCGCAGGTTCCGGGTGACCGAGGGGTACCACGAGATGTTCTGGCCCACTTCGAAGAAGACCGCCTTGACGCCGTGCTTCCGAAGGATCGCAAGAATCTTCGGGGTGTACGTGGCGTTGGGTCCGTCGTCGAAGGTCAGGTAGACGGTCCCGGCGTAGGCCACCTTCGCGGCCGGGACCTGGACCGCTGAGGCGCTCGCTCCGGCCGTTCCTGGCGTCGCTGCTCCGACTGCGAAGGGTGCAGCCGGAACGAGCCCGACAAGGGTGAGTGCCGCGAGGGCGGCCGTGGCAATTGATCGAATCGTGGGTCTCATGGCAGTGCTCCTTGCACTTCCATGCCACCACCGCCAGCGGGCCCGGGAGCGCGCCTGTGATGACGCGCTTCTCGCGGACCTTCGGCTCTTGTGGATGTCGCCCCGACGCGGGCCCATGGGTTGGTTACGGGCCGGTGATATGAGCGTGCGCGCCATCATGGCGATATCGAGGTCGCTGTCGAGCGCGGCATCTCGGCGTTCCAGTGAGGAACCTAAAATCTCGTGCTCGCGGACGTCCGTGGCACCGCCTGAACAGACGCGAATGAGACCAGGACTGAGACCACTACTGCACGCGGCGCGCTCCTGTGCCTGTAACGCAACAGGACGACGCAGTGCAGTGAGCGCGATGGTCGCAAGCGTCTATGCCGAAGAACGCGAAGTTCCCTTCCGGCTCCGATGGAGCCATAATGGCTCCATGCCGAACATTCAGATCAAGGACGTCCCAGAGGAGACGCATGCGGTCCTGCGCGAGCGAGCGGCAGCGGCCCACCAGTCGCTCCAGGAGTACCTACGCGCCCGGCTCATCCGTGAGGCCCAGCAGCCGACGGTAGATGAGGTGCTTGAGCGGGCCGGCGGTCGAGCCGGGGGCAGGCTGCCCTTGGCGGACGCGGTGAGCGCGTTGCGGTTCGAGCGTGCTCGTCGTTGATGCCAGCGTCCTGGCCGTCGCCCTGCTGGACGACGGACCGGACGGCGACCACCTTCGCGCGCGGCTGCGCGGTGAGGACTTGGCCGCCCCGAGCCTGATCGACTTGGAGGTCGTGTCGGTGTGGCGCGGACTCGCGCGGGGCGGCCAGCTGGACGCTCGACGTGTGGCCTATGCCCTGGATGACCTGCGCGCCTTGCCACTGCAGCGCGTCGATCACGGGGGACTGATCATGCGCTGCTGGGAGCTGCGGGAGAACCTCACGATCTACGACGCTGCCTATGTCGCGCTGGCCGAGGCACTGCAGTCGACGCTCCTGACGGGGGATCGGCGCATTGCTCGCGCCCCAGGCCCCACGTGCCCAATCGAGGTCGTCAAGCCCCACTCGCGACCGCAGTGAAATGCCGCGCCGCGGTCGAGCTCCCTTCAATGCCGTCCGCGCGGAACTCGGGGACAGTGTCCGGACAGGTTCGTTCCGATGGTCAACGCGCACAAGCGGGCGCTCAACCAAGCTCATCGCCCCACTGCACGTCTCCATGCAGATAGACGACCCGACCCGCCTCGCTACTCCAAAGATCGATCCAGGTCGGCACACCACGACCCCGAAGTGACGGCGCTGAACCCGCACGCACCCGCGACAAGGCGTCTTTGGACAACCAGTCCGGCTGGCAGCCGGCCCAACCGCCGCAGCCACAGCCTTCATGCGCCACGAGCGCACCGCCGGCGACGAGCTCCTGCGCCCGCTGCCCCGTTATGTCCTCCTGCTGCAGGACCAGCAGTTGACCGCTGGGGTCGAAGAGCTCACCGGCATGGTTGTACTTGCCGGGTCGCACTGCGTGCTCACCCGATTCCCGCGGCTTCGCCTCGCTCCACGTGGGCTGCCTAAGCAGCTCGGCGAAGGTAGGACCCTTCGACTTCCTGGCCATACAGAAATCCTCGCAGCATCACGCCAAACAGGACTGACCTCCGCAGTCACCGTCCGCACATGGCCGCGTTGAGGGCGGTTACGCTCGCCCGGTCATGCCGCGCTTCGCGCGGACCCGCCGATGACCGCGCAACTCCTCACGGCTCCCCTTGGCTGTCATAGGCTGGCGTGCTGGCACCGACGGTCACGGCGCGGGTGAGACCAGCGAGCAGGGAGGCGGTTGATGGGCGCATCGGGGTGGGCCTACGTGGCCGAGTATGGGGACGTGGCCGAGGTACTTCAGCGGCTGCGCTGGCGTACGTACGAGTCCGGCGAGTTCTATCGCGAACCGCCGGTCACTGGGCCAGTGCCGACCGTCGCCGAATACCGCGCGCAGCTGGAACAGAGCGGGAACCAACCCGACCTGATCGACTTCCTCGTTGACGAGTTCGAGGCCTCGCTGAAGCGGCCGCCGGTCACCGATCCCGAGTCGCTACTTGCGAACCAGCCCGAAATTGGCACCCACTCGATCATTGACATATTCGGTGGAGTGAGCGAAACGCCGAAGCCCTTCACCGTCTCCCCGCTGACCCCAGGGCAGCTTCGGCATGAGTTCGGGACAGAGCACCCCGACGTAGAGATGGTCACCCAGTGGATGGCAGGCGGGGCAGGCATCGGGTCGTATCGACGTAGTTGGTCCGGCGCATACGTGATCGCGTACTCCGATGGTGTGCCGTCGCACCTATGTTTCACCGGATTCTCGGGCGATTGACGCGAACGCTGCTTCGCTCACCGGGTGGGTGTCGTGCCCGGAGCCCCCAAACGTCCACTTCTGCCGCCGAGCGCTCGTCCATCGGCCGAGGACCGCCTCCCTGGGAGACGAGCGTTGGCTCGGATGGCAGGCTAACCGAGTGGCCAACGTGATCGAAACACCCAACTCCGTGGTCCTGCTGGTCGGCCGGGACGAGTTCACGCCACCAGCATCGTTCGCGGGCAAGACCGTCGTGGCGACGGAGGACTGCGTTGCCGTCGGGGTGCTCTCGGTGGACGATGGCTCAACGACGGTGGAACTCGGACCCGCGCCACACATCGCTGGCTTGAGTCGCCTCGGGGAGATCAGCCTAGAGACAGACGGGCAAGTGTCGATCCGGGACGTCTACAACACCGAGTACCAAGTGCTCCCAATCAAGCCCGGCAAATGCGCGGTGATCGTGTGGGGCAATGACCAAACCGAGCCGGACGTGGTCGCCTTTGAGGTGAGACCCGCGGTCAACTGAAACGTCCGGATCTGCCCCGATAGGGCCTGTCTTGCGAACTCAGGCTGAGCAAGGATGGGCGAGTGAAGCCGTCCTCCGATCTAATCAGAGTCGTCATCGTCGACGACCACGCCCTCTATCGCCGGGGACTCCAAACTGTGCTTGCCGTCGAGGAAGGCATTGACGTTGTCGCGGAGGCCGCCAACGGCGTCGAGGCAGTCGAGTGCGCCGAGCGGAGCCTGCCGGACGTCATCGTGATGGACGTCGGCATGCCCAAACGCGGCGGGATCCATGCCTGCCGCCTCATCAAGCAGCGCGTTCCCTCGGCACGGATCATCATGCTCACGGGTTCGGACGACGAGGCGGATCTGTTCGAAGCGCTTAAAGCTGGTGCCAGCGGCTACCTGCTCAAGCAGGCGACGGAACAGATTGCAGATGGCATCCGTGACGTCTTCGGCGGCCAGTCCCCGCTGTCGCCAATGATGGCCACCAAGCTGATTCTGGAGTTCAACCAGCTCAGCCGGAGACTAGAGGCGCCCACGACCGCGCCAGCGACCGAGCTACCCCGACTGACCGACCGGGAGCTCGAGGTCCTTGAGCACGTCGCACACGGTCGCACCAATCAGCAGGTCGCGACCGCGATGCACATCTCGGAGAACACCGTGCGGAACCACATCCGCAACATCCTCGACAAGCTCCAGATGCACTCGCGGATAGAAGCTGCGCTCTACGCAGTTCGGCAGGGACTCGTCAACCCCGACAAGTGATGATCGCCCGGCCCTGGCAGGGCCCCAAGGTCGACCACGCCGGGCCTGAGAATGTTAAGCGTTGACGACGGGCTTCCGGTCATGCCGCTCTGCGGGCGGCGACGCTCGCCCGGGTCATGCCGCGTCGGATCGCCAATGCGGCCGTCGGCCGGACGTTCGCTTGGGGCCAAAAGGGTGCGAGACGAGGTCGACGACTCGACAGACTAGCGACGTGGAGTTCGGGACCTACGGTGGAGGGCGAGTCTGGTCATGGGCTGCCTCGAGTACGGAGGCAGACGCCCGCCGCCGCGATGCCAACGAGTTGGTCGGAGAACGCATCCGGGATGTTGTGTACTACACGCTCGACTACCGCCGCGAAGAGCTGCACCCCGAGCTGATCGACGGCGGCCCTCGCAGCATCGAAGCCGAGGCAGAGTGGAAGGAGCCGACGTGGCTCTACGACGGTTTCGATGCGATGGACTATGGCCTTGAGATCACGACCCAGTCCGGTGTCGCGTTCTCGCTGACCTGGGACCCTCCGGGCGACCGGGAGGGGATTGGGCTACAACGCACCCCGATGCTCGGCAGCGGCGTGCGGCGCGATGCGGATGTGGCCATCTGGGTGGTCGGCGAGCGTGCCGCCAGCTGGGCATCGATAGTCGGGACGCGTGTCACGAGTGTCGACCTGCACTATGTTCCGTGGGATGAACGGCAGGGCAGCCTGTGGTGCCCGCACATCACGTTCCATGGCGGGCGGGGCCGTGTCGAGGTTGTGATGGGTGACTCCCGGGACGGCGTACTCGTCCCCTCCGCCGACAACGTTGCGGTGCTCCATCCAGACACACCACTCCCCGCCTGGTTCAGTTTGCAGGATTGACCAACTCACTGTCATAGCCGCTGGTGGGTCGCTGGTGCCGAGAGTCGGGCGGGTCAATGAGCCCATCCCGGCGAGACCTCAGGCCGCGGCAGGGGATCTTGGCGCAGAAGGTCGGGCAGGCGATCGATGTAGTCGGAACCAACGAGACTGCCGCCCGCGCTGACTAGGGCGAGCAGCCGTACGTTCGCGCCGATCGTTGCTGCTGCATGGAACTTGTGGTGCCCGTCGAGAAGAAAGTGGGTCAGTCCCCAGTGCCCGTAATAGTCCGTGGACTCATCGTCCATGGCGGGCTGGCAGACGTCCAACGTCGAGAGCGCAACGGCTGTCGGTGTGATGCCCCTGCCGATGGCGTCGCGATAGTGCTCGACTCGCGCGGCCTCATTCCAGCTCGGCGGCACCATGGGCACCACGAACTCGTACAGGTGCTCGTCGGCGCTCACCGGGGTCTCGAACGTTCGGTAGTAGAAGCTTCGCGGGTTCTCCGGCAGAGCCCAGAAGCTGTCCACCCCCCACGTAGCCACCTGTTCGTGCGTGAAGTAATCCCGAGAATCGTTGGGGGCCACGAGCTCGGGCTGGACCTCGAGCAATAGCGGCAGATAACTGCCCGCGGGGATCAACCCTCCAAACCTGGCGACGACCGCATCATTGATGTCGTCCATCCCCGTCTCGAGCTCCTCGATCTGTCCGACGTCCGTGGACACGGTGCCGACGGCGCCCTCCTTGCGTTCGAACAAGAAGGGGCAGGTTCCACACCAGAGGCTTAACTCGAAGGCCGGCTTGCCGGCCTTGAACAGGTGGCGCGCGGAGTAGGGCACGTCGTCCTTGAGCGGACCGAACCGCAGTTCTGCTCGATCCTGCGGCACGCCGAGGCGTGTCAGAGGGCGGGAAGCGACCAGCATGTGGCACAGGGTACGGCTCCAGAGGCCAGCGTCCTGCGTCATCGAAACGCATCATCTGCCGCGATCCGTTCGCACATGCCGAGCTGACGACGCTCCCGACGTCAGGGGCAAGCAACTACAGTGCCGCAATGGTTTCCTTCGTGAAGTCGGTTACCTTCGACTGCACTGATGTGTTGCTGGTCGCTGGATTCTGGGCCTCGGCTCTCGGCTCGAATGTGGACGAGGACAGCACGACTGACCGCGCCTGGGTGGAACCCGCCGGTTGGGGCGGACCGAGCCTCTGGTTCCAGCGTGTTCCGGAGCCGAAGTCGGCCAAGAACCGCCAACACTTCGACCTGCGTGCCGTCGGCGACCTGCGGCTCGAGGTCGACCGCCTCCGCTCTATCGGAGCCCGTGTCTTGGCCGACGGTCCTGATCTCGTTGTCATGGCCGATCCCGAGGGCAACGAGTTCTGCCTCGAGATATAGACGTCGCGACGCACGGACATGCCGCTCGTTGGAACGAGGTCCGGACCCCGCTGCAGGTCGTGCATTCATGCGTTCGGAATGGATGACGTGTCGCAGGCACGAAATGCATCGCAATCGCCGCCGGACTCGGTTGACTGTGGTCATGCGGGCAGGGGACCTAGAGATCACTGACCTGCTGTGGCCGTTGGATGAATCGGGCGACCGGCTGCCCGTCATCCAGAGCGAGGTCGTGAGCCTGCTGTCGGACCGCGGTCAACAGGGCGCCGCCCGGATCGTCGCGCGGATGCCCAGCCGGGGCGATCGCATCGATGAGGCGTACCTCGCGCAGCTGGCCGTGCGTGTTCATCACGAGCTCCAACGGCTGGGCGAGGAGCTGCAGCTGGACCGCCGCGTAGCCGCGTTGCTGCGCGGACCACTCCGTCGGCTCCAGGCTTCAAGCTACGGCCCGGTCCGCATCGTCGATGTCGGGTGCGGCACGGGGCACGTCATTCGCGCGGCAGCCGCCCACCGGTACTTCTCGCCCCAGGTCGAACTCGTCGGGGTCGACCTGAACCCGGTTCTGATCGGTGAGGCTCGCCGCCTGGCCCGTCTCGAGGACCTCGACTGTGAGTTCGTGGCCGGCAACGCGTTCGCACCCGGCATCGCCATCACCGATCCGGCGCGCACGATCGTCATCTCCACCGGACTGTTGCATCACCTGAGCGAAGCGGGCCTGGCAGACCTGTTCGCGGTCCAAGCTCGCTTGGGCGTGGCCGGCTTCGCCCACTGGGACATCGCGCCGTGCGCATGGTCGACGGTTGGCGCCTGGCTCTTCCACCAAGCCCGGATGCGGGAGCCGGTCTCGCGCCATGACGGCGTCTTGTCCGCACGAAGAGCCCACTCGGCCGAGACACTGTTGGCCGCAGCACGCGCGACCGCGGCCAACTACTCCCCGACGGTCGTTGAAGGGCCGCGCTGGTATCCGCGCGCGCTGGATGTGCTGCGCCCCATCATCGGGACACTCTCGTGACGGCGCTCGTGCTGACAGCCCTTGCCGCGGTGGCGCTCATGGACGCAGCCTGCAGTGGGTTTCGATCGGCGCTGGGCCGAACCGGGCTGATCAACCACTCCGCGCTCGATCGGGAAGCCACGGTCCGCGGAGTCCTCACGCTCTTCATCTGCCTTCTGCCCGCATGCCTGGTGTTCACGGTGGACGTGATGGCCGCCAGAACGCCAGTCCAGAAATACACAGTCACCGCAGCGGCGATGCTCGTAGTGCTGGTCCCGTACGCGGTCGTCGTCTTGCTTGCCCTGGGCGCCTACGCCGTGCTCGGCTGGAGACAGAAGTACGTCGCGATGGCGGTTGTCCTGGGCCCGTTCACCCTCATGCGGCCCGTCGTCGCGCTTGGCGCCGGACTGGCCGGGGCTCACGCCAGCGAATCAGGCACCGTGTTCTCGACCATCGCGCTGGCGACGCTCGCGGTGCTCGTCGTCGAGCCCATAGCCGATCGTCGATGGATAGAACCGATGTCCGGACGGGGCGGCCTCTAAGCCGATGCAACTTCGTCCGCCGGCTGCATGCTCGCTCATCCGCTCTCCGCGCGCGGTCCCCCTATGACGGGCCACCACGTGACGGTCACATCGGGCGTGAATCCGGGCCACCTGATCCCCCGTGAGACCATCACCGTCGTGACTTCACCCATCGCGCGGCCCAAGTCTGGGCTGGCGCGACGCGCCGCCTCCAAGCTTGTCGAACTCGTTGGCGAGTTCGTCGCCGAGGTGCTCGTCGCCGGGCTGGCCTGCCTATTGGCTGGCCTCGTCATTGCCGCAGCGATATGGGGATGGAACCGGCATCCCGGCGCAACCGTGGCCGCCGGAGCAGCGGGGACGCTGGTGCTGGGCTACGGAGCCTGGAGCCTTTGGACCGAGCATGCCCGAGGAAAGGGCTCCCATCGACCACTGGCGTCAATGGCGATTGCGCTGTTTCTCATTGTTGGCGTGTGGCTCCTGTACGTCGTCACCTACTGTTCCTGCGCATAGGGACGCAGTTGCCGGGTCATGCCGCGTTGAGGGCCGCTACGCTCGCCCGGCCATGCCGCCGTCCGCGCAGACCGCGCCGACAACTATGTCCTCCCGTGGCACCCTCGTGCAGTGACCTTCACAACTGGACGGCCGACAAGTGTCAGCCGCCGTAGCGTCGCGACTCGCGATGACCTCGGCGACTTTCTCCTGCAGGTGCTAGCGGACTTCCGCCGGTCGGGTCTTCTGGCCAAGCATTCATGCCCGAGAACGGTCGGCGCACCGTGCGGCCCACGACGGTGGGCCGCACGGTGCGTGGTGACTAGGCGCTACTTCCACCACGACGTCGGGATCGGCGGGGTGAGCGCGGGGACCATCCGGGCGTGCGCGGACTGCTCGTAGGCATAGGCGTAGCCGAGAAGCTTCGGCTCGGTGAAGGCCTTGGCCACGAAGCCGATGCCTGCTGAGATCCCGTTGGCATCGACGCCGCCCTGCACGAGCATGTCGGGGTAGCCCGAGAGCGCTGACATGTCGTTGCCGGCACTGGTCGGGCGGACCAATGCGTCGAGGTTGTTGTCGTCCAGGAGCTTGTCGATGGCCGCGCGCATCTTCTCCGGCCCTTCCTGCGCCGCTTGCAGGTAGTCGGCGTCGGTCATCGCGCCGCGTAGTGTCTCGCCCTGCAGCCGGGTGAGCACCTCGGGTGCCATCCCGAAGCCCGGCTGCGAGCTCGCGGCATAGACGTCAGCATGGGAGTGCACGCTGGCACCTGGCCGGTAGGTCGCGAGGTACTCCCCGAGCAGGGTCTTGAACTCCGTCTCCGAGACGATCGGGTAGTACTGCGCCCGCAAGGCCAGCGCCTCGGCGGGCAGCGTGACGTCGACGACCGTGGCACCGAGCTCGCGCATCCGCGCGACGGCGGCGTCCATCATCGGCGCCTTCGTGGCGTTGACGTAGTTTCGCAGCACGCCGATCCGTGCGCCCTTGAGCGCGTTCGCCTTGAGATATGCCGTGTAGTCGGCCGGCACCTTGCCGACACTCGCGGCGGTGGCCGGGTCCGCTGCGTCGTAGCCGGCCAGCGCGTTGAGGGCGAGCGCGGAGTCGGTGACGGTCCTGGTCATCGGCCCGGGGCTGTCGAAGGTCGAGGAGAACGGGATGACTCCCCCGCGTGAGATGAGGCCGACGGTGGGGCGCAGGCCCGCGAGGGACTCCGCGTCGACCGGGCCGCGAATCGACCCGCCGGTGTCGGTGCCGACCGAGAGGACCGCGAAGTTGGCGGAGACCGCCGCCGCGGGTCCGCCGCTGGACCCGGCCGGTGAACGGCTCAGGTCGAACGGGTTGAGGGTCTGGCCGCCCACCGAGCTGTAGCCGGCACGGCCCCCGTGGGCCCACTCGTCCATGTTGCCCTTGCCCAGGATGATCGCCCCGGCGGCCCGGAACTTCTTCGCGATCGTCGCGTCCTCCGGCGGCAGCGGCGAGAGCAGCGTCTTCGAGCCGCCCGTCGTCGGCATGTCGTACGTGTCGATGTTGTCCTTGAGGACGACGGGGATGCAGAACAGCGGACCGACCTTGCCGGGGGCCTTGGAGTACGTGGCGTCCAGCGCCTTCGCCTGCGCCTTCGCATCGGTCGCGATGGAGATGAGCGAGTTGATGGCGGGCCCCTGGTTCTCGTAGGCCAGGATGCGGGTCAGGTAGCCGTCGATGAGCTGCGAGCAGGTCAGGCTGCCCGCCCTGAACGCCCCCTGGATGGACGCCACGGTCGCCTCCTCGAGGACGAATGGGGCCTTCTTGGGGCCTCCCTTGCCCTGGGCCGATCCCGCAGACGCTGTCGCCAGGGCGAGTACCGCACCGACCACGACCACGCGCAGGGCCCTTTTTCGTAGATACATCTCAGAAGCACCTCGTACTTTCCGATGTCGAAGTTGCGCCTCGTCGCTGCAGACCCAGCGACTGGTCGTCACGGTCGTCCCCGGATATTCCGCAGCCGTAAAGGACTGATGTCGATCGCGTTAATCTGGCTACTCGACGGTAGGGGGTTCGCTTGGCAGTAAAGGGAACTCGCACGCGCATGGGTGCGCGGCGAATTCCGTTCAGGCGCACCACGAGCGGGCCGGAAAGCCGAATATCGATTAACGGAACCGCAACAAGGCGCTTACGTTCCACGCGCAATTCGCTGACAAGGTGAAATGGCGTCGCCACTCCGGAGGCAGCCCGGACCCATGCCCAGTCGCGCGGCCTCCGCGGTCCCTCCGCGGTCCCTCTGCCGTAGCCACCCGGGAGTCGGCAGCCGTGCGGTCGCTGAGCCGGACAGAGCCCTATAGGGCCATGTAAACCGCCACGAAAACGCCGAACAACCCAGGCAGGACGGATCCAGCAGGAACCCGGCGACGCTCGGTGCGCCCAGCCCGTTGCATTTGTTTCCAGCAACTTCCCAGCCCCTTGTCGGCCTCCGCCATTTCCGTCATGCGCCTGTACGGAGGCTGCGAGACTCCGGCAAGGAGGACTCATGGTTGCGGTGCATCAGCTCGACGCCCTGGGCCGGGACGTCGGAGCCCATGGGGGGTCAGGGCGGTCACATCTCGAGCGGTCCGCGTCCATCGTCGGGCGCGACGCCGACCTCGCAGGCCTTGCCGAGGTCGTTGAGCGGCCCGGGGTCCGGTGGATCACCGTGACCGGTCGCTCAGGGATCGGCAAGTCGAGCCTGCTGCGCGCACTCGTCGAGCGACTCCAGGCGCACCGGCTGCCTGAGCGCAGGCGGACGACCACGGGCGGGGCTTCGGCGCGCGTCCTGTGGGTAGACGCGCATGGCCTCCGTCCTGACGAGCGCGTCATCGACCGCCTGAGAACGAGGGTTGCCGGACACGTCGTCGTCGTCGACGACGTCGACCGTTTCGCCGGACATGGCGCCGAGCTGCACGAGCTCCTGACCGACATCCCGGATACCACCGTCGTCGCGAGTGCGCTCGGGCCGGTCGGGCTCGCGCAGGAGCTGACCTACCGGCTCACGGGACTCGATGTCGGCGACCCCGCCCGGCCGAGCCGCGACACCCCGGCGCTCGCGCTCTTCATCGACAGGGCGCTGCGAGTGGACCCGACCTTCAGCGCGGAGGACGTCGACCTGCACGACGTGTCGGCCATCGTCACCCATCTGCATGGCGTCCCGCTCGACATCGAGATCGCGGCTGCCAACGTGCGGCTGCTGGGCACCCGCGGGCTGGTCCGGGAGCTCACCAAGCCCGGGCTCGAGCACGCCAGGATCACCCTCCGGGCCGGATCGAACGGGTTGGACCGCGGACAGGCGCTGGGGTCCGCGATCCGGCTCTCCTACGCACGGCTCAGCTCCGGTGCGCGTCGCATGTTGCGCAGCCTGTCGGTTTTCGCCGCCCCCTTCACCCTGGACCAGGCTCGGGCGATGAACCCGACCGGCGACGACGGAGAGCTGGTCGACGCACTCACCGAGCTCGTCGACGCGTGGCTCGTCGAACCGGCCGGCCCGCAAGGGAGCCGGGCCGCCGCCGCCAGGGACTCCGCAGGCCTCGATGCCCGGTGGGAGCTCGCCCCGCTGACCAAGGAGCTTGCTCTGCGCCTCGCCGAGGAAGCCGGGGAGAGCAACGGGCTTCGCGACCGCCACGCCGAGTTCCACGCCGCGTTGGCACGTCAGTGGGCGTGCGCGGTGGACGACGCCCGCGAGCACGATGGGATGCCACAGCTGATCCGCGCGCTGCCGGAGCTCTGCGGCGCGGTCGACTGGTGGTCCGCCCGGGGTGCGCCGGACCGCGCCCTGCGCCTGTGCGCTGATCTGGCGCCGGCTGCACTGCGCGTGGGCCGACAAGGCGCGATGACCCGTAGCCTTCGCGACCTCCTCGCGAACCCCCTTACTGCTCAAGCAGATCCGCTCACTCGCGGCGACGCGTTGGTGTGGCTGGCCCAGGCCGCGATCGAGTCGACAGCGGCCGTGGATGCGATGCCGGGAGTCATCGCACACTGGCGCGAAGGGCTCGAGCTCATCCGCTCGACAGGCAACCCGCTCGCGCTGCTCCGGGCGCTCGGGATCGGGGTGCACGCCCTACCCCTCACCCATGATGTCGATATGACCCTGGGGCTCCTCGCGGAGGGTCGTGCCCTGGCGGAGTCGCTCGTCCATCCGGCCTGGACAGCACGCTTCGAGCTGTGGGCCGGCATGCTGGCGCACCAGAGCCGTGACGTGACGACAGCCTGGGAGCTGGGAGTCAGCGCCCTCGCCAGGTCGAGGCGCGCCGGTGACGTGCACTGCCAGGTCGCCTGCGGACTGCTTCTCATTCCTCTCGCCGAGGGGATGCCTGCCGTCGCAGGCGGCATCCCGTCGGCGGCCGAGCTTCTCGAGATGAGCCTCTCCCTCGACGACGCGTCGTTCGCGTCGATCGCCATGGCGTTCTTGGCCGAGAACGCCATCGACGACCGCGACCCGATCACTGCGAGTCGCTGGATCTCCTTGCGGCTCAATGAGATCACCGAGGCCAGTACGTGGACCGCCGGAGGCTTCTCCCTGATGTTGATGGCTCGCGTGCACCTCATGCTCGGCGAGCTCGAGCAGGCCGCGCGCCTGCACGGTGCGGTTCTGCCGCTCCTACCTACCCTCATCGCAGCCTGCCCGCCGATCTATGCCGACCGCTACCTCTCGGACATCAGCCGACTGCGTGAGGAGCTCGAGCCGGAGCGGTTCGAGAGGCTGACGCACGAAGGGTCGCTCCAGCCCTGGGCCGATGCGCTCGCCACCACCGCGATGGCCGCCGCCCAGATCGCCGACCACCATGCAGACCACACGTTCGGCGCTCCACCGGTCGAACGCCGAAGCAGGGGCGCCCAGGCCCTTTCGGCACGTGAGGAACAGGTGCTGCAGCAGATCGTCGACGGCCTGACCAACCGGGAGATCGCCCAGCGCCTCGGTGTCACCGCCAAGACCGTCATGCACCACTCGGTCGCGATCTACCGCAAGCTCGGCGTCCGCGGTCGCGCCGAGGCTGTCGCCTGGGCCGTTCGCCACGCCGGCTGACTCCAGCCACGCCGGCTGACTCCAGTCACGCCGGCTGACCCCCGTCACACTGGCCGACGGAGCGACACGGCCTCCGACGCGGTGTGCCGGGAAGCCAGCTCGGCGGCATACGGACGGCGCGCACGACGGCACGGTATGCCGTTGAGCGCACTCAGCGGCATACCGTGCTCGGGCCTGACCTCAGTCCCGCGTGCTAGGGGTTGCCCCCGGCACCGTTGGACTTCTGAAGGTTCTTCTGCGCCGCCGCAGGCGGTTTGGGCTTGGGCGCCGGGAACTTCTTGCGCGGGCCGACGCCGAGCCCGATCTTGGTGCTCTCGAACGTGACGTTCTTCAGCTTCGTCGTCTTCAGCGAGCTCGCCCCGAGGTCGAAGGTGAACTCGAGCACCGGCTTCGTGCTGAACCTTTCGGTGATCTTCTTGATCTTCTCGGCCCGCTCGATGTTGGACAGCGCCCCGAACAAGAGCTTCCCCTTGAGCCCTCGGTGGAGTGCGAGCTGGCGGTTGATGCTCGAGATCTGCGTCGTCGTCAGCGGCTTGCCCTTGATGGTCAGACCCTTGGTCAGCGCGTCGCGCTGGACAACGGTCGGGTTGATGAACTTGCCGGCCCGGCCGTCGGGGTCACCGACCACGAGCGGGTTGCCCCGCGCGAAGGTGAACGACCAGGCCGCTGTGGGATCGGTGATGTCGCCGGTCGGGTCGTCGTACACGGCTGGGTCGGCACTGAGGAAGGCCTGGCTCCGCGGGTCGAACCATCGCTGCCCGAAGTCGGACAGGTTGTGGTCCTCGTCGAAGTAGTTCCCCTGAGCCATGTAGGGCGACCGGAAGACCGTGCTCGACTCGTCGACCCAGATCTGGCCGTCGGGGAAGTACTCGCGGTGCTGGAACATCGACCCGGTCTCGTCGGACACCACGTTCGTGCTGCCCTGGAGGTCCTTCTGGAACCAGTACGACTTGTGCTCGTACGTGCCGGTCTCGGAGAACTTCGTGCCGAGCCGCTCGTCACCGGCCCAGATGTTCTTCCAGAGGGTCCCGTCACGGACCGTGGTCCACTGGTTGACGAACCACGTCCGCCCGGTCTCCTTCTGCTCGATGGCCCGGTTGCCCTGGTAGTCGTACGTGTAGAACGTGGGCTTGCCTCCCGTGCCATTCGGCCGGTCGATGATCATCGTCATGTGGCCCGTGACGTCCCACGCCATCTGGCGCAGGTTGTCGGGGTTGCTGATCGAGGTCACCTGACCGTTGCGGTCATAGGTGTAGGTGTCCGCGCCGAAGGTTGAGAACTGGTGCTGCTGCGGCGACCGGTATCCCGGAGCGACCGTGTAGGACGTCGCGCCGACAGGAGTCGTCTTGCAGTTCTTCGTGCACGACGTCTTGAGGGTCCAGTCCTTCTGGTCCTTGGACAGGAGGTTGCCGGACGTGTCGTCGTAGGTCAGCGACAGCGAGTAGTCGCGCTGGTTCGACGGGGCCGTGTCCCAGGAGCCCGACGCCGACGTCACGCGGTAGTAGGCGTCGTAGCCGTACGTCTGCGAGGACTTACCGCCGAACAGGCTGGACGTGTCCACCGGCAGGTCGTTCACGTACTTCTTGAGATTGCCCACTGTGTCGTAGCTGTAGGTGAGGTTCTGCTGGACGAGGTCGGTGAGCACCAGCTCGCCAGGGGCATGTGCCACCGCGGTCGTGCCGCCTTGGCCCCTGGTGACGGTGTAGGCGAACGTCCCCTTCACGGATGTCTCCACGCGGCTGGTGACGGTGACCTTCTCCGTGCCGACCTGTGCCGTGAAGGGCACCGGCGGGGGCGCGTAGGCCTCCTTGACCGTGAGGGTCCCGGCGCCCTGCGTAGCGGACGCGGCGAGCGTGCCCTCGATGGACGTGCCCTGGGTCGGGGCCGTCGAGACGACCCTGGACAGCGCCCGCGTGTTCGGGTCGCGCTCCGACCACGACTGGTTGGAGTTGCCGAGCTGACGGAAGGCGATGTCGCCGAACTCGTCGTACTCCTGCCGGTCCAGGTAACGGTACGCACACGTGAGCGCGATGCTGGTGGTGATCGTCGAGCCCGCCCCGTGCGGAGCGGCCGTCGGGATCAGTGGCGTCGAGTTGATGCCCCGGTCCACGGTGTACGTGAAGGTCCCGTCGGGAGCGGGCGCCCGGGCCGTGACCCGCAGCTGCTCGCCGCCGATCGTGATCGTGAACGGTAGGACCGGCGCCTGCGTGTGCGGGGTCTCGCGGACCGAGATCGTCGTCTGTGTGGCGTCGATCGCCGAGGCGAGGGTCCCGAAGTCGGTGCACGCCTTCTCGCCCGTGATCGAGGCGAGGGATCCGCCGGTGTCGTAGTGGTTCGTCACCTTCTCGCCGTCGATGTAGGTGACGCTGCCGAGCCGGCCGAGGTAGTCGTTCACGAAGCTGGTCGTGACGTTGCCCCTCGTCCAGTGGTCGTCGTTCATCGCCGTCGTCTCCGACGCCTGCTGGCCGTTCTTGTCGTAGGTCAGCGTCTGGGTGCGCGCGCTGTCCTTGACGGCGACGAGCCGCCCAGCGCCGTTTCCCGTCTTGGACACGCCGTCGTACCCGCCGTAGCCGAGCGTGACGGTCGGCAAGGCGTTCTGGTAGTCGATCGAGACGAGGTTCTGGTAGGCGTAGCGGTAGGTCGTCTGCGTGTTCGCGGCGAACTGCTCGGGCGTCTGGGACGTCTTCTGCTGGCCGGCGGCGTCGTAGGTCCAGGTGGTCAGCCCGCCGTCGGGGGTGTCCGTCGACAGCCTGTTGCCGAGCAGGTCGTAGGTGCTCTCGGACTGCGTCACCCCGCCGGTGACGACCTTCGTGAGGTCGCCCATCGGTGTGTAGGCGTAGTCCGTGCGGACCGGCGGCTTGTTGACGGCCCGGTCCTCCGAGACTCGGACGATCCCGCGCACGTCGGTCAGCGTCCGCGTGGCGCGCAGCAGCGGATCCGTGATGACCGTCTCCCACAGCCTCCGGCCGAGGTCGGTCGTCGCGGAGTAGGTGGTCGTCGTGACGCGGTTGCCGGGGGCCGTCACCGATGTGACACGGTCGAGCCGGTCGTAGACGCTGACGGTGTGGGGGGCACTGTCAGGCGGCGGCGCCTGGTAGTCCGTGAGGGACCCGCCGATCTGCTTCTGCGGGAACCACTGGGACACCTCGTGACCGAGCGCATCGACGGCCACAGCGGGCGAGACGACGAATCCCTTTGCGGTCCCGGTCGGCCCGTTGTAGAACTCCGCCGTCCGCTTCTGCTCGGTGACACGGCCGGTGCCGTCGACGAAGGTCGCCGTATCGATCGTGCCGCCGACCGTGCTGAAGGCGTCGCTGTGCTTCGCGGTGGCGTAGCCGTATGCCGCGTTGCCCGGGTCGTACGAGTACGTGACCGTCTGGTTGTCGGGCGTCGTCACCTTGGCGAGCCGCCCCATCGGGTCGTAGGCGTACGTGGTCGTCGCGTTGTTGGCGTCAGTCGTCCTGCCGACCTTGCCCGACGGGCCGTCGAACGTGGAGGTCGTCTCCAGGCCGGTGCGCGCCGCTGTGGGAGTGGCGTCAGAGGCGGCGTCGATGAAGTCGTCGGCCTCGGCGTCGGTGAGCTCGTAGTCGGTCACGTCTGCGACGTTGGCGTGGCCGATGTCGTCGTAGACGTAGTGCACCGCGTAGTGGCTCCCGTCCGTGCCGGCCGGGTAGACGATGCGGTTGTAGCTGCCCCAGTTGTCGTAGTTCAGCCGGGTCGTCGCGTAGGTGCCGCCGCTGATCGGTCCGCTGATGAGCTCGTTGAGCTCGGTCACGGAGTCGTTGTCACACAGTGCCGGTGCCCCGTCGCGGTAGCGCACGACGGTGCCGCCGCTGTCGGTGACCGTGTACTGCGCGGCGGTGTGGACCCAGGTCGGGCACAGCGAAGGGCTCCAGAACGCCGGACGCTGTGTGGTGTCCGTCTTCTGGGTCGCGCACTTGTCGGTCTGGTCGGGGTCGCTCGCGGAGATCTCGCAGTCGGAGTACCGGATCGTGGCCGTGAGGTCGTCCGCCGGGTTCGCCGGATCACCCCGGTCCAGGATCGTCGTCGGGGCTCCTAGGGCGTCATAGGTGAAGTGCGTCGACGTCGACTGGATGACGGTGCTGCCGTCCGGGCCGAACGTCTGCTGCGCCTCGTCGACGCGCTCCGGCACAGCCCAGATCGCGAGCGACTCATCCGGGGTCAGTGAGGCGAGGTTGAGTGCCGACCGGGTCGCTCCGTCGAGCACGTTCCAGGCGTAGGCCGTCCGTTGCAGGCGCTTGCCCGCGGACACGGGCCCGTCGTAGACGGTGGTGTCGGTGAGCAGGCCCGCACTGAAGACGTTGTCGTTGTGGAAGGTCTGGACGGTCGAGCGCAGCACGTCCCCGTTCGTGGCGAGCTCGTCGCTCTCGACGCGGGCGAAGCCGAGGTCCTGCCGGCGCAGGAAGTCGTAGCCCATGCCCTGGTAGGACATCGTCGTCGTCGTGACGTCGACGCCGTCCCCGGGTCGCTTGTCGTCGACCGACACCTTGGACAGCGCGTACAGCGAGCCGGGGTGGTCCGGGGTGTTGCCGTAGCGGTCGTAGTCGAGCGTCGTCACGCCATGGAACGGGTTCGTCACGGTCTTGAGCAGGCCGGTCCGGCCGTGCGTGTTGAGCTGGACGTCGAGCCGCTCCTGGTTGGGGTGGTCGCTGTCCGCCACGACGCGGCGGACCGAGTCGGCGAAGCCGTCGCCGTTGACGTCGACGAGGTCGACGTCGCTGAGGCTCAGGCTGTTCTCGAAGTGCACGCCGGGGTTGACGATGAGGTAGCAGGCGACGAGGCACAACGGGCCGAACCCGATCGTCACGTCCGCACCGGCGCCGTAACCGACGCTCTGGTCCTGCCGGATCTGGTCCTTGATGGGCACGGTGATCTGGCCGGCCAGCCGGAACGGGACTGAGTCGTCGACGCCGAGGTCGGCGCCGCTCGTCAGTCCGGCGCCGGTGCCGTACGCGATCTGGACGGTGCCGTTGCTGTCGTCACGGTGGAGGGCGTCGAGGATGCCGTCGCCGTTGACGTCCGCCCAGGAGTAGCGCGGGAAGTTGATCGCCGCGTTGTGGGACACGCCGCCGGAGAAGTCCTTGCCCGGGCCGGAGAAGCCGAGCCCGAACTCGAACGAGCCGCTGTACGCCTCGCTGGACTCGAACCCACCGCTGGCCCACGGCACCGAGTTGGCTGCGAAGCCGTAGCCGAGGTTGAAGTAGACGAACACGCCCTTGGGGGTCGTCTTCACGAGGTCGGGGAGGCCGTCGCCGTTGACGTCCGCGAGGGTCTGCTGGATCGCGAGCGTCGAGTCGTTGTGGACCGGGTCTCCAGGGAGCTTGGTCGTGTTCGGGTCGACGTTGCCGGAGTCCCAGCTCGGGTCGGCAGCATTGGGGCTTCCGAACTCCGCGGACACCCCCACACCAGCGCCGATGCCCGCTCCGTACTCGTCGGGGCTCGTCCCACCGCCCTTGCTGGCTGCCGCGCCCTGCGTCGCGTTGGGCACGCCTCGGGCATTGCCCTTGATCCCGACGGGCGAGCCGCTGAGCCCACCTCCGACCGCGAAGGTGGTGTCCTGGTTCACCGCGCCGTCACGGCTGATCGAGCACGCCGTGAACGAGCCGTCCGTCTGCTTGCAGCCCTGCCCGCCGCGCGGGTTGGTGTAGGTCACGCTGTCGGTCGTCACCTTGTCGGGGAAGCCGTCGCCATTGAGGTCCATGTAGTCGACGAAGCTGCGGCTCCAGCCGAAGGCGAAGGATGCCGAGGCGGGGCCGAGGCCGATCATGGCGGCGAGGACGGGCCCCGTCGAGCCCTCGAGCTGTGGTGGCGTGAGCCCGTTGCTCCCGTCGTCGGCGGGCATGGCTCCGCCGAGCAGGGCCGAGGCCAGGCCGACCCGGGTGGCGAAGAGGTGGGCGATCGGGCCCTTCCACGTCTCGGTGATCAGCGCTGCCGCGTCGGTGCCGACCTCGGGGACGTAGCCGTACGCCTTGCTGAACCTGGACTCGACCGTGTTCGGGTCGAAGGTCTGGTCGGCGTTGGGGTCGTTGGAGTACGAGCCCGGGAACGTCATGCCGTCGACATCGGACTTGCTCGTCTTGCACGCCCCGCCGGTGACGGCCTTGCACGCGCTGTCTGAGTCGGCGAAGGGCTTGCCGCCCGAGACGATGTCGAAGTCACCCTGGACGAGGGCCTTGCCGCCGCGGTCCTCGTTGGCGAGGTACCCCGCGACACCCCACCCGCGGTAAGCGAGCGGGAAGTAGCCCTGACGTCCGACCGTGTTGACCGTGAGGGGGACGGAGACCGTGTCCGCCGGGTCGGTGCCGCCCTGGGGCAGGACGGAGGCCGAGGTCCCGGACACCTTCTCGCCCAGCGCGGGCACCCGCATGCTGAGGTCGAACCAGTAGTCGGTGTTCTTGGTGAAGGACATCGTGACGTCGAACGGGCTGGCGTCCGTCTTCGGGTCGATCTCCTTCTTGAGGACGTAACCGTCCGCTGCCGTCTTGACCGTCAGGACGATCTTGCCCGGGTCCGACACCTTGGACAGGTCACCGACGGAGTACGCGATCCGCAGCCTCGCGTCGCCGGAGACCGAGCTGTGCCACGGCTGGCGCGGGGCGCTGCCCGTCGAGTCGGGGTAGATGTCGGTGTCGACCGGCGACGTGAGGTCCGGCTTCTTCGAGTCGCACGTTCCCGCGGCCGTCGCGTAGCAGAGCCGGGGGCGCTGGACCCAGCGCAGCGCGTTGACGTCGATCGGGGAGTCGACGGCGAAGTGGATGCTTGCGTGGTCCTGGGCCGTGATCTGGCCGTTGGAGTCGCTGACGGGAGCGGCGACGGTGGCCTTGGCCCCGAGGACGAACCGGCCTGTCTCCTTCTTCGTCAGGATCTGCAGCTGTGCCTTGGCCTGCGCCTCGGTGTCGAAGCAGCCGTACTGCGTGCCCGAGCCGTCGCTGACGCAGAACTTGCCGGCGTTGTTCTTGGCGTAGCTCTTCAGGCGAGACAGGTCGGGCTGGCCCGAGCTGTCCACGGGGGTGACCTCGACGGTCTCGTCGACGTCGGCCTGACCCGACCCCGGAGTCAGCGTCATCGTCGGCCGGACGTCGTCGGACGTCACCGCCTTGTCGATCTCCGCGCCGAACAGGACGTCGCCGGCGACAGGCAGCCCGACGAAGCCGCCGGGGCGGCCCGCGAGCGTGAAGTCGTCGGAGGACGTGAACACCTTCTGGCTCAGGCCGTTGGCGTCAGCCGGCGGCGTCGCCGGCCCCGAGCTGTAGCTCGTGTAGGTGATGGTCGGGTCCCACGACACGGTCCGGCCCACCGAGTCGGCGTCGGCGCCGGCGCGGAAGTAGAGACGCTGGCCCTTGGTCACCTGGGTGGAGAGCGTGGGCGACCACGTGTCGCCAGACACGGAGACCACCTGATGGTCGAGCTCGGTGCCCTCCTTCTGGATCGCGAGGCGCATCTTGACGTCGGGGCAGACGCCGTCGACAAGGTCGGCGTCGAGGCACGGGAGCAGGGTCGCAGTCGAGTCGATCGAGACGGTGCCGTCGAACGGGGCGACCCAGCGCTTGACGGTGTCGATGGGCGGCGAGAGCTTCCGCAGGACCGCGTGACGCGCGGCCGCGGCCTTCACCGCGGCCGGGTCGCTCACGGGCTGGGTCGTCAGTGGCACGCGCGTCGTGGCGTCGGTCGTCGCGAAATGCGGGACGCAGTCCTTGGTGTCGCCGGAGCCGGTGCAGGTGAGGTGGTTGAAGTAGATGGTGCCGCCCTTGATGAAGTCCGGCAGCCCGTCGCCGTTGACGTCGTTGAAGTAGCCGTCGGACCAGTTCCACGAACCCGAGGCGCCGAACGACGCGGACACCACGAGATAGGCCTCGATGGACCCCCCGAAGCCGGCGGAGTGCTCGCTTGGCAGGGCGGAGAGGCCGTCGACCACACGAGGATCGCCGTACGTCACCTGACGGTCGGGCGCGTCTCCTGGTCTGGACGTGTTCGGGGTGTACCAGATCGGGTGGTCCTTGTCGGATTCCTTGCGGAAGACCTTGTCCGGCAGGCCGTCGCCGTTGATGTCCATGAACTCGACGAGCGAGTCGGTCGTCGACCCGTCGACAGTGATGGACCCGCCGAAGGAGCCGGTCTTCTCCGGGTCGAGGAGGTTGAACCCGAGATAGAGGTGGCCGTCGCCGGCGTTGGTCGAGGACATGCCGAGCGCGCTGGCCCCGCCCTCGAGCCGGCCGGTGCCGAGGGAGTTGTCCTGGGTGTTCCACTCGTGGGAGGCGGCGAGGGTCTTGCCGTTGGTGTCGTCGTAGTACGTGAACGTGTGCACCGCGGACGCCGTCGCGGCGTCGCACCCGGCCGTGCCGGCGCAGCCGACCTGAGTGATCGACGTCAGCTGGTCCTTGGCGTACTGCCCGGTCGCGTAGGCGAGCCGGTACTCCAGCGCTTGGGTGCGAGTCGGCTTGAGCGAGTAGACCCGGATCGCGGTGAGCCGGTCGCGGGCGAGGTCGAGGAAGCCGCCGCGGGCGTCGAGCGTCGGGTTCGAGCGCTGGGCGCCGCGGATGAAGTCGACCTCGTATGCCGGGTCCTCGTCGTGGCCGCTCAGCTCGCCGGCGCCCGTGTAGAAGAGCTTGGACAGGTAGACGTGCTTGGCGCACGTGACCTCCGCGGTGCACGTGGACGCGGGAACCTCGGTCCACTGGGAGCGGTTGCCGCTGGAGGTCGTGGTCGCCTCGTAGTGCACCGTCTCGTACTGGTAGCGGATCATGTTGACGCCGACGTCGCGCTGTGCCGTCAGGTACCACGTCACCTCGTTGCCGTGGTCGTCGGTGAGGATCGAGGAGGGGTCGCGCGCCCGGTCGTTCTGGAACGGTCCGCTCGTCCGGGTGCCCTTGCCCGCGGCAAACCCGCCCTGGTCGGGGAACATGCCGTAGAACCAGACGTTGCCGTCCTTGTCGGTGACCTCCCACGAGTAGTCGCCCGGCTTCGTCCCGTGTCGCTCGATCCGGTCGAACTGCGTCTGGACCTGCCTGGTCCAGTCGTGGCGCTCGCTGACCCGGGGCTGCGGGCTCGCGGTCTGCGCATTCGGCATCAGCAGGTCGCCGTTCAGCCGATAGGACTCGCTCTCGAAGCTGCCGCACGCCGGCGCGGTCGTCCGAGGACAGAACTTGGGCACGCCGAAGGTCGTGTCGACGCTGACGTCGCCGACCCCGAAGTCCCAGCCCTGCCCGACCCACGAGCTGCCGCTGCCGGAGTCATAGTCGATCGAGAGCTGTGGCATGAGGCCGCGGCCCTTCGGCAGGACGATGGGGTACGACAGCGAGGCGGACCCTCCACTCGACGCGGTGGGCGGGTCGATGAGCGACAGCCCGTCCGTCGGATCCGGGTACTGGAGGTCCGGCGGAGCGGGACTGGCCAGCTCTTCCGGGGTCGTGATTCCCTGCCGCTGGAGCACTGCGCCGGGCGTGCCCGCCAGGGTCTCGGCGACTGCGGGCGTGACCATCGCACAGACGGTCGCGACACTGGCGACGGCGGCAATGGTGGCACGGCGGATGTTGCGGTCCATGACGAGCTCCAGGTGCGCGGATCGGACGATTCTCGGCCACGCTATGGACCCGGCTCGTCCTGCACATCGGGCATTTGCCCGTCCAGTGGCGGTACACGGTCGCCATGCACGTTGGCGGACTCCTCTGGCCAAACCTCGAGCAGCTCGAGCCGGGACCCGGATGAGACTAGGAATGAGATCGCGTCCCTGCGCGGCGGAGCCAGCCGGCGGGCATGGCACGCGCCCCAGGTGTGCGGCGGCAGTGAGCGTCCGACTCTGCCGAATTGAGGATGTTGTCTGCCGCCTTGCCGCATACAGAATCCAGCCGGAGATGGACCTGGTGGCCGAATCCGCGAACATCGCCCACAAAGTCCCGCCGCGGCTGGATCTTGTAGCGGACCCAGTGCCTTTCGCCGATGCCGTGTGGCACCACAACCGACCAGATGCTCACTTGTCGCGCCACATCAACGCCACGCGCCGCAACAACCGACCAGATGGTCGATTGTTGTGCCTCCTGACATAGCCGCAGGCAGGATGACCCGCGGCTAGTGCGACTGTGGCCGGTTACCGAGCACCGGAAGGCTGACCACCACGTCGTTGCGCTGCCCCGCGGCCACGTCGACATGGGCGTCGACCCCGGACGCAGCGACCCGGTAATGCACGGCGAAGCCGTATTGGCGGACGGCGCCGGTCCCGTCTGGCCGCATGGTCGTCCTGGGGTACCACCACTCGCGGCGGATCAGGTCGTGCAGGGCATTGAACGACGGCTTGCGGGACCCGTCGCGACGTAGCAGGCCGGACGGCGCACCGAGCCAGGCCCCGTGGTCCGTGATCCCCCAGTACGTCGGCGACTCGACTGCCGGGTGCCAGACGACGGTGCGGTAGTGACGAACGATCTCGTCGGCCTGCCGCGCCTCGCCGTCGGGCGTCGTCGGCCAGTCGTCGACCTGGTAGTCGTTGAGATCGACGATCTCGGGCGGCATGAGCTGACCGGAGACCAGGGTGGTCTCGGTCAGCTGGAGTGGCACCCGAAGCGCGCGAAGCGTTCGAGGATGGCCCAGAACCGTACGAGCACGGAGCTGGCACCGTGGCGTTGACCGCCTCCCACAGTGTCCTGGCCGAGGGGTCGAACGCTAGTCCGGTCATGTTGAGGGGTACGACGCGGACGGTGCAGAGCGCCCGGCCGCGATCCCAGTGTTGGGCGGCGGCCGGGTCCTGGTCTTCTCCTGGGGGCTCGCGTCGAGCGGGATCCCCTCGTCGTGGCTCGCCCGACCGAATCGTCCCGGGGTTAACGTCGTCGAACCGAGCCACGCGGCCGCCGACCGGTTGACCGACGGGTGCGCGCGGCACGGCATACGGGTGACGTCGTCGTGCGGCCATTCCTCGAACCATGCGCGCCAGCACAAGCTCTACGGAAGGCGGCTGATCCTTTACCCGGGCCAGCTCGGCCTGGGGCGCCGAGCTCCACGTGGGTCCCGACGGCCTCGTCGACGTCCGTCCGGCAGCCACGTGAGCAGCGTGGCAGTCAAGAGGCCGGCAGCAGGACCGATCCGGCGAGTGCATCCAGTGTGTCGCGAACGCCCTGCGCGAAGGCCTCGACGTCCGCGCAGCTGTCTCGGTCGGCGGCCGCCGTGAGGTTGAGCTGACCGGCATACGACAGGACCGCGACCACGAGGGTCAGGTTGCCCATCGTCGGCATTATCGGGAAGGTCTCCAGCACCCGGGCGCCGGCAAGGTACAGCGGAACCCCCGGACCCGGGACGTTCGTGACGACCAGGTTGACCGACCGCTGCCGTGGAAACGCCCGATACCAGAGGCGCTGGGCGGCGATGAACCGGAAGATGCCGCTGCCGGCCTCCGGACGCGCCCGCCGTTTCCGCTCGGTCGTCTCGGCCGCGATCCGCCGGAGCCGACGCACCGGTTCGGGCTCGTCGAGCGGCAGCGGCACCATCATCCAACCGGGCTTGTTTCCCTGCGCCTGCTCTGGCTGTTCGTGGTGCTCGGAGATGGTCACCATGGCCCGCTGGACCAGCCCAGGCGCGCTCTCGCCGCGGCCTGTGAGCAGCTCTCGCAGGCCTCCGGCAACAGCGGCCAGCACCACGTCGTTCACCGTGGCGTCGTTGCCGTGTGCGATCCGCTTGGCGAGGTCCAGGCGACCGCGCACGAGCGCCAGCAGTCGCGCGTCGCCCACCGGCTGGTTGAGGCTGGTCCGTGGGGCAGGCTGCTCGGTGAGCACCTCTCCCCAGGCCGGTGCGGCCTGCCGGGCGCGGCGCAGCGTCCGTCGCGGATGGGCCACGGCCGAGCACCCTCGAGCCAGTTCCTGCCGACGCCGCGACACGTTGTCGCCCAGGAGCTGCGTGGCGGTGGGGATCGCCGTCGGCGCCCATGGAGGCGGGGCCACTTCGGGCGCCTCGGCGGTCGGGTCCAGCAAGGTCCCGAACGCCGCCAGGGCCGCGGCGCCGTCGGCCAGCACGTGGTGCAACCTCAGGTACGCCCCGAGTCGTCCCTCCGACAGGCCGGGCAGCAGCCACAGCTCCCACAGCGGTCGCGCAGGGTCAAGCCGCCGGCGCGCGAGGTCCTGGCATGCCTGTAGCAGCTGGGCCTCGTCTCCGGGAGGGGCAACCGGGTGGACCTGGATGTGGTCGGCGAGGTCGAAGGAAGGAGCGTCGACCCACAGGGGCCAGCCCAGGCCGAGCCGCGGCCGGTAGAGCAGCTGCCGGAAGCGGGGGATCAGATGGAGTCTCGGCTCGAGATGCCTTCGCACGGCGTCGACTCGCAGACCACCGTCGGAGTCGTACAGGCCCTGGCCGTCGAGGATGGCGAGCCCACCGATGTCGCTCGACCAGCCGTAGTCGTCCCACAGCAGCAGGAACAGGTCGGAGGCGGTCACCCTCTCGAACGCGCGTTTCCCGGACATCATCTGGTCCTGACGCGCCGGCGGAGAGCACCCACGACGAGCAGCACCCCGCCGACGGCGATGACGGTCCCTGCCACCAGCAGGCCGGCGGCGATCCAGACCACGGCCGGCAGACGCGCCCCCAGATCGGCCACGACGTCGATCCCGGGCCTTGCATCGGTGTTCATCACCACGACCTTCCATGACCCTTCGGTCGCCCCCCACACCAGCGACCGGGCGCCGGCGCCGGTCGACGCGGCAACCCAGAAGCCCCGCGTAGCCGGTGCCGCCGGGGTCGTGCTGCCGCCGACGCTGTGCGTCTTGCTTGTCCAGAAGTCGGACATGACGGTGTGCTGCACGCCGGCGAGGTAGCGGTCGACCTCGGCGGAGGGGCCGATCCCCACGAACAGTTTCGAGTCGGGGTTCGTCGGTGTGACCCGAATCCGGACCGTGTCGAGCAGCGCCGGCGAGTAGAGCCAACCGGTTCCGGCCGAGCCCAGATCGGTCGGGACTGTCGTCAGGGCCGCTCCGGCGCTCGAGAACTCATGGACGTCGGCCGTGACATACCCGGCGTCGCGCTGGGTCCGGTCGGCCCACAGCGCCGTTCCGCCGGCGCCGAGCAGGGGCAGCGCGACAAGGACGAGCAGGACGCCCACCACGAGCGCCGCCATGCGTGGCACTGATCTCTCGTTCACGGGTCTCACCTCTTCCCATCTGGCGTACGCAGGCTGGTCCCGGCACGGCCGGCCGCGTCTCCGATGACCCGGGCTATGACCGGGGCTATGACCCGGGCGAAGGTGCCCGGCGCGTCGAACGGAACAGCGTGGGCGGCGCCGTCGATGCGGCATACGGTGGCGCCCGGAATGGCTGCGGCCAGCCCCTGAGTGATGGCGCGCATGTTGAGGGCGCTCCGGGACCCATAGGTGCAGACCACGGGCAGGGTCATCCTCGCCAGGTCGCTGCGACGCGGATAGCTCCGAAGCGTTGCCTTCAGGTCGGCGATGACCGACGGTCCGTTCTCCGTTGCGATGCGCCGCCACTCGTCGGGGAAGGCGTCCCAGGCACTCCCGCCGTCGCGGTACGCGTACACCTGTCGCAGCAGCACCGCGGCGGCCTCGTCGTACCGACCTCGCCAGGCCAGCCACTGCACTCTCGCCAGCATGCCCAGGCTCGCGACGTCCGGGTGAAGCAGCGCACGCCACGGTGCCTCGTGCACGACGACCGCCCGGACGAGGTCCGGTCGGCGGACCGCCAGGTCCAGCGCGATCGTGGCGCCTGCGCTGGTCCCGGCCACCACCGCCGGTGTTGCGCTCAATGCGCTCAGAAGGGCGGCGGCGTCCGCGCTGTGCACCTCGGCGGCGCTGACCACGCCACCGCCCGAGCGGCTGTACCCCCGCCGGTCATACGTGATCACCCGTCCGAAGGCCGTCAGCTCGTCGACCAGCGCGCCCCACGTCGAGGCGGTCGAGCCGGCCGGCGGGATCAGCAGCATGGGCGGCCCGTCGCCCCTCTCCTCGTAGTAGAGGTCGGTTCCCCGGACCGTGACGTAGCCCATGGTCAGCCCCTCCCGGTCTGCGCGTCGCCGCCCGTCAGGGCGCCGCGGCCGGCGGTCGGCGCTGTGCCAACTGCCGCAAGGAGGGCGTCCTCCCACGCGTGGTCCTGTTGGACGTGCTCGTTGCGCTCGTGCATGAGGTCGGCGACCCACCACAGCGCGTACAGGCCGAACGTGCAGATCGCGGCGGCAATGCGGCCGAGGTAGCTGTGCGGCTGCTTCGCCGCCGCCGCGGGTGCCGGCAGAGTGACACCGAGCTCGGCGAAGAGCACAGTGAGCTCAGCCTCGGCGGCGCGCTCGTGTCGCTCGTGCTGGATCAGGTCCTGGTCAAGGAGGATCGCTTCGACGAGCCAGACCAGGCCGCTGCCGACGAAGCTGGCCAGCAGCCAGAACGTCGGCTCGCGGAAGTCGTCGTCCATCGCGCGCAGCGACTGGATGTGGGCCTGCACTCGCTCGAGTGCGGGACGGACGTCCTCGGCGGTGCCCTGCTCGGCAGCCCGCTCCCGAGCCAGCTCCCGCGCAGCCGCCAGCAGCGCGATCCGCCTGCGGTTGTGGTCCCGCGAGTGCTTCATCAGCTGGTAGAAGACGTAGAACCCGTAGAGGCCGAAGGTGAGCACGGTCCAGCCGAGCGCGGTCCAGAAGTGGAAGACGTAGTCGGTCGACGGTCGGTCGGCGATGGCCTGCCGGATCCTGTCACCGGCCGATCGGGCGGACGCTGTCGATGTGGTCATGGCATGACTCCTTCGTCATGTGAATGGGGCGGGCACTTCGTCCCGCAGGGAGGTGTGTGTCTCGCGAAGGTCACACCGTTGGTTCGGACCGCAGGCCTTGAAGGAACGAGTAGCGTTCGAGGCCGCCGGCGTGGGCGTTCGCCATCTCGACGAGCCGCGGGGGCACGTCGCCGTATGCCGTCACGTGATGGCCGTCGACAGCGGTGCTGAACAGCGCGGCGCGGGCTTGCATGATGTGCTGCGTGTGCTCGAAGAACGCGGTGGCGCTCGGGTAGGTCTCGTGGACCTCGCACGATGTCCCGTCCTCGCTGACGTACCAGTCGAAGCGCATCGTCTGCGTGTCCGTCTCCCGGGCCAACCGGACGATCTCGGCGGCCTGGGCCTTGAAGGCCTCCAGCTGGCCGGGGCGGATCCTCAGCTGTGCGTGCAGTTCCAGGTTGCTCATGACTTCTCCTCGAGTCAGGGTTGGTTGGGTTGGGCGATCGCCCTGTCGGGCAACGGTTTCCGGCGCCCGCGGTCAGATCGCGGGCTCAGGCTGCAGGCCGCTGAGGAACGCGTACCGTTCGAGTCCGCCGGCATGGACTGCCGAGAGGTCGACGAGCCGTTGCGAGACATCGCCGTATGCCGTCATGTGGTGACCGTCGGCGAAGTCGCGGAACAGCGTGGCCCGAGCCGCCATGATGTGCTCGTTGTGCTCGAACAGCCCTTGCTCGTTCTCGTACGCCTCGTGGACTTCGCAGAGCGTCCCGTCCTCGCTGAGGTACCAGTCGTACCGCAGCGTGTGGGTGTCCAGCTCGCGGGTCAGCCGCATGAGCTCGGCCGCCTGCGCGGTGAACCCCTCCAGCTGACCGGGGCGGACCGTCATCCGTGCGCGTAGCTCCAGGTGGGACATCATTTCTCCTCTTCGTGTTGTGGGTTCGGGTCAGAGCGCAGTCGGGTCGCCGAGCCGACGTCTTCGGTGGTCCCGGCGCGTGGGGGACGGTGCCGGGCCGCCGCCACGACGGCCGCGGTGAGGGCATCGGAGTCGCCGTTCTTGTCGCAGACGGCGATGGCTCCGGCGTCTAGGGCACGGCGGCGGCCGTGGGCGCCGTTGCCGACGGCGATGACGGCAAGGTGCTGCGCCAGCTCGCGGACCACTGCGAGGTTGTCCGCGGTCCGGCCGGTGTCGACGTCGACGATCGCGATGGTTGCGCCGACGAGCCGACCGACGGCGACGGCGTCATCCGTCGAGCGGGTCGTGGCCGCGACCTGCAGTCCCGGAGTCGCGTCGATCAGGGCCGCGAGTGCTGCGCGGACCCGCGTGTCGTGGTCGACCACGAGGACCCGTTCGTTCACCGGTTGCGACATGGCTCGACTGTCGCGCCATCGCGCTGGGGTCGCATCGGTCGAAAAGCCGGCGAGGACCGTCCGTTTGCGCGGTCGTCGTCTACGTCATTGCGCCGACGTGGGCCCGGCCGAGACCAGGCCGTGGTGGACTGCCCACATGGCGGCCTGGGTCCGGCTGGTCAGCCCGAGCTTGGTGAGGATGTTGGAGACGTGGGTGCGTGCGGTCCGCTCGGTGACGCCGAGGCGGTTCCCGATCTGCCGGTTGGTCGCGCCCTGCGCGATGAGGATGATGACGTCGCGCTCTCGTGGGGTGAGGCCGTCGGCTGCGGACTTGGGCGCGCGCAGGGCCGCCGTCAGGGTCTTCGCGGCCGCCGGGTCGATCGTCATCTCGCCCGCCACGGCAGCGCGGATCGCGTCCGCGACGTCGGAGGCATCCGCGTCCTTGAGCAGGTAGCCCGTAGCGCCCGCTTCGAGCGCACCTCGGATCTTCTCCTCGTCGAGGAAGCTGGTCACCGCCACGACCTCGACCACCGGCCAGCGTTGCTTGATCTCTGCGGTTGCGGCGATGCCGTCCATAGTCGGCATCAGCAGGTCCATGAGCACGACGTCGGGCAGCGCGCCGGTGTTCGCGAGGACGGCGATCCGGTTGATCGCATCCCTGCCGTTGCCCGACTCGCCGACGACGACCATCCCCGGCTCGGTGCCGAGATAGGCCACGAGCCCGGCGCGGACCACCGCGTGGTCGTCGACGAGGAACACGCGGGTCGTGTCGCTGTCAGCCTCTGCCGTCATGTCGCGATCGCTTCCGCAGTGCCCGGCGGGCCCGTCACGCCATTATCGGCCGCGGCATCGCGCCTGGCGGTCGTTCGGTCGCAATCCCGTGGCGCGAGCTGGCATATGTCCGGGTATGGGTCGGTGCTCGATGTATGTCTGGCGCCGACGCGCTGCCGGGACCGCTCTCTCGGTGGTGGACTCGTCTCAGACGCCTTTGGGACGTTCCGAGGAGGCCGAGATGGGCGCGTCGGTTCCGTCGCAGCCGGAGTCGGCGCCGGCATCGCCGACCGACGCCGCACGCGACGAGCAGCTGCTCGACATCGTCTTCGGGCGCGTGCCGATGGGTGTGGCGGTCTGCGACCGCGACACCCGCCTGCTTCGATGCAACCGGACCTGGGCCGAGTTCTTCGCGCACTACCTCGGCGTCCCCGCCGAGTACGTCCGGACCGGGAAGACCCTCTACGAGCTGATCCCGGGCAACGACGAGGCGCAGAACCGCCTGATCGAGCGGGCACTAGCCGGGGAGGTGGTCAGCCAGGTCGGCAACCGGCTCGAGGCGCCGGGAGTCGTCACGTACTGGGACGTCGTCCTCGCCCCGATCTTCGACGGGGCCGACGTCGTTGGTTTCGTCAACCTCGTCACCGACGCCACTGACCGAGTCACGGCATACGAGCTGCTACAGCGGCGCATCGAGGCGTTCGCGATGGTCGCCGAGATCATGACCGTGGACCAGCCGATCGAGGTGACGCTTCGGTCGCTGGCACAGATCGCGGCGCGGGTGACCGGAGCGCAGGCCTGCGCCGTCATCATCGTCGACGCCGTCACTCACCAGCTGACGCTTTTCGAAGCGGCCGGCCTGCAGGACGCGTATGCCGCTGCGCTGGCCGCGTGGTGGCGCCGCGGTGACCCGACGCCCACGCGGGACGCCCTGGAACGACAGGAGGTGCTGGTCGCCACGGGCGCCCGGGCCAGGGGCCTGGCCAACCCGCTATACGAGCCGCTGCACGCGTTCCTGCGGGAGGCGACGTGGGACGACATCGTCGTCGTGCCCCTCGACTCACGAGGGCGATACCTCGGCGTCATGCAGTACTACCACCCTGCGGGGCGCGAGCACGACGACGAGGAACGGACGTTCCTCGCCGCGCTCGCCGACCAGGCCGCGGTCGCGGTCGCCAACGCGGACCTCTACGCACGGTCCGAGCAGGACGCGGCGAACCTCGAGCGCCAGCGGTTGGCTCGCGAGCTGCACGACAGCGTCAGCCAGGCGCTGTTCTCGATGACCCTGCACGCGCGAACCGCCGAGCGGCAGCTCGAGGCTGCCGGCCTCGGTCCTGACGCAGCGGCGGCCACCACGGTGCGGCGGCTTGCCGAGCTGACCCAGGGCGCCCTCGCCGAGATGCGCGCACTCATCTTCGAGCTGCGCCCACAAGCCCTGGCCGAGGAGGGTCTGGTCACCGCTCTGAGCCGGCAGGCAGCGGCCCTCACGGCACGCGAGGGGATCCCGATCGACGTCCGCGGCCCCACCACACGGCCGGCGCTGGACCCACCGGTGGAGGAACATCTGTACCGGCTGACGCTCGAAGCCCTCAACAACGCGGTGAAGCATGCCGAGGCCCGGCGGATCGAGGTTGCCGTCCTGAGCACCGACGACGGCCTCACCGTCACCATCGCCGACGACGGCATCGGCTTCGACACCGCGCGGCCGCACCCGGGTCACCTGGGCCAGTCGACCATGGCGGAACGCGCGACCGCGATCGGCGCCGCGATCAGCGTCGAGTCCGCTCCCGACGCGGGGTGCACGATCACGGTCACGCTGCCGACGGCGCGGATGGGGACCTGAGTCGGGTTCGCGGACCGCGTGCGTCGAATGGGCGACGGGTTTGTCGTCGCGACGACTCCCGTTGCGCGCGGAGACCCGTCACAGCTGGAGCCAGTCGGCGCTGCTCGGAGGCATCTTCTCGCCGGCCTCGGCGTGGCTGGCGCGCATGAGGCGGCCGTCGACAGGGTGCGCACCAGACGCAGCCATCAATTGAAGACGCAGGCGAAGCTGTCGCCCGGGTGAGGGCCAACACGCCTGGTTCGATTGGGAGCCAACGGAACTCGCTGGTCGGAGGGTGGGGATCCGGCGGCGGAGCGCGATCGCCCGGCGGTAGAGGCGGAGCGTGGACTCCTCCGAGGCGAGCTGGCGCGACACGGAGTGGCTCTCGAACCAGGCGGGCTGTGGACAAGGCCGAGCCGACCGGCGTTCCACAGGTGAACCGCGGTGGCGGTGGGACGCCGTCGCTTCGCTCCGGCAATCGACACGCCGCACGTCGTGACCCACCCGCGCGTGTAAGTCTCCTTCCAATACGACCTCACGAAAGCGGTCGGCACGTTCACGCGCGGCAGCACTGCCACCAAGCCTGGCGGCGCAGCTCAGCCGTATGGACCTATGCCCGGGCCCGACATTCGGGCTTCGGTTGATGGTTGACACCGTTTCGGCCGCCGTCCGGAAGGACCAGGGTTAGCGAAGATCGAAGGAGGCGGCCAGCACCTGGCCGCTGTCGAACGCCACGGTCAGCCGGTAGCAGCCCGTGGTGACCGGCGCCCCAGTGGCGCAGGTCACCTTCTGGGACGTGACGCCGGTGATCGCGCCCAGGTCGCCGACGTACAGCCCGCTCGCGCTCTGCAGCTGCCACTTCACCGGATACGTACGCCCTGCCTTGCCGACGTTCACGGTCGGCGGGTCGGCGATGGGCGCGGCGAACCCGGTGACCACGTAGTCGACGGAGTAGTGGACCGTCCTGGTCGTTGTCTGTCCGTCCTTGCTGGTGGCGGTGGCCGAGAAGGAATGGGCGCCGGCCGTCGAGGTGTCAATCGGTGCCCCGTTCGCGACCGTTCCGGTGCAACCCGAGGAACTCAGCAGCCCGGGGCCAGACGCCCCTTCGGCGCAGGTGAAGTCCGCGTCGACGACCTGGCCATCGTGGTGGGCAGGAACCCACGTTTTCTCGGGCGCGCGATATGTGGGCAACGCGTCTGCTCGCGTGTCAGGGGGCCGACAGTCACCTGCGACCGACCGAGCCTCATTCCACCGAACCGTGTGGGCGCACGTGCGGCGTCGGCTTCATCGGGGGCCGAGGACCGGGTCTCCGGAGTCGACCGGTATGGCCCTGGCCGCGACGGGCTCCTTGAGCTCGACGAAGACGACATGTGTGGTGGACGTGCCGATGTTCTCGCCCGCGTGCTCCTGGGCGTCGAGCCAGCGGACCTGGTGCTCGGGCATCTCGACATCGACGTCGCGATCGCCGCTCCGAAGCCTTCGGGAGAAGGAGCTGAGGGTGATCATGACGGAGTCGGGGTGACTGTGGGGTGTCGTCGCATCGCCTGGATGGTCGAGGTACTCGAGGACGCGGACGCGGTCGTTCTCGAACACAACCTTGTACAGGTCGGGGTTCGACACTGCGGGATCGGACACCTGCTATCTCCTTGGGTTCGGTCACGATGCCGGTCGGCAGAGCGCCGCCGGACTTCGACGGCCGGATGGGCACCTGGGCCGGGGGAATCACCGGGCACCCAGCCGATAGGGGACGGCTGGGCGCACACCATCATGCCGGGCCCGAACGACCCTGTCACGCAAACAATCCCGCACGAGTCACTGTGGGACTGACCGCTATGCCCGGCCGGCTCCGTCGAGCAGTTCAGCGGTTGCCTCCCACAGACGCGCCTCGCGGTCGCGGTCGTGGGCCACCGGTTTCACCTCAGCGACCTTGCCGCGAACGACGAAGGCACCGTCATGCAGATGTGCCCAGCGGTCGTCGAGTGCAATCGAGGCCAGCACCGGTCCCGACTTCTCCGGGGTGGCCACGCCAGGCACGCGGGCCAGGCCACGTCCAAGCGCCTGGACGGCCTCGGGAGCTCCTCTGCCCAAGGCCGTGCCGGGCATCCATCCGGGTTCGTACACCGACACTGCAGCGCTCCGGCCGACCCGCCGCTGAAGCTCGTGCGCGTAGTAGAGGATCGCCAGCTTGGCGTTGGAGTAGGCCACGCCCGCCGCCTTCACGCCTGGGTTGTCCTCTCCCAGAGCTGGTTTCGCCAGCGCGATCGGGTCGCGCCACTCGGCGGCCGGCACGTGCAGCAGCCGCCGCCAGACGTTGGCGTGATAGGTGTTCGAGCCGACCATCACGATGCGGGCCCGGTCGGCCAGCGAGTCGAGGAGGTCACCGATCAGCTGCGCATGGGCCAGGTAGTTGACGGCGAAGGTCAGCTCGTAGCCGTCGACTGACGACAGCCGAGTGTCGGCTGACATGGCGCCGGCGTTGGCGACGAGCGCGCTCAGCCGACCCACGTGCCCGTCCTCGATGAGGTTGCGCACCGTGCTTGCCGCGTCGCGGACGTCGGAAAGCCGGGCGAAGTCGCACCCGATCTCGTGGACGTTGACCCCGTGTCCCCGTGCCTGCTCGGCTGTCTCGTCCAGTGCGGTTCCACCGCGCCCCAGCAACAGCAGGTCGCGGGCCCTCGGATTCTGGGCGAGCGCGAGGGCCGTGGCCCGGCCGAGGCCGCGAGTGGGACCGGTGATCAGGACTGTCGTCATAGGACTGAGCATGCTGGCGCGCTCCAGCCCCAGGCAGTCGTCCTGTTGTCATAGGACTGACAGGACCATCCTGATGACGCGCAGTGCGGGCAGACTGGCCTCGTGGAGACCTGGGAGTTCGGCCGTGCGCTGCGTCGCTGGCGTGACCGGGTGACCCCGGAGAGCGTCGGTATGCCGGTCGGCCGGCGCCGTCGAGCCGCCGGGTTACGCCGTGAGGAGCTCGCCCAGCTGGCCGGCATCTCGGCCGACTATCTCACCCGGCTCGAGCAGGGCCGGGCAACGGCTCCCTCCGCCCAAGTCGTGGAGTCCCTCGCCCGGGCGCTGCGTCTGCCTGACGGCGACCGCGCCCTGATGTACGAGCTCGCCGGCCTGACCGTGCCCGGGCTCGACATCCTCCCCTCGCGTGTGCCGGCGAGCGTGCAGCGCATGCTCGACCGCCTCGCCCACACCCCCGTCGTCGTCTACGACGCCAGCTGGACCCTCGTCCTGGCCAATGCCGCATATGACGCCCTGATGGGTGACACGACCGGCTGGCGCGGCCTCGAGCGCAACGCCATCTGGCGTCACCTCAACGGCCGCCGCAACCGTGTCGTGCACACACCGGACGAGTACGCGCAGCACGTCGCCCTGCTCGTCGCCGACCTGCGGCGGGCGGCCGCCCGGTACCCCGCCGATGGGGGGCTGCGGCGGTTGATCGACGACTTGGGCGACGCCCCGGGCTTCACCCCGCTGTGGGAGTCGGCTGCCCCGCCGGCGCCCGCAGAGATGTCGCGGCGCAAGGTTGTCGATCATCCGGCCGTTGGCCGGATCACGCTCGACTGCGACACGCTCATCGTCGCCATGGACGACCTGCGGGTGACCGTCTACACCGCCGAGCCCGGCACCGAAGACGCCGAGCGGCTGGCGCTCGCGCTCGTTCTGGGCACACAAGCACTCGTCGACTGACGCGTCCACTACGAGCGCTACGGAATGAAGCCGCCCGGACCACGCTCTACGACAGCTCCCCCGACTGGGCCCTCCTCGGCCCCAGTAGCCCCTAAGCTCGGCCGCTCGCCGCGGCCCGACGACGACTCAGGGCGTCCACGCTGGCCGCGACGAGCAGGACCAGTCCGGTCACCATGAAAACCCGGCCCGAGGGCTGGTTGAGCAGCGACATGCCGTTGTCGATGACGGCGACCACTAGGCCACCGATGATCGCGTTGACCGGTTTGCCCTTGCCCCCGAACAGGCTGCAGCCACCGATAACGGCCGCGCCAACGGCGTACAGCAGGGTCGAGGAGCCACCCGTCGTCGGCGACACCGAGTTGTCCCGGCTGGCCAGGAGCACGCCGGCGACGGCCGCCAGTGTCGAACAGATGACGAAGCAGGACAGCTTCACCGTCTGGACACCGATGCCGGCCCGCCGGGCCGCCTCGGTGTTACCGCCGACGGCGTACACGTGCCGGCCCCACGACAGGCGTCCCAGCGCGACGCTCGTGATGATCAGCAGCGCGAGCAGGACGACCACCACGATCGGAACGCCCTTGAGTGAGGTCACGATGATGTTCTTGCTGCGCTCCCTGCTCAGGTACCAGGTCGCGAGGCCGAGAAGGAAGGCCAGCGCCCCGATCTTGAAGGCCCAGACCGAGAGGGCGTCACCGGTGAGCCCGGCCCGGCGGCGGGCGACCGACCGCCGGTAGGTCAACCCTGCATAGACGATCATCCCGACGACGTACAAGGTCCAACCCAGCCAGATGGGGAGGTTACTGTTCATGATCGCGAGGATCGTGTCGTCGCGGAACGGGATCGTGCCGCCCTCGCCGATCAGCACGAGCAGCAGGCCCTGGAGCCCAAGGAACGCGGCGAGCGTGACCACGAACGACGGAATGCCCAGGTATGCCACGAGCAGGCCGATGCAGCTGCCGATGACGACACCGGTCAGCAGGCACGCGGCGAGGGCCAACGGCCAGGGCCAGCCGTGATTGGTCATGAATATGCCCATGACGGCCGCCGACGTCCCGGCCGCATAACCGGCCGACAGGTCGATCTCGCCGAGCAGCAGCACGAAGACCAGGCCCATGGCGATGACGATCACCGCGGCGCTCTGGTTGATCAGGTTGGCGACGTTGAACGCGGTCGGAAAGGTCGATGGGCGCAGCGCCGTGAAGACAAGGATCAGCACGATCAGGCCCGCGACGGCGGGCAGCGCGCCGACATCGCCACCGCGCACCTTCTGTATGTAGGCGCGGGCCGCCTCGCCGATCGTCTCAGGCCCGGCGGTGCTGGCGAAGCCGGACTGCGATTCTGCCGACTGGGGCTCGGTGACGGTGCTCATGCCGACACGTCCCCCGTCTCGCTCACGCCTTCCTCGATCACGTCCGCCATTGGATGCTTCAGCCCTAGGTCGCCGGAACGCCCGGCCGTGATCAGTTCGACCACCTGGCTGTTGGTTACAGTCTTGGCCTCTACTTGAGCGACCATCTGACCCAGGTAGAGCACCGCGATGTCATCCGCGACCTGGAACACGTCGGTCAGGTTGTGGCTGATGAGCACCACGCCCAGCCCGCGGTCGGCGAGCCGCCGAACCAACAGGAGGACCTGCTCGGTCTGGGCCACACCGAGCGCCGCGGTCGGCTCGTCCAGGATCACGATCCGCGAGTTCCACAGGACGGCGCGGGCGATCGCGACCGTCTGGCGCTGGCCACCGGAGAGGCTGGCCACGAGGGTGCGCACCGACTTCAGGGTGCGCACAGACAGGCCGGAGAGCGTCTCCTTGGCCCTGGCCTCCATCGTGTCCTCGTCCAACAGGCCGCTCTTCTTCAGCTCGCGGCCGAGGTACATGTTCTGCACCACGTCCAGGTTGTCGCACAGCGCGAGGTCCTGGTAGACGACCTCGATGCCGAGGGCGTTGCTGTCCTTCGGGCTGTGCACCGTGACGGGCTTGCCCTCGAAGGTGTACTCGCCGGCGTCGAAGGTGTGGATGCCGGCGATGCCCTTGATCAGGGTGCTCTTGCCGGCCCCGTTGTCACCGACCAATGCGGTGACCCGCCCTGGGCGGACGTCGATATCGACGCCACGCAACACATCCACCGCGCCGAAACTCTTGTTGACCGCGCGAAGTGAGAGCAGGGGCGCTGTGGGGTCCGCCACCGGGACGGACTCCGCTGCTGTGATCGTCGTCATCGAGGCCTCCACGTTGAGCCGGGGTTGTCTGGCCAAGCGGGTCTGCTAGCAGCCCGAACATACCCCCGGATGTCTGGCCCGCGCGGTATGGCGCGTAAAAGCGTGCGGCAGATGCTCGAGGGCCGGCCCCACGGCACGAGCCGGCCCTCTCGCGTCTGTCAGGAAACGCCGTACTTGGTGCAGGCGGCCGCAAACTCACTCGTGCAGATGTCCGAGGCCTTCTGGAAGCCGTCGGAGACAACCTTCTTGACGGTGTCCTGGTAGATCGCCTCTGGCGTGGCAAGGGCCGACGGGACATCCTTGCCCGTTACGGTGTCCTTGACCGTCGACGTCGCCAGTGCATCCGCCGCGGCCTTGTTGCCAGTGGCCAGTGCGATCGCCAGCTTCGACGCCGCGTCGGCCTCGAGGTTGGTGTTCTTGTAGACCGTCATGCACTGGGTGCCGGCGAGAATACGCTGCAAACCCTCGACGCTGGCGTCCTGTCCGGTGACCGGCACCTTGCCGGCGAGGCCGTTGCGCTTGAGGCTGGCGACAATGCCGCCGGCCATTGTGTCATTGGCCGAGATGACACCCTGGATCTTGTTGCCGAACTGGGTGTACAGACCGTCGAAGGCCTTTCCTGCCTTGGTGGCGTCCCAGAAGCCGGACACGTCCGAGGACAGGATCTTGACCTTGCCGTCCTGCTTCAGCTGAGTGTCGTAGCCCTGCTTGAACAGTGCAGCGTTGTTGTCAGTCGGGTCGCCGTTGATGTACACGACGCCCGCGCCCTGGGCCTTGTCACCGAGGCACTGTTGGAGACCGGTGCCCATCAGCGCGCCGACCTTCACGTTGTCGAACGACACGTAGTACGACGCGCCGCCGCCGAGCGTGAGCCGGTCGTAGTCGATGCTCGGAATACCGGCCGAGGCGGCCTTCTTCAGGCAGGCGCCGCCGGACTCGGAGTCGAGGTTAACAATCATCAGCACCGAGACGCCTTCGTTGATCATGGCGTCGCAGATCGTGCCGAACTTCGACTTGTCACCACCGGCGTTCTGGATGTCGGACTTGAGACCCGCTGCCGTGAACGCCTTCTCAAGACTGGGCCGGTCGTTGGCTTCCCAGCGTGGCGAGGTTGTTGCGTCCGGCAGGATCACGCCGACCGTCTTGGCCGCCGAACCTCCGGAGGCCGTGCCCCCGGCGGACCCACCTCCGCCCGAGTCGCTGCCGCAGGCAGCACTCCCGAGCACCAAGGCGGCTGCAGCCGCTACCGGCAGCACCCGCCGCTTCATGCCAGTACTCATCGGTCGTCCCTTCCCAGTGGGTGGCCGTCGTGTGAGGACGATCACGCATTACGTTGTGCTGAAAAACATTATGCCGAGAGCCTCGAAGCGCAACGGGCCGATGGTGTGGATTTCGGTGCATCCAGTAACGATCGCGTAACGCTGGCCGACCACGCGATGCAAGTCCAGACCCGTGACCCAGCCCAGATCGTGACCTCCCAGGCCAAGGCCGGAGGTATGTAGTCATACGGGACAAAACTGCGGGTGAAGGTGCCTGTGCCGTGCGCGACGGAGCGCAGGTCGACCGGGTAGCGGGCGACGTGCACCAGTTTGCCGCCGCTCCGCACCTGGACTCGTGGGCCCGCTTGAGCCCGAAGCGCACCACGAGTCCGACGCCCACGTCCATCGCGGCCCGATCACCAAGCAGAGCTTCCGGCTGGTCCGCTGGGCCGCGGTCGAATCCGTCCAGCGGGTCGGCCCGCACACCGAGGTCGGCGAACTGGGCGAGAGGTTCGCCGCGGCCACAACATCGGTACCGCCGCGGCCGCCCGCCGCCAGGTCCAGCACGCCTACTGCGCACTGCGGGTCGGGCACGTCCGCGCCCGGAACCCGGGCGCTGCTCGACTTCCTCGGCGTACCCCGCCACACCGACATCATCGCCGGGTTCGGCCTGGCTTCGTTCCCTCTCAAAGGAACTCGCCCAATCACGCCTGTGCACGAGCGGCTGGCGCTACACATCGGCGAGGCGGCCGGCATAGGCCTGCTTGAGCCGCCCATCCCCCGCCTGCAGCCCAGCACGGAGATCGTGATCTGGACGTCACGCACTGACAAGGACCCAGGTCACGCGTGGCTCCGCCGGCTTCTCGAACTAGCTGACCTGCAGCGTGTCGACCATCCGCTGTCGTAGCGCTGGCGTCAGTGCGAGCGACGCCATAGCGCCTGCGAACCTCGCATACTGTGCGCGACCACATTTGACAAATTCTAGGTCGCTCATGAGGGGCACCACGTAACCCGTCGGCTGGTGATGGTGTTGTAACCACATCGACTGCTGGAGCAGGTGGGCGTAATCAGGTAAACGCCCCCCTATTGGCCAACGAGTAGTGCGATGGAACCAGGACATCGGGCGCCCTTCCGCCGCAGCAGCAGGCCTACATCTTGCGCCGAAAATGCATTCCAACCGTCGACCGCGGAAGGGTGTGCTTGAAAGACCCGGCGCAGTTGTTGGTCGTCCCGCGCCTGTCAAACAGAACGGTTCGACCGTGGGTCGCCAGCTCGGTGGCCCGCCTCACTACGCGCCTTCTGATACGAACGCGAACCCATCCGGTCCCAGTACCTGAGCTCTATACCGCGCTTCTGGCCGCTCCTCGCTGATGGGCCGGCCTAGACGGTATGACGTGACCGGCTCAGTGTGAGCTGGTTGCGGGCCGTTGGTTAGCGCTACTCATCCTGCCGCCGAGGACCTGCCCGGCCTCAACTCAGGACCATGTCATCAACCTCATGAGCCGCAACACCTGGTCGATGGGACCGATGCCGGGCCTACCGATCTCGCCGGCACTCAACGAGCGCCAACCGTAACCGTGCTTGGCATAATGCGAATCATGGACGAGGGGGGTCAACGGGGCCGACGCCGGCTGGGGGCGCTCCCCCTGGCTGCGCTGGTTGTTGCTCCACTCCTTGCGCTCGTTGGGTGCACCGCGGGCACCTCGATCCCACAACCGTCCGACCCCACCCAAAGCTCGGTGGGCCCGTCGATGACCGTGATTCCGGAAGCGGTCGAGTGCGTCCAGGCTCGAGACCTCGGTACGGGCGCGGGAGCCGACATGCCGGTGAAGGACCTGTTGGAGCGGGGTGTCACGCGCACCATCGACATCAACGAGGAGCTCGTTCCCGGCCGGGATGCGGGCGATGGCCGGTGCGCCGGGAGGTCTCCGGCGTTCGAGGACCTCGATTGTGGCCTACGCGGTCCGTGGGCCCACACGGGCTGGGGAGACCTGCTGATTGTCTCGGGAGCCCAGCGGGTACGCCACGTCAAGATCGTCACCGAGGAGAGTGACCCAGCCCGTCCGGACTCCGCCTCGCGGGTCCTGACCTACGCCGAGATCGAGCTGCCTGCGCACGACCCCAAGCGGATGGGGCAGTTCGCGCAGGCGGCCTTCGAGCACTGCGCGGGAGGCACGGTCCAGCGCGTTCACGGGGTGCCGGCGGTCGTCGGGTTCGTGCCGTCGGAGTCTGCCCCGTCGGGTGTGGCGGCTGCCGTCGCGTTCTTGACCCCGGAGCGTGTCGACTGGGTCGTCCTGGACGGACAGCGGCCATGGACGAATGCGGAACGGGACCGCGCACTCGCGGCGGTCGCTGCCCACCTCTCCTGACCTTGGCTCAGGCCTGCACCGTGTTGGCGAGCATCGTGCGGAACGCGATGTCGGGCAGCCTGCGTTTGAGCAGGCGCATGGCCTCGTTCGAGGTCTTTCCCCCGGCGTTTCCGCAGGTCAGCGGTGGTGGCGGTGGGACGCCGTCGGCCTCCGCTTCGCTCCGGCCTCCTCCCAAATCCCGCGCAACATCACCCGCCAGAAATGACAGAAGCGCCCCACTCGCAAGCTCGGGGGCGCCTCAGTCATTTGGCGGTGGCGGTGGGATTTGAACCCACGGTGGAGTTACCCCCACACACGCTTTCGAGGCGTGCTCCTTAGGCCGCTCGGACACGCCACCGAGAGGAGACCTTACCCGAGCCGGCGTCCCTCGAAGAAATCGACCAGCAGGGCCGCCGACTCCTCGGCGCGCACTCCTCCGACGACGTCGACATTGTGAGTCGCGAGGGGGTCGCGGGTCAGGTCCCACACGGATCCGCACGCTCCGGCCTTGGGGTCCCAGGCGCCGAAGACGAGCCGTTCGAGGCGGGCCGCCATGGCTGCGCCGGCGCACATGACACACGGTTCGAGCGACACGACGAGAGTGCACCCGTCGAGTCGCCACGTGCCCGCAGCCGAGGCGGCCTGGCGCAGCGCGACGATCTCGGCGTGACCGGTGGGGTCGCCGAGCTCCTCGCGCACGTTGCGGCCACGGCCGAGCACCTCGCCGTCGCCGGACACGACGAGCGCGCCGACGGGCACGTCCTCGGAGCCGACCGCTGCGGCGGCGAGCGCGAGCGACTCGCCGACCCAGGCGGCATACGTCTCCGCAGTCGGCGCCGCGACGGCCGCGGACGCTGGGGCTGAGGGGGTCTCGGATTGCTTGGCCACGCGCTAAGTTTCCACCCATGGACGTCCACGTCGCAGACCACCCGCTCATCGCCCACAAGCTGACCTATCTGCGCGACAAGAGGACGGACAGCCCGACCTTCCGCCGGCTGGCGGAGGAGCTGATGACCCTGCTGGCCTACGAGGCGACGCGCGACGTCCGGGTCGAGCCGTTCGAGATCGAGACCCCGGTGGCACCGACGACCGGCATCAAGCTGTCCAACCCGAAGCCCCTCGTCGTGCCGATCCTGCGCGCCGGCCTCGGGATGCTCGAGGGGATGGTGCGCCTCCTGCCCAGCGCCGAGGTCGGGTTCCTCGGCATGCAGCGCAACGAGGAGACGCTCGAGGCGCTCACCTACGCCAACCGTCTCCCCGACGACCTCACCGGTCGGCAGGTGTTCGTCCTCGACCCGATGCTGGCGACCGGCGGCTCGATGTCCGACGCGATCAGGTACCTCGTCGACCGCGGCGCCGACGACATCACCGCGGTCTGCCTGTTGGCGGCGCCAGAGGGCATCGCACACCTCCAGGAGTCGCTCGCGGACACCGACATCCCTGTCAAGGTCGTCCTCGGGACCATCGACGAGAGGCTCAACGAGAAGGGCTACATCGTCCCGGGTCTTGGCGACGCGGGCGACCGCCTCTACGGCGTGGTCTGACCCCCCTCACCCGATCCGGGTGACTCAACCGGCCGCCGCGCTGGGGCCCCCGGGCGCACCGGGCCAGTCGGCATACGCAGCCGTATGCCGCCCGCCCCCGTATGTCGCCAGCCACCGTCGTGTGGGCACACTCCTGCCCCGGGGGCCGGGTCAGTCGGGTAGTCGGCGCAGCTCTTCCAGGGTGAGGCCCAGGGTCTGGAAGCGCTGCAGCAGTCCGTGCAGGTGGGGTCCGTCGAGGACACTGCCGTAGAGGACGGTCCCCTTGGTGTCGGTGACCGTGGACTCCTCCAGCTCGGGGAAGGCGTCTCGCATGGCATCGGTCAGTCGTTCGGCGAGGATGAACTCGTAACGCACGTGAGTAGCTCCTCTTGTTTCCCGGGGGCGCTCTCGTCGCGGTCGACCGCGACGAGGGACCGCTCATTGGTAGCCATCGTGCAGCGCCGCGGGGCGCGTCGCTTCACCCTTGGAAGGTGTAACTGCTCCCGAAAATGCAGCGCTCGGAGGATGCACCGACGAGCAGCCCGGAAGGGTCAGAGGAAGCCGTAGCGCCGGCCCGCCGAGACGGCGTCACGACGGGATGCGACGCCCATCTTGTGGAACAGCGAGCGCAGCTGGGTCTTGACCGTGTTGGGGCTGACAGCGCGCGCCTCGGCGATCTCGGCCACGGTCATCAGCGACGGGAGGTCCCAGAGCAGGGACAGCTCGCGCGGGGTGAGCAGCGGCACCGATCCGTCGGCCCGGGCATGGTCTCCCTCGGCCGCGCCGGGGGCCGCCGGGACCTCGACATGGGTCAGGACCTCATCGACGAACGCCTCATATCGGCCGAACCTGCCCCGCCCGTTGTTGAGGCTCTCGACGTTCTCCGGCGCGACCTGCAGCATGCGGCGGACCGCACGGCGGGGACCGGCGATCTCCAGCGCGGACAGCAGGGCATCGTGTGAGACGGTCTGCTGTCCGTTGCGCGCAGCGAGGGCGGACTCCAGCAGCCACGCAGTGAGCAGGCTCGTGACGAGCAGCGGCTCGGTGGTCCCGCGCAGGACCGGCACGAGCAGCCCCCGGGCCTCGGCGTCATGGCCGAGCCGCGTCAGGTGCTGGGCGCGCAGGACGGCGACGTCACCGTCGAGATCGGGGATCTGGGCGCCGATGTCGATGGCGCGCTGGGCGATGTCGATCTGCCCGGTGGCCACGGCCATCCGGTGGTGCTCGGTCAGCTCCGAGCCGACCAGGACCGGGTTGAACCCCCAGCCGGAGAGCTCGTCGATGGCCTCGACCCGATCCTGCAGCAGCCTCCGTCGCGCCGCCGGGTCGTCGCGCAGCTCCGCGAAGTCGAGGTACGCCGAGATCGCCCGGACACTGCGACGGAGGTCCTCGCTCACGTCGACCGGCCGGCGGTCGAGCCCCAGGCCGGCGTGCCGGTCCGGCCCCGCGATGATCGCGGCGGCAGCGTCGCAGAGCCACCGGGACCGCCGGTAGTCCAGTCCCTCCAGCGCCGAGGCGGACGCCAGGATGAGCGCGGGCAGCAGGCTCGGCAGTGACAGCCAGCCATACGTCGTGGCCGCCTCGAGAGCCACCTCGGCCCACTTGCGCATCTCGGCCAGGTCCCCGCGCGCGCCGGCGGCGCCCGCGAGCTGGGAGAGGCACGTCGTCTCGGTGTACGTGTAACCGAGGCGGCTGGCGGTGCGCATCGCCTCGCGCAGCGCGGCCTCCCCCGCGTCGTACTGGCCGATCGCGAGGAGCAGCTTGCCGACGTGGGCGAGCTCGAGCAGCCCGACCTCGTCGAGCACCGCTCCGGGCACGTGGGCCGGGCCCGTCCACGCCGCGACCAGCGCGACGATGTCGGCCATCTCTTCCGTTGGCGCAGAATGGAATCCGTGCTCCGCCACCCACGCAGGCAGAGCCTTCGTGTCGCCGTCGGCAGCTGCCGTCGTGAACGCGGCGAACCACCCCACCGTGTCGGCGGCGATCTCGGCGGCTCCGGCCACAGCCTGGCGAGTCGCCAGCCGCGCGACCCGACGCAGCCGGTCCGCAGGCAGCCGCGACGGCTCGGCCTCGCGCTCGCTGCCGGTCGCGACGCCGTCCATGAGCGAGATCGCGGCGGAGAGGTCACCCAGCTCGAGGCACGACAGTGCCCACAAGCAGTGGTATGCCGTCTCGTCCGTGACCTCGGAGGGCGCCGCTGCGAGCAGCCGGCGAAGCGTGGCTGCGCCGCCACTGAGCAGGAGCCCGACCGAAAGCCGGTCGAGGGCGAGCCGGCAGGTGGGCGCGTCGCCGGAGGCGACAGCGTGGTCCAGCGCCTTCATCGGGCCGTCGTGCTGGAGGTACCACTGGGCGAGCTCGACGTGCAGCTTGGCCTTCCGGTTGGCACCGGACCCCTCGACGCGGGCACGCAGATAGCCGCGAAGGAGTGCGTGGTACCGGTAGCTGTAGCCGTCGGCGCCGTGCCGGGCGGTGACCAGGCTGTTGCGTCCCGCCAGCTGTCGCAGCAGCTCACCCGCGTCGTCGCGCCCGGACAGCTTCGTGGCGAGGTCCGCCGTGAGCACATCAGGCAGGCAGGTGAGGAACATGAATTCCTGGATGTCCGCGTCGAGCCCCGAGAGGAGCTCGTTGACAAGGTAGCCGGCCACCGCGGCGTCGTCGGACTCGAACGACCGAAGGAACTCGTCCACATCCCGCCCGGTCCGCAGTGCGATGGCGGCGAGGCCGGCGCCCGCGGCCCAGCCTTCGGTCAGGTGGTGAAGGCGGCTCAGCTGGGGCCCGGTCAGCACGAGGCCCTGAGCCGACAGCATCTCCTCGAGCTCCTCGCGGCTCAGGCGCAGCTCGTCGTCGCGAACATCGCGGACGCGGCCCTCGAGCCGCAGCCGGGACAGGTGCAGGAACGGGTCGGACCGTGACCCGAGGACAACGTTGAGGGTCGGCGGCGCCCACTGGAGCAGCAGGTCGAGCACGCCCAGCGCCTGCGCGTCGGTCACCTCGTGCACGTCGTCCAGGAAGATCCACAAGGGCGTCTCGAGCTGTGCGAGCCGGTCGACGAGGTCGCCGGTCGCGCCGCTGTCAGGCAGCCGTGGCGCGACGAGGTCCTCGACGATCGGGGACGCCTCGGAGTCGTGGGCGTTGAGGGCATGCTGGATCGCCGTGAGGAGCGCGTCCCACAGGGCATGCGCGTCGTTGTCGTCACCACTCAGTGAGACCCACCCGACGAGTGCGCCGTGGTCGAGCACGTCGTGGGCCCAGCGAGCAAGCAGCGTCGACTTGCCCGCTCCGACCGAGCCTGTCACGACGACGATGGAGCCTGCATCGCGCTCCACAGCCGACTCGAGTGGGAGCAACGGACCCACCCGTTCTCGGTCGATCATCCAGTCCGCCAGGACAGGCATCCTGAACCTGGGAGCGTGGCGTGCCGCCCGCGTCCCCGTACCGCGTTCGCTCGTCTTCTGCACCGGTGCACTGCTTCCCGATTGAGGGGATCGGAATCAAATGACCGCCACGCCCACCTCCCCGTGTTGGGTGGACGGCTTCACATTAGCCCGCGCGGCTATCTCAAGCGCCTCATGTCCATTTTGTCAGAAACTTCGGAATATGCACCTCATTCCGGAAGCGCATCTCCCCATTCGGTGTCGCGGGCTTTTCGGTACCGGTCGCCCTGTTTCCTGGAGATCACCTCGCGCCCGGCCGTGCCATCCGGCCGGCACACCTGGAGCTCCACGAGACCCTTGCGCCTCATGGGGTGGCGCAACACGCGTGCGGGACGGGTCACGGCCTCGAACCCGGCGAGGGCCGCCTGTGGCGATGCCCCGGCAACCCACGAGAACTTCTCGTCCTCGTACGACAGCTCGCCACCCTTGATCCGCCGATGCGCGGCCGAGCGGTTGACCCGCGCTGCAAAATGGCACCAGTCCCCCTGTGGCAGAGGACAGCTCGCCGCGTGAGGGCACGGACCGAGCAGGGCCCACCCGGCCGCAAGCAGCGCGTCGCGCACACGCAGGATGCGTGCGTAGCCGTCCGGAGTCCCCGGTTCGGCGACGACCACGACCCTGCCCCGGGCCATCGCATCCCCGACGAGGCGCGACTGCGCTGCGTCATCGAGCTCGCTCAGGACGTAGGAGACCGTGACGAGGTCGGCCTCGACGTCCGGCCACCGTCCTGCGACCGCCTGATCGAACCGCGCGTGTGAGAGCGCGCCTGCGGGTGCGTCCGACACCAGGCGCCGGCCGAGAGCGAGCGCCTCGTCCACCTGGTCGAGCACCACGATCGACTCGAGTGAGCCGAACACGGCCGCGGCCGCCCACGCCGCAGCACCTGTCCCGCCACCCAGGTCGAGCATCCGGCGCGGCGCGAAGCCCGTGCCCGCCACGTCGCGAAGGATCCGTGCCAGCGCGGCGTGAGTTGCCGGCATACGGTATGCGGCGTAGGCGGCCACCTGGATTTCGCTCGCCAGGATTGGAGTGGCAGCGGGCGCAACCGCCCTATACCGTGCGACCAGCGCCTCAGTCGCCTGCGTCAGGTGCCGCTCGTCGGCTCCGCGCAGGGTCCGGGTGAGCGCCTCCCGGAGCTCAGCCGCATAGGAAGAAGGTCTCGACACCGGTCCGGGCACGCGATGGACAATAGTCGCGTCACCCCGGCCCCCCGCGGGCGAATCGGGACACGCGGGGATCCCATCCCACTTCACATCTGTCACTTGCGGCACACTGGCCTCAGACGTATGCCATCCGGCCATACCCTCCAAGGAGCGCACCCCATGGGTCCCAAGACCAAGAAGTTCATCGGGATAGCGGTGCTCGCCTTCTTCGCTTATGCCGTCTTCACCTCCCCCGACAAGGCCGCCCAGATCGTCGCGAACATCTGGGGTGTCATCGTCGACGGGTTCAATGCGATCCTGACGTTCTTCGGATCCTTGCTGAACCAATGACGCGACGCTGACGACCGGCGGGGGCAGGCACCATGGCAGCACGACGAAACAGCGACATCCCGACCGGGCTGACGCGCGTGCTGCTGCCCGGCGAGAAGCTCGTCATCGCCGTGCACGCCCACTGGGCCCGGCTCGCCGAGCCCGTCATCACCATGATCCTCGGCTTCTTCGTCGCCGTCTGGATCGACTCCAACGTGACGAAGTCGTCCCAGGTCGTCGGGACCCTCTTCTGGTGGGTCTTCTTCATCCTGCTCGCCCGGCTCATGTGGGAGCTGCTCAACTGGCAGCACAACTGGTTCGTCGCGACTGACAAGCGACTGCTGCTGCGCTACGGCCTGATCGTCCACAAGGTCGCGATGATGCCGCTGCTCAAGGTGACCGACATGAGCTACCTGCGGTCCATCCCCGGCCAGTTCCTCGGCTACGGCAAGTTCGTGCTCGAGAGCGCCGGCCAGGACCAGGCGCTGCGCGAGGTCAAGTGGGTCCCCAAGCCGGACGAGACCTACCGCGCCATCTGCGCCGAGATCTTCCACATCGTGCCGCCCCCCGCTGACGAGGACGACCTCGACGACGAGTTCGACGAGCTCGGCGGCGGACCGGGCGGCGGGCCCAGCGCCGGACCGAGCGGGCGCGGATCCGGCGGTGGTTATGGCGGGTCGGGGGGCTACAGCCCCGGTGGGTACGGCCCCGGCGGCTACGGCGGCGGCCCGGGTGGAGCCACTCCCCCGGCCAGCCCGATCAGCGCCGGTGGTCACCAGCCCGGCTACCCCGATGTCCATCGCACCCACAACCCGATCCAGGACCGCCTCGACTCCTACTCCCGAGCCCTGCCGATCCAGCGGACGCCCCGCCTGGAGACGGTGTACGAGAGCGAGGACATCAGGCGCCGGCGGCGGGCCGCCGACACCGGTCCGATCTGGCAGCAGCCACTCGCGAAGGACCTCCAGCCGCGGCCACCCCAGACCGGTCAGACCGGCCAGTCCGGGGCTCAGCGGAAGCGGCCTCGCCGCGTCGCCGACCCGGGCGAGGACCCCGGCGACGACTGAGCCGCAGGCCGGCCCGGCGACTCACCCACGGGGCCGCCATCTCTCGCCCTCGCCGCGGGACGGGTCTAGTTTGGTTTGGACCAGTCGACCGCAGACGTTCGGGAGGTCCGCATGAGTGTCTTTCGTACCAAGTCGATCGAAGCCTCGATGGCCTCGGCTCACGAGGCCGACCACCATCTCAAGAGACGACTCACGGCTCTGGACCTCACGGTCTTCGGTGTCGGCGTCATCATTGGCGCCGGCATCTTCACGCTGACCGGCAGAGCCGCGAAGGACTACGCCGGCCCGTCGATCGCGCTGTCCTTCGTTGTCGGTGCCATCGTCTGTGGCCTGGCGGCCCTCTGTTACGCCGAGTTCGCGTCGACGGTGCCGATCTCCGGCTCCGCCTACACGTTCTCCTACGCCACGCTCGGCGAGATCATCGCGTGGATCATCGGGTGGGACCTCCTCCTCGAGCTCATGCTGGGGGCGAGTGTCGTCGCCCAGGGATGGTCGACCTACTTCGTCAAGTTCCTCGACCAGGTGGGGGTCACCTGGCCGGCCTCGGTGGCACCAGGGTCGCACTTCGACCTGCCCGCGTTCCTGCTCATCGCGCTGCTCACCGCCCTGGTCGCCTACGGCATCAAGGAGTCGCTGCGGGTCAACCTCGTCCTCGTCGCGATCAAGATCTTCATCGTCCTGTTCGTGATCTTCGCGGGCCTGGCCTACATCAACCGCGACAACTGGTCGCCGTTCATCCCGCCGGCCCAGCCTGGCGCCGCGTCCTCGGGCCTGTCGACGCCGCTGTTCCAGTGGTTGACCGGCATCGAGCCGGTCACGTTCGGCGTGCTCGGCATCATGTCCGGGGCAGCCGTCGTCTTCTTCGCCTACATCGGGTTCGACGTCGTCGCCACGACTGCCGAAGAGGCGAAGAACCCGCAGCGCGACCTGCCGATCGGCATCATCGGCTCGCTCGCGATCTGCACCGTGCTCTACATGGCGGTCTCGCTCGTCATCACCGGCATGGTCAACTACAAGGACATCGACCCGGATGCCGCGTTGGCGTCGGCGTTCTCGGCGGTCGGCAAGGAGGGGTACGCGACCCTGATCTCGGCGGGCGCCGTCGCGGGCCTGACGACGGTCGTCATGACCCTCATGATCGGTGCGACCCGGGTGACCTTCGCGATGAGCCGGGACCGGCTCATCCCGAGCGGGCTCGGAGTCACGTCCGAGCGCACCGGCACCCCTTTGCGGCTCACCATCATCATCGGCACGCTCGTGGCCCTCATCGCCTCGCTGACCCCGATCGGCAAGCTGGAGGAGATGGTCAACATCGGGACGCTGACGGCATTCATGCTCGTGTCGATCGCGATCCCGATCCTGCGCAACCGGCGCCCCGACCTCAAGCGGTCCTTCCGTGTGCCGGGCAGCCCGTGGATCCCGTGGTTGTCAGCGCTGTTGTGCTTCTACCTGATCCTCAACCTGTCGATCGAGACGTGGATCCGGTTCGTGGTGTGGATGGTCATCGGTTTCGTCGTCTACTTCGGGTACTCCAAGAGCCACAGCAAGCTGGCCACGGGCGAGCCCGAGGCCGGCGTCGAGGGCACCCCCCAAGTCCTCAGCGACCGCTGAGCCCGGGGGTTCCCGAGGTCTCAGCGACCGCTGAACCAACAGGTTCCGTGGCGGCCCACTCTGTTCGGTCCATCCAGCTCCCGCTGGCCGGCTCGCACTGACACGGGCAGTCGGCCAGGCAGAGCGCCTCGAAGCACTCATCGAGACACTCGCACTCGGGCAACGGTGCAGCTTGGCTGGCTCGTCGAGCTCGCTCGAGCCGTTCGGCTCGTTCCACGCGCCGCTTCTCTCGCTCGCCGCCGACCGTCGGATGATCATCCGGCACGCCCTTGCGGGCCCGTCGGAGGTCCCGTTGAGTGCGCCCGTCGAACCACCCCGTGGCTGGAGGCTTCCCCTTACGCGGATCGATCCCCCGGTCGAGCGGCGGGTGCTCAGTCGGCGGGCGGGCGTCGAGATGGCTCGGGAAGCGCCGGCCACGGTTGTCGACGAGCGTGTCCGGCGGGACCGGCCGCACCTCGCGCCCGCGGTCGTCGAGGACCGCAAGGCGGAGCCCAGCGAGGCCAAGGATGGTCGCGAGCGTCCCTGCGTCGAGCTTGGCCTTGCCCGACTCCAGACGACCGACTGTCGCTGGCGAGACCCCCAGTGAGGTCGCCAGATCGCGCTGGCTGAGATCTGCGAGGCGACGCACCCTCCTGATGAAGCCGGGTCCTTCGAATCCCTCGTCCATACCGCCCCCTCCTTTCGCAGGAGTCTGGACGACACCGGTGACAGCAGCGGACTCGGCTTCGGGGCCCGTATGCCGCGGCGGCCAGGAGGTCCGCTGGCACGCTGTGATCTTGCTCCGGAATCCGGAGCAAGATCACAGCGTGCCAGAGCGACATCTCAGGAGGCCGAGAGTCGGGCTTCCAGCGGGGAGCGCGCCGGTCAGAGGGCCTTGATGATGTCCTCGACGCGCTCCTTGGCGTCGCCGAAGAGCATGGCGGAGTTGTCGCGGAAGAAGAGAGGGTTCTGCACGCCGGCATAGCCGGCGTTCATCGAGCGCTTGAAGACCACGACGTCCTTGGCGTTCCACACCTGAAGGACCGGCATCCCCGCGATCGGCGAGCTCGGGTCCTCGGCTGCGGACGGGTTCACGGTGTCGTTCGCGCCGATGACGAGCACGACGTCCGTCTCGGGGAAGTCGTCGTTGATCTCGTCCATCTCGAGCACGATGTCGTACGGCACCTTGGCTTCGGCGAGCAGTACGTTCATGTGTCCGGGCAGGCGCCCCGCGACCGGATGAATGCCGAACCGGACATCGACGCCGCGTTCGCGCAGCTTGGCCGTGAGGTCCGCGACGGGGTACTGCGCCTGAGCGACCGCCATGCCGTATCCGGGGGTGATGACGACCGAGCCGGCGTGGGTCAGCAGGTCGGCGACCTCCTCGGCGTTCGTCTCGCGGTGGTCTCCGTAGTCGACGTCCCCGCTGGTGACGGCGCCGTCCGAGCCGAACCCACCGGCGATGACCGAGACGAAGGAGCGGTTCATCGCCTTGCACATGATGTAGGACAGGTATGCACCAGAGGAGCCGACGAGGGCGCCGGTGACGATGAGCAGGTCGTTGCCGAGCATGAAGCCCGCCGCGGCCGCGGCCCATCCGGAGTAGCTGTTGAGCATCGACACCACGACCGGCATGTCGCCGCCGCCGATCGAGGCGACCAAGTGCCAGCCGAAGGCCAGCGCGATCGCGGTCATGATCGCCAGCGGCGCGATCGACGCCGACGCGACGAACCACACGAGCAGCCCCGTCGACACGACGAGCGCCGCCAGGTTCAGCCAGTGCCGCGCGGGCAGCATCAGAGGCCGGGACGAGATGCGCGCCGACAGCTTGAGGAACGCGACGATCGACCCGGTGAACGTCACCGCACCGATGAACACGCCGAGGAAGATCTCCACGAGGTGGACGCCGTCGGTCTCCGCAGCGACCGCCCCGGCGCTCGAGGCGGTGTATGACGCGAGGAAGGTGTTGAACCCGACGAGGACGGCCGCCGCACCGACGAAGCTGTGCAGCATCGCGATCAGCTCGGGCATCCCTGTCATCTCGACGATGCGCGCCCGCCAGATGCCGATCGACGCGCCGATCGCCATGGCCACGACGATGAGCACGACATTGAGCGCGGACGACCCGCGCAGCGCCAGCCACAGTGTCGCGACGAGCGCGAGCGCCATACCGACCATGCCCAGGACGTTGCCGTCCTTGGCGGTCTCGTGCTTGGAGAGCCCGGCGAGCGACAGGATGAACAGAATCGCGGCGACGATGTATGCCGCCTGGATGAGTGCGAGGTCCACTCCGGTTGTCACGTGCGCTCAGCCCTTCCGGAACATCGTGAGCATGCGGCGGGTGACGAGGAAGCCACCGAAGATGTTGATGCTCGCGATGAGGGTCGCGAGGAAGGCGAGGATGAGGATCGCGGCCGACATCCCGGAGCGCCACTGGCCCAGCTGGATCAGCGCGCCGACGACGATGATGCCGCTGATCGCGTTGGTCACCGACATCAGCGGGGTGTGCAGCGCGTGGTGCACATGCCCGATCACGTAGTAGCCGACCACGACCGCGAGCGCGAACACGGTGAAGTGCCCGAGGAAGCTCGGCGGCGACACCGCCGCGATCGCCCCGAACACGATCGCCGCGATCACCATTCCGACATACCGCCGGCGCGGATCCTTCGGCTTCTCAGGCTCCTTCACGACTGCCGCAGCCGACGCGGCGACCACCGGGGCAGCGCTGACCTGGATGGCCGGTGGCGGCCACAGCAGCTCGCCGTCGCGGGCGACCGTCATGTTGCGCTGCACGACATCGTCGAAGTCGAGGACGAGCTGCCCGTCCTTGCCAGGCGTGAGCAGCTTCATGAGGTTGACGAGGTTGGTGCCGTACAGCTGCGAAGCCTGAGTAGGCAGACGCGCGGCGAGGTCGGTGTAGCCGATGATCTTCACGCCGTTGGCGGTGATGACCAGCTCGTCCGCCACCGAACCCTCGACGTTGCCGCCGTTGGAGGCAGCCATGTCGACGATCACCGATCCGGGCTTCATCGTCGCGACCATGTCGGCGGTGATCAAGCGCGGAGCGGGCCGGCCCGGGATCAGTGCCGTGGTGACGACGATGTCCACCTGCGGCGCCTGTGCGGCATACAGCTCGGCGGCGCGTCGGTTGAAGTCCTCGCCCATCTCGCGGGCGTAGCCGTCGGAGGACGCCTGGACCTCGGGCATCTCGACCGCGAGGAACTCCGCGCCCATCGACTCGACCTGCTCGGCGACCTCTGGGCGGGCGTCGGTCGCCCGCACGATCGCGCCGAGCGAGCGGGCCGTGCCGATCGCCGCGAGGCCTGCCACCCCGGCTCCGGCGACCAGCACGGTGGCCGGCGGCACCTTGCCGGCCGCGGTCACCTGACCGGTGAAGAAGGAGCCGAACTCGTGCGCGGCCTCGACGACGGCCCGATAGCCGGCGATGTTCGCCATCGACGACAGCACGTCGAGCGACTGCGCCCGGCTGATCCGGGGCACGGCATCCATCGCCATGCCCGTCACGCCCGCGGCGCGCAGCTTCTCGACGAGGTCCGGGCTGAGGGCCGGAGCCATGAGCGCGACCAGCACGGTCCCCGGACGCAGCCGGGCGATCTCGTCGTCGGTCGGCGGGTTGACCTTGTGGATGATCTGCGAGCCCCACGCCTCGTCCGCGCCGACCACGCGAGCCCCCGCGGCGGCATACGCCGCGTCGTCGAAGCTCGCGAGCGCGCCGGCATCCGTCTCGACGACGACGTCGTAGCCGAGCCCGACGAGCTGGGCGACGGTCTTGGGCGTCGCTGCAACCCGCGTCTCACGGGCACGCGACTCACGTGGGACACCGATCTGCACGCTTGGCTCCTTGCCGATCGAGGGGAGGCGGCACTGGATCATGAACCTAGACCACGAGGGGCCGCTATCGGGGTGAGTGCCTGCCAAATCACACCCGGTTGCCGGACCCCTCGGCGCCGCCGTCTCTGATCGTGGGCAGTTGCACGAGAAGGGCGCACGGGAGACCCTTTCGGCATGGATCAACCGCAGCAACGCGTCACCGATGGACAGACCCTCGTCGCAGGGGTGGACAGCTCGACCCAGTCGACCAAGATCGTCGTCTGCGACGCCGAGACCGGCGCGGTCGTGCGCACCGGCCGGGCGCCGCACCCGGACGGCACCGAGGTCCATCCGGACCGCTGGTGGGAGGCCTACGAGCAGGCCAGCAGCGGCGGCATCCTCGACGGGGTCGCCGCCATCGCCGTCGGCGGCCAGCAGCACGGGATGGTCGCCATGGACGAGGGCGACCGGGTCGTCCGCGACGCGCTGCTCTGGAACGACACGCGCAGTGCCGGGGCCGCCCGGGACCTCACGGACGAGCTCGGTGGGGTGGCCGCGTGGGTCGACGCGGTCGGCCTCGTGCCGGTCGCCAGCTTCACCGTGACCAAACTGCGCTGGCTCGCCGAGAACGAGCCGGAGCATGCCGCGCAGGTCGCCCGGGTCGTGCTGCCGCACGACTGGCTCACGGGACGAATCCTTCAGCAGGGCAACGGTTTCCACCGCTGGACCACCGACCGTGGGGACGCCTCGGGCACCGGCTACTGGTCAGCGGCCAAGGGCGACTACCGGCTGGACCTGCTGGAGCGTGCCTTCGGCCGGGTCGTCGATGTGCCCGACGTCCTCGCGCCTGCCGAGGCCGCCGGCCACACGGATGGCGGCATGCTCGTGGCTGCCGGTACGGGCGACAACATGGGCGCGGCCCTGGGCCTGACCCTCTCCCCCGGCGATGTCGTGGTCTCGCTCGGCACCAGCGGCACGGTCTTCACCCCGCACGACTCGGCCATCCGCGACGAGACGGGCGCGATCGCCGGCTTCGCGGACGCCACCGGACGCCACCTGCCCCTCATGTGCACCCTCAACGCGGCACGCGTCCTGACGGCGGCGGCCTCGATGCTGGGCGTCGACCTGGCGACGCTCGACCGGTTCGCCCTGTCGGCCGAGTCGGGCGCCGGAGGCCTGAGCCTGCTGCCGTATCTCGACGGAGAGCGCACCCCCGACCTGCCCGACGCCACCGGCACGCTGAGTGGCCTCACCCGTTCGAACGCCACCCCCGAGAACCTCGCCCGGGCCGCCGTCGAGGGCATGCTCTGCAACCTCGTCGCCGGTGTCGACGCGCTGCGTGACAATGGCGTGTCCGTCGAGCGGGTGCTGCTCATCGGCGGCGCGGCCGCCTCCCAGGCCGTTCGCGAGATCTCGCCGGGCCTGTTTCGCGCGCCGGTCGTCGTGCCCACACCGGCCGAGTACGTCGGCATCGGTGCCGCACGCCAGGCCGCCTGGGCGCTGTCCGGCGCTTCGGAGCCGCCCACGTGGGCCCTCGAGGTCGACTCGGAGTATGCCGTCCCGCCGGGTGACACGTCCGACGTGACGTCGCGCTACGCCGAGCTGCTCGCAGCCCTGCACGGCCGCTGACCCGGACCGCCCCGACCGCGCAACACACCCGGAAATCGTCAACTCCCGATGGTTATTACCGTGCGGAGCTGACGACTTCCGGGTGTGTTTGCGCGTGGACTGTCAGGAGTGCGGGCGTCAGGAGGCGAGCATCGCGAGACCTGCGTCAGGAGGCGAGCGCCTTGGCCTTGAGCTGGTCGAACTCCTCCTGGCTGATGGTGCCGTTGTCGAGCAGCTCCTTGGCACGGGCGATGTGGTCGGCGGGTGACATCGGTGTGTTCGCCAGCGTCCGGATGTAGCTCTCCTGCTTCTCCCTCATCGACTCGGCGTCGGAGATGTGCCGGCTCTGCATGCCCTTGCCGCGCACGATGAGGTAGATGAGCGCCGTGATGAACGGGAAGAAGATGAGCAGGATGATCCACAGCGCCTTCATCCATCCGCTGACCGAGTCGTCACGGAACAGGTCCGTGATGATGGTGAAGAGCACCATGAGGTAGGCCATGAAGGCGAAGAAGATGAAGATGAACCAGACGATGTCCCAGAACGACATGGGCTAGACCTCTTTCGGGGAAGGCTGCGGCGCGAGCTGCTGCTGAGCGTGCCTTCATACTGCTCTGGGCGGCCGTTCCCGGATAGGTCTTCTGCTCACCCGCAACGGGTGATCAGACCGGGCGTTTCCGGACCGTCGGTCAGGTCGGCGTCCCGGTCCCGGCCCCGGTCCCGGCCCCAGCCCCGGCCCAGGCCCCCGAGCCGGCGACCGGCTCTGGCGTATCTGCGTGTTCAGATCGACGAGCGGGTCACATCTGTTCGGGGGACTCCAGACCGAGCAGGTCCAGCCCCGTCGTCATGACGCGGAATACGAGCGCGCACAGCGTGAGCCGCGAGGCTCGCACCTCGTCCCGCTCGGCCTTGAGCACGGGGCAGTTCTCGTAGAAGGCTGAGAAGGCCTGGGCGAGCTCGAACAGGTAGGCCGCGAGCCGGTGCGGTTCGTACGTCGACCCCACCTCGCCCACGACCTCGCCGAAGCCGAGCAGCTGGATCGCCAGCGCCCGCTCGTGCGGTTCGCCGATGACGACCGGTGCGTGCTGGAGCGACGGCTCGAGCGCGACCTGCCTGAAGATCGAGCGGATCCGGGCCACGACGTACTGCAGGTAGGGGCCGGTGTTGCCCGTCAGCGAGACCATCCGGTCCAGGTCGAAGACGTACTCGCTGTCGTGTGCGACGGACAGGTCCGCGTACTTCACCGCGCCGATGCCGACCTGCCGGGCGATCGTGCCGCGCACGCTCTCCGCGAGGTCCGGCCGGTTGGCGTCGATGAGGGTCCGTGCCTTGTCGACCGCCTCGTCGAGCAGGGCCATGAGCCGCAGCGACGACCCGGACCGGGTCCGCAGGATCTTGCGGTCTTCACCGAGCACGTTGCCGATCTGGACATGGACGGGAGTGACGTCGTCCGGCAGCCAACCCGCCTTGCGGGCGGTGTCCCACACCATGTTGAGGTGCAGCGACTGTGGTGCGCCGATGACGTAGAGCACCCTGTGGGCGCCGAGCTTGGCCACGCGGTACCGGATGGTGGCGAGGTCGGTGGTGCCGTAGTTGTAGCCGCCGTCGGACTTGCGGATGATCAGCGGCACCGGCTTGCCCTCGCGGCCGGTGTATCCGTCGAGGAACACGCACAGCGCGCCGTCCGAGATGGTCGCGATGCCCTTGGCCTCGAGCTCGTCGCAGATCGCCCGGAGCTCGTCGTTGTAGCTCGACTCGCCCGCGAGGTCGTCATCAGTCAGGGTCACCCCGAGCGTGGAGTAGACCTTGTTGAAGTAGATATTGGACATGCCGACCAGGTCGTGCCAGTAGCCGAGGGTCTGCTCGTCGCCCGCCTGGAGCTTGACGACCCGCGCCCGCGACCGCTTGTCGAAGTCGCCTGCGCTGCCTGCCGGTTCGGCCTTCTCGGCGGTGTCGAACTTGGTCCGGGCACCCTGGTAGAAGGCATTGGGGTCGCTCACGAGCAGCTCCGCCTCGGGCGAGTCCTCCCCGACCTCCAGCAGGTGCTCGATGAGCATGCCGAAGGGCGTGCCCCAGTCGCCGATGTGGTTCTGCCGGATGACATTGTGGCCGAGATGCTCGAGGGTGCGGGCGAGGGAGTCGCCCACGATCGTGGTCCGCAGGTGCCCGACGTGCATCTCCTTGGCGACGTTGGGCGCGGAGTAGTCGATCGGGATGTTCTGGGTCGGCTCCAGCGGCACGCCGGTCCGCTCGTCGGCATCGACGTCGTGGAGCAGCTCGGCGAGCCAGGCGTCGGAGAACGTGAGGTTGATGAAGCCAGGCCCGCTGACCTCGACGTGGTCGCACACACCATCGAGGTCGAGCGCGTCGACGATGCGGCTCGCGAGGTCACGCGGCGGCATACCGACCTTCTTGGCGAGCGCGAGCGCGGCGTTCACCTGCACGTCCGCGAACTGCGACGGCCGCAGCACCGGGTCCGCCTCGCGATAGTCGTCGCCGAGGGCGACGGCGATCGCGGACTGGACCTTGGGCGTGAGCGCGACGAGCGGTGAAACCATGCGGGCCAGTCTATGAGCGCGCCATGAGTGCCCGCGCCCACGTTTCACCGCCGGACAGGCCGGGTATGCCGTCCCGCCCCCTCAGCATCGAGGGCTGAGGTCGCGGGTTCACTCCCCTTCGCGGTTGAAGCCGGCTCGACGGGCTGCTTCCTCGTTGTAGAACCACACGTCCGGCTCGACGTCGTCATAGCCGTCGTCGGCGGGCGCCAGGAAGGTCCGGCCCTCACGCGTGCCCTTGACGGCGTGGCCCAGCGGCTGCGCACCGTCGGCGAGCGGAGCGGCGGACCCGATCCCGAAGCCTCCGTCGGTGACCTCCTCGAAGGTGGAGATCCGGCGACCGCCCGGCGCTTCGGCGGGCTCCTCCTCGGCGTCCGGTTGTGGAGGGTTCTCGTCGTCCTGGTCTCCCAAGCCCTCCACACCCTGCCCTGTGTCGACGGTGGGTTGCGGCTCGGTCACCTCTGGCTCGGCGGTGTCCTGCTCGAGGCCAGGCACCCCCGGGGTCGTGGCCCACGGCTGTCCACGGTGGTCGCCCGGGTCGCCCCCTGGAGTGCCCCCCAGCGCGACGTGCGTCTCCCGGTCCTGCAGGGCAGGAACCGCCTCGGCAACCGCCTCCGCGGGACTGGTCACCTCCAGGTTCGGCTCGGCGGGCTCGTCGGAGGCCGTGTCGGACTCGGCCGCCGGCCCCTCGTCTGCGTCGCCCGCCTCATCTGCGTCGCCCGCCTCGTGCGCCTCGCGCTCCTCGTGTGCGTCGCCCGCCTCGTCTGCGACGCCCGCCTCGTCTGCGTCGCCCGCCTCGTCTGCGTCGCGCTCCTCGTGTGCGGCGTCCGGCACGCCTGACTCGTGTGCCTCACGTGGCTTCTCGTCCGGCTCGGCGCCCTCCGGGACGTCGCCCGAGGAAGCCTGCCCAGGTGAGTGGGCCTCGGCTTCGGGCACGAAGGTCGGACCACTCCACGCGTCCTCGCTGGCCTCCGGCTTGGGCTCGGCTGCTGCCTCGGGCCCGACCGTCGACTCCGGCTTTTCCGCAGCCTCGGCCTCAGGCTCGAGGGGCTTCGGCTCCCGCTCAGTTTCGGGCTCGAGGGCCTTCGGCTCCGGCTCAGTCTCGGCCGGTGTGCTTGCGGCAAAAGGATTCTCGGCGTCGGCGAGGTCTTCTTCGTCGTCCTCGTCGTGCGCGTACGCTGCGCCCAAGGCACCAGCGGCGACTGCGCCCGCTCCCGCGCCCAGGCTCGTCGACCGGGGTCCAGAGCCTGCCGGCTCGGCCCGCGTGGTCGGCTCATCAGGCGCCTCGGGCACCTCGGACGCCTGGTCGGGACCTCGCCCGGCGAAACGCTGCCCGCGGTCGTCGACGAGATACCCCTCCGAGTCCGTCGGCACGTCTGGATCGACAAGGTCGGCGCGACGGGCGAGATCCTCGTGCTCGGCACGCGCAGCCTCCGCGGCCGCGCGATGGTGTTCGGCCTGCTCCTCCAGATTCCTTGCGGCCGCGGCCTTCTCGTCCGCCTCGGCTCTCGCTTCCGCAGCTATCCGACCAGTCACGGACGCACGGTCCTCTTGGTTCTGCACCTGCGGAAGACGCTCCTGCACGTGAGCGCGCAGCTCCGAGGCCTCGAACCGTCGCGCGTCTGCCTCCTTGCTCCGACGGGCTGAGGCAAAGAGCCAGATGATCACAGCGACGACCACGAGCGCGACGACGATCCACAGAATCGTCTTTCCTGTGTCGGACATGCCATCCCCTTCGATTCCGGGACCGTACGAACACCTCTCACGCAACCTACTGCGCACAGTCGCCGAGCGGCGCGATCAAGGCCCCGGTCGCCCATACGCCCACCGTTCCCGGGGTGGCCCAGCACACCACCCCATGCCCGTATGCCGTCGGGTCGCCATAGCGTCGATAGTGCCCTCGCCTGCGGGCTCGTCTGGTTGTGGATAACGCTAAATGCGCTGTGCTGCAGGCGAATTCCACCCGGGCCGCGTTGCACTCTGTTCGAACATGTGTTCTAATGGATCCAGAGGGAAGGAGGCAGATGCCATACACGATCGACACCGTGACGCGCCTGTGGGCGCCGATCGAGTTCATGCTGACGACGCACCGGACACCCGCCTCGACCCCGGATCCCCGCCCGGTCATCGCCTGGGCGGACCAGACCCTGGCCGCGCTCATGGACGCCTGCCGTCGGCGCCACTGCCCCGAGCTGGTCGCGCGGTCGCTCGGCACCCCGACCACCGCGAGCACCCCGACCGCGAGCACCCCGACCGCGAACAGCCCGACCGCGAACAGCCCGACCGCGAGCACCCCGACCGCGAACAGCCCGACCGCGA
>NZ_BAAGRF010000008.1:0-28304 GCF_054783095.1 Intrasporangium mesophilum | reverse complement strand
AAGGAACACGGCAAACTGAACAGATTCGAGTGTCAAGGATCAACCGGCATCGAACTGTCAACCATCAGCCGGAGGTCAACAGGGGCACCAACCCGTTTCCGCAGGTCATCGGCCACTTTCGGCCTCGCCGTCCTCGTCCTTTTGGGGGTCGCTCCCCTGCCGGGTACCCGTGGGGTGCCCGTCGGCGTTCCACTCGGGTGTCGGCCCGATGTCCTGGGCCGCCTCAGTGACGAACTGGTGGATCAGGGCGAAGGGCAGCGCCGACGTCACGGCAGCCGTGAACGTGAACGCCTGCAACGAGTCGTCGTAGAACGCTTCGCACACCAGACCTCGACCGGCACCTGGCCCGACATCCGACAGCTCCCACCCATATCCGTCCCGCGATGAGACGTCGGAGAAGCGCGTAACGGCAGAGTGACGCCCGTCGAACAGCCACCTATCCCTGGGATCCATGGCCCTGATCCTTGCTTGTGCCTCGGTCTCGAAGCGCTCGGTTTACTCGCATCACGGCGGCGCGATCCGCGTCGGTCCCCATCAGGTGGCCGTAGGTGTCGAGCGTGAGCTTCGCGGTCGAGTGACCCAGCCATGCCGACACCGTCTTGATGTCAACGCCCGCCGCGATCCACAGACTCGCCGCCGTATGCCGCAGGTCGTGTGGACGCCTGCCCAGGCCTGTGGTCGTCCACCGGACTGCTCGCCGCCAGTTCTGGGCGTGCAGGTAGCCGCCCTCCGGGGCCGGGAAGAGCAGGTCGTCCGGCTCACGACCCGACGCCCAGGACTCGACGACCGGGCGCACACGGTCGGTGAGCGGGACGAGCCGGGACCGTCCGCTCTTGGTGGTGGCCCGCTCGATGACCGCGCCGGTCCTCCCCGACTGTGGCAGCGACCGCTTGACGACCAGGCCGGGATACGGCACAGCGACGACGTCACGGACGCGAAGCCCGCGCAGCTCGCCGAAGCGAACGCCGGTCAGACCCAGGACGAGAGTCAGGTCTGCGTATCGGCCCGCCGTCCCACGCTGCTTCTCCACCACGGCGAGCAGGACGTCGATCGGGAACGGGTCGACCTCGACCACCTTTCCCGTCCTCGAGTCGGGGTGCGGCAACGGGACGTCCTCGGCAGGTGACTTCCGGAGGCGACGCGTGCGGACGGCATACCGGAACAGCCCGCGCAGCGTCGTCCGAACCCGTGCCGCCGTGCGAACCGAGCGCGACACGGCGAGGCTGGTCAGGAACCGCTCGACCTGAACCTCGGAGATCGACGAGATCGGCAGCTTCCCGAAGGCCGGCACGATGTGCACCCGCAACGCACTCTCGTCCGACTCCCATGCCCGGACCGATACGTGGCCCTTGCGCGCCTCCTCGTACTCGGCGGCCAGCTCGGAGACCGTGATGCGGCCCGCGGCAGGCGACACGAACTCTCCGGACAGCAGCAGGCGCTTCTGCTCCATCTCCCACCGGATCGCGTCCCCGCGACGTTCGAACGTCCTGTCAGCGACGACGCGGCCCCGGTGCTTGACCTGGACGCGCCACTTCCCGTTGGGCCGCTTCTGGATCACGCGGACTCCCGCTGCGACTCCAGCCACTCGTTCAGACCTTCCGGCGTCCAGAAGCACCGCCGACCGACCCGGATCGCGGGAGCGAACCGACCGTGGATCCGCAGGTGGTTCAGAGTGCCCACCGTGATGCGGCACCACTCGGCAGCCTCAGCCGCCTTGAGCAGCACCGGTGCTTGGATCTCGTTCCGCTTGTCATTCATGGCCCTTCTTCCCTTCTCTCGATTGCCTTGCATTGGTTACGAATTCGTCTTGGTAGTGGCTCGCCATTGGGCATACTCGCGGGCGCGTGCGGCGGCTGCCTTGGCGAGTTCGGCATCGCCGTCGGTGTCCCAGCCGGACCCGGCGTACGACCACTGGCCGATGACGAGGGTGGTCTCCTCCAGGTCGTCGGCGAGCAGGTCGTCGACGTCACGCACGTCGAGGGTCACGCCCTTGCGGTTGGCCTCGGCGAGGCGGCGCTGGAACCTCGTGCGGGCGCGGCGGAGCCTTCCGAGGGTCACGCTGTAGCGGCGGGACTTGGACGAGAAGTGGCCGCGAAAGCCTTGCATGTGCTGCCACTTGCGCAGCAGCCCGTACGGGTGGTCCCGCAGCGGGAGCCCGTCGGTTTGGGCCTCGGCGTCGATCCGGTCGGCGACCTGGCCGAGGGTGACACGCAGCCGTCGCCAGTGGGGGTTGCCCTCGTTGACGGTGTCCGTCGCTGACTTGGTGGCGTACTTGGCGAGGTAGCCCGCGACCTGCTCGGGCGCAAGCTGCCGCTCGGGGTCGTCGGTTCGGTGCCTTGTCTTGATCGGTCGTACGTCGACCTGAGCCCCGAACCGCAGCGTCCGGACCGCGTCGCCCTCATACAGCCGTGGCGCGTCGTACGTGACCGCGACGACGGCGTGCTCAATCAGGGCAGCGAGCAGCGCGGCGGTGGCACCCTCGGGTGCCGGAGCGAACCCGTTCTTGTTCTTGGGTCCGTCCAGGCGGATCAGGGCGTGGAAGTGGATCAGCCCACGCAGCTGGTACTCGGCGACCTTGGCGTACTGGACCGTGACGACGTCGCCCAACCGGGACTCGCGGACGCCGAGGGTGTGGGCCATCGCGCGGCGGAGGGCGATGGTGAACCGGCGCCACAGTTCGGGCGCCCACCACTGCCAGACGAGGTGCCCGAGGTAGTCGTAGCACTCAGGGCAAAGTGGCTGGCCCAGCAGCGGGTCGCCGTCGCTGTGGCTGGCGTGGCAGACGGTCGGCCTGCCATGCTCGCACACACCGGCAGTTTCCTTGGGGGTGAACGGCCGGCACTTGCGTCCGTTTCGGGTGCCGTGGACGAGCCCGAACGACGGGGCGGTGACCGTAGCGAACACCAGCGGGTTGTCTGCGACGTGCTCGGGCACGCCCTTGCCCCCGGCTACCCCGGAGCGGATCAGGTGGAACGTGTCCGCGGCATAGACGCGGGAGCAGGACGGGCACTCCGACGCGCGACGGTTCCCGCACCGCACGTGCAGCACACCGAGCGGCGCGTCGGCCGAGGAGAAGGTCGAGAGCACTTCCCCGGTTCGCCCGTCGACGGTTGTCGAGGACCCGCGCAGGCGGATCGGCTTGGCGCAGTGACCCACCCGTGCCGCGGCTTCGGCCCAGGCGTCGAAGTCGGGTGAGGTGAGCCGTTGGACGATCTCGGCCTCGACGCGCGGGGTGAGGGCAGCCAGGCCCAGCCCGGCATCCTCCGCGAACCCCGGGAAGGGGGCGCCTTGGATTGCCGAGCTGTGCCGGTCCGTCCTCACCTCCATCACGCTGCCCCGAGCCCATCCCTGTGATCGCTTGAGAGCGCGTCTGCGAGGACGTCACCGAGGGCGTCGCCGCGGCGGAGCCGCCGGGTCAGCGCGAGGCGTTCCTCACGGGTGGTGCCTCCGTAGATCACCCACTCGTCGCCGTACACCAGCGCCGAGGCGAGGCACAGTAGGCGGACCGGGCACTCCTGGCAGACCGAAATCGCGCGGTCGTTGTCGCCTGAGTAGTCCGACAGCCACCACTTCGCCGGATGCTGCCGGCACAGGCCGTCGTGGTGCCACTCGTCCATGTCGAGCTGCGCGAGGGTCGGGCCTCCGGTGCGGTCGACCCACCGGCGGACGCGACCCCACGGCTGCAGAGATCGGGGAGGCTGGATCATGCCGCATCACCGCCCAGGACAGACTCAGATGAATCACTCGGCGAAGCCACCGACGCCGTTTGGGTGCGAGGCTGTCGGGGCTTGCGTGGAGCCCTTGGGCGACGAGCACGAACCCCGGCCAACGAGTCGGCCGAGTCACCGCCGGATGCAGGCACGAACGGGACGGCCTCGATATACCCCAGGTTCTCCGGCGAGGCAGGCCCTTCCATCTCGTCGTTGACCGGACGCGGCGCCGGGTGCCGGGTGGCGACCGCCTGGACGAGGTGGTCAGGCCAAAAGTCGGCCCGCACTCGATCAGCGCTGCCGTCCTCCTCGATCACCCAAGCCGTGCCCGGAGCCGCGGGTGAGATCCGGTGCGCGGGAGCAGTGGCAGCGGCACCCTCACCGAGGACCATCCGGGTCTCGTCCGCGGTCCGCAGCCGCAGCGCCACGGTCTGGGTGAACAGCCCCCGGAGCCCGACAACCTCCTTGCGCGGGTCCTGCACGCACGCCAGGACGACGACGCCGAGGGCGCGGCCCTGGGTGAGGACCTCGGCGAGCAGCCGGGAGGCCTCCTTGCGAGTGTCGGAGTCGCTGTAGGCGGTCAGGACGGCCAGCTCGTCGATCGCGAGCACGTGCAGCGGCTCTGTGGGTGTCGGCGTGTGGAGCCGGGACGTGCCGGCCATCCGACGTCCGCGCTCGTCGACCACCGCCAGGAGCCGGGTCAGGACGTCGACCGCCTCGGCGGGCGTGGTGGCGACCTCGGCGAACAGGCCCCGGCCCATGCCGACCTCGACACCCCGCTTGAGGTCGACACCCCAGAGCCGGACCAGCCCGACCGATACCGCCGGTGCGAGGCCGCCGCAGACGCCCCAGAAGATCGAGCCCTTCCCCGAGCCGGAGCACCCGACGACGAGGGTGTGCCTCCCCGTGACCGGAAGGACCCACGCCGTGCCGTCCTGGCGGCGTCCCACCGGCACCGCGTCGATGCGCACGCCCGTCGGGGCGACGGCCTCACTGGTCTGGTCGAGTCGGTCGGCCATGACCAGCACGTACTCGACCGTCGACGGCGACAGTGCGCGGAACCGGAACGAGCGCGCGTTCGCCGCGGCCGCGAGGGCCGGAGCGGCCTTCTCGAGGTCGTCCACCGTCTGACCCGTTCGGGTGCGCACGGTCATCGTCAATGTGACGCCGCGAGCCGTGGCCGAGCACAGCCGCGGATGGACCCACTCCTTGCGCTCGGCGACCGGTGCCGGGTGTGACGTGAACGTGTCAACAACCCGGCCCAGCAGCGGCCGCGGTCGGTCCCGGTACACCGACAGGTTGCACTCCCGCGCCAGATGCGCCCAACGGCGACGAGCCCACACCATCCACCCCAGGCGAGCGGACGGCCCGGCGACGATGCGGGCGTACGAGACCGGCCACCACCGGCCCCACACGACCGAGACGAGCGCGGGCGCCCACCACGCGATGACCAGCAGCTCGATCGCCAGGGCCTGACCCTTCGGGAACAGCCTGACCGCCACGCCGACGGTGGCGACGGTAACGACCCAGCCGGTGTGCCGCCAGGTCCACACCAGGACACCCCAGACGATCGCGCAGAGCGTGCGTGGGACAGCCAGGGCGACTCCCGATGCGGGAAACCGTGCAGTGGTCGTCACGAGGCCACCCCCTCCGGTCCCAAGGGCGCGACGGCCGCCGTGTCCGCCTCGCTGGCCCCGGAGTCGAGCACGCTTGGGCGCGTTGGCTCGTCGTGAGATCCGAGCACCGTGACAGCGACAGGCGCGGCGAGCCGGGAAGCCTCGGGCGGGGTGAGCCAGCCCGACCAGGACGACTCGACGAACACGACGTCGGCGTACAAGGCCGGGAACGTGCGGGTCCCGCTTGCAGTCAGCCCCAGTAGCGCGGCGGCCTCAGAAGCGACCAGATCATCGGAGCAGTGCGCCCGCACCTCGACGATCGCCACCGGCCCCACGGCTTCCCCACGTCGCGGCCTGACCTGCGAGCGGTCGACCTGCACCGACAGCAGCGGCAGCGGGCCAATGATCGCGGCCAGCAGCACCGACACCTGAGCAACCAAGACCAGGTCGAGCGCGGGCCAGTCCCGCCGCTCATCGCGGGTGTCCCCCTCGTCGTCCGTCCTGGACCCGAGGCGGTCGTGAACCGGGCGCATCAGGCCGCGCCCTTTGCCTGGTTTCCAGCACCCGAGGTACCGGGGGCGATCATCGACTCGGCCCGGAACGACCACGCTATCCGACCCCGGCCCATCGAGGTCTCCTCCACGTACGGCAGCGCCGTCAGCCCGACGAACTCGACCGGCGTCCACGGGAACGGCGTCTTGTTCTCCGGCGGCACCGGCTGCACCTTCGCCAGCAACTTCACCGTCACCGCGGTCTCCCGCTTGCCCGCCTGCTCGTCCGCGTCCAGCACGACCACCTGCCACACCAACAGCCCCGACTCGGCGTCGACCTGCTGCGGACGCGACCCGTCCGGGCGCTTGTCCGCGTTGAAGTCGAGCACCGGCTCGACCGGCCCGTTCGGACCCTGCTTCAGGAACGCCCCGTGCGGGAACACGTCCCCGAACCCGACCCTGAACCGCTTCTGCATCGCCATGGAAGTCTCCTTCTCTAGTCACCTAGAGCAGTTGCCCTAGCGAGACCAGTGAAGCACTCCTCTAGACAAGCGGCAACAGCAAACTCAGTTCGCCGGGAACCGGTACTCCAGGACGTAGCTCGGAGCCGCCTTGACCGTGTCGGTCAACTCCACCGGAACCCCGTTGCTGTCAAAGGCGATCCGGCGCACAGTAAGGACCGGCGTCCCCGCTGGGAGCCGCAGCCGGCGCCGCTCCTCGGGCGCGGGCATCCGAGCGGCGACCTCTTCTGAGAACTCGGCCAGTGTGTGGCCGGCGTCTTCGATCCGCGCATAGATGCCACCAGGCCCAGTGTCGACTTCCTCGATCTGCGTTCCCTTCGCGATCGAAGACGGCACGTACGAGGCCGCGAGCTCGACCGGCTGCCCATCCATCAGGTAGCGGCGACGCCGAGCGACGACCCTCGCCCGCGCCTGGAGTCTCAGCGCCTCACGAATGTCGAGGGGCGGAGCCTCAGACCCGACCTCGATCTCGTCGACGGACGGCGATCCCACACCCTGAGCCTCGGCGATGAATGCCGCCTGTCCAGCCTCGCGGTGCCGACGAGCGAACCTGTCCGACGCCACGCGGCGGACCACGGGACGCTCGCGCACGAACACGCCCCGGCCATGCTCCGCAACCAGCAGACCCTCCGACCGCAACTCCCCCAGTGCCTGGCGCACCGTCATGCGGGCAACACCGAAGTGCTCCATCAACTGCGCTTCGGACGGCACCTTCTCCCCTGGCCCGATCCGGCCAGTCCCGATGCTCTCGCGTAGCGCCTCGGCTATCTGCTTGAACGCAGGAGTGTCCGAGGTCTTGTCGACCTGGCCTAGGTCCAGCATCACTCCTCCAGACGTCCGTACTGCCTACACTCTGACAGATGGAGGCAAGCCGGTGACAGAGACACCACGCCACTCAGTGAGCGTTGCAGCCGCGATCTTCGACGAGAGCGGCGAGAACGTCCTGCTCATAAAGCGCCGCGACAACGGCAACTGGGAGCCGCCGGGCGGCGTCCTCGAGCTGGAGGAGACGATCGAAGACGGCCTTCGCCGCGAAGTCCGCGAGGAGACAGGCGCCGAGATCGAGGTCGGCCCGCTCACCGGTGTCTACAAGAACATGAAGCGAGGAATTGTGGCTCTCGTGTTTCGCGGCCGCTTGTCGACGGCTCCGCGCGAACACACTCAGGAAGCAGAGCTGATCCGGTGGCACCCACTATCAAGTGTCCCGCTACTGCTCACCCCCGCCTACGGCGCACGAATCACCGATGCGCTAGACGAAGACCGTACCAAAGTTCGAAGCCACGACGGCCACTCTCTGCTTTCCTAGAACCACAGCCATCCTTTCCGCCTAGGATGCTGATCGTGCGACAGGGTCTGCCCTGAGCACGCCCGAACATCCTGCCACGGCGCCTAACGTCGCTGGTTCAATGTCCGCATGAGCCCACGCCACAGCGCTTCCGGTTCGTGAGCCCCAGTCCGCTAGGAGAGGTACGTGGAACCACTGTCGCCCGCACTGATCAAGCAACTTAAGATCTCCAACGCAGTCAAGGATGAGGCCGCAGCGACTCGAAACCTCGTTCCAGGCGAGCCGGGTTGGGATCGGCTCTCCGCGAAAGCGTCTGAGGTGGACCGGAACTTCGTCGGCATCTTGAGGAACGGCTTTCTACCGACACCCCAGGTGGAACTCATCGCTAGGAAGCCCGGGCACGGCGTCCGCCCCATCCCATACTGGGGTCCCCTCGAGAGGATCCTCTACAGGGCGCTCTCGGAGATCGCGATGAAGCCGTTCGAGAAACCCGATCGGTCTCCTGAAGCGTACGTCTCGTTCGTCAAAGCCCCCGTACACAGGAGCTTTGAACTTCAGCAGGAGGAGAACCCAGACAGCGATGATGACACGGACAAGTTCTTTCACTTTCTGGAATCGCCCCTAAAGTACGTCGTCAAGTCCGATATCACAGCCTTTTACCAGTTCGTCGACCACGGCATCCTTAAGGAAGAGCTTCTTAACCATGGGGCTGACTTCGAAGCCACCAGTGCCTTGGTCGAGCTGCTACGCGAGACGCAAGGGAGATCTTATGGTCTTCCGCAATTGCTTGAACCGTCCGATTGGCTGTCGGAGGTGTATATCGAGCGGGTGCACCGGCAGATCGTGCGCCGCGGGCTCGAAGCGTGGCGCTTCAACGACGACTTCCGCATCGCCACTCGCACATACGAGGACGCACTTCGAGCCATTGAAGTGCTAGACGAAGCCAGCAGAGCCAATGGTCTAGTGATTAGCGAGTTCAAGACGCTGACCTATGGAATGACAAACTACCTGATCGACACGTTAGCCCTTGGACCTTCAGAGGAACTCGAGAAGTTCATTCCTGATGAGGTCGAAACGATCGTGGGCGACTACACGGACGACTTCGATGACGATGAAGACGGGGCGTTTCAGCTCCTCGCGAGCGCGTCCTCAGACGCAAACATCGAGGACCCTGACGCAATACGCCTCCGTAACATCAAGACGGAGGATGTGCGAAGGCTACGTAGAGCTTTGGGCGCACTTTCTAACGCTGACGATGAGCGAGCGGTCACGCACCTCATCAAGCTCCTCATTTTTGCCCCGTCACTGACGCCATCGATCTGCAAGTATGTGACGTCCCTTACAGGCGATGAACTGGGTCTTGATGAGTTCTTCGATGAGGTGATCGCGGCACCTTCCCTGAATGACTGGCAACGTGTATGGATCACGGGAACGATGTCCACGCTGGGACTTCTAGATGGAAACGCCGGTGCCGCCCGCCGCGACTGGGTTATTTCTGAACGCCGTGAGACGCGGGACTCAGTTGTTCGCAGTTATTGCTCAAGCGGGCTGGGCCGAGCAGGCTTCCTCGACATCACCGAGATTGTGGCCGACGCTGAGGACGCGCCTCAAGCGTTGCTCACAGTCTACGCGGACGCAATCTCCGAAGTCGCGGGCCGTAAGGGCGAGGACGCCACGAAGTTGATCGCAAATGCTTGGGGCGACAGGACCACCCTGCATAAGATCCTCCTGGGAGCAATCCCAGAATGAGCCGCTTGAGTGTCCCACTGGACGTCACTGAATCCGCCCTTCGCCTGCTACATGAGACACATGCTGAATTCATTCATGCTCCGGTCACCGCAGCCGTTGGCCGTATCAGCTCAGGCTCCGGCCATCTTCGCCTCCGATGGCGAGGGGGAGACCAGATTCGCTCACAGGGAACGTACCTTCGGCAAGTGAGCATCGTTGAGGCATATGTCGACTCACTTTCGTCAGATCTGTTTCAAACCAGAACTGTCGACACGGACCAAATGATCAGAAACCTCATCAAGGCCGCGGAAGAGGAGGCGGAGAATACGTGGGACACGCGGAAGACCGCGTTCCGCGACTATCACCTTGTGCCACTAGGTGATTGTTCCTCATGGAGCAAAATTGATGCGGCGATTGTCGTTCGCAATGCCATTGCTCACGGCTTGGGCTCGCTCACGAGGCGCCAAAGGAACCGCAAGGATCGTCAGAAGGTCCGAGATGCAAAAGTTGGGCTTACCGATGACGTTATTCATGTGGACGGGACTTCGCTTTCTATGCTCTTAGGCGCCGCAGACAGCTTTATCCGCGATGTAGACCGCCGGGTCCGCAGCAGGTAGAGCACTCTTCAGCACTACGGGTTCTGGGCCAGACTCCTGGGCTGTTCCCCGCCGGGCCGTCATGCCGTTCGGTACCCTGCGACCACAGGGAGAGGGGAGCATGCATGCGAGCATGGTGGGGTCGACTGCGGACGCGCCAGAGGCTCGGTGGGCTCCTCGCCGTCATCGGCGGGGGCCTGACAGTCCTACTAGCCTTCCTGGGCAACGAGACCGAGCCGCCCGGCGCGAGCACCCAGGCGCTTATTGCCTTTCTAGCCATACTCGCCCAACTTGCCTCGGCATGGGCGTTCAGTGGAGACGGCAAGGCAGATCCCGGTCTCGCTCAACGGTCAGTAGGGCGACTGGTAGGCCTGGCCCAGCGGGCCGAGGCGGCGCGGACGGCGATCGAGACCCTCCAGAGCGCCAACAACGTGAAAGCCGAGCAATTGCGCCTAGCATTGGGCCAACTTAGCGTGCACCTGAGCTATATCGAAGAGGGTTACCTGGACGCGGTCGAAGACTGGCGCATATTCCATCCCGAGGCCGTGCAGAAAGCCGAGAGGAGCTCCGATTTAGATGCTGAATGAGGATGAGAGGATCAGAGGCAAAGTTGCTGCCATTCTGAGCAAGCGCGAGCTAATCCTCAACATCGGCGGCGAAGATGGCGTCGAGGTGGGGATGAAGTTCGTCATTCTCAATCAGAATGGAGTGGACGTCACCGACCCAGATACCGGTGCGGTGCTTGGTACTGTCGAAGTACCGAAGACCGTCGTCAAGGTTGTGCGGGTGGACGGTCCACATCTTTCGGTGGCTCGAACGTTCCGCACTATCAAGGGAACGCCTGGGATACTTGCACTCTCTACTAGCCTCAGCGGGACGCCAACGCGAACTGAGACACTCGACATTGAGTCTGGTTCCAGCCTTCGGGCCGAACTCAGTGAACAAGAGTCTTATGTCAAGCGGGGAGATCTGGCCCTTTCCACTGAGGGCGACGAATACGACGACCTATGACGAGCGTGTGTCGTCGTCGGCATCCCGGTTCATATCCGGCAGTCTCGGTGTAACTGGGCGCGGCGCCTGTCCATCGGCGCCTTGTTGCCTAATTGAGTGAGTCAGGAAGGAACTGCGGGTACTTCTGGCGGAGGGCCGTAAGCGCCTCTTCCTTGTCGGGATCCAGATCTAGCTGGGCCTTAGCGAAATGGAGGGCCCGCCGCCGATCCTCTAGAATCCCGCCCCAATGACGAATCCAGATGCGTAGGTCCATATCTGGGTCATCATGAATTAGTCCAGGTGGCTGGTTCCGCTTCGTTGCCAACTTTGCAATGTCCCGACTTACCCGGTTGGCCACCAAGACAAAGTCCCAACCAGTTTCAGCGTCGCGGAAGCGTTCGTCCCCAGCAACAGCCATCGCGTATGCTTCAATCTGCTGTCGCTCCTTGTAGCCGATTGTACAATCCGGACGCTTCAATTCGACAACCAGGTGCCGCTGCTTCTGGGTGTCCTCCACCGTCTTTGTCAGCATCAGGTCGACAATTGCCGTCTTTCGATCTTCGATCTCAATGTGAGCGAGGTTGGTCGTCGTACGACCAAGATGTTCCAAGTGTCGCTTCAGAACCTCAGCGATGCCTTTGTCATCAACGCCTAGCGCATACTGTTCGCCGAACACCCATGGTTCAGCAGCCAACATCCTGTGGAGTTGACTCCGTTCAAGAACGGATTCTTTAATGTCCTCGTCGAAAAGGAGCACGTCGAGACTTCTAAGGAATGTGAGTCGATCTGAGATCGTTCGGGACGTAGAAATTATCGAGGACAACGAAGTCTGTTCCAGCACGGCGGCCAAGTCGTCGACATCACTTGGAGGTAGGTCTAGCACCTCTGAGAGAACACGTCGAAGGTTTGTAGGAGCCGTTTCCAGTGCTTCCTTGAGGAGTCGCAGGGAAAGACGCTGCGATGACGCGTCCCCAGCGATTCCCGATGATGCGGTTACGGCAACTACATTGAAGAGTTCTCGGGAAGCAGCCTCGATTTCGTCCGCTGGGTCTTCCGGATAGGGGTAGACATCCGTCGCCTTCCAGTTCTCAACCAACTGACGCGTCTTCTTGTCCTGGCGCTGCTGGAAATACTCCCTCAGATCAGCCCTGACCGCATCTATTATCGGCTGAAAGCGCACATGGCCCATGTCCGCCAGCTCGGCATCGTCGTCATCGAATGCAGGCGAGGAAACGGCGACGCTGAAGTTGAATCCTGGAGCGTGGATCCCGGGGCTCATCTCCGCTAATGGTTTGGCTGGGTCGGCACCGAAGAGAATCATTGACCGAGGAACCGCAGTACGCCACTCTATGATCTCCACATGTACAGCCTCGAGCTCCCCGGGGACATGGACGTTGTGAACCACGCGCTCATCTACCGCGCCGTCGTCATCCAGGCTGATCGGTTGCCCGTCGAATTCGATGGTCACGTCTCTGTGCTTGAACAGGTACCCCGCGTACTTGTTCGCAAGCCGGTCGCGAACGTCCTCGGCGAGCAGGCTGCCCATGGACGCATCGCCCGCTATGCACTCGACCACGCACCCTGTTTCCAGTCTAGTGGGCTGCGGTTCTGAAACATCGAACGTCTCGGGCGTCGCCGAGGAGCCAACCACGGTGAATTTGACTCTACCTGTCGGATCATCTGCGACGCTCGTCCATGTCACCTCGTGACCCAGTGCGTAAGCCCTGAACCGTCCTTGGCCCTCCCTACCGAACAACTGCCTTCCGGATTCGGTTTGCCGACTGCCCGCAGTCTTCCACGAGCCTCCCAACTGTCCAAAGAGGGTCTTTAGTGCAACGTATGAAACCCCGGTGCCATTGTCAGTGACCCGAACGCGATGCACGCCGCCGAGCGCCGATCTATCGAGGGCGATTCGAACGGCCGTTGCATCCGCGTCCAGAGCATTGGACACCAACTCGACTAGCGCTGCGAACGGTCGGGTCGGCTTGATCAGCTTGACAATGTGATCTCGACCCACGGCTACAGCGACCTGCGTCATGACTGCCCCCTGTCACCCAGCTACGTAGCTTGGACCCTACGGCATCACGACGCTTGTGTGGTCAGATCGTCCGAAGTCGGGCATTTGCCAGGCGAACTACCCGTCGTCACCGGGACCTCTCGGCCCGAACTGGCTACGCGGCCGCCAGAGTGATCACGTCGCGTGCTCACCTGACGTGCTCGACGGACCTTCTCCTAAAACAGGACCTCGCACGACCTTGCCTGACCTGTGCCCGTTGAGGACATCGCACGACCTTGCCAGTCGGTGAGGACTTTCTTCACTGGCTCAAGTCGCGCCTGCGGCGCGAAGAAGCGCGGGACCCCGCGATGGGGACCCCGCGCTCCGGCGCTGGGGCGCCTCCGCGCACCCCACCGCACCCCGCGCACTAGGCGATGTCGGTGCGCCCTCCTACCATCCGCTCATGCCTTGGACCGAACTCGCAGTCGCCGCTATCGGCTTGGGCGGCGTGGCCCTGGGCGGCTTCATCGCACGCTGGAACACGTCTGTCGACCGGAAGGCACGGATTGCGGTCGACTCCGCTGCAGCAGCGCGGAAGAGCGAAGAGGAGGCGATCATCGAACTTCTCGCCGCCACGCGACTCCTGTCGCACCGTGCCAACGGCTTCCGCATGACAGTGAAGCTGGTCCAGTCCCGCGGGGCCAAGCGCGACCGACGCAGCGGGCACATGGTTCCAATAGACCCCGAGGCTGCCTTCGAGAGACTCGTCCAAGCTGACCAGGTCCTTGCGCGAGCATCGGGCAAGGTTTGGCTGATCGGTGAGCCGGAAGCCGTCCGACTGACGAACGCGCTTACCCTCGCCGCCTCCGATGTCGTTTCCGCTCACATGGGTCAGCGATCTCGAGGCCTGCGAAGGGTGTTGCACGACCTTCAGATGCAGTACACGGCCAAACTGCCGGGCGTGGAGTCTCGCATCGATGAGGCAAACCAAGCGTGGGGAGCGGCAGGCCGCGCCCTCGCGGAGTACGCCCGACGGAAGTACGGCCTCGAGTACGTGAACCTCTCCGAGACGCAGGTGCTCGTCGGCGAGGCCGTCGACTGAGGCTCCCTTCCGCCGCCGACCCGACGCTTCACTGTCCGCACGCCTCCGGACCGCGTCACGGCCGCTGCGCGTCGCTGCGCGATGGCCTCCGGCCAGCCCTGACCCGGTCACTCCGGCGCGCTGGTCTGCTCCGCTATCGGTTCGGTGGCTAGCTGTGGTCAACGTGAGCTGCGACAGAATGGCGCCTGTGCTGGTGCAGATTGTTGAGGTCTCCGACTCCCGCCCCCTTCGAGCTGAGTGCCAGACCGCGGCGGGCCGGTTCTCGGCCACCTGGCGTGGCGATGCGCCACCCGTCATCGGCCGGTCATATGACGTGGAGGTCGACTTAGCACCGGCGGGACCTGGCTCGGCCCTGCCCTCCGCTTCGGCGACATCAGTACTCGCCCAGTCGTCGCCCTTGATCGGCCGCGTGGAGCAGGTCGACAACGGGTGCATCCTTGTCAGACTGACCGTCGGCGGAATCGTGCAGCTCGAGGTGACTGACCTCGACGAGGAGCCGGCAGTCGGTTCGCTGCTCGACCTCCGCGCGGCGACCGTTGAAGTCTGGCCAACGGGAGTCTGACCCGCGCCATCCGCATCGGATTCGGCGCCTTGCCTCAGGTACCCAAGAGGTTCCCGCAGCGCCGAGAGCAGCCGCAAGCAGNGCGCCGAGAGCAGCCGCAAGCAGCTTATATAGAGTAGTATGAAAACCGTTGCGGCACAGATGGTCCCGACCAGCAGCCCGGCCCTGGTCGGACTCCTAAAGCGGGTATCGCAGGTTCAACTCGAGCCACCGATTTCTACGGGTCGCATGCGGGAGCATCTAGATCTGAGTTGTGGCAGAGCACGATGTGGAACGGGATGGAAATGACGCCATCGGCGTCCGAACTGTGCCACCGAAGGAGCAGTCCATCGGCGCGGGCGTCCCCGGGATGGTCCTTCACCAGCTCGACGGCGAGCTCAGCACCCCCAGGCCGTCCTGCGCAGTCGCTGGTCACGGTGGCGCTACCACCGAACCCGATCGTTGACAAAGGTCGAGGCTCCGCCCCGAAGCCCTCCGGCCGGAACGGCCGTGCCGCGAAGTCTGTGACGTGCAGGCCATCGTGCGGGTTGATGGCCTCGATGCTGTCGATGTGGGCGCTGCCGGGTCGGTCCAAGCACAGAGGAATGGCACCGAACGTCCATGTCTGGCCAGCCTTGGTCGACGGCTCCGACGCCCCGAAGGGCGCGGTGGCGAGCGTAGTCAGGTGCACCTGATGATCACGCCGTTCATTGGTTGCCAGGACGATGCCAGCGCCAGCAGTCGCGAGCACCACCACGCCGACCAGCGCCCACACCCGCCAGGGCCGTCGCCGGGGCGGGTGTGGGCTCGTGGCCTGCGGGGTCATCCCTGGGACGCCGACGCCTCAGGTGCGGAGACCCAGCCTGCCGAGGTGCTGCCGCAGATCTTGGTTCTCTTCGTCAGGCTCCACTGGACTTCGGTGTTCGTGTTCCAGCCGCTCTGAGCGCTGACATTGATGGGCCCGATGTCCATGCCGGAAGAGTAGGTGACGTTCGTTCCCTGGGACTTGGTGTACTTCCCAGCCGCGTAGGTGGTGCATGAGAGCATGACCTGGTGGGGCGTGTACGTGAAGTTCGTGAGCAGTGCGTACACCCCAAGCGGCTTGCGCGTCTTGCTAGCACTACACGAGTCGCCGTAGTCGCGGTAGTTGACCTTGTTCCACGCGTAGGCGTCGGCCACACCGGAGCGCTCCCCGCCGGCGGACATATTGGTCGACTGTGACCCGCTCGCCCTGAACCCGGTTTCGCTGCCGGTGGCACTGAACCCAATCCCCAACGTGTGGTCGTTGCCGACCTGCTCGATGACTGTTGCGTACGCGCCAGACCATCCGAACGCGCGGAGGAAGTACTCACTCAGGCCGTAATGGATGGTGCCGGCGTACGACTGACAGATCTCCGTCGGCACGGCCGTCAGGTTGGCCCCAGCAGAGCGCATCTGCTCCGGGCTCAGCCTGCCGTGTGCTGTGGCCCGGGCCGCCCGCAGCTGGGACAACGGAGAGTGCCTCAATTGGTCAAAGGATCGATCCGGCTTGCTGATCGAAAGCGTCACCTGCCCTCGCCCCTTCGATATCCCCAGCGCCTTCCCGTCGGGGCCCACCCACGCCGCCGGGTCATCAGCAAGGTCATAGCCCGTGGCGGTTCCCACATCGCCACGGAAGTCGGGCGCCTTGCCCGATCCACCGCGCCGGATCCACCCGCGGCCGGCGCCCGGTGCGGCGCTGTAGTGCCAGTGGGCCTCGCGGGTCGAATCACCGAAGACGAGCTCAACGTCGATCAGATCACCCTCGCCGCGGAACTGCGCCGGGATGTTCGCCGTTTCGGTGTCGATCTTGAACCGACCTGCGCCATCGGTCTTGGTCCGGCCGATCACGTAGGTCGCGACCATTTCGCCCTCGGTCAACCCCTGAAGTGTCTGCTGGTTCGGCCAGGCGACCGCAACGACATCCGCCGCGCCCAGTGCACGGCCATGGTCGGTCAGGATGCCGTCAACGAGCGCCCCGCCGCCCGATCCGGGCGCGGGTTGGACACCTACAGCGTCGCCTGCACTCGCGAGCAAAGAAGCCGCTACCAATGCCCCGGCCGCTGCGAACATGATCCTCAAACGCGGCGAGCCTGGCCGGTGACCCCCGCGCGTCACCCCGAACCCGTGTCGGTCTGCTCCACTCACAACGCCCTCCATGTCGGTGTCGGGCCCGTGTGATCGATCGCCCTCGATCAGCCGGGCCGAGGGCGCGACGCCGTTGGGCGCCACTGCCCTCGGAAACCGAGACGCACGACGAGGGCTGCGATGTCGCGCTCGGGGCTCGCCGAGGCACAGGCAGCACGCGGCGCCACCCGACACCCCAAGCACACGCCTTCAACACCCGGGCACTCTGGAAGGGGTGCGAATCTGCAACAGTTTCGGGGCCGTCCACTCCCACCCCAGCCCGACCAACGGTGGGTACTGCGGATTCCGGGCTGTGCGGGTTCGGGGTGTCCTGGCTGGGGGTCATTGTTTGCGCGGCGCTTCGCCGATATCCACACGGTCGTGCGCCGTGAGGCCGCGAGGAGATGTGACCGCACGAGGGGCGCATGAAGCTGGCCCGGGCGGATCGCCCGGGCCAGCGTGAATGGTCACCTCAGCGCCAGTCCGCTCACGGGAAAGTGCCGGGAACGTTGAGGCTGATGCCGTTGGTCGTGTCGGTCAGGCTGATGTCGGTGAAGGCCACCGTCATCGGCGGGCTGCAGGACGGTTGGAAGGTCGCTGTAACGCTCAACGAGAAGTTGGCCTTGCCGTTCTGGACCGGGAAGTCGGCTGCGGCCCCGACCGACGTCTTGTTGACGGCCTTCGGGTGGTGTCCGCCGCCGTTGATGCACAACGCCGTCGCCGTGAGAACCACATGGACCTGCGACTCGTCACCGAGTCCAGCTTCCTTTCCTGCGACAGTCAGCGTGCTGTTACTGACCGTCACGACGGTGGCGGAGTTGATGAAGTGCGGGCTCCCTGCCCAAGCAGGCGTCGCGACTGCGAAGACCGCGGCGAGTGCGCAGGCGAGGGCGGTAATGCTCCTACGCATGATGGCTCCTGATTGAAGGAACGCAGTGTTGACAACTGGCCCCGGGCCGAACCCCATCAGGGAGGACTCGGAGCGAGGCCGGACCGACCACCTGCACGGTGTCCCCGACGCTCCGGCAACTACCACGACACTGGGGGGCGGTGCCGCCGACCTAAGTGCCCACCTTCCAGGCTAGGCAGGGTGCGAGGAAGGTGCAGGGTAACGGTGAAATCCGTGGCTCAGCAGCCTTGCCTGATGAGTCAGAAACGTCAGAAACGCCGGGTATGCCGCTCTTCTCCGGGCACTGGGACCGTGCCGTGTCCACGTGATCGTCGCGACACTGGCCACCCATGTACGAGCGCGGAGATCAAGGAGAGCGGCCCCGCCCGAGCCACGGAATGTCAGGATCAGGTCGATCGGGCACGTTGGATCAGGCGCCTTGGATCGGGCACGGATCAGGCAAGCGACAGCGGCAGCTAGACCATCCTGAGGTCGATGCCTACCGCGAGGGTCGCGACCGCACTCGTCCCGGTCGAGCCAGTTGACTACTCGCCCATGCCTCTCCGTCAGGTTGGTTGGAGCCGCTTCTCCTTCCTCGCCGCCCACCATTGGCACGCCGCGAATGCTCCGAATGCCTGGACCACCATCACGATCGAGTAGCAAGCCACGGCCAGGGTCACATACTGCAACCGCACCGGGCTTTGGTCGGCGAAAAAACGCAAGCCCAGCGGGAGCAACGGCAGCCAGCCGGCAACAACGACGAAGACCACCACGATCGTGCGTGCCACCCAACGGAGCTGCCTCGGACGAGTCAGGGCCCAGACCTCGACCGCGGCGGCAGGCAGGCCGAACACCAGCAGCACCCCGATCATTACCATGATCATGAGATCGCCGAACCCGCCCCACCAGCCATCGACGGAGTCCACGCCCCAACGCTGCACCGTTGTGAGGACCTCCCAGCCGAGGAACGCCACCCCCACAGAAAGATGGGTCCAACCCGGGAAGCCCCGCACGCGAAGGCCTCCGGGAGTCCCTCGGCTCACTTCCATCTCTCCAGGACCCGCCGAAGCTGCCCATTCACTCACACCTTCAGTCTGCGGCGGCCCTGCCGCTAGATCTCCAAAACGGCAATTCGGGTTCACGCTCGGGTGGTCGTCCGAGCGCATTTGCAGCAAAGCAGGTCCTCTCGTCGGCCACCCGGCAGCCACGGTGTATCAGCAGCGACGTGGCGCCGTCGGTCAGACGGGCACCATCCGTGCCCGGTCACTGACACACGATCAACGAGGAGGCGCCATATGGCAAACGACGATTGCCCCGGCTTCCCGAGGGCCACCCCCAACAAGGAGGGGTTCACGACATTCAGAGGGGAGACTGCGTGCACCTGCCTCGCCAAGTGGCTCCCCGTCTACGAGAGGCTGCTGCTCGCCCGCGGCCTTATCAAGTCGAACATCGACATCCTGCAGCTCACCGGCAACGCCCCGGCGTCCGCCTGCACCCATCGCTGGGGCGGCACGTTCGACATCTTGCAGACCCAGCCCGAGCACGTCGCCGTTGCCCGGGAAATGGGAGCACCGGCGACCTGGATCAGGCTCAAAGGCCCGGCGTTCGACACCACCCACACGCATGGCGTGCTCAACAAGTGCGAGCACAACGACCCCGCGCGCTACCAGGTCGACGCCCAGGCCGCCGGTTTCAACGGTCTTGGCGCAGAGGGCAAAGGTGGCCGCGACCCGCATCGCAAACCACGCGTTCGCCGCACCTGGGAGGAAGGCATCACCTGGGCTGAGGGCGAGATCAAACGAATCGAGGAGGAAGACATGCCAACCCCGAAGGAAATCTGGGAGTTCCAGATGCAGTCGCCGACTGACGGCACGAAGTTCACGGCTCAGTCGTGGCTCGTCAACGCCAACGTCAAGGCCGGCAAAGCGGTGCACACCGCCGAAAAGGCCCTCGCCGAGGTCGCCGCCCTCAATGAGGCTCTCCGGGCCCTGGTGGCCCAGCCGGACATCACGGTCGCGCAGATCGAGGCAGCAGCCAAGGCTGGGGCCAAGGCTGCACTCGACGGCGCCACACCCTGATCAAGCGGCGTCCTCGGTGCCGCTGAGACCCCGGCGGCACCGGGGACGGCGCCCAGCCCTGCCGGGCACCCGCCCCAGGACCCGCCCAGCACCCGCCGTGCTCGGTTTACGAGCGTTGGCTGGCCGCCCACGAAGTAGGCACATCGGCGCCGCCTTCTTGCGACAGCCGCTGACCAAACCGCACGAGTGTCGGGTGTGAAGCGAACTTCCCGGCGACGAGGCTCTCGCCTTGCCGGAAGCTCGTCGCCCGCTGGATCAGCCCTTCCGGAACGAAGGAGAACACCTCGCGCAGGTGCACGAGGTCGGCCTCGGAGTTCATTCGCATGAGAAGCAGGTTGTCGCACTGCGAAAGAACCTCGTCATGCACCTTCTGCGGCCGCTGCGTAGAGGTCAGCAGGTACAACCCGAACTTTCGCCCCTCCGCGGCGATCAGCGTCGCGTAGTTCGTCGCCATCGCCGTCACCGGATCAGTGGGCTGCGCCGGACACACGTTGTGCGCCTCGTCGATGACGACCAGGCACGGCTCGCGCTTCGCTCGGTGGCGCCACAAAGTCCCCAGCACCGTCTCGGCAATGAGCCGTTGCTCGTGGTGGCTGTTGAGCGAACCGAGGTCGACGACAAGACAGCGAGCCGCCGGGTTCGCCAGCTCGTCGACGAGCGACCTGCTCTGCCCGCCGCTCCAGATGGACCAGTTGAGAACGCCGAGGTTCGCTGCTCGCAGCCCGAGCCGGCGAATGTCAGGATTCTCGGAGCTCACCAAAGCATCGAGGCCCGTGATGATCGGACGGCCTTTCTCGCTGACCGCGAGAATTGCGGCCAACGCGGCATACTCCTCCCGGTCATGAATCGGGTCCAGCCCGAACACCGCCGCCTGCGCGGCCGGGTCGACATCGATGAACTGAAGGCCCAAAGGGTGTGGCGCGCTCTTGTCGTTCGTCCACACGGCCACGTCCCCAGCGGCAGCGGCATACGACTCGGCCAGCTCAGCGTCCGCGCCGTCGCGGGTCTCACCGAGACGGACGTAGTCGGAGTTGGGGTCGAGGATGACCATGCGGAGGCTGGTGTCGAGCAGAAGTCGCTCGAGCACGAGCCCCAGCGAGTAGGTCTTTCCGGACCCCGACTGACCGCACATGAAGGTATGCCGGTTGAAGCCGCCAGAGTCGAGCGTCGCCGACACCCCGGGCGCCAGCAGCAGCTCCCCGATCGGCAGGGCCGACCGGTCAGGCTGGGTGCGGGCCAGCCACTCCTGCACCTCCGCGGGCTCCGCCGGACGGACCCGCGCGTCGTGGAACGGCACGACCGGCCCGTCGAGAACGACGCCTTCGCCGCGTGCGAACCTGATCCGCACCCCACCCCGGAGCGCCTCGAGGCCGAGGTCGCTGGCGCTCGCGTAGTCCGACTGCAGCGTCAACACCTGCCCGAGCCGACGGCTCCCGGCATCCTCGAGCACGACGTACCCGCCAGTCTGAAGCTGCAGGTCCTGCAGGGAGGCGTGGAACGTGAACTGGCGCCCGTCGACCGAGCTGGCCAGCGCGGCCACCAGGCCTTCCAGCTGCCCGCGCGTCCGCTGGAACTCCTCCGCGACCTCCGCAGCGGACATCCCCGCGCTCTCAGGTGTCGAACCCGTCACGCCCAGAGTCACATCCGACATGCTCACCACCCCGTCCTCGAAGGCCATTCGCACTCTATTGGCGCGCGAGCACGTCCGAGAGCCGTTCCGGAGCACTCGCGGAAGACGTCGTGCCGTGCCCGTATGCCGTCCGCGACCTCAGCGCCGTCCGTGACCGTATGCCGTCCGTGACCGTATGCCGCCCGCGACGTCAGCGCTGTCCGCCACCGTCGTGCTGGCTGTAGACCTCGAGGTCGGTCGCCTTCGTCGTGAGCCACACCTCGAGCCCAGCCTGCAGGCCGAGCTCGGCCACCGCGGCCGGAGTCACGTCGACGATCGCCGCAGGCTCGCCGTCGAGGTCGACCCGCACGCGGTCGGTCAGCAGCGTGAGCCCGACGATCGTTGCGGGCCAGCTGTTCCGGGCACTGGTGTGAGGGCGTTCGGTGCTGACGAGCACCCCCGACGGGCGCAGTGCGACCAGGACCTGCCCGTGCTGCCCGTGGTCGGGCACGACGAACGTGCCTCCAGCCGTCAGCCGCACAGCGGGACCGTCCACCTCGCCGGCATACAGGTTGAGGCCGACGAGCTTGGCGACGTACTCGGTGGCCGGGCGCCGCGCGACCTGCGCGGGCGTGCCTTCCTGCACGATCCGGCCGTCCTCGAGGACGAGCAGACGGCTCGCGAGCACGAGCGCCTCGAGCGGGTCGTGAGTGACGAGCAGGCACGGTCCCGGGAACTCGGAGAGGTGGCGGTTCAGCTCGGTCTGGACGTCGAGCCGGGTGCGCGCGTCGAGCGCCGCCAGCGGCTCGTCGAGCAGCAGCAGAGCCGGGTCCCCGGCGAGCGCCCTCGCGAGCGCGACCCGCTGCGCCTGCCCACCTGAGAGGTCCGACGGCCGACGTGGCGCGAACTCGGCGATCCCGAGCCGCGCCAGCCACTGCTGCGCAGTCGCTCGAGCCTCGTGCCGGCTCACCCCGCGCGCGCGGGGGCCGAACGCGACGTTGTCGAGCACGCTCAGGTGCGGGAAGAGCCGGTAGTTCTGGAAGACGAACCCGACGGGGCGGTCGGCGGCCTCCGCAAAGGCGCCGCTCGCAGCGTCGTCGATGACGCGCCCGTCCAGCCGGATCTGGCCCCCGGACACAGGAATCAGCCCCGCCACCGCGTTGAGCAGGGTGGACTTGCCGGAGCCGTTCGGCCCGAGTATGCCGAGGACCTCCCCGGGTGCGGCCGTGAGCGCCACGCGCAGGGTGAAGTCCCCCCGGCGGACCTCCGCGTCGACCTCGAGCCCGCGACCACCGACGGCGCCCGGAGCGGACGCGCCGACGTCCGACGCCGCCGAAGCCGCCGACGCCGCCGAAGCCGCCGACGACGCAGAGGCCGCCGACGACGCAGAGGCCGCCGAAGCGCGTCGCCTCGCGTCGGTTGCCGTCACTGGGTCGTTCCGCCTCGCAGCCATTTGTCACGCAGCGTAACCAGCACGATCACGGACACCAGCAGAAGCACCAGGCTGAGCACGATCGCGGCATCCGGATCTGACTCGAGGGCGTAGTACACCTCGATCGGCATGGTCTGGGTGCGGCCCGGATAGCTCCCCGCGAACGTGATCGTCGCCCCGAACTCCCCGAGCGCCCGCGCCCAGCACAGCACCGCGCCGGCCCCGAGCGACGGCGCCACGAGCGGGACCGTGACCCGCCGGAAGACCGTCATCCTCGACGCGCCGAGCGTCGCGGCAGCCTCCTCGAAGCCTTGGTTGGCGGAGCGCAAGGCCCCCTCGACCGTAACGATGAGGAACGGCATGGCTACGAACGTCTCGGCCATGACGACCGCGGTCGAGGTGAACGGGATGGTGATCCCGAACCACTGGTCGAGGTAGCGCCCGACGAACCCGTTGCGGCCGAAAGCCAGCAGCAGCGCCACGCCCCCGACGACCGGCGGAAGAACCAGCGGGAGCGTGACCAGTGCACGAAGCAGCCGAAGGCCCGGAAAGTCCGTCCGCGCCAGGATCCAGGCCAGTGGCACCCCGATGAGCAGCGACACCGCCGTCGCCACGGTCGCTGTCCACAACGACAGCTGCAGCGCCTGCGACGCCGCCGAGCCGCGCAGGATCGACCACAGGTCGCCCCACGGCGCCCGCAGGATCAGCCCGACCAGGGGCAGGATCAGGAACACGACCGCGATCAGTGCCGGCGCCAGCAATGGCGCCGGCACTGATCGCGAGGCCCCCCCTTTGGTGCCCCGGCGTTCGCGTTCGCGCGGACTCAGCCGCGTCGACGATGCCGGAACGCTCATGGCCGGACCTCCCACCATCAGACCCCCACCACCGGACCCAGCACACGGGCCCGCCACGGGCCGATCATGGCCCTTGGAAGCCGGCCTCGGACAGCACACCCTGCCCGGCCGGCGATAGCACGAAGTCAACGAATGCCGCTGCGACTGAAGCGTTTCCACTCTTGGTCAGAGCCGCGATCGGATAGCTGGTCGAGGCGTTGACGTCTGCGGGGATCTCAACGCTCTTGACCTTGTCGCCGGCGGCCATGACATCGGTGACATAGACGACCCCGGCATCCACCTCGCCGAGCTGCACCTTGCTCAGCACCGACTTCACATCAGGCTCGAGCGTGACCGGCTTGACGGTGAGCTTCGCGTTGGAGAACACCTTCTCGGCGACCGAGCCGCACGGCACCTGCGGCTGGCAGAGCGCGGTCTTGACCGACGACTTCGCGAGATCGTTGACGGACATGACGCCGGCCGGGTTGTTCGGGGGCGTCGCGACCTCCATGACGTTCTTGGCGAAGACCTTCGCGTCCGACGCGCCCCCGGCCGACACGACCTGGTCCATGTTCTTCTGGCTCGCCGAGGCGAACACGTCGGCCGGCGCACCCGAGTTGATCTGCTGCGCGAGCGCGGAGCTCGCGGCGAAGCTGAACGTCACTGTGGTGCCCGGGTGGGCCGCCTCGAACTGCTTGCCCAGCTCTGTGAAGGACCCCGTCAGCGAGGCAGCCGCGAACACCGTGATGTCGCCTGACATGGCGTCCGACGTCGCGCCTTGGGACGCCGTCGAGCCGACGCCGGTGGAGCCCGCGCCAGGATCCTGGTTGTCGCTGGTCGATCCGCACCCCGAGAGGGCCACGACGACCAGGGCCGCAGCGCTCCACGCGAATGGGTTAGCACGCATCAGTTCTCCTTGCTCAGGTCTCGCCGGCGCGAGATCAGCGGGCGCTCGGCAGCTCGACCGAGACGTTCGTTGCCTTCACGGCCGCGACGGCCAGGACGCCCGGCTCGAGGCCGAGCTCGTCGGCCGCCTCGCGGCTCAGCAGCGACACGAACCGGTGCGGGCCCGCCTGAATGTCGACTTTGGCCATGACGGTGTCGCGCACGACATGAGTGACCAGCCCGGTGAACCGGTTGCGCACGGACGCGGCGACGACCGGGCCCATCGGCACCGAGATGGCCGCGTGTGCGGCCTCCTCCGCGAACCGCGCCAGCTCGGCCCCCTCGATCACGAGCCGGCCTGAGTCGTCCGTACTCGTCTCGACCCGACCGTCGTCGGCCCAGCGGCGCAGGGTGTCGTCACTGACCCCGAGGAGGGACGCGGCTTCCTTGATCCGAAACAGTGGCACGGACGCGACTCTAGCCGCAGAATCGGCCTCTGCGCACCAGAGCAGCCGCATCTGCCACCGAACCGAGATCAACAAGCAGCAGACGCGGCATACGGCGCCCGTCAGAGCGGCGCCTCGGCGGCCCGCCGCGAGCCCCTGAGAGCGACCCCGCCACGGCGACGTCGCGCGAGCAACAGCGCGGCGGCAACGAGCCCAAGGGCCACGGTGACCAGCCCGGATCCGACGAGCGTCGCTCGCGGGCCGAAAGCGGTCGTCAACGGACCTCCGAGCGCGGTCCCGAGCGGCGAGGCGGTGAGCAGGACCGCACTTCGGGCCGCCAGAACGGCGGCGAGGTACTGAGGAGGCGAGGCGCCCTGGACCAGCGTCACCGACAGGGCGACGAACGGACCGTAGATGAGCCCCCCGAGCGCGAAGCTCGTCACGGACACGGCCGGCGGGGCGTCGAGCCCGAAGGGCAGCAGCATGATCCCCCAGCCGACCACGATCGCGATGGTGACCGGCCAGATCGGCAGCCGTCGGAGCGCGCCGACCGTGAGGCCGCCGACGACCGCACCGATGCCGAACAGCATCCAGTAGAGGCCGAGGAGAGTCGCCGGGGCGTCGAGGTCGTCGGACACGTGGAGCGGCAGTGCGACCTCGACGGGCCCGTAGAAGAAGTTGAAGAACCACGTGAGCAGGAGCAGCCCGATCAGCACTGGGTACGACCTGAGCACCGCGAGCCCGCCGCGCGCGGCCGGCCCGTCAACCGGCGTCACATGCTGCCCGTCGGGCAGGTTCGTGGTGAGGACCACGACAGCGAGGAAGACGTAGGTCAGGGCGTCGAGGCCGATCACGAGGGCGGGGCTGACGAACGTCACGAGCACGCCCGCGACCGCGGGCCCGGCGATCGTCGCGGCGAAGTTGAGCGAGCTGACGAGCGTGTTCCCGGGGAGCCGCTGCGCCTCGGGCAGTATCTCGGCGAGCAGCGTGTACTGCCCGGCGCTGCCCCACGCGTGCAGCAGCGACGACAGCGCGAGCAGGACGACATACAGCGGTGGCGTCAGCGCCCCGGCCAGCCAGGCGAGCGGGATCGCGGCGAGGAACACTCCGCGCACGGCCGTGTCGGCAAGCAGCAGCCGCTTGGCCGGCTCCCGCCGCAGGCGGCGTCCCAGGACGAGCGCTCCGACCACGCCCGGGAGCGTGTATGCCGCGACCGCACCAGCGACCCAGAGCCCCGCCGTCGCGGCGGGCGCGAGCTGGATGGCGAGCCACGCCACGACGACGAAGCTCATCCCGTCGCCGAAGTAGGAGACCGCGAAGCCCAGCGCGAGCCGCCGGTAGGTGCGGTTCGCCAGCACCGGCTGGTATGCCGCGGGGACGAGACGCTCGAGGGCCCGTGGTCCCGGCATACGGCTGGGCTTGTCCATACGCGCCACGCTAGGTGCTTCGTGAGTCCTGGGCTTCTCGATTCCTGACCGACCCGCGAACTCGCATGTTTGGGCCCAGATCGTCATGGGTAACGGAATGGTAACGACGCCGCGAGATCGCGGATCACCGACAGTGTGCTCAGGAGGAACGGGCTTATGGCCCCACGCACCCTGGTGCTGGAGGCCGAAGCGCCCTCCCGCACCCTCGACGCGCTCGACACCCTCGAGACCCTCGAGACCCCCAGTCCAACGAACCCACGCCGTCCGGACGCCCCGGACCGACGGCGCGCACGATCGGTGGCCACGGGCGCGCTCGTGCTGCTCGCCGGGCTTGCCTTCGGCCTGTTCGGCCTGGTTGCGATGGCGCCACCCTTTCGGCAAGCGCGGCGTCGCAAGGCGCAGGCGTGCAGCATGTGCCGGCGCGCCCATAAGGTCTGGGTGGCCGTGTCTGTGGCCGTTGCCCTCCTGACCCTGGCGGGCGGCGCGGTCCGCGTCGCCCAGGACGAGGTGGCCATCCCGAAGTGCCCCGTGACCTCGATGTCTGCCGGCACCTCGTTCGAGGACGTCCGGCAGCCGGCCGGCGGCACACTGCCCGCCCCGCTCCACGCCGCCCTCGACGCCCCGGCCGGCGGGCTGGCCATGGCCTTCGGCCACTGGCAGGGCAGGACCATGTGCGACATCCGCCATCCATCGCTCACCATGAGCTTCATCCCGGCGTCGCGGACCACCGCCGGCAGCACCATCGGCGACGTGTTCGTCACACCCCCGCGGCCGAACCTCAACGACGACCAGACGACGGCGCTCGCCCGGCATGAGGCCCGCCACAGCGACCAGTGGGCCGTCGCGACGGCGCTCGGCGGCATCACTCTGCTCCCCACGGCATACGTCGTCGACCAGTCGCTGTACCCCAACGAGCTCAACCACTTCGAACAGGCCGCTGGGCTTGTCGCGGGTGGGTACCCACCCGCCCCGGCCCAGCCACCCGGGCCCCGGGCGTGGGCACTGGCCGGCTGGCTGCTCGTCGCCGGGCTGATCCTGCGCCGCCGGCTGCGGCACATCGCCCGCACGGTTGCCGGCCGCCCGGTGCGGCCCAAGCCGCATCTGTGTGCCGTGCACACCCCGGGCTGGTGAGTCGCCCCAAGGGGCGACAGGCGCTGAGCGCGCTCGGCCGTCGCCGGGGATCGCGGAGCCAGTCCCGTTTGCCGTCAGCCTCGCCCAGCGCCCCATCCCTCAGTGAGCATGTGCCAAGGTCGAGTGAGCGCCCCCGTCCCTCGGCGGACCTAGCCAGGTCGAGTGGGCGCCCCGTCCCTCTCCGGGCATCTGGCAAGGTCGAGTGAGCGCCCCGTCCCTCGGCGGGCATTTGGCAAGGTCGAGTGAGCGCCCCGTCACTCGTGTCACGCCGCTCGTTGCTCGTGCCGCACGATGCTGGGCTCGTGGGACGGCGTGCTCACTCGACCAGGACCCTCCCGACGTGTCCCACACCCCGGCCTTCCGTCGAGTGAGCGCCCCGTCACTCGGCGGACCTAGCCAGGGTCGAGTGAGCGCCCCGTCCCAACCAGCTTCGTCCGCCGGCCCTGGAAATGGCCTGTGGATAACGCGAAATGCGCTGTGCTGCAGGCGAATTCCACCCTGGCCGCGTTGCACTCTGTTCGAACATGTGTTCTAATAGATCTGGAGGGAAGGAGGCAGATGCCGTACACGATCGACACCGTGACGCGCCTGTGGGCGCCGATCGAGTTCATGCTGACGACGCACCGGACACCCGCCTCGACCCCGGATCCCCGGCCGGTCATCGCCTGGGCGGACCAGACCCTGGCCGCGCTCATGGACGCCTGCCGTCGGCGCCACTGCCCCGAGCTGGTCGCGCGGTCGCTCGGCACCACGACCACCGCGAGCACCCAGACCGCGAGCACCCCGACCGCGAACAGCCCGACCGCGAACAGCCCGACCGCGAGCACCCCGACCGCGAACAGCCCGACCGCGA
>NZ_BAAGRF010000007.1:0-940 GCF_054783095.1 Intrasporangium mesophilum | reverse complement strand
GAACCCGGCCAGGAACAGCGCCATCACGTACCCGGACAGCTGCCAGATCGCCGGCATCGCCATCGCGGCCATCGAGAACATGCCCGGCGACTGCCACCACCCGGACTGGAACCGTTCCAGCCCGAGCATCGCCAGCAGCTGGTTCAGCCCGACCGCCTGCTCGCCGGTGCCCGGCGAGAGCAGCCAGCGCCACACGATCCCGGCCGCGATGAACGAGATCGCCATCGGCAGCAGGTACACCGACCGGAACAGCCCCTCACCCCGCACGCCCTTCTCCAGCAGGACCGCCCACAACAACCCGAAGAACATCGTCCCGGCCACGAACACGACCGTGAGCACCAGCAGGTTGAACAGCGCATGCCGGTAGTCATCACCACCCAACAGGTTGCCGTAGTTCGCGAGCCCGCCCGGGTTCGTCACCCGCTTGGAGGCCCGGGTCACGGTCCGCTCCAGCGAGGTGGCCACATTCCGCCCGATCAGCCAGTACACGAACACCCCGACCAACACGATCGAGGGCAACACCAGCAGCAACCCCGGCAGCCAGTCCTTCGCCTTACGCATCACACAAACCCTTTGACTAGACCCAACCAGCAAACCAGCCCCGCCACACCCAGCCCCGGCTAGACACCAACCCCGGGGTATGCCGCCCGGCCGGGCCGGTCAGGGCCCGACCCGGGCGGCATACCCGTGGTTACCGCATCCCGACGGTTACGGCATACCGTCGCCTGAGCACCCCAGGCTCCTTAGCCGACGTACTTCTTCGCGGCGGCGGCCAGGTCCGTGACCAGCGCGGCGTCGTCCCGGCTGGCGTAGAACTTGCTGATCGCGGTGGAGATGTCGGTGTTCCACGCCAAGCTCACGGCGGCGCCGTGCGCGATCGAGGACACGATCGTGTTGGACTTGAACGCGTCCATCGCGGCCTGCTGGTACGGCGGGAACT
>NZ_BAAGRF010000006.1:0-851 GCF_054783095.1 Intrasporangium mesophilum | reverse complement strand
GAACCCGGCCAGGAACAGCGCCATCACGTACCCGGACAGCTGCCAGATCGCCGGCATCGCCATCGCGGCCATCGAGAACATGCTGGGCGACTGCCACCACCCGGACTGGAACCGTTCCAGCCCGAGCATCGCCAGCAGCTGGTTCAGCCCGACCGCCTGCTCGCCGGTGCCCGGCGACAGCAGCCAGCGCCACACGATCCCGGCCGCGATGAACGAGATCGCCATCGGCAGCAGATACACCGACCGGAACAGCCCCTCACCCCGCACGCCCTTCTCCAGCAGGACCGCCCACAACAACCCGAAGAACATCGTCCCGGCCACGAACACGACCGTGAGCACCAGCAGGTTGAACAGCGCATGCCGGTAGTCATCACCACCCAACAAGTTGCCGTAGTTCGCGATCCCGCCCGGGTTCGTCACCCGCTTGGAGGCCCGGGTCACGGTCCGCTCCAGCGAGGTGGCCACATTCCGCCCGATCAGCCAGTACACGAACACCCCGACCAACACGATCGAGGGCAACACCAGCAGCAACCCCGGCAGCCAGTCCTTCGCCTTACGCATCACAGTTTCCTTGGTGTCGGGGTACGCCGCCCGGCCGGGCCGGTCAGGGCCCGACCGGGGCGGCATACCTTCAGGTCACGCTCGTGACACGGGTCAGCCGACGTACTTCTTCGCGGCGGCGGCCAGGTCCGTGACCAGCGCGGCGTCATCCCGGCCGGCGTAGAACTTGCTGATCGCGGTGGAGATGTCGGTGTTCCACGCCAAGGACACGGCGGCGCCGTGCGCGATCGAGGACACGATCGTGTTGGACTTGAACGCGTCCATCGCGGCCTGCTGGTACGGCGGGAACT
>NZ_BAAGRF010000005.1:0-317602 GCF_054783095.1 Intrasporangium mesophilum | reverse complement strand
ACCGATCGCGACCCCGACATCGGCACCCTCACCTGGACCACCGCCGCCGGACGCACCTACACCACCCACCCCAAAGACTGGCTGGAGCATCATCGGGCGACGCACTCATCGGCCGATCCCGACCCGAGCGACGCGAGTGGAGATCCGGCGCGCGACCCTGCGGTCGAGCAGTCATCAAGGCCGCCGGGCGGGCGCCCAGGCAGCCAGCGCCCGCATCACAGTCGAGCTCGCGACGAACCGCCGCCGTTCTAGCCGTTCCACCGCCGTTCCACGCCGTTCCTGGGCGTCACACGCCATACCAAGCCATCCAGAACCGATCTCATCGACTCGAAGCCGGTCTGGCTCTTGTCCCGATCCTGCCCGTCTGACAACGTCGTCGTCATGGACACCGGCAGCGCCGACCTGCACGGCTGCACAGTTCTCGTCACCGGCGCGACCGGTGGGATCGGCCTCGCCACCGCAACCGGGCTCGCCGCGCTCGGCGCGCGGGTCGGGATCGTCGGAAGGTCGTCGACACGGCTGAGTGATGCCGTCGAATCCATCTCTCGCACAGCGCCATCCGCTCAGGTGGACACCTTCGAGGCCGACCTCTCAGCCCAGTCGGAAGTCCGCGCCCTGGCGGCCAAGGTGCGAGCGGCATACCCCCGACTCGACGTCCTGGTGAACAACGTCGGCGGCTACTGGGCCCACCGGCACGTCACCGCCGACGGTCTGGAGCACACCTTCGCGCTGAACCACCTCGCGCCGTTCCTGCTCACCGACGAGCTGCGCGACCTGCTCGTCGCGAGTGCCCCCTCGCGAGTCGTGAATGTTGCGTCGGCCGCCCAGGCCCTCGGCCGGATCAACTTCGACGACCTGCAGAGCGAGCGGTCCTACAGGGGTCAGCGGGTCTACAACCAGAGCAAGCTCGCCAACGTCCTGTTCACCTACGAGCTCGCTCGCCACCTCGAAGGCACCGGCGTCACCGCGAACGCCCTGCACCCAGGCGTCGTGGCCAGCGGCTACGGACGTGAGGACTCGGGTGTCGTCATGAAGTACCTTCAGCCCCTCGGCACCCGGTTCCTCAAGTCGCCCGAGCAGGGAGCCGAGACCCCGATCTACCTGGCCAGCTCACCCGAGGTCCAAGGCATCAGCGGACTCTACTTCGTCAACCGCCGGCCGAAGCGGTCCTCCAAGGCCAGCTACGACCGTGACCTCGCGCGCCGGCTCTGGGACGTCAGCACCCAGCTCACGGCAGCTCACCCGTAGCCGCCGATGCCCGGCCAGCCCTTCGTGCTGATGTACCAGACCGCCGACGTCAGGACGACCACGACGAGCAGCGAGAACAACAGCCCACCCGCGACCGGGAGGAACCACCCCGGGGCTCGCCGCGACCGCACCGCCACCACTTTGACGACGACCGCCCCGAAGACCGCACAGCCGAGCACCCCGTGGACCATGGTCCGCAGGGGAACCGGCGTGCCGTTGTGGAACGAACCCGTCTCCAGACCGAGGGCCCACAGGCAGTCGTAGGCCACGAGGATCGCCAGGACCACGGTGATGGTCCCGAGGACGCGATGCGTCGGGCCGACCCACCCGGGCGCCGTGATCCCCAGCTTGCCGTACATGAGCAGAGCGCCGAGGAGCTGCAGCAGCACGAGCACCCCGATCACGCTGGTGAGCACGACCTTCATGTCGATGACGCTGCCGAATCCCAGCGTGATGGCGCCGTCGAGCTTCGGGTTGTGCACCTTCCCGAAGACCCCGAGCAGCAGGGCGACGACCGCCCCGACCGCAAACGCCGTCAGTGGGACAGCCACGCTCCTGGGCGCATCCGTGTCCGCCATGGGTCCAGGATCCTCCGGGCCGGTTCCGCTCGGAGCCGTTTCGGAAGTGGTCGCCGGACTACTCTGGTCAGGCATGACCGATATGCCCCCTTCCGAGACCACGAACCTGGACCGCTACGGCGACCCGCCGCTGGACTGGGACCGCGCCAGGGAGGCGATGTCGGGGCTCGCCTCCCCCGACTTCACCTACTTCCTCGGCACGTCACGGCGTGACGGCACGCCGCACGCGGCAGGCATCGGCGCCCAGTGGCTGGACGGCGACCTGTACTTCACGAGCAACCTGTCCGCCCGCAAGGCCCGCGACATCGCGGAGCGCGCCGAGTGCACGATCTCGGTCCGCCTCCCCGGGATCGACCTGGTGCTCGACGGCTTGGCCGCACGCGTCGACGACCCGGAGACCCTCGAGCGGGTCGCGGCATGCTTCCGCGAGGGCGGATGGCCGGCCCAGGTCGAGGCGGACGCCCTGACCGCGCCGTTCAGCGCACCGAGCGCCGGGCCCGCACCGTGGCACCTCTTCCGGTTCACCTTCCACCAGGTCGTCGGGGTCGCGACCACCGAGCCATATGGCGCGACACGATGGCGCTTCCAGCGCTGAGGCCCAGGGGCACAGGGGCCCAAAAAAGTCACGCTGGTCAGACGTCGATCCTCAGGTACACCGTGACCGAGTCGTCGAGCTCGAGTCGCTCGGCTCGCCGCACGGCATCCTTCACCGGCACGAGGAACCTCCCATCCTTGGGAAAGAGCGACGTCGTGAACTCCGTCGACCCGATGCGTGCCGTCACAGGGATGACGCCCCACCCGTAGGTCACCAGAGCCTTGAGGTCCTCGATCTGTTCCGACTCGGCATCAGGCACCGCGACGAAATGAAACGGTGACGGCCCCTTCCAGAAGAAGACGTCTCCGTCGAACTCGAAGTCCATCGGCTCAGAATAGGGACCGCGCCACGCCACGTCTCGCCCGATTCCTCGGCTGGCGACACCTGCATTACCTACGCTGTGACCATGCTGCGTGGTGCGAGGCGCGCTCGCCCGGTGCGATGAACGCCGGCACGTCGGACACCTCGGGTCGGCCTCGCCTGCGCTCAGACTTGTTCGCCCCGCCACCGGGCAGCCCCGGCGCCCCCACGAGGCGAGCCCCGGCGGCATACCTGCGGCTCCTCGTTCTGGTCGCGGCTGCGTACTACCTCGGTGCCAGGCTGGGTCTCAACCTCTCGCTCGTCGACCGCAACGTGACGCCGCTGTGGCCACCTACTGGCGTCGCCGTCGCGGCCTTCCTCATCTTCGGTCGGTCGCTCTGGCCCGCGGTCGCTGTCGCTGCCTTTGCGATCAACCTTCCGATCAGCACGGGTGTCCTCGCGGCGCTCGTCACCGCCGGCGGCAACACCGCCGCCCCGCTGGTCGCGGTGCTGCTGCTGCACCGCGTCGGCTTCCGGCGGCAGCTCGACACGCTGCGCGACGCCCTGGCGATCGTGTTCCTCGGAGCCCTCGTCAGCATGCTCGTCAGTGCCTCCGTCGGGGCGGCCACGCTGGCTGTGTCCGGCGGGATCGCCACCTCCGAGCTGCCGAGCGCCTTCGCCGTGTGGTGGACCGGCGACGCGATGGGCGTCCTCGTCGTCGCGCCGTTCCTGCTGTCGATCCCGCTGTTCCGGGAGGAGCAGCGGTGGACTATGTCGACCTGGTTCGAGGCCGGAGCCATCCTGGTCATCACGACAGCCGCGAGCCTGTGGGCGGCGACGTCGCACCTGACGATTCTCTTCCTCGTCCTGCCCGTCGTCGGCTGGGCCTCGTGGCGGCTCCAGCTGCGCGGCGCGGCCCCCGCCGCCCTCATCGCCTCGCTCGTCGCGACCTGGGCGGCCGCCCACAAGAACGGGCCGTTCGCGGGGCGAACTCTCCTGGAGGAGATGTTCACGCTCCAGGCGTTCAACGCCTGCGTGGCCCTGACCTCCTTCCTCTTCGCTGCCCTGGTCAGCCAGCGCATGCGAACCGCGGCAGACCTCGCCGTGGCAGCAGCCGAGCTGGAGCAGCGCGTCACCGAGCGCACCGCCGAGCTGTCGGCGCTCAACGAGCTCCTCCTGCGTGAGATCAAGGAGCGGTCCGAGGCGCAGCATCAGCTGAGCCAGGAGGAGGCCCGCGCGCAGCGCGAGCACCAGATCGCCGAGACCCTCCAGCGCAGCCTGCTTCCCGAGCGGATCCCCCGTATGCCGGGTGTCGCCCTCGCGGCCAGGTACGTCCCAGCCTCGGCAGACGTGCAGGTCGGGGGTGACTGGTACGACATCGTGCAGCTGCCCGGCGGTCTCATCGGCCTCGCGATCGGTGACGTCGCCGGCCACGGTCTGGCTGCGGCCGCAACGATGGGTCAGCTCCGGATGGCGCTGCGTGCCTACGCGCACCAGGACCCGGCGCCGGCGTCGGTCATGAGCGGCGTGCACCAGCTCGCGAGCCAGCTGCCGATGCCCGAGATGGCGACGCTGCTCTACCTCCTCTACGACCCGACCACCCGTCAGCTCCGTTACACCAATGCCGGCCACCCCCCTGCCCTCGTCTTCGACGAGAAGCGCAGCACCTTCCTCAGACGAGCCCTCGGCCCGCCGATCGGGGTCACGGCTGACCCCAGCTATCTGGAGGCCACCTACGACCTGCCCCCAGGCGCGACGGTGCTGCTGTACACCGATGGCCTCGTCGAGCGCCGCGGAAAATCCATCTGGGCCGGACTGGCGCGCCTACGCAGCGAGGTCGAACCCACCGCAGCCCCGCAGGACGTGGATGTGCAGGACTCGACGGACCTCGACGCGCTCTGCGACCGGCTGCTCTCGACCCTCCTCGACCAGCACCACGTCGCCGACGATGTCGCCCTCGTTGCGATGCGGCCGCAGTCGTCTGTCGGCGGTCCGTTGCACATCAATCTCCCCGCTGAGGCGCGGATGCTCGCTCACATGCGCGTCGCCTTGCGACGCTGGCTTCGTGAGCTCGACATCGCCGGATCCGACGTGAACGACGTCCTGGTGGCCTGCAGCGAGGCGTGCTCGAACGTCGTCCAGCACGCCTACGGCCCCAAGCCCGGCGACATGGACGTGTCGGCCAGCCTCGACGGCGAGTCGCTCGAGCTGGTCGTGCGCGACACCGGCCGCTGGCGCCCGGCGGCCGGGCGAGGCGGAGGGTGGGGCCTGCAGCTGATGCGCGCCCTGATGGACTCCGTCGAGGTGAAGCAGGCCCCCGAAGGCACGGAGGTGAGGATGCGGCGCCGCGTCCAGATCGGAGAAGGCACATGAACGACCTTGCCCGGGTCGAGGCACGCGACGTCGTCGGCGCCCGCCTCGTCCAGATCATCGGCGAGATCGACCTGTCGAACGCCACCGACGTCATGGATGCCGTCACCCGAGCCATCCCCGACGACACACCCCTGGTCGTCCTGGACCTCAGCGGCACCACCTACCTCGACAGCACCGGGATCGAGATGATCTTCCGGCTGGCCGACCGGCTGCGCCTGCGCCGGCAGGACCTGCGCCTCGTCGTGCCGCCGAGGGCCCCGATCCGCGCGGTCCTCGAGCTGACCAAGGTCGACCACGCCATCCCGATCCAGGACTCGATCGTCACCTCGACCGACGACTGACCGCCAAATCAAGCGCCGGATCCGCGGGGTTCAGGCCGCCGACCGTCCGGAACACGTCCTAGCGTGGCGTCATGACCACTACCGGGATCCCGTGGGAACCGCCCGTCGCAGCCAGCGAGGCCGAGCAGCTCATCGGCTCGCTGGACCGGCTCCGGACCACCTTCCGCTTCAAGGCCGACGGGCTCGACTCGGCCGGCCTCAACACGACCCTCGCCACGTCGACGCTCACACTCGGTGGACTGCTCAAGCACCTCGCCGCGATGGAGGACTACGCCACCACGCACAAGCTGGCGGGCGAGCCGCTCGGAGCGCCGTGGGACGCCTTCGGCTGGGACGGGTCGAACGACTGGGAGTTCGATTCGGCCGCCGACGACACCCCGCAGCAGCTCTACCTGCTCTACGACGGAGCGGTCGACCGGGCTCGCGCGCGGATGGCCGCGGCCCTCGCCGACGGCGGGCCCGACCACGTCGTCCACGCCTCCGATGACCGGGGACACGCAAACCTGCGCCGACTCGTCCTCGATCTGATCGAGGAGTACGGCCGGCACACCGGCCACGCAGATCTCATCCGCGAGGCCGTCGACGGCCGGGTCGGCGAGGACCCGGACCCCGACTGGCGCCCCCAGTCAGGCCACTTCCGGTTCCACGCCTGACCGGCACCCAGCCCTCCCACACCACAACACACCACAACACGCCGGACCACGCGGCACACACGCCGCACCACACCGGGCAGTCGCAAACGACGACGGCTATAACCGTCACAGGTTTGCGGCTACCCGGTGTGTTGTGAGGCGGGCGTGGGACGATGAGGCGGCCACAGCGGCATACCGACGGAGCGAGCACATGGCACAGGACCCGATCGCCCACGGCTTCCTCACCGAGCCCGAGATCACGCCAGAGATCCAGGCGTCCTACGACAGCGACGTGACCGACCACGGCTACGTCATGAACCTCACTCGGGTCTGGGCCCATTCGCCGACCGCGCACGACAAGCTGTTCGGCCTGGTGGCCGACGCGGTCGAGCTCGGCGGCCTGACGTTCCGACAGCGCGGCGTCCTCATCGCCGCGATGGCCTCGACGGTCGGCGACTCCTACTGCTCACTCGCGTGGGGCAACCGCCTGGCCACGGCCGCCGGAGAGGACGTCGCCGGCGCCGTGCTGCGCCACGAGGACGAGCCCCTCGACCCAGCCGACCGCGCCCTTGCCGTATGGGCTAGGACCGTCGCCCGCGACGCGAACGACACGACCGCCGCCGACCTCGAGCCGCTGCGCGAAGCCGGGTTCGACGACCAGCAGATCTTCGCGATCACCCTCTTCGTCGCGCTCCGCCGGGCCTTCTCCATGGTCAACGACGCCCTCGGGCCGCAGCCCGACCGGCAGCTGCGCGACGCCGCCTCCGCGCCCGTCAACGACGGCGTCACCTTCGGACGTCCGGCCGCCGACACGCTGTCCTGAGGTGGTTCGGCGCGCGTCACGCCTGGACCGACGAGCGAAGCGAGCGCCAGCGAGCCAGTCGAGGAGGGAAGGCGTGACGTCAAGGCGCGCGGGACACGGCGAGCGGAGCGAGCCCATGTAATGGTTCGGCGCGCGTCACGCCTGGACCGACGAGCGAAGCGAGCGCCAGCGAGCCAGTCGAGGAGGGAAGGCGTGACGTCAAGGCGCGCCGAACACGGCGAGCGAAGCGAGCCTATGTAATGCCGGCTAGATCGTCTGGGTCGCGACGCCTCGCAGGAGGGCGAGGTAGTCGTCCGTGGCCCGCGCACCCGACAGCGGGGCATACCCGTTGGCCAGGACGAACGGTGTCGCCGTGACGCCCATCGACCGCGCGACCTCCTCGTCGGTGCGCACGTCGTCGGCGTACTCGTCCGATGCCAGGACCGCTGCAACCCGCCGCTCGTCGAGCCCGCACTCGGCGCCGAGGCGCTGCAGCACCTCGTGGTCGTCGATGGGCAGCCCCTCGCGGAAGTGCGCCGCGAAGAACCGCTCGGTCGCGGCGGAGCGAAGGTGTGGACCTCCCAGCTCGGCCGCGAGTGCACACAGCCGGTGCGCGTCGAAGGTGTTGGCCCGGACCGCCCGGTCCCAGTCGAAGACGATGTCGTCGGCCACCGCCACCTCGCTCGCGTGCGAGTTCATCAGCCGCCCGGCATCCGCGTCGCCGCCGTGCTTGGCGCCGAGGTGGTCGGCCACCGGCACCGAGCCGCCCACCGGCAGGTCGGGGTCGAGCTCGAACGAGCGCAGCCGCACCGTGACGTCGTGCGGGCGCTCGAACGCGGCGATCGCGTGCTCGACGCGGCGCTTGGCGATCCACGACCACGGGCACACGAGGTCTGCCCAGAACTCCAGCTCGACGAGTGTCGTGGACTCGGCTGCAGGCTGGTCGGTCATCAGATCAGTCAACCATGGCCGTCGGGGAGCCGCCGGACCGCGCCGGCCCGAAAAGCACTGCGCCCCCACCGTTCCCGGTGAGGGCGTGAGCGCATGTGGAGGGGGAGATCAGAATCGGCCGTACCCGGACGGGGTCGTCCAGATGGAGTGGTTGCCGATCGTGGTGCCGGAGTGCTGCGCGTCGATCATGCGGCCCGGGCTCACGTAGATGCCCACGTGGTATGCCGGGTAGCCGAAGAAGACGAGGTCGCCCGGCTGCGGGTTGCTCACCCGGGTGGCGGCGGCCTGCTGCTGCGAGGCGGTGCGGGGGATCGAGATGCCGGCCTGGCGGTAGACGTACGACGTGAAGCCGGAGCAGTCGAAGCCCGAGGGGCTCGATCCGCCGTAGACGTAGGGGATGCCGAAGAGCGACTGCGCGATCCCGACGATGCCGGAAGCGCTCTGCGTCGGGTTGGACAGGGCGGTGCGGGCCGTCGAGCGGCTCGCACGAGCAGCTTCGGTGCGGCGCTCGGCGGCGACCTTGGCGGCCTTCTCGTCAGCGCGGGCCTGCTTGACCTGGATGTCCTCGATGACGACGGGCCTCACGTTGGCCGGCTTGACGCTGACCTTGGCAAAACCGATGGAGGACAAGGCATTCGACGCCGTCAGCGTGCCGGTCTGAGGACCGACGGCCGAGGGCGCTGCGACGACGCTGCTCGCACCGTCGGCTGCGTTCGCGGGGTTCGCGAACGTTGCGACGAGGCCACCCGAGGCCGCCACGATCGCGGCACCCTTCACGGCTGGCTGAGCAGACTCCTTGGCGATCATCTTGAGCTCGGAGATCGCGTTGAATCGACCGGGTGCGCGGTGGCGACCGGGAACGTTCTGAGCCACGTTTGACCTCTCGACGCCTGCGAGGTGAGCTGTCGGGTTCGGGCTGGAGGTACTGCCCGGCCTTCGCTCGGACCGGTTGGTCCGTTGGAGGGCTTCACCCCAAGGACGTCTCACGACGCCCGGGTAGGTGGGTCCCCCGCTCCTGCCATGCGGTTTCGTGCTGAGCCCCGGATCGATGGCAGGACTAGGCGATTCGACCCAAGACACTTGCCCGACGGGGAGAGCAAGCGACGCCCACCGTACCCAAGTCCGGAGGGCTTGTCACCCTGTGGCTCACGAAAGTCAAAAGATTTACGAACTGATGCGGACGATCTAGCCCACAACGCCACAATTCACCCGCTGTGATCCGGACATAACGTGACGACGCCGCCACGGACCGAGGACCCGTGAGAGCACCCCCGGACGACCCGGCATACGGCCCCCGAGGGCGCCGCGAGAGGCTCCCGAGGAACCTTTCTCGCTCAGGCGGCCTGGCAGTAGACGTGGACCGCGACATCCTCCGGGAGCGACACGGCCGTCTCGGCCGCGCTGCCTTCGCGGACAGCCACGACGCGGCCTCCGTCACGGACCACCTCGACCCGAGCGCCCGGCACCACCCCGGCGCTGGTCAGCAGCGCGAGCGCCTCGGGGTCGACCTGCACCGGCTCGCCGATGCGGCGGATCGTCACGATCGCCGGCCGGTCCGTGACCACCAGCGTCAGGGCGGTGAGGCCCGTGAGGAAGTCCTCGTCCTGCTGCAGGCCGAGCTCCTCGAGGCCGGGGATCGGGTTGCCGTAGGGCGACTCCAGGCCCTCGCCGATGAGGCCGAGGATCTTGCGCTCGACCTTCTCGGACATGACGTGCTCCCACCGACAGGCCTCGTCGTGGGCGTACTCCCACTCGAGCCCGATGACGTCCACGAGCAGCCGCTCGGCCAACCGGTGCTTGCGCATGACTCGCGTCGCGAGCAGCCGGCCGTGGTCGGACAGCTCCAGGTGGCGGTCTCCCGACACGGCCACGAGGCCGTCACGCTCCATCCGGGCCACGGTCTGCGAGACCGTGGGGCCGGAGTGGCCGAGGCGCTCAGCGATCCGGGCCCGGAGCGGCACGATGCCCTCCTCCTCGAGCTCGTAGATCGTCCGGAGATACATCTCGGTGGTGTCGATCAGGTCCGTCACGGTCATACCTTCTCAGAATCGTCAGGCGTCAGGGAGCACCCGCAACGGGGCTCCGGGTCGGGTCGTGCCGAGGGACCCACACACGCAGCCACCCTGCCCCGACGAACGCTCCGAGGCCGAGGACGACCGACGAAGCGCCGAGGGACATGATGGCGGTCAGTGCTGACAACGTCAGCGGCCCCGCCGCCCTTCCCAGGTCGGCGAAGAGCCGCCAGCCGCCGAGGAACTGGGACCGGGCGTGCACCGGCGACGCGTCGGCTCCGAGGGTCATGATGAGGCCCGCCCCGAGCCCGTTGCCGATGCCGAGGACGGTGGCGACCGCCGTCACCGCCACCAGCGTCGTCGCGAGCGGCAGCAGGAGCATGCCGACCCCGAGCACGATCATGCTCGGCACGGCGGCGGCCACTCGGCCGAAGCGGTCCATGAGCCATCCGGACGGGTAGAACAGCGCCATGTCGATAGCCCCGGCGACGCCGAAGACGAGTGACGTCTGCGCGGGCGACAACCCGACCGACTCGGCCCACAGCGGCACGACGGCCTCCCGGATCGCGCGGGCCCCGGCCACCGCCATGGCGCCGGTCCCGAGCGTGAGCAGGACGTGCCGGTGTTCGAGCAGGACCGACATGACCGAGCGGTGCACGTGCCCCACGGGCAGCAGGTGGGACCCCGACGTGATGTCGGGCGCCACGAGCACGAGGACGAACGCCGCGATGCTCGCACAACCACCCACGACGTATGCCGCCTCGATCCCCCACCGCGCCACGACGAACGACCCGGCGAACGGGCCGAGGAACGAGCCGATCCGGCTCACGCCGCCGAGAGTCGACAGCGCACGGGCTCGCATCGCGACCGGGACCGCTTCGGTGAGGTAGGCCTGCCGGGCGAGGCCGAAGAGGGACCCGGCCAGGCCGATGATGAGCACGCCGGCGAACAGCATCGCCAGTCCCCCGGCCAGCGCCGCGACGAGCATGCCGACCGCCTCGACCACTGCCGCGACCAGCAGGGCCCGGCGCTCGCCGATGCGGGCCGCGAGGGCCCCGGACGGGAGGTCGCCGACCAGCTGTCCCACTCCCAGGGCCGCGACGAGCAGGGCCGCGAGTCCGACCGAGGCCCCCAACCCGCGCGCCGACACGGCGATGATCGGTGCGACCGCGCCGGCTCCGATGGATCCGAGCAGGGTCGGCCCGTACGCCGAGAGTGCGACCGCGCGCAGGCTCTGGCGTCGGTCGCCGGCGCCCGTGCCTCCCCGAATCTCGGTCACGCCACAGGACCCTAACGATTGGGTTTCTGCGGTGGCTGCCCCGACCAGCCGACGAAACCATAGGCACGTGACCTGGATCCAGCGGGCGAGCAGACCGCGGGCGGTGGAGGTGGCGGTGGCGGCAGATGCCCCCGCGACCACCTTCCGGCTGCTCGCGGGGGTCACCGCTCGGCTGCGCGCCGGAGCGGCGCCGATGGGTGGTCAGGAGACCCTCGGACCAGACCACGAGGACGGCTCCGTCGATGGTACCGACCGCCCACGGACCCTGGCCCTGCTCATGCTGGGCGCGGCGGCCGCGGCGCTGCTGGTCTCCCTCGGTGCGCCGATCGCCACCGTGGTCATCGGGTTGGTCCTCTTCGGCGTCCTGCACAGCTTCCTCGAGATCCGCTACCTCACCGGGCGGTTCTCCAGCATCCTCAGCCGGTCCTTCCTCGAGCTGCTCGCGGCCCTCGTGACGTGCGTAGTCATCTGCCGCCTGCTCGTCCCGGTCCTCGGCCGGCCTGCCGAGCTCGCCGAGATCGCGCTCGGTTACGCGGTCCTCGCGGTCGGCGCCCAGCGTGGGCTCTCGGGCGGTCGCAAGGTAGCGGTCTGGGTGGCGCTCGTCCCGGCGGCCGTGGCGTCACTGGCCTGGCCGGCATACCACGTCGTCGTCCTTGCCCAGCTGCACGGCCTCGTGCCCCTCGTCTTCCTCTGGGAGTGGACCACCCGCATCCGTTCGGTGACCAGGCGCCGCCTGTTCCGGGCGGCGCAGGTCCTGTGGGCCATCGGGGTGCCTCTGGTGATCCTGCTCGGCGCGTTCGACGGCTGGCTGTCGGCCGACCCCGGCATCGTGCGCAGCCTCGTCGGCGACGGCGCCCACGTGGTTGCGGCAACTGCGCCGCCGGGCGAGGTGGGCACGCTCGTGGGCCTGCGACTCGTCACGGTCTTCGCCTTCCTGCAGACGATGCAGTACGTCGTCTGGGTCGCCTTCATGCCGCGCTATGCGCAGGACGCGTCGGCGGCCTTCGAGGCGCGGGTGCCGTGGCTCACGGGAGCTCGGCTGTGGGCGGTCGGTTTCATCGTCGCCGCCCTCTTCGCCGTGATCTTCGTCGTCGACTACACCCAGGGACGCACGCTGTATGCCGCCCTGGCGAGCTACAGCACGTACCTGGAGTTCCCGGTGCTGCTCGCCTTGCTCGTGGGTGGCTACCGGCTGGGCGACGCGGCTGCGAGCGGCGGCGACGGAAAAGGCCTTGCCGCCCCGTTCGGACTCGACGTACGGTCGAGGGACTGAGCCAAGAAGGGAGGTGGTCCGAGAAGTGATTTCTTCCGGGACGTGTGAGGTGGCCACGCGCTAGTCGCGTCCACCACCCTCACCCAAGGATGAGGCAGGGCAGTCCGGTCTAGAACGGGCTGCCCTGTTCCCTTGCCCGCACCCTGTGGCCAGCGAACGCAGCGCTCGCGCCGGGTCTGGGGGTCAGGGCTGCAGGCGCGATCGCGTCCAGGCGGCGGCGTCGGCCAGGTCCCCGTCGCCCTTCCGGCGGAACACGATCCGGTCGTGCAGCCGGTTGGCGCGCCCGGCCCAGAACTCGACCTCGTCGCAGACGACCCGCCAGCCGCCCCAGAAGTCCGGCACAGGCACGTCGTCGGCGGAGCCCGTGTCCGGGAACCGCGCCATCGCCTCGGCCCACTTGCGCTCGAGCTCGGCCCGGTCCGCCGCCGGCCGCGACTGGTCCGACGCCCACGCGGACAGGCGGGCGCCATAGGGCCGAGTGGCGAAGTACGCCTCGACCTCGTCGCGCCCGACCGGCACAGCGGCGCCGCGGAAGCGGATCGCGCGGTAGAGCGCCGGCCAGGTCAGCGCCGCGGCGATGCGCGGGTTGGCTCGGAGCTCCAGGCTCTTGCTCGACTCCAGGTTCGTGACGAACCCCGGCCCGCGCTCGTCGAAGAAGCGCATGAGCACGGTGCGGACGTTCGGCGCGCCGGTCGCATCGGCCGTGGCCACCGACAACGCCGTCGGCTCGGCCACGTCGTCGCGCTGGGCGGCCTCGGCGATCGCGGTGTCGACCCAGGCCCTCGCCTGAAGGTACGGAGACGCGGCGACCTCCGACTCCGCCAGGCCGTCGCCCGCGTAGTCGTGTCGGGGCAGCAGAGGCCTTCCGGGAGCCGTTCCGTCCATGCGTTCAGACTAGGGTGGAGGCAGCCCGGGCGGACGCGGGCCTTAAGGAGTTCGACGGATGGCAGGCAAGGGCAAGGCCGCAGTGACGGTCGTCAAGCTCGGCGTCAAGTACGGCCCCCAGATCTGGATCGCCACCCAGGCGCTGCACGGGCCGGCGAAGGAAGCCGTCAACAAGGCCGTCTCGAGCGAGCGCGCCCGGCGCCAGGCGATGGCGCACGCGAAGTCGCTGGCCGACGGCAGCATCCTCAAGGTCTACAAGGGCGACGAGGCGCTGTGGGTCGTCTTCAGCGGCGACGAGACCGTCACCGTCTACCCACCCACGGATATGCCGCTCAGCGTTCTCATCGAGCGGGCCGACCTGACCAAGCGGATCCGTCCCGAGGACAAGCTCAAGGCGCGGGACCGCGCCAAGGATGCCGCGACCGCCGCGCTGCGGCGCGCCAAGCCGAACCAGATCAACTGACCTCGCGAGCCCCCCGGGTCGATGTATCAGCGCGCGCCATGCGACGCGCAGATACCTCGAATGGGGGGCTCGAGCAGTCAGTCCGCGATCGCTATCCCGAGCTCGGCTGCGAGAGCGTCGGCGAGGTCGATGACCTGCGGCCGGCTCAGGGTCGCGCCCTTGAGCCCGGCCAGGCCACGCGGCGCCCGCAGCGTGGCCCCCGACAGGTCCAGACCGGCATACTTCCCTCGGCCGAAGGTCGGCTCGACGAGGGTGCAGCCCTCGAAGGTCAGCCCGGCGACCGTGGCCTCGGTGAGGTCGAGCTCGACCACGACGCAGTCGACGAAGGCCACGTCCTTGAGGCTGGCGCCGCGCAGGTTGAGGAAGTCCACCTTCCCGCCGCGGACGGTGACGTCGCGCCAGGTCGAGGCCCAGGCGGACACGGCGGCCAGGCGACAGCCGTCGAGGGTCGTCTCGACGAGGCTGGCGTCGGACAGCGCCACCCCGACCCCCTGGACGCGCTCCCACTCGCACTCGGACCAGCGCGACCCCTCCAGGTGCGTGTCGTCCAGCCGGCAGCCGACCAGCGAGCACTCGAGGAACGTCGCGTTCTCGGCATGTGCCCCGGCGAAGTCGGTCTCCTCGAAGCGGATCGAGTCGTGGTGCTGGAGGCTCGAGACGTACAACGGCTCGGTGAACGCGGTCTGGTCGGCAGCGGACGGCATACGTAAGAGTCTGTCAGCAGCCCCCGACGCGACGGGATCACCCGGATGCGACTCCTCGAATCGACGCACCCAGGTCTTGCCGACGCAACCCTGCGGTCCGTCCACAGGCGCCGCGCAGCTCAACGCGGACGGCGAGCCGATGCCGCGACGATGGCCACATGGATCTGAGCCACATCGCCAGGCGGGAGGTCTTCTCCGCCGCTTGGGCGCGCGAGCACGGTCTCGACTCCGACGCCATCGCCCGGGCAGTCGCTGCGGGACGCGCCCATCCCCTCTTCCGGGGTTGGTATGCCGTCCGCCCGCCTGTCGACGACGTGGACTGGAACCGACTGGCCGCTCGAGCGGCGTACCTGCACTTCGACGGCAGGGCCATGGTGAGCAACCAGTCCGCTCTGTTGTGGCACAGCCTGCCCGTGCTCTATGCAGACCTTCGCACGATCCATCTCACGAGGACGATCCCGGGATCATCGCGCCGTCGGAGACCGGTCGTGATCCACCGCGCCCTCCCTGGGCTGCCGGTCGCCGATCGTGTCCCCGCTGCTGTCGCGATCGTGCAGGCCGGCCTGACGGGCCAACCGCTGACCGCCCTTGTCGCCGCCGACGCGGCCCTTCACGAGGGCAAGGTCGACCGGGCAGAGCTCGACGCTGCCCTCGAGCTCCTCGCCCGCCATCGTGGAGTCTCGCCGGTGCGGGCGTGCCTTCGTCACGCAGACGCACGCACCGAGACGCCCGGCGAGACGATCCTCGGATACCGGCTCCGCCAGCTCGGATGGGACATCGAGCCTCAGTTCGAGGTGGTCACGGAACACGGCCCGAGGTTTGCCGACTTCCGGATCAAGGGCACGCGGGTGCTTGTCGAGTTCGACGGCAAGGTCAAGTACCGGGGGGACCGCGGCGTCGACGTGCTGTTCAGCGAGAAGCGGCGCGAGGACTCTATACGCCGCCAGGGCTGGTTCTTCGAGCGGTTCGTGTGGGCAGAGGTCGACGATCTCGCCCTGATCGATCGCCGGGTCCGTGAGACGGTGACCGTCGCCGCTGCGGCGTGAGCTCGGGACGCGACGGGATCACCCGGATGCGACTCCTCGAAGCGACGCACCCAGGTCTTGCCGACGCTCGCGGCTGGGCGCTCGACGAGTCCGGGCCCGCGTGACTCCGATGAGATGACCGACGAGATGTGGTTGTCCACACATCGAGCAGCGGTGTCCAAGGGGTGGGCACCTGAGGTTCAATGGGCACGGTGACAACGGCGTCATCCGCCATCAACACGCCTGCCACATCCTCGTAACGTGGCCGCATTCCCCAAGGTGAAACCCGTGACCGAAGTCCCGACCGCCACCGTGTCGACGCCCATCACCATCCCCGCTGACCTGCTGCCGGCCGACGGCCGGTTCGGCTCCGGACCCTCGAAGGTCCGACCCGAGCAGGTCGACTACCTCAGCTCGCTGGGACGCACGGTCCTGGGCACCTCGCACCGCCAGGCCCCTGTCAAGAATCTCGTCGGCGAGGTGCGCAGCGGCCTGCGCGACCTCTTCAGCCTCCCGTCCGACTACGAGATCATCCTCGGCAACGGCGGCTCGACGGCCTTCTGGGACATCGCCGCGTTCGGGCTCGTCCGCGACCGCGCCCAGCACCTCGCGTTTGGCGAGTTCTCGAGCAAGTTCGGCAACGTCACGAAGGCCGCGCCGTTCCTCGGCGAGCCGACCATCATCAAGGCAGAGCCGGGCACGCTCGCCACGCCGCGGGCGGAGGCCGGCGTCGACGTCTACGCCTGGCCGCACAACGAGACCTCGACCGGTGTCATGGCCCCGGTCAAGCGGGTCGAGGGCGCCGACGGCGACGCGCTGGTGCTCGTCGACGCAACGTCCGGAGCCGGCGGCATCCCGGTGGACATCACCGAAGCCGACGTCTACTACTTCGCCCCGCAGAAGTGCTTCGCGTCCGACGGCGGGCTCTGGCTCGCCGCCTTCTCCCCCGCCGCGCTCGCTCGCGTCGAGGAGATCGCCGCGACCGGCCGCTGGGTGCCTGACTTCTTCAGCCTGCCGACCGCGATCGACAACTCGCTGAAGAACCAGACGTACAACACGCCGGCCATCTCGACACTGGCGCTGCTCAACGCGCAGCTGAGGTGGATCCTCGGCAACGGCGGCCTCGACTGGGCCACGGCACGCACCAAGGACTCCAGCACGCGGCTCTACACCTGGGCCGAGCAGACGGCCTACACGACGCCGTATGTCGCCGACCTGGCCGCTCGCTCGCAGGTCGTCGGCACGATCGACTTCGACGACTCGATCGACGCCGCCGCGGTCGCCAAGGTGCTGCGCGCGAACGGCATCGTCGACGTCGAGCCCTACCGCAAGCTGGGCCGTAACCAGCTGCGCGTCGCGATGTTCCCGGCCGTCGACCCCGACGACGTGAGCAAGCTGACCCAGGCCATCGACCACGTCGTGTCCGCACTGGCCTGACGAGCGCCATGCCACCAGTCGAGTGGCCCCGTCGTCACACGGGTTCTGCCCAGCCGTTCCGGGGTGGGCTGTGACGACGGGGCCACTCGAGCTGAGAAATCGGTGACGCGCGTGACCTAGCTCCTGCTGCCTCGTTGTGCCTGACGGCCGCCTGCGACGGCGGAAGTCGCCCCACGAGGAGTCTCCATGGTCCGCATCGTCCGCGTGCGCGCCTCGGCGCGCCGTGCCGTCGCAGCCCTGCCCGTCCTCGCCCTGACCACCGCAGGCATCGCCTTCGCGGCGACCTCCGACGCACCGGTTGCCGGGTCGCTCAGCGTCCCCGACCAGGCCATCACCCAGGCGGGCCGGGGATACCCGGAGGCCGGCCCCGCACCCGCACCGATGCAGCTCCCGCCGATCTACGAGACCTACACCCGGGACTGGCCCCGCGTCGACGTGCCCGCTGCAGCTCGGGACGCGCTCCAGGCCCTTGCCTCGCTCGCCCCCGTGCGCCTGGACGCGAACGGCATACCGTCCCTGGCGCTGGCGGCCTACCGTCACGCCGCCGACCTGCTCGGCACCGCCGACCCGGGCTGCGGCGTCGACTGGGCCCTGCTGGGCGCGATCGGGCGGGTCGAGAGCAACCACGCGCGGTTCGGGGGCAACGTGCTGGACGCGGCCGGCGTCGCGCAGCCGGGGATCATCGGCATCGCCCTCGACGGAAGCCGTGGCACGACCAGGATCACCGACACCGACCACGGCAGGTACGACCGGGACGCGGCCTTTGACCGCGCGGTCGGCCCGATGCAGTTCATCCCGACGACCTGGACGGTCGCCGGGCGCGATGGCGACGGTGACGGGGTCGCGAACCCGCAGAGCCTGAGCGACTCGGTGACGGCGGCGGGAGTCCTGCTGTGCTCCGGGGGCGCGCAGCTGCGCGACCCGGGCCAGGCCTACCGCGCCGTGCTGCGCTACAACCACTCCGACGAGTACGCGCGCACCGTGCTGACCATCGCCGACGCCTACCGCCGCGGCGTCACCGTCGTTCCGATGAGCGCGCTCCCCGCCGCCCGGCCCGCCTCCGGGTCCGGTACCGGCACGCCCGACGGGTCCGGGTTCGGGTATGCCGGCACGCCGGGTCCCGAGGGCACCGCCGGCTCTGGCGACCGCCCCGAACCGCGTCCGAGCGACAAGCCGGCGGCACGGCCAGCGGCACGGCCGGCGTCGCGACCGGCGTCACCGCCATCGAGCACCCGGCCGACTGACACCGCGCCTGGCACCGCGAGGACCGGGGGCGGCATACGGGTGCCGTCGGTGCCCGGGCTGCCCCTGCCGACGCCAACGGCTCCCCGGCCCACCGTGCCGGAGACGCAGGCGCTCAGCGCGGAGGTGCGACGGCTGCTTGCCCTGCCCCACCTGCCGCTGCTGCCCGGGGACCCGAGCGACCTGGTGCGCGTGCTCGACCCCCTCAAGGCCGCGGTGGTGTGTGTGCTCGACGAAAAGGTCGTCGCCTGCCCCGCCCGGCCCCTCGGCTGATCCCGCTCGTCAGGCTCCCGCGATCGGCGGGGCCGAAGCGTCGACACCCTCGGAGCCACCCTCGCGCCGGAGGTACTCCTCGATGTTCTCGACGTCGCCCTGGTTGCGCTCGACGATGACCAGCAGGTCGTGCATCGAGCTGACCTCCTCGACCTGCTCCTTGATGAACCACTGCATGAACTGGTCGGACGCGTAGTCGTGCTCCTCGCGCGCGACGCTCGTCAGGGCGTTGATCTGCTCGCTGACCCGCTTCTCCTGGGCGAGGGCCAGCCGGACCGGAGCCACGATGTCGTCGAAGTCGTTGCGCGGGGCGGCCACGCCGGGGATCTCGACCGTCGAGTCGGTGTCGAGGAGGTACCGGACCATCATCATCGCGTGGTCGCGCTCCTCGACGGCCTGGCGGTAGAACAGCCCGGCGAGCTGCGGCATCGTCAGGCCGTCGTAGTAGACCGCGATCGCGACGTACTGCTGGTGCGCGGCGTACTCGTGTCCGATCTGCTCGTTGAGCAGGTCGACGAACCTCTTGGCTGCCATGGGGTCTCCTCCGCGCTCTCGTACGACGCGCCTGCGTCACCGACCCCGTCTGACAGGGCCCGAGACCGGGCGTGCTGACGCCGCCATCTTACGGACGAGCCTCCGGTCAGCGATTGCGGATGGCGGCGATGACGGCGATCACGAGGAACAGGACCAGCGCACCGACGACGATGCGGTTGCGGAACTTGAAGCTCACTTGGCGACCTCGGGCGAGGTGGGCACCTCGGAGGCGAACTGGATCCGCAGCCGCGGCCGGCGCTGGGTCTGGATGGTCACTGCGACATTCTCCCTGGACGCGAACCACAGGGCCACCGCGACGAGGCTGAGCCCGACCGCGACCGTGCCGATGCCGATCGTCCAGCGCGGGCCGAGCGTGTCGCCGATCCACCCGATCGTCGGTGCGCCGATCGGCGTGCCACCCATGAAGATCGCCATGTAGAGGGCCATGACACGCCCGCGCATGATCGGGTCGACGCTGACCTGCACCATCGCGTTCGCCGTGGTCAGCGCGGTGAGCGCCGAGAGCCCGGTCGGCACGAGATAGACGGCGAACAGGGCGTAGCTCGGCGCGGTCGCGAGCAGGGCGGTCGAGATCGTGAAGCCGACGAGGGCGAGCAGCAGGACCCGCATGCGTGGCCGGGCCCGGCGGGCGGCGAGCAGGGCCGCGGTGAGCGAGCCGACGGCCATGATCGAGCCGAGCAGGCCGTACTCGCCCGGGCCCTTGTCGAAGACCTTGGTGGCCATCAGGGCCATGGTGACCTGGAAGTTCATCCCGAAAGTGCCCAGCACGAAGACGAGCACCATGACGAGGATGATGTCGGGGCGGCCCTTGACGTAGCGCAGCCCTTCGCGGAGCTGGCCCTTCCCACGAGCCCGAGGCGACGGCGTCAGCTCCGCCGCGTTCATCAGCAGCAGCGCAGCGAGGACGAACACGAACGTCCCGGCATTGACGAACAAGGCCGGGGCGATGCCGAACGCCGCGATGACGAGGCCGGCGACGGCCGGCCCGATGAGCCGGCCCAGGTTGAACGAAGCACTGTTGAGCGCGACGGCGTTGGGCAGGTGCGGGGTGTCGACCATCTCCGAGACGAAGGTCTGCCGGGCCGGGTTGTCGACGGCGGTCGCGACGCCCTGGATGAGGGCGAGCGCGTAGACATGCCACAGCTGGACGACGCCGGTGGCAGTCAGCACCGCGAGCAGCAAGGCCGTCGCGAGCAGGGCCGTCTGGGTGGCGAACAGCAGCTGCCGCTTGGGCAGCCGGTCGACGAGCACTCCGGCGAACGGCGCGAGCAGCAGGAACGGCAGGAACTGCAGGCCGGTGACGATGCCCAGCGCGGTGGCCGAGTGGGGCGTCAGGACGGTGAGGACCAGCCAGTCCTGGGCGACGCGCCCCATCCAGGTGCCGGTGTTGGAGACGATGGCTCCGGAGGCGTAGATCCGGTAGTTGCGAATGGCGAGCGAGTGGAACGTCGGGCTCATTCGCTGGCCACCTTCGCCAGCACGTCGGCGGCGCGCTGGAGCAGCTCTCGCTCTTCGTCGGTCAGGTGCTCGAAGCGCGACAGCATCCACTCGTCGCGATGCTTGCGGATGCGCTTGATGGCGCGGCGACCCTCGGTCGAGAGCGACAGGATGACCTGCCGGCCATCGGTCGGGTCGTCGGCGCGGTCGACGTAGCCCCCCTCGACGAGGCTCGTGGTGGTGCGCTTCATGCTCGGCGCGGAGACGCGCTCGATGTCGGCGAGCTCACTGTTGGTGCGCGGCGCGGCCTCGAGGCGGCAGAGCACGGAGAACTGGTGCGGCGGGAGCTCGCCGTCGGACTCGAAGCGGACTCGGCGGGAGATCCGCATACAGGCCAGACGGATGTCGTTGGCGAGGGAGACGAGCTCGGAGCGGGTGAGCGACGGGCTCGCAGTCTTGGTACGCATGGGTAGTCCTCAGAAGTGCTGTCGGTGATAGTTACCTTAACTCATTACTTCTGCTAACTATTCCGGCGTCTCGTCCACCGACCCCCTGGTATGCCGTCAAGGGCCCCACCCAGCACGGGAGGGTGCGTGCACGGCATACGGGATCGAGACCCTAGGCTGTCCAGGTGACCGACGAGACGACCCCCGACGACGCTGCGCCGACGGCTGCGGAGCCGATCGCGCCGCTACCGGTGCCGATGCGCCGGATCGTCGAGATCGGCATGCTCGTGTGGCTCGTGGCCCTGGTCGTCGTCCTGCTCGTGCCCTCGCTGCACGAGGGCGACAAGTCGTGGTGGCCTCAGGTATGTATCGCCGGGCTGGTGCTCGGGGCGATCGGCTGGGTCTACCTCTGGCGAGGCCGCGGCAACGCCAAGGGCGCCGGCTGACCCCGGACGGCTCAGCCTGACGCGCTGACGTCAGACGGACTCGGGGTCTTCCTCGGGCTCGCTCGCCTCGGGCTCGCGGGCCTCGGGCTCCGTCACGTCGGCCTTGGTCTCCTCGGCCTCAGCCAGAACCGGCTCGAGATCGACGGCGAACTCGTCGACGATCGGGTCGCCGACCGACGACGGCTCCGGAGCCTCGAGATCGGTCTCCGAGTGGGCACCGCACCCGTGGTCCAGGCTGACCACGCGGCCATCGGACGGGCTCCACTCGTTGGCGCACACGCCGAACACCGGACGGAGCGCGCCTGCCATCGGCACGAAGTAGCCACATGTCGAGCACCGGGCCGTCGCCTTGACCGACACCTCGGAGGTCGGACCCCCGTCACCGGCATACCACCGGGTCGCGGCGTCCTCGCGCCCCTCGGCTGACAGCACCCGCGGCCTGCCGAGCCCGAGCTCGAAGAAGGCCATCTGGTCGACGTCCTCGTCGCCGGTCGCCTCGAAACCCTGCTCGAGGAACGGGTCGACCGGCCGGTAGGGCAGCACGTCGCCGGCGCCGAGGTCCCCGGGAGCCAGCCGGTCGGCATACGGGAGCCACTCGGGGGCGAGCAGCGCGTCCGGGCCCGGCAGCAGGTTCGTCTCGCAGACGGTCGCGAGCTTGGCGCGCGGCACGCGGGCCACCGAGACACCCCAGCGCCAGCCGCGGTAGCCCGGCGACGTGCACTCGAACCAGTGCATGGCCAGGCGCTCCTCGAGCAGGTCCATGCCGAGGTGTGCGCCGACCGTGCCTGGCTCCGCGACCTCGTCGAGCGCGGTGCGGGCGAGGTCAGTGGCGGCCAGCAGCACGCTGTCCGACTTCGGCGCGGCGGTGGTCATCCGGGTCAGCTCTCCAGCTCGTCGGCCAGACCTCGCAGCGCCCGCGCGACGGCAGTGCTCTGCTTGCGGTCCGCGCGGCGGCCCTTGCGAAGGTTGTTGCCGACGGCGTCGAGCAGCTGGACGACGTCCTCGATGATGATGACGAGCTCCTCGGGCGACTTGCGGTCACGCTCGCGACGGTTGGCGGCGACGGACTGGACCGGGTCGAGCACCTTGACCGAGAGGGCCTGGGCACCGCGACGGCCCTCGACGATCCCGAACTCGACACGCGCGCCCTTCTTCAGGGTCGTCACGCCCGCGGGAAGGGCGTTCGCGTGCAGGAAGACGTCGGCGCCGTCGTCCTCGGAGATGAATCCGAAGCCCTTGTCCGCGTCGTAGAACCTGACCTTGCCAGTCGGCACTGTCCACCTCGTTGTCGATCGTCGGTCGTCCGGGTGACGGCGCGACTCGATGGCGCTCCTTGCGCTCGGCTCAAGCCTAACGGCTCAGCGCAAGCCGGATTCCCGCTCGCGCGGAGCCCGGCACCCACGAGGTGGCGGTCGACGTAGCTGGCGAGGTCAGGCGGTCGTGATCCCCCACGTGCCGGTCCACTCCTGCCCGGGCTCGAGCACCACCAGCGAGGTTCCGGAGTTGAACGCGTCGGCGGGGCATGTCATCGGCTCGACGGCGACGCCGACCTGGCCGAGGCGGCGCTCGGCGATGCCGGTGAACACCTGCAGCCAGCCGAAGGCGGCGTCGGCCCACAGGGTCGTCGAGCGGTCCCCGGCAGCCACCGTGCAGCGCCACATCCCGTCGTCGTCGCGGAGCACGTCGGTGTATGCCGTGTCGAGGCGGCCGTCGCCCACGGCGCGCAGGGCGCGGAAGTCGTAGTCGGTGCCGCCCACCGGCCGGATCGCGCGCGGGAGCGTCCGCTCGTCGACCTCGACGAACGCGTCCGCCGGGACGCGGATGCTCACGTCGGCCAACAGGGCGTCGCCGGTGGCGAGGTAGGGGTGCGCGCCGTACCCGAAGGGCGCGCTCTCGGAGCCGACGTTGCGGGCCGCCGCGGTGACCACGAGCCCGGAGTCGTCGAGGACGTAGGTCGTGCGAAGGTCGAGGTGGTGGTCCCAGCCCGGCTGCGGGTGGAGCCGGTAGCCGACGGTGACGGCCTCGTCCTCGATCTCGACCGGCTCCCACAGTGCCCAGCGCACGAGGCCGTGGATGGCGTTGCCCGCAGCGGGCTCGGTGAGCGCGAGCTGGTGGTCCTGGCCCTCGAAGGTGTACTTGCCGTCGCGGATGCGGTTGGGCCACGGCATCAGCTGTTGCCCTCGGCCGGAGACGATCCGCTCGTCGGCGGCATACCCCGCGACGACGTCGACACCGTCGCGGGTCAGGCTCCTCAGCCCGCCGCCGACCTCGACCACGGTCGCCTCGTAGGGGCCGAAGCCGATCGTCCACTGCTGGCCGGTCGGGTATGCGGCGTGTGCGTCTGCCGGTGAGGCGGGCGAGAGCGCGCTCATGGGAACCACGCTAGCGCCAGGACGTGTTCGGCTCGGGCACTAGGTTGGGTAGATGGCCACTTCGAGCCGGAGCCTCGCCGACGACATCCGCGGCCGCAGTGACGCCCAGCTCGTCGACCTCGTCCTCTCGCGGCCCGATCTCGCGCGCCCGGCGCCGGCCGACCTGACGAGCCTCGCGGCGCGCGCGGGCACTCGCGCCAGCGTGCAGCGTGCGGTGGAGGCGCTCGACCGTGGCCACCTACAGGTGCTCGAGGCCCTCGTCGTCGCGGGCGACGCGGCAGCGCCTGCTGCCCTGCTGAGCCTGCTCGGCGCCGCCCCCACAGATGAGCGGGCCAGCACGGTCGATCTCCTCGTCGACGACCTGTGGCGTTGGGCACTGCTGTGGCGCAGCGCCGACGGCTCACATGTCGTGCGCACGGTGCCCGAGGTGCTGGGTTCGAGCGTCGCCGGCCTCGGGGCACCGATGCGCGAGCTGCGCTCGTCGCTCGTGCCGCAGCACGCGGACCGCGACGAGGTGCTGGCCACGATCGAGGGCGCGCCGCAGGACTCGCGCGCGATGCTCGAGCGCATGACGTGGGGGCCACCGTTCGGCGTGCTCCCGACCGCACCCGCGGGGCGCACGAGCGCGCGATGGCTGCTCGAGCACCACCTGCTCGTCCCGGTCTCCTCCGACCGGGTCGCCCTGCCGCGCGAGATCGGGCTGGCGCTGCGCGGCGGCCGGCTGCACCGCTCGACCCAGCTCACGCCGCCGGCGGTCGAGTCGCGAGCGGTGTCGCTCGTCGACGCGGCCGCGGGCGGCGCTGCCAGCGAGTTCCTCACGCAGGTCGACGAGCTCGCTGCCGCGTGGGGGGCCGACCCGCCACGCGTCCTGCGCGCGGGCGGGCTGTCCGTCCGGGACTTCCGCGCGACCCAGACCGCCCTCGACGTCGGCGCGGAGCGCGCTGCGTTCGTCGTCGAGATCGCTTATGCCGCAGGGCTCGTCGCCGACGACGGCGAGGTCGTGCCCGTGTGGGCGCCCACGTCCGAGATCGACGAGTGGTCGAGCAGCGAGGCCGGGCACCGATGGGCCTCGCTCGCTGTGGCCTGGCTCGGTTCGACCCGGGCCCCCCACCTCGTCGGGCACCGGACCACCGGGACCGGGCCGGCGAACGCGCTCGGGCCCGACGTCCAGTGGCCGGCCATCCGCGCAGTGCGGCGCGAGGTTCTGGCCGAGCTGTCCGCGCTCGAGACGGGCCATGCTCCGACCGTCGACTCGCTGCGCGAGCGGCTCGCCTGGCGGCGCCCGAACCGCCCCACCGACGTGCTCGACGAGGCCGTCGACGCCGTCCTCAGGGAAGCGGAGTGGCTCGGCGTGACCGGTCGCGGCGCCCTGTCGAGCCCTGGACGTGCCCTCATCGGATCCAGGACGCCTTCCGCCCCGACGCCCCCCACCCCCTCGAGTGGCCGCCCCGCCACAGCAGCCCCGCCGCTCGATCAGAGGGCGGCGACACCGTCGAGTGGCCTCGTGGAAACACCGGCGCCGAGAATGCCGCAGGTCGAGGTCGTCGCCGCGGCGATGTCCGAGCATCTCCCGGCGCCCGTCGACCACATCCTCGTCCAGGCCGACCTCACCGCTGTCGCGCCCGGCCCGCTCGTCGGCAGCCTCGGGTCGTTCATGCGGCTCGCGGCCGAGGTCGAGTCCCGGGGCGGGGCCACCGTCTACCGGTTCACACCCGAGTCGGTGCGGCGCGCCCTCGACGCCGGCTGGACGGCGGCCGAGTTCACCGACACGGTGCGCCGGTCCAGCCGGACGCCGGTCCCCCAGCCCCTCGAGTACCTCGTGTCGGACGTCGCGCGCAAGCACGGGCAGACCCGCATCGGCGGCGCAGCGGCATACATCCGCTCCGACGACGAGTCAGTGCTCGACACGATGCTCGCGTCGCGTGACCTCGCCGCCTTGCGCCTGCGGCGGATCGCCCCGACGGTGCTCGTCTCCTCGGCCGACCCGCGGGTCATCGTGGAGGTGCTGCGCGACGCCGGGTTCGCTCCCGTGCACGAGGGCCAGGACGGTGCGGTCGTCCACGCCGAGACGCCACGGCGCCGGGCCGGGGCACGGCGGCGCGGACCCGGCCCCACGGTCACCCCCGTCGACCGCGCCTTCACGCAGTCGCTCGTCACGGGTCTTCGTGCCGCCGAGGCCACGGCGGCCGAGCGGCGTGCGGAGGAGGAGTCACGCCCCGGGCCTCGCATCCAGGCGATGGACCCGGTCGTCACGCTGTCGCTGCTGCGCGAGGCCGTGGCCGACCGGCATGGCGTGTGGATCGGCTACTCCGACGCGCACGGTGCCACAACCCGGCACCTGATCCACCCGAGACAGGTCGACGGGGGCCGGGTGCGCGCCCTCGACGAGTCCGGCCACGAGCGGTTGTACTCCGTGCACCGGATCACCGGCGCCACGCTCGACAGCGGCTCCTGACGGACCGACCCCGCAACCCCCGGGATACCCGCAACACACCCGGAAACCGTCAGCGCACCACAGTTGCAACCGGGACTGGTTGACAACTTCCGGGTGTGTTGCGGGGACGCCGCGGATCAGGATCCGGCGAGCGCCTTGACGACGTTGCTCGGCGAGGGGCGGCCGAGCTGCTCGGCCATCCACCTGCTCGTCTCGACGAGCGACTCGAGGTCGACGCCGGTCCGCACGCCTGCGCCGTGCAGCGCCCAGACCAGGTCCTCCGTGGCGAGGTTGCCGGTCGCCGACTTGGCATACGGGCAGCCACCGAGGCCGCCCGCCGACGAGTCGACGACGGAGACGCCGTCGGCGAGGGCCGCCATCGTGTTGGCCAGGGCCTGGCCGTACGTGTCGTGGAAGTGCACCGCGATGCGCTCGGTGCCGATGCCACGCCGTCCGAGCGCGTCGAGCAGCCGGTGCACGTGACCGGTGGTGCCGACGCCGATGGTGTCGCCGAGGCTCAGCTGGGCGCAGCCGAGGTCCATCAGGCGCTCGGCGACGTCGACGACCTGCTCGACGGGCACCGGTCCCTCCCACGGGTCGCCGAAGCACATCGAGACGTAGGCGCGCACCCACGTGCCGTCGGCGAGCGCCCGCTTCACGACCGGCTCGAACATCGCGTACTGCTCGTCGACGGACCGGTTGAGGTTCTTCTGGGCGAACGTCTCGGTCGCGGACCCGAAGATGGCGATGGCGCGCAGCCCCAGGGCCTCGGCCCGGTCCAGACCCCGCTCGTTGGGCACCAGGGCGGGACGGGACGGCCCGACGCCGTCGGGGCCGAGGGCGGCCAGGACCTCCTCGGCGTCACCCATCTGGGGCACCCACGAGGCCGGGACGAACGATGTCGTCTCGATCGTGCCGAGCCCGGCCGCCTCGAGGCGCCGGATGAACTCGACCTTCGTCTCGGCCGGTACGACGGTCTTCTCGTTCTGCAGGCCGTCGCGCGGACCCACCTCGTAGATGGTCACGCTCTCGGGCAGCCCCGCTGCCACCTCGACCTGTGGGGATCGCATTCGCCCATACTGACAGGCGTGAGCCGACGACCCCTAGGACGTGCGACACAGGGCAGGCGGGAATCCTGCGGGCCTGACGACGGTTGGTCCTGAACGATGAACGACGGACCCCTCATTGTCCAGAGCGACAAGACGCTGCTCCTCGAGGTCGACCATGCCCAGGCCGAGCAGGCGCGACGTGCGATCGCCCCGTTCGCCGAGCTGGAGCGCGCGCCCGAGCACGTCCACACCTACCGGATCACGCCGCTCGGCCTCTGGAACGCGCGCGCGGCCGGGCACGACGCCGAGCAGGTAGTCGACGCGCTGATGACCTACAGCAGGTATGCCGTCCCGCACTCCCTGCTCGTCGACGTGGCCGACACGATGGACCGTTACGGCCGGCTCACCCTCGAGAAGGAGGGTTTCGCCGACTCGCCGGAGGGCACGCGGCTCGTGCTGCGGACGACCGACCGCCCGGTGCTCGAGGAGGTGCTGCGGCACAAGAAGATCAAGCCGCTCACCGGTGCCCGCATCGACGACCTCGCCGTCGTGGTCCACCCGAGCGAGCGCGGCACCCTCAAGCAGGAGCTGCTCAAGGTCGGCTGGCCCGCCGAGGACCTCGCCGGCTATGTCGACGGCGAGGCTCACCCGATCGCGCTCGACGAGAGCGGCTGGAGCCTGCGGCCCTACCAGCAGCAGGCCGTCGACGGCTTCTGGCACGGCGGGTCGGGTGTCGTCGTCCTGCCCTGCGGCGCCGGCAAGACGCTCGTCGGCGCCGGGGCCATGGCCGAGGCGAAGTCGACGACGCTGATCCTCGTCACCAACACCGTCAGCGCCCGGCAGTGGAAGGACGAGCTGCTGCGCCGCACGACGCTCACCGAGGAGGAGATCGGGGAGTACTCCGGTGCCCGCAAGGAGATTCGACCGGTCACCATCGCGACCTACCAGGTGCTGACGACGAAGCGGAAGGGCGCCTACGCCCACCTCGACCTGCTCGACGCCCGCGACTGGGGCCTCATCGTCTACGACGAGGTCCACCTGCTGCCCGCGCCGATCTTCCGGATGACCGCGGACCTGCAGGCCCGGCGCCGCCTCGGGCTCACCGCCACTCTCGTGCGTGAGGACGGGCGGGAGGCCGACGTCTTCAGCCTCATCGGCCCCAAGCGGTTCGACGCGCCCTGGAAGGACATCGAGTCACAGGGGTACATCGCGCCCGCCGACTGCGTCGAGGTGCGGGTCAGCCTTCCGGACGGCCAGCGGATGACGTACGCGACCGCCGAGCCGGACGACCGGTACCGGCTCGCGTCGTGCTCGGACGCGAAGCTGCCCGTCGTCGAGAAGCTGGCCACCCGGCATACGGGTGAGCCGACGCTGGTCATCGGTCAGTACCTCGACCAGCTTCACGAGGTCGCCGAGCTGCTCGGCGCCGACGTCATCACCGGCGAGACGACTGTCCGCGAGCGGCAGCGGCTCTACGACGCGTTCCGGACCGGCGAGATCGACCGGCTGGTCGTGAGCAAGGTGGCGAACTTCTCGATCGACCTGCCCGAGGCGAGCGTCGCGATCCAGATCAGCGGCACGTTCGGCTCTCGTCAGGAGGAGGCCCAGCGGCTCGGCCGGGTGCTGCGGCCCAAGGGCGACGGACGGACGGCGCACTTCTACACGGTCGTGTCGCGCGACACCGTCGACGCCGACTTCGCCGCGCATCGTCAGCGGTTCCTGGCCGAGCAGGGGTACGCCTACCGGATCGTCGACGCCGACGACCTGTGACCGAGGTCACCTGTCTCATCCTGCGACTCAATTAGGCAAGGCAACCCTTACCTAATTACCCTTCCTGACGTGAGCAAGCTCAAGGCCAAGGACGTGGCGAAGATCAAGCCGAAGTCCAAGTGCTGCAAGAAGGACACCCGGTGCCTCAAGTGCCCCGTGGTGGTCCACCGGCTGTGCAAGCAGGACTGCGCCTCGATGTGCAAGCAGGACTTCAAGAAGGCCCTGAAGAAGGCCCGCCGCCGCTGAGCTCGTTGCGACCGTCTCGCCCCCGCCCTCGACGCCGTCGGGACGGGGGCTTTGTCGTACCCCCGGACGGGCTGGGCGGCGCCTGAAGAAGCGCTCAGAGGAGACTGTGACGCGGTTTCCAGCAAACTCCCAGCGAACGCGCCGACACTGTTGATGTGGACACCCAGACAGCAACGCTGCCCGAGGCTCGACTGCTCGTGGTCGAGGACGAGCCGAACATCCGCGAGCTGCTCGCGACCTCCCTGCGCTTCGCCGGGTTCGAGGTCGAGACGGCCGGCGACGGCACGACCGCCCTGGCGCTGGCCGAGGAGTCCGAGCCCGACCTCGTCGTGCTCGACGTCATGCTTCCGGATGTCGACGGCTTCGAGGTGACCCGTCGCCTGCGCGACCGCGGGCGGCAGCAGCCCATCGTCTTCGTCACCGCCCGCGATGCCACGGGCGACAAGATCCAGGGCCTGACCGTCGGCGGCGACGACTACGTCACCAAGCCGTTCAGCCTCGAGGAGGTCATCGCCCGCATCCGGGCCGTCCTCCGCCGCACGCGCGGCACCGCCGACGAGGGTGCGACCCTGCGCTTCCACGACCTCGAGCTCAACGAGGACTCCCACGAGGTGCGGCGCGGCGGCCGGGTCATCGACCTGTCGCCCACCGAGTTCAAGCTGCTGCGCTACCTGTTGCTCAACCCGAACCGCGTGCTGTCCAAGCTGCAGATCCTCGACCATGTGTGGGACTACGACTTCCGCGGCGAGTCGGGCATCGTCGAGTCCTACATCTCCTACCTGCGCCGCAAGATCGACGCCGATGGCCCCTCTCTGATCCACACCAAGCGCGGAGTGGGTTACGTTCTTCGAGTGCCTCCTGAGCTCACGACGAACTAGAACGGACCACCGCGTGACCGACTCGACGGGGATCGGCAGGACACCCCGCCGGCTCCGAACGCTCCCGCGCCGCATGCGCGCTCTACCGCTGCGCTGGCGCCTGCTCGGCGTCGCCCTCGGGCTCATCCTCGTCGCACTCGTCACCACCGCCCTCGTCGTGAGCGCGCTGCTGCGCAGCTACCTGCACAACCAGCTGGAGCAGGAGCTGGGGGTCTACGCCAGCAGCCTGTCGGCCATCGACCCCGGCGACCTCGGCGACGGTGGCTCCAACGTGCCCACCGGCTTCATCGGGCGGATCGTCAACATCAAGACCGGTTCCGTCACCGCGCTCGGTCGCTCTGTGCTGGAGCGCGACAGCGCCAAGATCCCGAAGCTGCCGGTCACCGACTCCCACATCAGGGACCGGAAGCCCTTCGAGGTGCCGTCCGTGGGTGGCGAGGGCCAGTGGCTGGCACTGTCGGAGCTCAACGGGAAGAAGACCGACATCATCTCCGTGGCCCTGCCGCTTCGGCCGCTCGACGCCACGGTCAGCCGGTTCCTGCTCTATGCCACCGCCATCGGCGCCGTGGCGCTGCTCGCGAGCGCGGTGCTCGGGTGGTACCTCGTGCGCCGCACCTTCCGGCCGTTGACCACGATCGAGGACACCGCCGCGCAGATCGCCGCGGGCGACCTGACCCGGCGTGTCGAGGTGCCCGCGACCAACGACGAGGTCGCCTCCCTGTCGCGCTCGCTCAACGCGATGCTGTCCCGGATCGAGCAGAGCTTCGCTGTCCGGGAGGCCAACGAGGCCAAGATGCGGCGGTTCATCGCCGACGCCTCGCACGAGCTGCGCACGCCGCTCGCCGCCGTGTCCGGCTACGCCGAGCTGTACCGCCAGGGTGCGCTGCCGACGGCTGACTCCGTGACCGGGGCGATGGGCCGGATCGAGTCCGAGAGCCACCGGATGAGCGGCCTCGTCGAGGACCTGCTCACCCTCGCCCGCCTCGATGGCGAGCGCCCGCTCGAGCTGCAGACCGTCGACCTCGCGGTGCTGGCCGCAGACGCCGCGCAGGACGCCCGGACGATCTCGCCGGCCCGCCATGTGACGGCGACCGGCATCCACGGACCCATCGAGCCGACCGAGCTGAAGGCCGACGAGCGCCAGCTGCGGCAGGTCGTCACCAACCTCGTCACCAACGCGCGCGTGCACACCCCGGCAGGGAGCCCGGTCGAGATCCTCGTGGGGCGGGTCGACGTCGGACACGTGGCGCTGCACGTCCGCGACCACGGGCACGGAATTCCCGAGAAGGACCGCGACACCGTGTTCGAGCGCTTCTACCGAGCCGACTGGTCACGCAGCCGCGGCAAGGGCGGCGGCAACGGACTGGGCCTGGCGATCGTGCATGCGATCGTCGAAGCCCACGGCGGCCGGGTGCGCGTGCAGGACACTCCCGGTGGAGGCGCCACCTTCGTCGTCGAGCTGCCGATGCAGCCGTCGGCAGCCAACCGCGCCAAGCCGATCTGAGGCTCTGAGTCTTCTCTCGGATCGCACAGCCGATTCTTAGGAAGGCCACAACGCCGTCCAAAACTCGGCCGATGTCATGGCTACCAAGAGACCGAACGAGGAGGAGCCATGACCCTGGCACCGGACCACACCCAGCAGATCCCGCAGGGCAACTACTACAGCCAGTCGGCTCCGCCGACCCCGCCGGCGCCCCCGGTGCCGCCGACGTTCCAGGGCGGCCCCAAGCCTCCGCGCAAGGACCGTCGCATCGGCCAGACCGCGGTCACCGCGCTGCTCGCAGCCGCGCTCGCGAGCGGTGGCACGTATGCCGCCATCCAGCTGAGCGACCAGAACACCTCCGTCAACACCACCCCCACTGCGACGTCGACGAACAACCAGCAGACCTCGCCGACCGTGAACCAGGGCAGCGCCACGAGCCCTGACTGGACCGCGGTCGCCAAGGCCGTTGGCCCGAGCGTCGTGTCGATCAACGTCACCATGCAGCAGGGTGAGGCCGCCGGCTCAGGTGTCATCTACGACAAGCAGGGTCACATCCTGACGAACAACCACGTCGTCGAGGGCGCGAGCGGCAACGGCGCGATCACCGTCACCCTTGCCGACGGGCGCACCTACAACGCGACCGTCGTGGGCACCGACCCGTCGACCGACCTCGCCGTGATCAAGCTCTCCTCGGTCCCGAGCGACATCACCCCGATCTCCCTCGGCAACTCCGATGGACTCGTCGTCGGCGACCCGGTCATGGCCGTGGGCAACCCGCTCGGCCTGTCCGGCACCGTCACCACCGGCATCGTCAGCGCGCTGGACCGCCCCGTGTCAACGGCCCCGGAGCAGCAGCAGCAACAGCAGGACCCGTTCGGCCAGCAGCAGGGCAGCAACGGCTCGGCCGCTGACACTGTCGTCACCAACGCGATCCAGACGTCCGCCGCGATCAACCCCGGCAACTCCGGTGGCGCGCTCGTCAACGCCAAGGGTGAGCTCATCGGCATCAACAGCTCGATCGCATCGCTCGGCTCGGGCAGCGGCGGTCAGAGCGGCAACATCGGCATCGGCTTCGCGATCCCGGTCAAGGAGGCCAAGTCGATCGCTGACCAGCTGATCAAGAGCGGCAAGGCCGAGCACGCCTTCCTCGGCGTCTCGACCCGCGACACGGTCGCCCAGGACGGCTCCGCCAAGCGCGCCGGCGCCCAGATCGCCGCCGTGACCTCCGGGACCCCGGCCGCCAACGCCGGCCTGAAGGAAGGCGACGTCGTCATCGCCGTCGACGGCAACCCGGTCGACTCCTCGACCGCGCTCGTCGCCCAGGTGCGCGAGCGCACCGCCGGCGACAAGGTGACCCTGACGGTCCTGCGCGACGGCAAGCGCCAGGAGGTCCAGNCCTGCGCGACGGCAAGCGCCAGGAGGTCCAGGTCACGCTCGCGGTCAAGCCCAGCACGTCCAACTGACCCGCCGCCTCCTGCCGGAGGCAGCCCGACCCGTATGCCGCAGGGTCACCTCCCGGCCGGCCACACCCTCCCCGGTGGCCGGACCGCGAGGGACCCGGCGGCATACGTCTGTCTGGCCCGGCATCGCTCGCCCGGTTCGAGGTATTCGGGTCGAGGTTCTGAGTCGGTGCATCGGGCGACGAATCACCTCCACCCGACGTCGGCCCGTACGCTGCTCCGGTGACCCAGCAGCTCCTCCGCGCGACCGACCTCGACGTTCCGACCCTGGACCGGCTCGACCCACGGGACGTCGAGACCGCACTGCGCGTGCTCGCCGTCGTGCCCGACCTGCCGGATGACGACCCCGACTACGAGACGCTCAAGCGGGCAGCATCGCTGATGTACAAGCGGCTCAAGAAGAACCGGCGCACCGCGAAGACGTGGGCCGAGCGCAAGGCCGACCGGACGGTCCTGGAGTCCACGGCGACTGGGTCACCGATGCGGATCGACGACGAGACGCGCGGGATTCCCTTGGCGTCCAACGCAACCGGCGCGCACGCGGGGGTGCTCATCAACGCCCGGGGCTGCTACGTGTGCAAGGCGGACTACACGCTGGTCGACGCCTTCTACCACTGGCTGTGCCCGGACTGCGCTGCACTGTCGCATGCCAAGCGCGACCAGCGGACCGATCTCACCGGCAAGCGGGCCCTGCTCACCGGCGGGCGCGCCAAGATCGGGATGTACATCGCGTTGCGGCTGCTGCGCGACGGGGCCCACACGACGGTCACGACGCGGTTCCCCAAGGACGCGATGCGGCGGTTCGCGTCGATGGAGGACAGCGCGGACTGGATCGACCGGCTCAAGATCGTCGGAGTCGACCTTCGCGACCCGACGCAGGTGGTGGCCCTGGCGGACGAGGTCGCGGCCGCCGGCCCGCTCGACATCCTCGTCAACAACGCAGCGCAGACGGTGCGGCGCTCCCCCGGCGCGTACGGCCACCTCGTCGCGGCCGAGTCGGCGCCGCTGCCCGACGGCATACCGCTTCCGGAGATGGTCACCTTCGACCGGGTCAGCGAGGCACACCCGGCCGCGATCGCCGGAGCGCTCGAGCACCATGCGGTCGCCCACCATGACGGGGAGCCGGCGCGAGACGCGGCCGCACACTCGGCGGCCTCGATGGCAGCTCTCGCGCTCACCGGCCAGGCCCTGGTCGCGGGGCACGCGAGCCTGGCAGCACACCTCGACGGGTCTGCAGTGGACGCCGGCGGGCTGCTGCCCGATCTCCAGCGCACCAACTCGTGGACCCAGAAGGTCGAGGAGGTCGACCCGCTCGAGCTGCTGGAGGTGCAGCTCTGCAACTCGACGGCGCCGTTCATCCTCATCTCCCGCCTGCGGCCGGCGATGCGCGCCGCCGTGGCAGCCGGAGCGCGTCGCGCGTATGTCGTCAACGTGTCCGCGATGGAGGGCCAGTTCTCCCGGCGCTACAAGGGTCCCGGCCACCCGCACACGAACATGGCCAAGGCGGCGCTCAACATGCTGACCCGGACCAGCGCCGGGGAGATGTTCGACTCGGACCGGATCCTCATGACGGCCGTCGACACCGGCTGGATCACCGACGAGCGGCCACACCAGGACAAGCTGCGGATCGCGGCCGAAGGCTGGCACGCGCCCCTGGACCTCGTCGACGGCGCAGCACGCGTCTACGATCCGATCGTGCGCGGCGAGGCGGGCGAGGATCTCTACGGCTGCTTCGTCAAGGACTACGAGCCCAGCCCCTGGTGACGGGCGGCCGAGGCTATCCACAGAAAGCCCGGCACCGGCTAACGTCCAGAGCATGATCACCGCGGTGCACAACCTCATCTACTCCGACGACGCCGCTGCGACCCGCGCCTTCTTCCGCGACGTGCTGCAGTGGCGCTTCGTGAGCGACACCGGGTCCACCGACGAGGGCGCTTCTGGCTCGGACGCGTGGCTCATCTTCCAGACCGGGCCGAGCGAGGTCGGCGTCCACCCGACGCGAGGCCCCGAGGGCTCGGGCTGGAGCTCCCCCCGGCACCACGCGATGTCGCTCGTCTGCGACGATCTCAGCTCGACGATGGCCGAGCTCGCCTCGCGCGGCGCGACGTTCACCGACGAACCGGTGGATCGCGGCTTCGGCCTCTGCGTGATGATGGCCGTCCCCAGCGCCGACGACATCATGCTGTACGAGCCGCGGCACACCACGGCATACGACCTTTGACGCCGCAGGCTCGGCTCCGACCGCGACGGGCCCCCGCGGCGACCCCGGGTCAGCGCAGGCGCTTGGCGTACCAGACCTCGGCATACGGGTCGGCATTGAAGGCGGGAACCTCGCCGTAGCCGTGGCGCAGGTAGAGCGCCCGCGCCTCGGTGAGGTCCAGGCGCGTGTCCAGGCGGATCGACGTCGCGCCGAGCTCCCGCCCGGCCTGCTCGGCGGCCGCGAGCAGCGCCCGCGCCACACCCATGCCTCGCGCCTCCGGACGGACGAACATCCGTTTGAGCTCCACGGCCGATCCGCGCGCGGCGAGGCGCACGCCGGCGCACCCGAGCAGCCGACCCGTCGGCCCAACACCAGGGGGCCCAGTGCCGATCCCGCGAGCTACGACGAAGACGCCCGTCGGCGGCGCGAGGTCGTCGCTGGGCATCTCGGCCAGGCTCTGCTCGATCTCCTCGAGCGTCGAGCGGCGTCCCTCGTGTAGCAGGAACCACCGGTCGCTCACGTCGACGAGGTACTCCCGCAGCAGGGCTTGCGACTCATCCGAGCCCACATCGGAGCGCTCGACCCGCCACAGCATGGTCAACCTCCCGAGGCTCGTGGTCATCGCGCGGACGGTGACCTGAGCACCAGGCGGGAGGCCGTCATGCAACAACCCCGAAGGTGGCCCGTGACGCCAGCGCCTCCCGGAGCTCGGCATCGGCGTCGACGAGCGAGCGGCGCACCGCCGGCGTGAGGTCGTCGCGGGCGATGGTCTCGGCGCTCTGCCGCGCAGTCTCGTCGGTGAACACCTTCGGGAAAGCCACCAGGACGACGCGTGACAGGGCGTCCTCACCCACCCAGCCCGACATGGCAGGCACGTCGCTGAAGTAGCGCGGGACGTAGTCGGCCACGAGGGCGTCGTCGGGGGCCATCCAGAAGCCGCGGCCGAGGTGCACCATCTCGTAGTTGGACCGGCCGGAGCGGCCGGTCAGCTCGGTCCAGGCCCATGCCTTGGCGTCGGGGTCGGGCAGGCTCGCCCGGCACATCAGCGCGTTGAGCCCGCCCTGCAGGGTGTCGTCCTTGGCGCGGAACCCGTCGATCCTGGCCGTGTCGATGAGCCCGCGGGTCGCGAGGTTGCGGACCACGATCCACCGGAAGTCGCCGTCGTCCTCGAGCCCCACGGGCAGGCCCTCACCATCGGCCCACGCTCGCAGCAGCGCCTCGTCGTCACTCGCACCGGCCACGAGCCGCGCCGCGGCGAGAGACTCGGTGCTGCCCGGCGTCGCGCGGCCGAGCAGCCCGGTTGCCGCGGACGCAAGCCGCGCCTGGGCCGCGGCCTGGGCCACACGCGGGACGAAGAAGGGCACGATCCGGTGCTCTGCGTATGCCGCGACGCGGGTGAGCATCGACGAGTTCGTCTCGTGCGGCCAGGCCGCGTCGAAGACGTCGAGGAAGGCTTCGGGCGACACCGTCGCACCGTGGACGCCGTCGATGAGGGCTGACCACACCACCGCACGGGCCTGCACGTCCGGCACGAGCGGGAGCTGTGCGGGCAGGGCCGCGACCGTCTGGTCCGACAGCCGCACTCGGGCCCAGGTCAGGTCGCCGGCGTTCGGCACGAGGACCGCGGGCTCCGGCGTGCCCTCGAGGCTCACGAGGCGCGTCTGTGCCTGGGTGATCGTCGTGGCGACGCGCCCGACCTCCTGCCCGTCGGTCCAGCCGACCACGTCGAGGGCGTGCGGGCGGTCGGCCGGGCGGTCGGCGGGGGTCTCGCGGAACAGCACCGCCGAGTCGACGACGCCGTCCTGCTCGCTCACGTCCACGGAGATCGTGTCGCGGTCGGCGCTGAGCAGCCAGGCGCGTGCCCATTGGTCGAGGTCCTTGCCGCTCGCGCGCTCAATCGCCGACATGAAGTCGGCGAGGGTGCCGTTGGAGTAGGCGTGGTCGGCGAGGTACGTGCGCACACCTGCGATGAACTCGTCGTCCCCGACGTAGGCGATGAGCTGGCGCAGCGTCGCGGCTCCCTTGGCGTACGAGATGCCGTCGAAGTTCTGTAGGGCGCTCTGCGCGTCGAGAGCCTGCACACCTGCGACCGGATGAGTCGACGGTGACCGCTCTGCGCCGTAGCCCCACACCTTGCGCACGATGGAGGAGTCGACCCAGGCGTCGGTGTACTCGGTCGCGTCGACGAGGCAGCGATGCGACATGTACTCGGCGAACGACTCGTTGAGCCACAGGTCGTCCCACCAGCGCATCGTGACGATGTCACCGAACCACATGTGCGACATCTCGTGGCTGATCGTGTTGGCCCGCCCGAGCAGCTCGTCGCGGGTCGCCGCGCCGCGGAAGAGGTACTGGTCGCGGAGGGTCACGCAGCCGGGGTTCTCCATCGCGCCGGCGTTGAACTCGGGCACGAACACCTGGTGGTACTCCCCGAAGGGGTAACGGATCCCGAAGAGACCGTGGAAGTAGTCGAACGACCGGCGGGTGATGTCGAACAGCTCGGTGGCGTGCCGCTCGAGCGGCTCCTTGAGCGAGGCTCGTGCGTGCAGCCCGAGCGGTATGCCGTCGTGCTCGTCACGCACGGACACATACGGCCCGGCGCACACCGTCACGAAGTACGTGGCAAGCCGCCTGGTGGTGGCCAGCGTCCATGCGCCCGGGCCGGTCCGCGTCGCCGCGCCGTTGCCGATGACGACCCAGTCCGCCGGCGCCCGCACCGTGACGTCGTACGGCGCCTTGAGGTCGGGCTGGTCGAAGCAGGCGAAGACCGTCGGCGCGGCGTCGAGGAACAGATGGCCGTAGACGTAGTCACGCCCATCGGCGGGGTCGGTCGCGCGGTGCAGGCCCTGGCCGTCCTGGCTGTAGGCCATGGTCGAGGCCACCACGAGCTCGTTGTCGGCGCGCAGGCCGGGCAGGGCGAGCCGGCCGTCGACGACGCTCGCCGGGTCGAGGGCCTCACCGTTGAGCAGCACCGACTGGACCGAGGTCGCCCTGAGGTCCGCCCACGAGCCTTCGCCGGGGGCGGCGCAGGCGAACCGCACCCTCGAGACCGAGCCGAAGACCTCCGCGCCCTGGTCGAGGTCGAGCTCGACGGCATACGAGGACACAGACACCAGCGAGGATCGCTCGCTGGCTTCGGCAAGGGTGAGACTGCGCATGCAGGCGAGCCTGCCAGATCGGCGGGCGCGGCGTCGCCGTCCTCCCCAGAGTCCCGGACCGCGGCAGGCGGGTCAGTAGTGGACCGGGCCTCCGGCCATGCTCTCCAGGCGGGCGATGCGCTGGTCCATCGGCGGGTGCGTCGACAGGAACCGCGTCACGTCCTTGGCCCGGAACGGGTTGGCGATCATCATGTGGCTCGCGTTGACGATGTCCTGCTGGGGCGGGAGCGGGGCCCGCGCGACGCCCGACTCGAGCTTGCGCAGGGCGGATGCCAGGGCGAGGGGGTCGCCGGTGAGGCGTGCGCCGTCCTCGTCGGCGTCGTACTCGCGGGTGCGGCTGATCGCGAGCTGGATCATCATCGCGGCCATCGGTGCGAGGAAGCTCATGGCCAGCAGGGCGATCGGGTTGGGGCGGTCGTCGTCGGACGAGCCGCCGCCGAACATGCTGGTGAACATCAGCATCTGGCCGATGGAGGTGATGACACCGGCGATGGCGGCGGCCACCGAGCTGGTGAGGATGTCACGGTTGTAGACGTGCATCAGCTCGTGGCCGAGCACGCCGCGCAGCTCCCGCTCGTCGAGCAGCTGCAGGATGCCCTCGGTGCAGCACACCGCGGCGTTCTTCGGGTTGCGACCGGTGGCGAAGGCGTTGGGCGCCTGCGTGGGCGAGATGTAGAGGCGCGGCATGGGCTTGCCGGCGGCTGTCGAGAGCTCGCGGACGATGCGGTACATCACCGGGGCCTGAGCCTCGGAGACCGGGTAGGCGTGCATGGCGCGGATCGCGAGCTTGTCGCTGTTCCAGTAGCCGTAGGCCGTCGTCGCCACGCCGATGAGTGCGAACAGCCAGATGTACCTGCCGTTCCCGATGAGCGCACCGAGCCCGAGCAGGAGGGCCCAGATGCCGCCGAAGAGGGCAGCGGTCTTGAGCCCGTTGAAGTGGTTGTGCATGCCGGGAGAACGCACAGCCCGGATCCAGCGTTCCCCCGCGGCCGGCGGCCGCCCGCGCGCCTGGGGGGAACGTGACGCGTTGCACAGTTCGTGGATTGGTCAACTACTACGAGTAGTAGTAGTTTCGTCTTTGTCAGGGAAACAAGGACCGGGGCAAGCATCCCGGGATCATCAGGGAGACAAAGACATGCGTAAGACCGTCGACAAGCTCATCTCGTGGACCGGCATCATCATGGCCGCAATCCTCCTTACTGCGGGAGGTTTGATGACCTACGCGAGCAACTTCATCGACAACCAGGTCTCGGAGCAGCTGACCCAGCAGGACATCACGATGCCCGCGGCCGCCGCCCTGCAGACCCAGGAGCAGAAGGACGCCCTCCTCCAGTACGCCGGCCAGAAGATGACCACTGGCGACCAGGCCAAGGCCTTCGCGGACCACTACATCCTCGTGCACATGAACGCCGCGTCGAACAACCGGACGTACGAAGAGGTCTCGGGTGAGTACCTGACGATGTCCAAGGACGCGAACGCCGACCAGGCCAAGGTCCAGGAGCTCGGCCAGCTGCGCCAGACGCTGTTCATGGGCAACACGCTGCGCGGCCTGCTCCTCAACGCCTACGCGTTCGGCACCATGGGCACCGTCGCCGGTATCGCCGCGGTCGTCGCCTACGTCGGCGCAGGCATCCTGTTCGTCCTCGGCTTCCTCGGCCTGCGGCACTCGAAGAACGCGACCGACGCGGTCGCCTCGGCCGCCACGTCCGAGCCAGTGCCCGCCCGCAGCTGACGCCCTACCCCCCAGCGCGCCCCGTCGTCCTCCCGGACCGGCGGGGCGCCCGGCTGTCCCTGGCCCCGCTCTCAGTTCCTGCCACCACCCCTGCAACACACCCGGAAATCGTCAACCGGCCATAGTTGCAACTGCGATGGCCAGTCGGTTTCCGGGTGTGTTGCGGTGGCTTGAGGACCTCAGCCGAGGAGCTGGAGGATCAGGTCGGGCTGGACGCAGACCGCGACGAGCACCGCCGCCGACAGGGCAAGACCGAAGACCATCACCGCGCGTCGACCGCCACGGACCTGCGCAGGCCGGCGACCGGTGCCCGCGACGCCCACGACCTCGGCCCCGCCTGCCTCGCCTTCGCCGGCCTCGACCAGCTGGCCGGTGGCGCCCGCCTCGGTCATGACCGGACGGACCCAGCGCAGGTAGACGGCGACACCCAGCACCGCGTTCGCGGCAGCGACGGCCGCCAGCCACACCCAGCCCTCGGCGACGACGGGACGCAGCGCGGCGATCTTGCCGACGAGGCCGAGGATGCCCGGCGGCAGGCCCGCGAGCGAGGTGAGCGCGAGCACGAGAGCGCCGGCGCGCCACGGGCTGCGCCTCCAGAGCCCTTCGTATGCCGTGAGGCTGCGGCCGTCGGCAGGGCGGTCGTTCAGCGTCACGGCCACGACTGCGAAGGCCACCAGGGTGGCCACGACGTAGGTCAGCAGGTAGGTGGCGCTTGCGTTGACCCCGAGGGCCGAGATCGACACGAGCGGCATGACGACCCAGCCGGCCTGGGACACGGTCGACCAGGCCAGCAGGCGCACGACGTCGTCCTGGCGCAGCGCCATGATGTTGCCGAGCGTCATCGACAGAACCGCCAGCAGGGCGATGGCCACGAGGGCAGGGGTGCCGAGCGCCGACACGGCGCGCAGGACCACGAGCAGAGCGGCGAGCGCCGCGATCTTGGAGACGGTCGCCAGGAAGGTGGCCACGGGGGTCGAGGCACCGGCATACGCGGTCGGGGTCCACGCGTGGAACGGCACGAGTGACAGCTTGAAGCCGACGCCCGCGAGGAACATGACGGTGGCGAGCGAGACGACGGCCGCGGAGACCGAGGAGTATGCGACGCCGCCGCCGGCGCCACCGGAGGACAGCACGGCGTCGGGGGTCAGGAAAGGGCTCCCGGTCGCCGCGAACCACAGGGCGACAGCGAGGACGAGCAGCGAGAAGGACACGAGCGAGGTCACGAGCAGCTGAGTTGCTCCAGCGACCGCGCTCCGGCGGCCCGACAGCGCGACGAGGGCGATGACGGGCAGGGTCGCGAGCTCGAGAGCGATGAGCCAGGTGCCGACGTCGCGGCTGGCCGCCACCACGATCGTGCCTGCCAGCGCGGTGAGCAGCAGCACGACCTCGACCGGCTCGCTGGTGCTGTCGGCCGGCCGCCGCCCGAGCACCCGGGGCCAGGCGAGGGTCACACACACGAACGCGGCGGCAGCAGCTGCCAGCTGGAGCGTGCTGCCCAGCGCGTCAGCCTGCCAGAAGCAGGTCTGGGGAAGTCCCTCCACCGCGGGCGGCGCGCCCGCCGGCTGGGCGGCGGCCTGCGTGAGGCACAGCGTCTCGCGGATGCCTCCTCCGCCAGGCGCAAGACCCGGCACGGTGGCCGCCGCGGCTCCGAGGGACGCGATGCCCGCAACGACCCACGGCGCGCGACGCAGACGTGGCGCGACAAGGTCGACGACGAGCACCAGGACCATGCCGGCGATCGGGATGAGGGCCGGCGCCAGGACGACGACATCGAGGGTCAGGTTGCTCACGGCGCCCCCAGACCCGAGATCAGCTCGGCCGCCGCCGCGTTGGAGACGCCGAGCAGCAGCTGGGGCAGCACCCCGAAGACGACCATCGCGACGACGAGCGAGACGACGACGACCCAGCGGGCTCCGCGCGAGTCACGCACCGGCTCCGCCGCAGCCCCGGTGGCGTTCTCGCTGCCCTCCCCCGCCCACACGATACGGGCGACGCGCAGGGCGTATGCCGCCGCGAGCGCGAGCCCGACCGCGCCGACCACGACGCAGGCTCGCATCAGCATCGCGGGCCGGTCCGGTGCCGGGGACCACGCGGCATACAGCGCGAGGAACTCGCCCCAGAAGCTGATCAGGCCAGGCAGCCCGAGGGCCGCAGCGAGACCGAACACGAGCGCCGCGCCGAACCGGGGTGCCTTGTCGCGCAGGGCAGCCCGGGCGACGCGGAGGTCGGATGACCCCCACTGCTCCTTGAGGTCGCCCACGACGAAGAAGAGCAGCGCCGCGACAACCCCGTGGGCGATGTTGCCGAAGAGCGCGGCCTGCAGGCCGGTGTCACTGCCCGAGGCGATGGCGAGCGCGACGAAGCCCATGTGCGCGACCGAGCTGTAGGCGATGAGGCGCTTGAGGTCGCGCTCGACGAGACAGGCAAGACCTCCCCAGATCACGCCGATCACCCCGACGATGGCCAGCAGCGGGCTGATGGCGGCGACGCCCTGCGGGACGGTGCCGACGGCGAGCCGCACGATGCCGTACGTCCCCATCTTGAGCAGGACCGCCGCCAGCAGAACCGAGCCTGCGGTCGGAGCGATGGTGTGGGCGGGTGGGAGCCACGTGTGCACCGGCCACAGCGGCACCTTGATGCCGAGGGCGACCAGCAGCGTCGCGGCGATCGCGATCTCGAGGGGCCGCGACAGCCCCTCGCCGTGCATCCGGGCGAGCGCCACGAGGTCCGACGTCCCCTGGTGGAAGACGAGAAAGAGGATCCCGACGAGCATCAGCGTGGAGCCGAGGACGGTGAACAGCACGAAGCGGCCGGCGGCATCGGCCTTGGTCTCGTCGGGCACGTGGTCGTCGCCGAACCGGCGGATCAGCACCCACATCGGCACGAGCACGACCTCGAACGCGACGAAGAACAGCACGGCGTCGCGGGCCAGGAACGTCGCGAGCGCCCCCGTCTCGACGACGAGGATGCAGCCGAGGAACGTCGACGCAGTGCCGCCCTTGGGGATCGGCCCCGCCAACGCGTGCGCGACCACGGCGACCGCGAGGAGCGCGGTGAGCAGCACGAGAGCGGCCGAGATGCCGTCGACCCCGAAGTGCCACCGGATGCCGAGCGCGCGGATCCAGGGCACGTCGACCTCGGCGCTCGTCGCGACCACGACGACCGCGAGCGCGGCGGTGACCAGCGTGGCCCCGAGCGCGATGTAGCGCTCGATGCGGGTGTCGCCGGGGATCGCGATCAGCGCGATGGCGGCGAGCAGCGGGACGAGCAGCATCACGGTCAGCGCCATGCGGCCACCCCCAGGACAGCGACGACGACGACACCGGTGAGCAGGGCTACGAGAGACAGCGACGGGACCGCGCGATGGCTGCGCTGCCCGGCGCGCCCCGCGGCCCGGGTGACCGCTGCGGCCGCGCGCGGGTAGGCGTCGACGACGTCACGGTCGAGCACGACCACCAGGCGTGCCACCGCGGTCACCGCGCGCCCCACCGCGACGTATGCCGTGTCGACGCCGAAGCCACGGACGGCGGCGTCACGCACCCGGACCGGGACCGGCTCGACCGCGTCTCGGCGGCCGCGGTTGCTGACGGTCCAGACGGCATACGCGGCTCCGACGATGAGCAGGACCGACAGCAGCGCGCTCAGCAGCCCGATGTGGATGCCGCCGCGCAGGCCGGTGAGGAACAGGGTGCCGACCACGCACAGCGCCGCGAGGGCGGCGACGACGAGGGCCGCCGGCAGGGTGATCGGCGTGTGGCCGTGCTCGCGGACCCGCTCGACCTCGGCGTCGTCGGCGGAGACGAGGACGGCGGCCGGCTCGACCTCGGGCGGGACCTCGGGCGCGACACCATCCGTGGCGCCGGCGTCGAGCGTGCCGGCGTCGAGCGTGCCGTTGTTGTCGGCGGCGGCGACCGGGGCGCCGACCGGGGTGCCGACCGGGGTGCCGACCGGGGTGCCGACCGGGGTGTCGAGCAGCAGCCAGGCACGGGTGCAGTAGGCCGCGGTGAGCACGACGGTGACGAACAGGGCGACGACCACGATCCACGCCCGGAGCCCGCCGTCATGGGACACACCTTCGAGGGCAGCGTCGATGACGGTGTCCTTGGTGAAGAAGCCGATGAGCGGCGGCACACCGGCGAGCGAGGCGAGGCCGATCGCGATCGACCAGCGCAGGTTGCGGGCCGGGTGCAGGCGCCCCCGCATCGCGGACAGCGCCGTGGCCCCGACGAGCACGGACAGCCAGCCCGCGGCGAGGAAGAGCAGGGCCTTGAAGAACGCGTGCCCGATGAGGTGTGACACGGCCGGCACCGGACCGACGTCCGCGGGGGCGGCGGCGAGCGCGCTGAGCATGATCGCGATCTGGCTGAGCGTGGAGTACGCAAGCATGCGCTTGAGGTCCGTCTGCGCGAACGCGAGCAGGGCGGCATACACCATCGTCACCGCCGCGAGGATCGCGAGCAGCATCCGCACCCCGTCGTGAGCGGCATAGAGGAGGAAGAGACGCGCGATGACGTAGGTGCCGGCGGCGACCATGGTCGCGGCGTGGATGAGCGCGGACGCGGGCGTCGGGCCTTCCATCGCGTCGGGCAGCCAGTCGTGGAAGGGGAAGAGACCCGACTTGCCGGCCACGCCGATCACGACGCCGACGAGCCCGATGACCAGCGCGGTCTCGTGGCCGGATGCCGTGAGCACGTCGATGAGGTTGGTCGTGCCCGCGCGCACCGCGAGCGCCACGAGCCCGACGACCATGCCGATGTCGGCCACCCGGGTCACGATGAAGGCCTTGTATGCCGCCCGCCTGGCTTCCGGGCGCTCGCTGTCGTGACCGATGAGCAGCCACGAGCACCAGCCCATGATCTCCCAGCCGACCAGGGTCAGCACCAGGTCGGCCGACTGGACGACGAGCAGCATCCCCGCGGCGAAGAGCGACACGGTGGCGGCGAACCGGCCGAAGCGTGCATCGTCACGCAGGTACCACGCGGTGAACACCTGGATGCCGAGGACGACCAGCGCGACGACGAACGCGACGAGGCCGGACTGGCGGTCCGAGAGCAGGTGGAGCGGCACCTTCAGGCCGCCGACCGGCAGCGCACCGATGGTCTCGATGTCGGCGGCCCGCACGGGCGCGATCCACTGCGCCAGGGCAAGGATGGTCACGAGCGCGGACGTCGCGATGGCGACCATCCCGGCGACGGGGCGCCACCGGTGCAGGAACAGCCCGGCCAGGCCCGCGAGCGCAGGCAGGACGATGATGAGACGGACGACCCAGCTCACGACGCCGCCTCCCCCGCCGTCGCGGGAGCGCGCTCGGCGGACGGGTCGGGCTCGGTCGCAGCCCCCGGGCCGACCGGCACGGGGTCGGGGTCGGGCTCGGGGTCGTCGGTGAGGTCCGGAACAGCCGTGAGGTCGATGTGGCCGGCGGTGCGGAACATCACGAGGATGATCGCGAGCGCCACCGTGACCTCAGCCGCGGCGATCGTGATGACGAAGAGCGTGAGCACCGGGCCCGCCGAGAGCGGGGAGCCGGGCCTCGAGCCGGCGGTGACGAGCAGAAGGTTCGCGGAGTTGAGGATCAGCTCGACGCCGACGAGCACGAGGACCGCGTTGCGGCGCGCGACCACCCCGAAGACGCCGATGCCGGCGAGCAGGGCGGCCAGGGCGGCGGGCAGCTGGAGGTGGATCATCGCGCACCCGCCGATCCGGAGGCGCCACCGCTGCCATCGGCCGAAGCGCGTCCGGCGTCCACCGGGGAGCTGAGGCCGCGGCGCGCCGGGGCCGCCTCCCGGTGCAGGACGAGGCGCGAGACCGCGAACGCACCGACGAGCGCGACGACGAGCAGCACCGAGAGCAGCTCGAACGGCCACACCCACGTGCCGAAGATCGCCTGGGCGATCTGGGGTGTGGCCGAGGGGCGCGTGTCGAGGTCGACCGCCGCTCCGGAGAACAGCGGCAGCAGCACCGCTGCGAGCAGCCCCGTCGTCGCGGCACCGAGGAGGGCGCCCACGAGACGCTGCCAGAGCGGCGTGTCGATGTGCCGGTGCGGACCGATCGGCGCGCGGGTCAGCATCAGAGCGAAGAGCACGAGCACGACGATGGCGCCGACATAGACGAGCAGCTGCACGAGCCCGACGAGCTCCTGACCCAGCACGAGGTAGCACCCGGACAGCGCGCCGAGCGACACGAGCAGCCACAGCGCCGAGTGGACGACGTGCTTGGTCGTCACGGCGAGCAGGCCGGAGAGCGCGGTGACCGCCCCGACGGCGACGAAGACGATGTCTCGGGTCGTCACTCGCCGCCCTCCTCGTCGGTGGACACCGTGGGCATCACCTGGGTCGAGTCGCCTTGTGCTGCAGCCGCATCCGCGGCATCGGCCGCGGGAATCCGCTGAGTCGGGGCGACCTCTGCCGGACCGTCGCCCGGCAGGTCCTCGACATTGCGTGTATAGCCGTTGGGACGGGTGCGCGCCGGACGCGGTATGCCGTCGGCGTCCGTCATGCCCGGGCCGCGTGCCGGGCGGGCGGCCACGGATGCCTCGGCCGGGTCGGGGCTGCCGGGGTCGAGCGCGGGCGGGGCCGGGACGGTCGCCATCCAGGCACCAAGACGCTCCTTCTCGTGGAGCAGGTCGCGGATGTCCACCTCGGAGTACTCGAACTCCGGGCTCCAGTGCAGCGCGTCGAACGGGCAGACCTCGATGCAGATGCCGCAGTACATGCACAGCGAGAAGTCGATGGCGAAGCGGTCGAGCACGTTGCGCTGGCGGGCGCGGCCACCGGGCGTCGTCGGCGGCAGCTCCTCCTTGTGGGAGTCGATGTAGATGCACCAGTCCGGGCACTCGCGCGCGCACAGCATGCACGACGTGCAGTTCTCCTCGGTGAGCGCGATCACCCCCCGGGAGCGGGGCGGCAGCTCGGGCGCGACGTCGGGGTACTCCACCGTGTGGCTGCGCCGGGTCATGGTCCTGGCGGTCTGGGCGAGCCCCTTGACCAGGCCCGGAAGGATGCCGTCACTCATCGCGGTCCACTCCCCTGCTCATCCCATCATCACCACGCCGGCTGCGGTGATCGCCAGCTGCAGCAGGGCGATCGGCACCAGCCAGACCCAGGCCAGCCGCTGGAGCTGGTCCTCGCGCATCCGGGGCCAGGACACCCGCATCCAGATGATGACCACGGCCACGAGGAAGCCCTTGAGCAGCGTCCAGACCCAGCCGAGCCAGCTCTCGGCCGGACCGGCCCAGGCGCCCAGCCAGAGGACCGCGAACAGCAGCGACATGACGACGATGCCGGCGTACTCGGCCAGCAGGAAGAAGGCGAAGCGCAGCCCGGTGTACTCGGTGAACGGGCCGAACACGATCTCGGAGTCGGCCAGCGGCATGTCGAACGGCGGACGCTGGAGCTCGGCGAGCGCACAGACGAGGAAGACGACACCGCCCGGCAGCTGCCAGAGCATCCACCACGGCGTCCACGCCTCGGCGATGCCGATGAGCGACAGTGTGCCGGCGGCCAGGGCCACCGACGCGACCGCGAGGACCATCGGCAGCTCGTAGGAGACCAGCTGCGCGCCCGCCCGCATCGCGCCGAGCAGCGAGTACTTGTTCGCCGAGGCCCACCCGGCCATGAGCGTGCCGATGACGCCCACGCCGATCACCGCCAGCACGAGGACCACGCTCGCGTCGACCTTCGCGCCGACCACCGTCGGCGACAGAGGGATGACCGAGAGCGCCACGAGATACGGGATCAGGGCGACGAACGGCGCCACGCGGAACACCCAGCGGTCGGCGCGGGCCGGCGTGACGTCCTCCTTCTGGACGAACTTCACCCCGTCGGCGACGAGCTGCGCCCACCCGTGGAAGCCACCGGCATACATCGGCCCGAGCCGCCCCTGCATGTGGGCCATCACCTTGTGCTCGGTCTGGCCCACGAGCAGCGGGAAGACGAGGAAGGCGACGAGGACGGCGAGCGCACGCAGCACGACCTCGAGCCACGGGGCCAGGTTCAGGGTCATCGCGGACCCCACTCAGGACCGGGCACGCCTGGCGCCTGGACGCGGCGGCGCCCCGGCGCACGCGTCGACTCGTGACCTTCGCCAGGCTCCTTGGCGCCCGGCCACGGCTTGGAGGCGCGGGCCGCGAGCACGAACGACTTGCGCAGCGGAGTGCCCTCGAACCCATCGGGCAGAAGGAGCGGACGCATCCCGAGGCCGCTCCCGTCGTCGAACCCGTCGAACTCGATCCCGAACATCTCGTGGGTCTCCCGCTCGTGCCACGCCGCGCCACGGAAGATCGGCGTCAGCGACGGCACGGCCAGGCCCTCGGGCGCCCTGGTGCGCACCAGGACCGACACCAGTGCGCCCGGCTCTCGCGGATCGAGCAGGTGGCACACGACGTCGAAGCCGGCGTCGGCCTCCCGGTCCGTCTCATCCACGGCGGTGAGCCAGTCGAAGTACGTGAAGCCCTGCTCGCGAAGCTCGAGGACCGTGCTGGACCACTCTCCGAAGGGCACGTCGCGCACGACAGTGTCGATCACGGCGCCTCACCCTGGCCCCGCCCCGGGGGCTCGACGAGCGGGCGACGGACGTCACCCGCGCTGCCGACGCGCGAGCCGGCATACCGCCCCCGGATGCGCTGTGCGGACAGGCGCTCGCTCGCGATCTGCTCCTGGAGGCGGATGATGCCGTGCAACAGCGCCTCGGGGCGCGGCGGGCATCCCGGGACATAGACGTCGACGGGGACGACCTGGTCGACGCCCTTGGTCACCGAGTAGGAGTCCCAGTACGGGCCGCCGGAGTTGGAGCAGGCGCCGAAGGAGATGACGTACTTCGGCTCCGGCATCTGGTCGTACAGGCGGCGGATCGCCGGCGCCATCTTGTCCGTCACGGTGCCGGACACGACCATGAGGTCGGCCTGGCGCGGACCCGGGGCGAACGGGATGACGCCGAGGCGGATGAAGTCGTGTCGCCCCATCGATGCAGCGATGAACTCGATCGCGCAGCAGGCCAGCCCGAAGTTGAAGACCCAGAGGGAGTAGCGACGGCCCCAGTTGAGCACGACCTTGATCGGCCGCGGCGCGTGCGCCCCCACCGCCCCGACCTTGACCGAGCCGAGCCCGTTGGACGGCCCGATGGTCGGCATCGGCAGGCTGACCGGCTGCGAGGCCATCACACCCACCTCAGCAGGCCGCGGCGCGCGGCGTGGGCGAGACCGAGCACGATGATACCGATGAACACACCCATTTCAACGAGGCTGTCGCGGCCGAGGTTCGCGTCACGGATCACGTGCGCCCAGGGAAAGAGGTAGACGGCGTCGACGGCGAAGATCACGTAGAGGAACGAGAAGACGAAGTAGCGGACCTTCGTCTGGGCCCAGTCGACCCCGACGGGATCGACACCGGACTCGTAGGTGGTCAGCTTGGCGGGCAACGGGGCGCGGGGGGCCAGCAGACGGCGCGCCAACATCGCGGCCGTCACGAGCAGCACGCCCGCGCCCAGCACGGCTGCGACGGCCACGTACCCGGACATGGCGGCCAGCCTAGTCAGATGCGAGCCCCGCCGGTGGGTCGGGGCATCAGCCTCTCACTGGGTGGCTGCGGCCGCCCGTGGCCGTGCCGCAGCCGAACCTTGATGTCCATGTGATGGCAACCTCCCCAAAGTTGAATTGAGCACGAACTAGAGTGGGAATTGCCCGCCGCATACGGCCCCGGGCAGTGAATCGTATGGAAGTTCGAGGACGTCGCAGAGCATGAGCACCAAACTGGTCCAAAAGCTCGATCGCGTAGTCATCCGATTCGCCGGGGACTCCGGCGACGGCATGCAGCTGACCGGAGACCGCTTCACATCCCAGACAGCGCTGCTCGGCAACGACTTGTCGACGCTGCCGAACTTCCCGGCGGAGATCCGAGCGCCTCAGGGCACGCTGCCCGGTGTCTCGAGCTTCCAGCTGCACTTCGCCGACCACAACGTCCTCACGCCGGGCGACGCCCCAGACGTGCTCGTCGCGATGAACCCGGCGGCGCTCAAGGCCAACATCGGCGACCTGCCCCGCGGCGCGACGATCATCGTCAACACCGACGAGTTCACCAAGCGCAACCTCTCCAAGGTCGGGTACGCCGAGAGCCCGCTCGACGACGGCTCGCTCGAGTCGTGGCACGTCCACCCCGTCGCGCTGACCTCGATCACGGTCGAGGCACTCGCGTCGTTCGCGGTGCTGACGCGCAAGGAGAAGGAGCGCGCGAAGAACATGTTCGCGCTCGGGCTCCTGTCCTGGCTGTACACCCGCCCGATGGAGGGCACGGAGTCGTTCCTCAAGGCCAAGTTCGCCGAGAAGCCCGACATCCTCGAGGCCAACCTCGCCGCCCTGCGCGCCGGCTACCACTACGGCGAGACCACCGAGGACTTCGCGGTGTCCTACGAGGTGGCGCCGGCCGTGATGGAGCCCGGGACCTACCGCAACGTCACCGGCAACGTCGCGCTCTCGCTGGGCCTGGTCGCCGCGGCGCACCGCGCCGGTCTGCCCCTGTTCCTCGGGTCGTACCCCATCACCCCGGCGTCCGACATCCTGCACACGCTCGCCGGGCTCAAGCGCTACGGCGTCGCGACGATGCAGGCCGAGGACGAGATCGCCGGCGTCGGCGCAGCCCTCGGGGCGAGCTTCGGCGGCGCGCTCGGCGTGACCACGACGTCCGGGCCGGGTCTCGCGCTCAAGGCGGAGACGATCGGGCTGGCCGTGTCGCTCGAGCTTCCGCTCATCGTGTGCGACATCCAGCGTGGCGGTCCCTCGACCGGGCTGCCGACCAAGACCGAACAGGCCGACCTGCTCCAGGCGCTCTTCGGCCGCAACGGCGAGTCGCCGGTGGCCGTCGTGGCCCCCTCGACGCCCGCGGACTGCTTCGCCATCGCCATCGAGGCCGTGCGCATCGCGACGACCTACCGCACGCCGGTCATCGTCCTGTCCGACGGCTACCTCGCGAACGGGTCCGAGCCCTGGCGCCTGCCGCAGACCGCCGAGCTGCCCGAGCTGCGCGTCGAGTTCGCCACCGAGCCGAACGCCGTGGACGAGGCCGGTCAGCCGGTCTTCCACCCGTACCTTCGCGACCCCGAGACGCTCGCCCGCCCGTGGGCCATCCCTGGCACGCCGGGCCTCGAGCACCGCGTGGGTGGTATCGAGAAGGCTGACGTCACGGGCAACATCTCGTACGAACCCGACAACCACGACCACATGACCCGCCTGCGCCGGGCGAAGATCGACGGCATCGCCGACACGATCGCTCCGCTCGAGGTCGAGGACCCGACCGGCGACGCCGAGGTGCTCGTCCTGGGTTGGGGGTCCACCTACGGCCCCATCGCCGCCGCGGTCCGCCTCGCACGCAACACCGGCACGCGCGTGGCCCAGGCCCACCTGCGCCACCTCAACCCGTTCCCGGCCAACACCGGCGAGGTGCTGCGGCGCTACCAGCGGGTCATCGTGCCCGAGATGAACCTCGGCCAGCTCGCGCTGCTGCTGCGGGCCAAGTACCTCGTCGACGTCGAGTCGCACACAGCCGTGCGCGGGCTGCCGTTCCCCGCCACCGAGCTCGCCGACGTCATCACCGCGGCGGTCGCCGCCGTGTCGGGCGGCGCACGTGTGAAGGAGAACGCGAAGTGACCACCGACCTGGGTATGCCGCTCGGCTCGCCGGGTGCCTCGGGCACCTTCGGCGTCCCCCGCCTCGACGACGGGCGGGCGCTGACGAAGAAGGACTTCAGCTCGGACCAGGAGGTCCGCTGGTGCCCCGGCTGCGGCGACTACGCCATCCTCGCCGCGGTGCAGGGCTTCCTGCCCGAGCTGGGCCTGCGGCGCGAGAACATCGTCTTCGTCTCCGGCATCGGCTGCTCGTCCCGCTTCCCGTACTACCTCGACACATACGGCATGCACTCGATCCACGGCCGCGCGCCGGCCATCGCGACCGGCCTGGCCGCCACGCGCGCCGACCTGTCGGTGTGGGTCGTCACCGGCGACGGCGACGCGCTGTCGATCGGCGGCAACCACCTCATCCACGCGCTGCGTCGCAACGTCAACCTCAAGATCCTGCTGTTCAACAACGAGATCTACGGCCTGACCAAGGGGCAGTACTCCCCCACATCGCGCCTCGGGCAGGTGACCAAGTCCACCCCGCTCGGCTCGCTCGACACGCCGTTCAACCCCGTGTCGCTGGCGCTCGGCGCCGAGGCGAGCTTCGTCGCGCGCACGATGGACTCCGACCGGGCCCACCTCACGTCGGTCCTGCGGGCCGCGGCCGAGCACCGCGGGTCGGCGTTCGTCGAGATCTACCAGAACTGCCCGATCTTCAACGACGGCGTCTTCGACCTCCTCAAGGACCACACCGAGGCCGCCGCCCGGATCCTGCACCTGGCCGACGGCCAGGAGGTCGCGGCCGGAGACAACGTCGTGGTCCGGGACGACCAGGGCGTCATGACGGTCGTGCCACGGGCCGAGGCCGAGCCGGCGCGGATCGTCGTGCACGACTCCGGAGCCGCGAACCCCGCGGCGGCGTTCGCCCTGTCGCGGCTCGACTCTGCCGACCTGGCGCACGTGCCGATGGGCATCTTCCGCAACGTGTCCCGCCCGACCTACGACGACGCGCTGCGGGACCAGATCTCCTCGGCCCGCACGAGCGACACGATCACCGACGCCGACATCGACGCCCTGCTCGCCGGGCGCGACACGTGGACCGTCGGGGCCGCGCGCGGAGCGTGACCTCGCCACACGGCGGGGGTGCCCGCCCGGAGATCGCTGCCGCACGCCCCGGCCCTGCCCCCGCCGGAGGATCTTCGTCGAGTGAGCGCTCGGCCGGAGGAGTCACACCGGCCCCACACGGGGAGGTCGGCAAGGGCACGCTGCTCGCCTTCACGGCATACGGGCTCTGGGGCCTGTTCCCGCTCTACTTCGACGCGCTCAAGCCGGCGGGCGCCTGGGAGATCCTGGCCCACCGGATCCTGTGGACCCTGCTGCTGTGCGTGGTCGTCCTGCTCGTCATGCGCGACGGGTCCTGGGTCCGGCCGCTGCTGGGGCGGCCCCGACTGGTCGGCGGGCTGGCGATCGCCGCCGTGCTCATCGCCGGCAACTGGGTGCTCTACGTCGGCGCGGTCACCGCCGGGCACGCGAGCGAGGCCGCTCTCGGCTACTTCCTCAACCCGCTCGTCACCGTCGCACTCGGCGTCCTCGTGCTGGGCGAGCGGCTGCGCCTGCTCCAGTGGGTGGCCGTGGGCATCGGAGTGCTGGCAGCGGCATACCTCGCCGTCGCGGGTGGCTCGGTCCCCTGGGTGGCGCTGGCACTCGCCATGACCTTCGCCCTCTACAGCCTGACCAAGAAGAAGATCGGGGCGAGCCTCGCGGCGCTGCACGGACTGACCGTCGAGACCCTGCTGCTCGCGCCCATCGCCGCCCTGCTGCTCATCGTGATCGGGGCTCAAGGCGGGCTCGAGTTCGGCAAGCACGGCGCGTGGCACACCACGCTCCTGGTGATGTCCGGCGTCGTCACCGCGCTGCCGCTGCTGTGCTTCGCCGCTGCCGCCCGCCGCATCCCGCTCGTGTCGATCGGCCTGATCCAGTTCATCACGCCCGTGCTGCAGCTGCTCTGCGCCGTGCTTCTCCTCGGCGAGCACATGCCCGTCCAGCGCTGGGTCGGCTTCGGGATCGTCTGGGTGGCACTGGTCGTCCTGTCCGTCGACTCGCTGCTCAGCCTGCACGCCGCCCGCCGCCGGATCGTCCCCGCGGACGACTGCCCCCGCTGAGGCTGCCGGGGCGATCGGGCCTTCCAGTGAGGGAGGCCGAGGCCGGTCGCGTGACAGACTGCGAAGGTGACCGCGATCGCCATGCGCTCCCGCACCGGACGGTTCGTGATCGCCGCCGCGGTGCTCGGCTCCGGGATGGCGATGCTCGACGGCACCGTCGTCAACGTCGCCCTCGTGCGCCTCGGCGAGGACCTCCATGCCGGCATGTCCGACCTGCAGTGGATCACCAACGGGTACCTGCTCGCCCTCGCCTCGCTCATCCTGCTGGGCGGTTCGCTCGGCGACCGCTACGGCCGACGCCGGATCTTCGTCATCGGCGTCATCTGGTTCACGGTGGCCTCGGCGGCGTGCGGCCTCGCCCAGTCGTCAGGTCAGCTCATCGTGGCGCGCGTGCTGCAGGGGGTCGGCGGGGCGCTGCTGACGCCGGGCAGCCTCGCGATGATCCAGTCGACCTTCCGCCCAGAGGACCGCGGCAGGGCGATCGGCGCCTGGTCGGGCCTCGGCGGCGTCGCCTCTGCCATCGGCCCCTTCCTCGGCGGCTGGCTCGTGCAGTACGCCAGCTGGCGATGGGCGTTCCTGCTCAACGTCCCCGTCGGGGCCGCCGCGGTGTGGATCGCGCAGGCGACCGTGCCCGAGACGAAGGACGAGGCGGCCGCGCCGGGCTTCGACGTCATCGGTGCCGTGCTCGCCTCGCTCGCCCTGGGGGTCACGACGTTCGCCCTGATCCAGTCCGAGGCCCTCGGCGCCGCGATGACCGTCGTCGTCGCTGTCGTCGGGGTCGCGCTCGCCGTGGCCTTCGTGCTCGTCGAGCGCTCGAGCCGGCACCCCATGGTGCCGCCGTCGCTGTTCACGTCGCGTCAGTTCAGCGCGGCGAACGGCATGACCCTGCTGGTGTATGCCGCTCTCGGCGCGGTCTTCTTCTTCCTCACTCTCCAGCTGCAGATCGTCCTCGGCTACGGGCCGCTGCAGGCGGGCATCGCTTCCCTGCCGGTCACCATCCTCATGCTCTTCCTCGCCGCCAAGGGTGGCGAGCTCGGGGCTCGGATCGGGCCCCGCATCCCGATGACGGTCGGCCCCATCGTGTGCGCGGTCGGCGTCGCGCTGCTCTCGACCGTCCAGGCGGGCTCGTCCTACTGGACCGGCGTGTTCCCCGGCATCACGATCTTCGGCCTCGGGCTCTGCCTGCTCGTCGCACCGCTCACCGCTACCGTGCTCGGCGCCGCTCCCGACCGGTATGCCGGTGTGGCCAGTGGGGTGAACAACGCCGTCGCGCGCGCCGGCTCGCTGCTGGCCGTGGCCGCGCTCCCCGCCGTCGTGGGGCTGGCCGGCACGGACTACACACACCCGCCGGCGTTCTCAGCGGCATACCGGACGGCGATGATGATCTGCACGGGGATGCTCGTGATCGGCGGCGCCATCTCGTGGCTGCTCATCCGCAACCCGCGGGCCGAGCTGATCGCTCCCGACCGGCCGCGGCCGAGGGCCACCGCTCCGGCCGGCTGGTCGTGCGCGGGCTCCGAGGGCTGCCCGGGTGCCAGCCACCACCATCACGACCAGTCGGCGAGCACGAGCACCAGCGACAAGGTCTGACGCGAGGCCGCACCGGGAGAGGACCGACCACTCGACCGGGAGGCTCCCGGTCGAGTGGTCGGCTCGATGTTCCTGACCTATCTCGTTGTCACGTTCAACGGTCCTGTCTGAGCGTGCCCACACGACCTGGCGTCACGGCGTCGGATCGGCCACCTTCGCGCCACGGATGTCGCTGTTGCCGAAGGTGGGATGCGGCTGAGGCAGGCACGATCCGAGCACGTTCGGCGCTCCGGTCGGGCTCGACGTGTACAGCGACGCGCGGTAGGCGTCGATCGCCGGGCAGTCGGCCGCATTCGACGCGTCGTTCCAGACACCCACGGCACCCGCGTTCGTTGCCGCGACATATACGTAGTCGCCGAGGAACTCAGCCGTCAACCCGTTCTGCGAGGTCCCTCGCGGGTCGCCTCCGTTGCTACGGACCAGGGTTGACCAGCCGCCGGGTACGCCGGCCGTGACATCCGCGTGCAGCACCTCACCGACGAGCCCGCGTGGTGACGATGTGTTGTCCCGGTAGGGGGTCGTGAAGGCGTTGGCGACGATGTAGAGATCGGAGCCGTTCGGCGACACGGCCGGTGCGACGTAGAACGGGCGGTCGCCCTCGCGGAGCGGGACCGCCGTCGGCGTGGCCCAGGTGGCACCGCCGTTGCTCGACCTCGTGAGCAGGAGCTGCTCGTTGTTGAGCCCCGCACCACCGTCTGACCAGGTCATGAAGATCTCGTTCGTGGCGCCAGCGCCCGTGGGAGCGCCGTTGGCGATGTCGACGCTCGGCGCGAACGCGAGGTCGGTGCGAGCGCCGGCGATGCCGTCCATGTTCGGCCGGCCGAGCACCGGGTCGAACTTGCCCGGCGAGGTCACGGGGGTGATGAGCGACGGGCCGGTGAAGTGTGCGCCGCCGTCGGTCGACTTGTACATCATCTGGAAGCTCTGGCCGCCACGCGTACCGATGCCGAAGACATAGGTGTTCCCGTGGCTGTCGGTGCGGATCGTGCACCCGTCGGGCTGGGTGTTGATGCCGTTGTCACTCGCCGGGCCGACCTGGTTCGTCGTCCAGGTGCGGCCTCCGTCACTCGAGCGCGACACGTTGAGCGGCGTGGGGAACGCGTGGCCCTTGCTGTTGCTGCGGAACGAAGCCCAGCAGACGTAGACCTGTCCGAAGAACGGGCTGCTCGAGGCGTTGTCCGCCCAGATCTGCTCCTTGTCCGAGAATGTCGTCGACGACTGCTTGGAGATGAGGACCGGGTTGGTCCAGGCACCGGCGTTGTTGGCGGCTGCTGCCGTCAGGTTGTCCGCCGTGGAGACGGCGATGGCCTCGAAGCCCTTGAACGGCGCCGCTCCGGGGAAGGCCGACGTGAGGTTCGCGTAGTAGAGGCGCGAGCCGTTGTTCCACGAGAAACGGCCGTCCGAGCCTTGCCGCGGGCCGAAGGCCACGGCCGGGTCGCCGTCAGAGGTGAGGCCGTTCTCGAAGTAGTGCGGCAGTGTCCCGATCGGTCCGACGTGGGGCTGGCACGCTGCCGGCCCGTTGCAGTCACGTGCCGACCAGCCCTGGTAGGTCGGCTGGGTCCAGGTGCCACCACCGTCGAACGAGAAGTACACGCCGGACACGCCGATGCCGTCGGTGAATGGACAGGTCGTGGGATCGCCTGCGGCACAGGACTCCTCGTCGATCTCGTCGTTGGAGCCGGCGACCACCACATTCGGGTTGTGCGCGTCGATCGCCACTGTGGGCTCGTTCTGCTTGTTCTGCGAGAACGGGCTGGGCGGACTGCCGTTCGAGACGAGCGTGTCACCTGCCGGGGCAGCTACAGCGACGGCGGCTCCGAGCAGAGCTGTGGCAGCGGACACGATGCTCGCTACGAGAAATCGGCGATGTTGCATGACCTCTCCTGACGTTGTCCGATAGAAGATCTGCGTCGGCGCCCGCACCCACCAGCGTGCGCCTGCCGGGGACGGTCGGCAAGAGATGATGTGCCCATGAGCGAGCAACCCCGGACCAGAACAGAGCACGACTCGATGGGTGAGGTGCAGGTGCCGGCCGATGCGCTGTGGGGTGCGCAGACGGCGCGCGCCGTGGACAACTTCCCGATCAGCGGGCAGCCGGTGCCGCCGGGGGTGGTCCATGCGCTGGCCCTGCTCAAGGCGGCTGCGGCCGACGTCAACGCCGAGCTCGGCGTGCTCGACACCGAGCGAGCCAAGGCGATCGCCCGGGCTGCCGGCGAGGTCGCCGACGGTGACTACGACGACCACTTCCCGATCGACGTCTTCCAGACCGGCTCGGGCACGTCGACGAACATGAACGTCAACGAGGTCGTGGCGCGGCTCGCGCACCTGTCGAGCGACCTTGACATCCACCCCAACGACCACGTCAATGCCGGCCAGTCGAGCAACGACACCTTCCCGAGCGCGCTGCGGATCGCGGCCACCGTCGCTGCTGTGACCGAGCTGGTGCCGGCACTCGAACATCTCGCAACGGCCTTGGGCCACAAGGAGATCGAGTTCGCCGACGTGGTGAAGTCCGGCCGCACCCACCTCATGGACGCGGTGCCGGTCACCCTGGGTCAGGAGTTCGGCGGCTACCGGCGTCAGGTCGAGCTCGGCGCGAGCCGGGTCCGGTCAGCGGCGGAGGCCACCTCTGAGCTGCCGCTCGGCGGCACGGCCGCCGGGACCGGCCTCAACGCCGAGCCCGGCTTCGCCGGGAAGGTCATCGCGCGAGTGTCGGCCGTCACCGGCATACCGTTCCGTGAAGCCGCCGACCACTTCGAGGCGCAGTCGTCGCAGGACGCCGTGGTCGAGCTGTCGGGGGCGCTCAAGACGGTCGCGGCCAGCCTCACGAAGATCTGCAACGACCTGCGCTGGATGTCGTCGGGGCCGCGCACGGGCCTCGGCGAGATCCACCTGCCCGACCTGCAACCGGGGTCGAGCATCATGCCGGGCAAGGTGAACCCAGTCATCCCCGAGGCGACGCTCATGGCGTGCGCTCAGGTCATCGGCAACGACGTCACGATCACCACGGCGGGCGCCTCCGGCAACTTCGAGCTGAACGTCATGCTTCCCGTCATCGCCAAGAACGTGCTCGAGTCGGTCGGCCTGCTTGCTTCGACGTCACGGCTGCTCGCCGACCGCTGCGTCAACGGCATCACGGCCGAGGTGGACCACGCCCGCGCCCTCGCCGAGGGCTCGCCGTCGATCGTGACCCCGCTCAACCGTTACATCGGCTACGAGGCGGCCGCCGCGGTGGTGAAGCAGGCTGTCAAGGAGCGCAAGACGATTCGCGAGGTGGTCATCGAGCAGGGCCACGTGGCGGCGGGCCGTCTCACCGAGCAGCAGCTCGACGAGGCCCTCGACGTCCTGTCTATGGCGCGCCCCAACGGCTGAGCGGCATACCTGGAGCGCGGGGCTCAGCCGCGCATGAACTGGCTGGCCGTGAAGACCGCGCCCTGGGGGTCGCGGACCATCGCCGTGCGGGTCCACTCGTTCTCGTCCGTGGCCAGCACCGTGCCGCCCTGCTCGGCGACACGGGCCGCCGCAGCGTCACGGTCGGCGACCGAGAACGTCACGTGCCAGCCCGGCTCCTCGACATCGGTCGGGGGCGCCACCCAGCCGATCGCGTCGGCGAAGCCGGGCGGCGCGTCGACACCGGACTGCCGCTCGTGGATGCCGGGATCCACGGTCGCGGCGAGGTGGTCGCCGTACCCTGGCCGGCGGATCATCGTGGCGAACCCGATGTCGGCGAACTCCCAACCGAACAGCGTGGTGTAGAACGCCCGCACGGCGTCGAGGTCGGCGACGTGCAGGTCGCTGAAGTTCCAGGCTCCCGGCGCGTTGACGACCTGCGCGCCGAGCCGCCGCTTGGCCTGCCACAACCGGATCTCATGTCCCCCGGGGTCGCGACCCACGACCGCCACCCCACCTTCGCCACCGGCAGTCGGAGGCGAGGTGATCGTGCCACCGGCCGCCTCGAACGCGCTGGCTGCGGCCTCGGCGTCGTCGACCGCGACGTAGGTGTTCCACCCGGTGACCGTCGGCGAGGGGGTCTCGGGGTCCCGTGGACCGCCCAGCCCGCCGACGTCCTGCCCGTCGAGGCGGGCGATGAGATAGCGGAGGGGGGCCTCGGGCGGGCTGGCCTCGGTGAACGTCCAGCCGAAGACGGCCTCGTAGAACTGCCGTGCGGCTTCGACGTCGGGCTGCTCGGTGTCCACCCAGGACGTCACGCCGTGCGGGTAGGTGCGTGGCTCAGTCATCGTGCCTCTCCTCGAAGTCGGTCACTCCAACCTACGTACCCCCACCGACAACCCGCCCCGTCAGGTAATCCTCGTCATGCTCCCGTCCGGGTGAAGGCGGAACTCATCCTCGCCGTCGGTCAGGTAACGTTCCGCAGCGGGCCTGGCCAGCGCCCACTCCGTGACCTCGTCGAGCGTGCCCTTGACACTGAGGTAGAAACCGGCCTCGTCGATCCATGTGGCATCCCAACAGTCATCGACCTGGAAGGGGATGATGAACACCTTGCCCGTCTCCGGATCAGGCTCGCCGGGGTTGGCTGGACCGGCGTCTCGATCAAAGGGCTCATGGTGGCCTCCGAGGTCCAGCTCGCCTTGGATGGGATAGAGCAGTCCAATAGTGACGGCCAGCTGATGTGGTCGAGTGGTCACTTTGATACGCCTGCTTCACGGTGGCATCACGTCGCGATCGGGTGCTCGCGCCGGCCCGTGGCGTCGCCGAGCTTCGCATAGCTGAGTGCGGCCGCCAGCGCGGCGGCGACGGTCACAGCCCGGAGAATCCCTTCGGCCTCGGGGTTGTAGACCACGTTGTAGGTAAAGGGGATGACTCCAGGCAGTGTTGCGAGGACGACAACGGCCATCGCAACAAGCCCGCACACGCTCTCGTCGAACATCACGACGCTCAGGGCCCCTACTGAATGCAGCAGGAGCCAGAGCCACCACACGTGCGCGGCCGGCACCCCTGACGGAAGAAGCAACACAGGCAAGACTCCGAACATGGCGCTGCTGGCGGTAACAAACAGCAGCCACGACGAACGCAGCCACGGCGGCCGACGACGACTTGCGTGCAGGGCCCAGGCGCTGGCGTCCGACAGCACGATGCTGCAGACGGCGACGGGAAGGCACAGCGCCAACGCACCCAGCTGCTCAAGTGGCCGGATGTAGTCCGAGGAGCTCGGGTCGATCTCGAACAGGGACACCCTCGACAGCACGGGAACGGCGGCCCATGCCACGGCGAGGTAGGCGAATCGGGCCATCGTCAGCTGGTGCGGTACGGCCAGGAGGCCAACTGGCCCTCTCAGCATTGCCATCACGGCAGGTCGACACCCTTCAGGTTGCAGGCGCGAATGTCGGACGCATTCTTCGCCAGCCAGGTTTCCTGGGCACTCGGCGTGAGCCTCGCGAATGACTCGGCCTTGCCTCGCATGGAATCGGGCACGCCGCCCGGTCCGTAGCTGGGAGCACCGGGATATGCCGGGACGCCTGGGTCCGCGCCGGCGCGCAGACGCCACCAGATCAGCAGAAAGGACGTCACGTCCTGCGCCCGGCTTGAGGTGTCTGCGCCGTGGTACAGGCACCGTCCAAGGACCTCGTCCCCGAAGCTGACTCGGAATGTGTCTTGGTCGATCACCAGGGCTGGGGTGATGTCACCCCGGATTGGTGGAGCAACGAGGTCCGATCCGCTGACCCGAAGACTGTCGTCCGAGACGACACGCCGAGGCCGCAAGGTCACCGGAAGGGCTGACGCCGCGCCCCTGACCTGCTCCACATATGACGGAAGGACTGACTTGTGGGCCTGGTCCGTGCAGACCGTGATCTCTCCCGACCGGCAGACCGGGCTGCCCGCTTCGGGCACGTCGACGTAGGTCTCACCAGCGAGGATGCCGATGGCGAGGATCGCGCTGACGACTAGGCCACAACGCTTGCTCCAGGTCCAACGACCCACGCACGCCAACACGACCATCAACGCGACGCCCGCCCAGAACGCCGCCTCGATGACAACTGTCGCAACGTTCGGCATCACGTAGGTCCATGTTCGTGTCTCGCCAGCGGTAAGGAGGTGCAGCCCAGGAGTGCCTTCGTAGTAGGCCGCTACGAAGTAAGCGGCATACGGTGTTGCTGCGGCCACTGGCAAGGCCACGTACCTGGGCAACATTCGACCCAGCAGTACGCCCATTGCGGCGTGTGCGATGCCGCTTGCCAGGATCGTAACGGGCACCAGGAGCAAGTGCCGGTCCTCCGGACCCGGAGCCCCGCCGCGCCACAGGGTCACTGCGGTCATCGACGAAAGGACAAGGAGGTAGCACCCGATCGAGCTGAGGAGGGTGGCCCGCAACGAGCTGGCATGAAGCTGGGCTGCCGATCGGCCCGAAACGTGGGCCCACTCGTCGACTCCCCACCGGCGCTGCTGCCCGCCGAGCCAGGCTCCGACCGACGCGATGGCGACGGTCGCCAGCACCGAGCTGAGCGCGAAGGCAGACATGGTGTCGTTGAAGGAGCCAAGCCAGCGCTCAGGGCGGCTCGCGACTGGGGCCGTCATCATGACCAGCGTGGCGACCGCACAGGCGGCCATGGTGGCCTTCGGCGCGGCAAGGTATAGGGGACCACGGCCAGCTTCGTCGCGCGTCACTGGCGCACACCCGTGGCCACGACGAGGCGCTTCAGCTCATCGCCCAGATCGTCGCCCAGCGAGGCGATGTCTGTCGCATGCATGACGTGGGAGAGCTCACCACGATCCAGGACCAGCACCTGGTCTGCGACCGAGACGGCCTCGTCGATGATGTGCGTGGCGAGCAGGATCGCCTGGTCACGCAACGAGTCGACGACGGAAAGGAAGTCCTCACGCTGGGCTGGGTCAAGCCCGGCGGTCGGCTCGTCGAGCACGATCAACGATGGCTCCCCCACCAGCGCACCCGCCAACATCACGCGTTGTCGCTCGCCTCCCGACAGGCGCCCAATCCGTCTGCCAAGCAGACCGGCACAGTTCGCAGTCGCGGCAACCCGCTGGACTTCGGCATCCCGGCCCGCTCGTGGGATCCGTTGCAGCCACGCCGCGTACTCGAGGAACGCCCGCACGACCATTCCAGGATGGGCTCCAGGATGCTGGGGCAACCACCCTAGAGCGCCCAGGTGGCCGCGCAAGGATGCCCGATCCACCCAGATATCTCGGCCGAGACGATCTATCCGCCCGACGGCCGGCCGGTCGACGGCGCAGACCAAACGAATCAGTGAGGTCTTGCCGGCACCGTTCCGACCGAGGAGCACCGTCACTCCGCGGTCGAGCGAGAAACTGATGTCCGAGATCACGAGGGTGCCGTCACGCCGCCCCGACAGGCCAACTACGTCCAGCTCACCACGGTTGTCCAACACCCTCTCAGTACTCCGGCGACCACGCGCCACAGGCGTCCGGCAACAGTTGGACGTCACGGCAAACGCGGGACTGGACCTTGATCGACGAGCAGCCAGGGCTCGGAGTCGCGGTGATGTACCCGGCCTTCACCACCGAGGTCGTGCTCGTCGTGTTTGACGTGTAGCGGCCCACCGTCGTGTTGGAGCAGAACCAGTTGTACCAAACCACCTTCCCGGAGTAATAGACAGCGCGGCCGCTCGCCGCCGATTTCAGGAAACCGCTCACATACGCGCCATTGTTGTAGGAGATCTGTCGGTACTGCGTGCCCGAGCCGTCACCTGAGCTGACGCTGACCGCGAATGCGGCCGCAGGCGCCGAAACCATGAGCGTCGCAGTCGCAAGGGTCCGGACGAGTCGTCGGCGAACAGAATCCATGAGCATCCTCCTAGGTTTCGCTGAGCTGATGCGAGGATGCTAGCCAGAAGCGTCCAACTCGGCGAGCGACTCAGACGTGTTTGCGTCGAGATTGCCTTCTTTGCTCAAAATGACGCACACCGGAATGTGATGGCCGCAAGTAGGCCGGTCCACTCGCAATATCTGAGTGCCCACTCGACTCGCGGGTGGTGCGGTCGAGTGGGCATTGGATCAGGGGTGAACCCACGCGCGGGTCTACGCTCGGGCGATGACGCTCGAGGAGGTGGACGCATTGCTCGGGGCGCTCGAGGGCTGCCGCCGACGGAACGTCGACGGGCGCACTGCGTGGTACGTCGGCGGCCTTCTCGTCGCCCGCGAGGACTCGCCCGGCACCCTGCTGGTCCGCGTCGGCGGCGAGGACCGTGAGCGCCTGGTGGAGGCCCACCCGGGGACGTTCGGCGTCCCGCCTCGCTGGGAGGCGCACCTCAAGGTCCAGGCGGACCTGGCCGGCGACGCCGACGCGATCCGCGCAGCCCTGCGCCTCGCGTGGGAGCGCCAGCGCGCCGCCCGCTGACGCTGCCCGGCCTACCGGCTCCGGTCAGCTGCCGAGCACTCGCTCGAGGTACGGGTTACCGAAACGCCGCTCGGGGTCGACCCGATCGCGCACCGCGACGAAGTCGGCGAACCGCGGGTACGCCGCACGGAAGTAGTCGGCGCCCAGCGTGTGCATCTTGCCCCAGTGCGGTCGGCCCTCGTGCGCGGTGGCGATGGCCTGGAACGCGTCGAAGTACCCGCCCTTGGCCTGCCGGTGGTAGCGGTGGATCGCGATGTAGGCACTCTCACGGTCGTATGCCGTGGACAGCCAGACGTCGTCGGGCGCGGCGACGCGGCACTCCACCGGGAACGAGATGCGCTCGTCGTGGGTGTCGACCCACCTCTTCAGCTCGAGGAGCACGTCGGCGAGCGCGTGGCGCGGCACCGCCCATTCGGACTCCATGAAGCGGACGTCGCGGTTCGTGATGAACACCTTGTGCGAGGCGTCGGTGTACTCGCGCGCCGTGAGCGCTCGAGCAGCGACGGCAGCGATCGGCCTGGTCGTCCTCGGCACCCGCGTCGACACGCGGTTGAGCACCTCGTACGCCTTGTTGCTCAGGAGCTCGTCGTCGACGTAGGAGCGCCACGACGCGAGCGGGTTCTTCGGAGTGCCCACGGGGACGCGGTTGTTGCGCTTGGTCAGCGCCCGCTCGGTGTGGGGGTACCAGTAGAACTCGAAGTGGTCGTTGTGCTCGACCTCGTCGTCGAGGTTCGCGAGCACGTCCGCCAGCGCCTCGGGCTTCTCGGCAGCGTGGAGCAGGAAGGCCGGGACGACGCCGAGGGTGATCTCGGTGACGATCCCGAGCGCGCCGAGCCCGAGGCGGGCGGCCTGGAAGAGCTGCGGGTCCTGGGTCGGCGAGCACTCGACCACCGATCCGTCAGCGAGGACGAGACGCACGGCGCGAATGCCCGCGGAGAGCCCGGTGAGGCGCAGGCCGGTGCCGTGGGTGCCGGTGCCGGTCGCTCCCGCAATGCTCTGCCGGTCGATGTCGCCGAGGTTGGGCAGGGCGAACCCGAAGCTCGCGAGCTCCTCGTTGAGGACGTGCAGTGGTGTGCCCGCACGAACGGTGGCCTCACCGCGGGTCGAGTCGATCGACGTCACGCCCGAGAGGGCACCGAGACGCAGCTGCACGCCGTCCGTGACGGCCACGCCGGTGAACGAGTGACCGGCGCCGATCGCCTTGACCCGCAAGCCTCGCGCAGCAGCCTTGCGGAGCTCCTCGCCGACCTCCGACTCGTCGCGCGGCGTGGCTACGCGGGCCAGCTTCGATGTCTCCGTGCCGGCCCAGTTGGACCAGTCGACGCTGCGCACGACCGCGCCCGCGCTGGTGTTCGCGATGTCAGCCAAAGCACTGCCCTTCCCCACGGTAGGTCGCGGCCTTCCCGACGACCTTGTCGCCCCCTTCGCCGCCGACCAGGACGAACTCCATGAAGCGCTCTGCCAGCTCCCCCGCCTTGGCGTGCCGGAACCAGATCCGGTCGCCCAGCCCGAGGTGGTCCGCTGCCGAGCCCTTGAGCGGCGTCTGCACCTCGCCCGTGCCTTCGGTACGGACCAGCTCGAGCCCCTGCTCGGCGACCGGGCTCGGCACTCGAGACCAGCCCGGCGGTCCCGACGCGATGTACCCACCGCCGTATGCCGTGACGTAACCGTCCGCCGGCCGCCGCACCACCGGGGATGCGAAGAACGCCGCAGGCTGGACGTCGAGCCGGTCGTACCCGTCGAAGAGCGTCGGGGCGTAGAGGCCCGACCCGGCCGCGAGCTCCGTCAGCGACGGGTCGAGGCCGGTGACGTGCAGGCTGCCGGTCCCGCCTCCGTTGACGAAGTCGAGGTCTGTGAGCGCCTTTGCGGCAGAGACGATCTCGGCGCGTCGGCGACGAAGCTCCTTGTCGGAGAAGCTCTTCATGCGACGCACCGCGATGGACGAGTCGGGCAGTCCCGCGATCTGCGCGTCGTAGAACATCAGCCCGGCGACGACAAGGCCGCGCTCGTGGGCGCGCCGGATGACCGTCTCGACGTCGGCCGGCGTGCGCAGCGGCGAGCGGCGCACGCCGACGTGCGCCGGGCCGACACGCAGGGACGCATCGATGTCGACGGCGACCCGAAGTCCCTCGTGCCCGGCCACCTCGCGTGCGATGAAGTCGACGTGCTCGACGCTGTCGATCATGACCGCGACCGCGGCGGTGAGTGCGGGATCGGACGCGAGCTGGGTGAGGGCGGGCACGTCCACCGACGGGTAGGCAACGAAGATGTCGCGCGTCCCGGACTCGGCCCACCACACCGCCTCGCGGACGTTGTAGCACATCAGGCCCTGGAACCCGTCGACCGCGAGGGCGCGCTGGATGAGCGGGCGGCTGCGCAGTGACTTGGTGGCGATCCGGATCGGCATCCCGTGAGCGCGGGACACGAGCCGGGCGGCGTTGCGGTCGAAGGCGTCGAGATCGACGACGGCCAGTGGGGCCGGCATACCGGCGGTTGCCGCGGACAGGCGCGCCGCGACGGGTGCGGAGGGGCTGGCACTCATCCCCGCACCTTACCGACCGTCACCATCGCCATCATGGGGGATCCCTGCACCTGTGACTGGTGTGACTGGGGGCTCACTCGACCAGACGGGCCCGGACGGCCCGGCCGGCTGGACGGACGGCCCGGCCGGCTGGACGGCCCGGCCGGCGGGACGGACGTCAGCCGACACGCTCGACGACCGACAGCGCCAACGCCTGCAGGGCTGTCTTCGCGTCACTGGCCGGCAGCGGGTCGAGCAGGGCCTGGGCGTCGTGCGCCACGGCATGCGTCTCCTCGCGGGCCTGTTCCAGTGCCGGATGGACCCGCAGCAGCGCGAGCGCCTCGGCGACACCGTCCTCGTCCTCGGAGAGGTCTGACGACAGCAGTTCCAGGAGCCTGGCGTCGGCGGGGTCGACCGAGGCCTTGGCGCGCAGGACCGCGAGCGTGTCGACGCCCTCGCGCAGGTCGGTGCCCGGCGTCTTGCCGGTGTCATCGGAGTCGGACGCGATGTCGATGAGGTCGTCGGCCAGCTGGAAGGCGATGCCGACCTTCTCGCCGTACTCACGCATGATCTCGACGGTCTCCGGGGTGCCCCCGCTGAACATCGCGCCGTAGCGCCCGGCCGTCGCGATGAGCACGCCCGTCTTGTCCGCGAGCACACCGAGGTAGTAGTCCACCGGGTCGACACCGTCCGGGCGTGGCCGGTCGTCGCGGATCTGGCCGGCACAGAGCCGCACGAACGTCTGCGCCTGGATGAGCACGGCCTCCGCACCGAGCGCGGCGACCAGCTCGGACGCTTTGCCGAAGAGGAGGTCGCCGACGAGGATCGCCGTCGAGTTGTCGTATGCCGCGTTGACCGACTGGACGCCGCGCCTCATCCGCGCATCGTCCATGACGTCGTCGTGGTAGAGCGAGGCCAGGTGGGTCAGCTCGACGCCAGCGGCGGCCCGGACGACGTCGTCGTTGATGCCCTGGCCGAGCTCGGCGGCGAGCAGCGTCAGCAGCGGGCGGAACCGCTTGCCGCCGGCCTCGATCAGGTGGGCCGAGGCACGCGCGATGAACGGGTCGTCGTGGTCGACGACCTCGTGCAGGAGGGCGTCGACCCGGGTCAGCCCGTCCTGGAGCCGCGCCGACAGCTCCGGCGTGGCTCCTGGCACCCCGAGGACCGGTGGCGTCGCGTGCGTGGTCATCGAACCCCTGAACGATGGTTGGTCGGTCGCGTCACCGGACGAACTGCGAGGCGCGGTCGGCCAGGTCGAGCAGCGAGGCGGGCAGGATACCGAGCACGAGGGTCACGAGCGTCCCGATGGCGATCGAGAAGGTCGTCGTCACCGACGGCGTGACCACCTCGACCGTGTCGTCGGGTGCCTCGCTGAAGAACATCAGCACGATGACCCGCGCGTAGACGAAGACCGTGATCGCGCTGCACAGCACACCGACGACCGCGAGCACCGTGCCCGTGGCACCACTGTCGACCGCCGCCGAGAAGACCGCGAACTTCGAGACGAACCCCGACGTCAGCGGGATGCCGGCGAAGGCGAGCATGAGGAACGCGAACGCTGCACCGACCACCGGGTAGCGGCGGCCCAGCCCCGCCCACTGCGACAGGTGCGTCGCCTCGGCGCCGTTCTGCCGCACGAGCGACACGATCGCGAAGGCCGCGATCGTCGCGAAGCCGTAGGCCACGAGGTAGAACAGCACCGCGCTGACGGCCGTCGAGTCGAAGGCGAGGACGCCGACGAGGATGAACCCGGCGTGGGCGATCGAGGAGTACGCGAGGAGGCGCTTCATGTCGGTCTGGGTCACCGAGAGCACCGACCCGATGACCATCGTCAGGAGCGCGACGATCACCAGGGCGTTGCTCCACTCCCAGCGCGCGGTGTCGAGGCCGACGTAGGCAAGGCGCAGGATCGCGCCGAACGCCGCGGCCTTGGTGCAGGCGGCCATGAAGCCGGTCACGGTCGTCGGGGCGCCCTGGTAGACATCGGGCGTCCACGCGTGGAACGGCACCGCACCGACCTTGAAGAGCAGGCCCACGAAGACGAGGAACGCGCCTGGCAGCAGAAGGCCGTTCATCGCGATCGGGCCCGTGGCCACGGCGGTGCTGAGGTCGCTGAAGTAGACCGACCCGGCATACCCGTAGAGCAGTGCCGTGCCGAACAGGAAGAACGCCGAGCTGAAGGCTCCGAGCAGGAAGTACTTCAGCGAGGCCTCCTGCGACAGCAGGCGGCGACGTCGGGCCAGGCCCGTGAGGATGTAGAGCGGCAGCGAGAGCACCTCGAGCGCGACGAACATGCCGATGAGGTCGTTCGTCGTCGGGAAGAGCATCATCCCGAAGATCGCGAAGAGGGCCAGCGGGAAGACCTCGGAGGTCAGCGCCCCGGCCCGGGTCGCGGCCGTCTCGTAGGGCGAGCCGGGGGTCGACGCGCCGCTGGGAGTGAACGCGTCGGCACCGATGCCGCCGAGGCGCTCGGACATCGTCAGCACGCCGAGGATGCCCATGAGGACGATCGCGCCCTGCATGAACAGCGCCGGGCCGTCGATCGCGAGGGCGAACAGCTGGTGGCCGCTGGCGGCGTCGCGGACGCCCATCGTCAGCCCCTGGTGCGACGCGGCAGGCACGATCGCGACCGCGGCGGCGAGCAGACCGACCACGGCGATGACGACCTGGATGCGGTGGCGGCTCTCGCGGGCGACGAACGCCTCGACGATGACACCGACCAGGGCCGCCCCGAACACGATGAGCAGCGGCGCGATCGCGACGTAGTCGATCTCTGCAGGCTCGAAGGCGGCGGGCAGCACCATGGGCGCGGCGGCGGTCACTTCTGGCTCCCTTCGGCCACAGTGCCGGTCGTGTTGAGGTCCGGGTTGGCCTGCTTGACGTACGACAGGGTCTTGTCGACGGCGGGGTTGATGACGTTCAGCGCGAGGTTCGGGTAGAACCCGAGCACGAGGAACGCCGCGAGCAACGGTGCGGCGACGATCTTCTCGCGGCTCGTCAGGTCACGGACGAGGCGAAGGCCACGGCGACCGCCTTCGTCGAGGCCGGCATACTCCCGCTCTCCGACGATGCCCTCGGGCTTCGGCCCCGTCATGACGTTCTTGTACATGAGCAGGATGTAGAGCGCGGCCAGGATGATGCCGGTGGTCGCGATCACCGCGGCCCAGGGCAGAGGACCGAAGCTGCCGACGAGCACGGTGAACTCCGACACGAAGCTCGCCAGGCCCGGCAGGCCAAGGCCCGAGAGGCCGGCCACGAGGAAGATCCCGGCCAGGCCCGGGGTGACCCGCTGCCATCCCCCGAAGTCGGGTATTCGTTTGCTGCCACGCCGGCGCACGAGCATCGCGGCGAAGAGGAACAGTGCCGCTGTCGAGAAGCCGTGGTTGACCATGTAGAGCGTCGAGCCGGAGTTGCCGACGTTGGTGAACGCGAAGATCCCGAGCACGATGAAGCCGAAGTGGCTGACCGAGGTGTACGACACCAGGCGCATCATGTCGGTCTGCCCGATCGCGAGCAGCGCGCCGTAGATCACCGAGATCACCGCGAGGACGACCACGGTCGGGGTCGCCCACCGGCTCGCGTCCGGGAAGAGCTGCAGGCAGAACCGGATCATCCCGAAGGTGCCGATCTTGTCGAGCACGCCGACGAGCAGCGTCGCCGTGGCGGGCGTCGCCTCGGTCGCCGCGTCAGGCAGCCAGGTGTGCACCGGCACCATCGGCGCCTTGACCGCGAAGGCGAAGAAGAACCCGACGAAGAGCAGCCGCTCGACGGTGGGGTCGATGCTCAGGCCGGTCAGCTGCGAGATGAGGAAGCCGTTGTCGCCGCCCGGGCCCTGGAAGTAGAGCCCGATGACCGCGACGAGCATGATCAGCCCGCCTGCGAGCGAGAACAGCAGGAACTTCATCGCGGCGTACTGCCTGCGCGGCCCGCCGAAGCGGCCGATGAGGAAGTAGACCGGGATGAGCATGGCCTCGAAGAAGACGTAGAACAGGAACACGTCGGTCGCGGCGAAGACACCCACCATGAACGTCTCGAGGACGAGCAGCAGGGCGAAGTAGGTCTTGGCCTTGCGGGCGCCACCGGGCCCGGCCTCCTCCGGCACGTCGTGCCACGCGGCGAGCAGGCAGACGGGCGTCAGGACGAGCGCCATGAGGATGAGCACGAGCGCGATGCCGTCGACGCCGAGCGCGTAGCTGACCCCGAACTGCGGGATCCACGAGCGCTGCTCGCCCAGCTGGAACTGCGCCGAGCTGGTGCGGTCGAACTGGGTGGCCGCGGCGATCCCCAGCACGAGGGTGACGATCGACGTGCCGAGCGCGATGCGCTTGGCCGTCTCCGCACTGCCCGGCACGAAGGCGACGACGAGCGCGCCGACGAAGGGGACCAGCAGCAGGATCGTCAGCCACGGGACACTGGACATGGTCGTCATCAGGAGATCACCCACAGAGCACCGAGGATGGCGACGACGCCCGCGAGCATCGTCAGGGCATAGGAGCGCGCGAAGCCGTTCTGCAGCTTGCGCAGGCGAGAGCTGGTCCCGCCGACCAGGGCCGCGAGGCCACCGGCAGCACCATCGATCCCCTTGCCGTCGACGTAGACGAGCGAGCGGGTGAGGTGGATGCCAGGCCGCATGAGCAGCGCCTCGTTGACCTGGTCCTGGTAGAGGTCCTTGCGCGCCGCCCGCGTCGTGAGGTTGCCGGCCGGGGCCGTGACCGGGACGTCGTCACGCCAGTAGCGCATCCACGCCAGCGTGCCTCCGGCGGCCACGAGGAGCAGGGTCACGACCATCAGCACGGGGACCGGGACGACGGAGTGAGCCCCTTCCGGCTCGGCGCCGACGACCGGCTCGAGCCAGGACGTGATCCACCCGGTCGGGCCGAGGATGAGGCCGAGGAAGGCTGAGCCGAAGGCCAGCACGATCATCGGGACCGTCATGATCCGCGGCGACTCGTGCGGGTGGACGTCGTCGGTCCAGCGCTTCTTGCCATGGAAGGTCATGAAGAACAGGCGCGACATGTAGAACGCGGTGATGCCCGCGCCGACGAGCGCGATGGTGCCGAAGACCCACGGCCGCCAGCCCTCGCCGACGAACGCGGACTCGATGATCGCGTCCTTGGACCAGAAGCCGGAGAAGGGCGGCACGCCGATGATGGCCAGCCAGCCGAGGCCGAACGTCACCCAGGTGATCTTCATGACGAGGTTGAGCGCGCCGAAGCGCCGCATGTCGACCTGGTCGTTCATGCCATGCATGACCGACCCGGCGCCGAGGAACATGCCGGCCTTGAAGAAGCCGTGCGTGAGCAGCTGGAAGATCGCGAAGGCGTACCCGACCGGGCCAAGGCCCGCGGCGAGCATCATGTAGCCGATCTGGCTCATCGTCGAGGCCGCGAGCGCCTTCTTGATGTCGTCCTTCGCACAGCCGACGATCGCCCCGAAGAGCAGCGTGATCGCGCCGACGAAGGCGACGGCGAGCTGGGCGTTGGGCGCAGCCTCGAAGATCGGCGCCGAGCGCACGACGAGGTAGACACCTGCCGTGACCATGGTCGCGGCGTGGATCAGCGCCGACACGGGTGTCGGGCCGGCCATGGCGTCGCCGAGCCAGCTCTGCAGCGGGAACTGGGCCGACTTGCCGCAGGCGCCGAGCAGCAGGAGCAGGCCGATCGCCGTCATGAAGCCCTGGTTGGCCTGGCTCCCGGAGGCGCCGAGGACCGTCGTGAAGTCGACCGCACCGAAGTGGAAGAACATGACCATGATCGCGACGGACAGGCCGAAGTCACCGACCCGGTTGACCACGAACGCCTTGTTGGCGGCCGTCGCGTAGGCCGGGTTGTAGTTCCAGAACCCGATGAGCAGGTAGGACGCGAGACCGACGCCCTCCCAGCCGACGTAGAGCAGCAGGTAGGAGTTCGCGAGGACGAGCAGCAGCATCGACGCGACGAAGAGGTTGAGGTAGGCGAAGAAACGCCGCTTGTCGGGGTCGTGCTCCATGTACCCGAGGGAGTACGAGTGGATCAGCGACCCGACGAAGGTGATGAGCAGCACGAACGCCATCGACAGCTGGTCGACGAGCAGCCCGGCGCTGACGTGGAACGAGCCGGCGGTCACCCAGTCGTAGAGGTTCACCTCCTGCGCGCGGTCCTCGGCGCCCAGCCCCAGCATCTGGATGAACATGACGAAGCCGACGACGAACGCGGCCCACGACAGCATGACGGCCAGGCGCGGGCCGAACTTGTCGGTGCGGCGTCCGCCGAACAGCAGGAGCGCGGCTCCGAACGCCGGCAGCACGATGAGCAGCCAGGCGTATGCCGTCACGCCGGTCGCGGCGTGTGCCTCACCTTCGTGCGTGGCGAGCCCGGCGGCATACGTGCTTGCCGAGCTCGCGACGGAAGTGACGAGAGTTCCCATGGGTGGCCGGCGCTCCTTACAGCTTCAGCAGGTTGGCGTCGTCGACCGAGGCCGACCGGCGGGCACGGAAGATCGCCATGATGATGGCGAGCCCGACGACGACCTCCGCCGCCGCGACGACCATGACGAACAGGGCCATGACCTGTCCGTCGAGCGCGCCGTGCACGCGGGAGAAGGTCACGAGTGCGAGGTTCGTCGCGTTGAGCATGAGCTCGACACCCATGAACACGATGATCGCGTTGCGGCGGGTCAGCACCGTGGCGGTGCCGATCGTGAACAGGATCACCGACAGGTAGATGTAGTTGATCGGGCTCACTTGGCTCCTCCCTCCTCGATCTCGCGCTCCATGTGTCGCTCGACGTCCTTGAAGCCGTCCGCCGTGGCCACCTGGTCCCGGGCGACGAGGACACGCGACACGGACAGGTCGCTCGGGGTGCCGTCGGGCAGCAGGGCGGGGGTGTCGACGGCGTTGTGCCGGGCGTACACGCCGGGGGCGGGCAGACCGGCGACGTTCTCGTTGTCGCGCACACGCTTGGCGGCCCACTCGGCCTGCGTGAGCTTCGCGGTGAGGCGCTCCCGGTGAGCGAGCACCATCGCGCCGAGCGCCGCGGTGATCAGCAGCGCGGAGGTGACCTCGAAGATCCAGACGTACTGGCCGAAGATCAGCTCGGCGATGCTCGTGATGTTGCCCGGGTCGGCGTTGGTCGCGATGACCTTGTTCATGCCGGTCTGGACCGTCTCCTCGCTGAACTCGACCGAGCCGAGCGTGAAGAAGAGCACGCCCGCGAGGCCGAGAGCGAGCAGGAAGGAGGCCCAGCGCTGACCGGTGATGGTCTCGATGATCGAGTCGGAGGAGTCGACACCGATGAGCATGAGGACGAAGAGGAACAGCATCATCACGGCGCCGGTGTAGACGAACACCTGGACGATGCCGAGGAAGTCCGCCTTCTGCATGATGTAGAAGACGCCGAGGATGCACATGACGAGCGCCATCCCGAGCGCGGCGTGCACGGCCTTGCGGGCGAACAGCAGCCCGAGCGCCGCGATGACCGCGATCGGCCCGAGCACCCAGAAGCCGACGGCTTCGGCGACGGAGGTCATGGGTTGGCTCCTTCCCTGGTCGCGGCCGCGGTCGGGTTGGTCGCATGCACGAGGTCGTGGTCGCCCGGGCCGGCGGCGCCGGCGTTGCCCGGCCGGTCGGATGCCGCCGCGTCGAGGTCGTCGTCCTCGTCGTCGGCGGAGCGCTCGTCGACGTAGGCGCGCTGGGCGTCCGAGGCGCCGGTGACCTTGCCGAGGTAGTAGTCGCGCTCCTCCATGCCGTCGGCCATCGGGAACGGCGGCGGGAGCATCCCGCCCTGCAACGGGGCGAGCAGCTGCTCCTTGGTGAAGATCAGCTTGCCGCGGTCGTTGTCGGCGAGCTCGTAGAAGTTGGTCATCGTCAGCGCCCGGGTGGGACAGGCCTCGATGCACAGGCCGCAGAAGATGCAGCGCAGGTAGTTGATCTGGTAGACGCGGCCGTAGCGCTCACCGGGGCTGAAGCGTCCGGAGCCGCCTGGGGTGTCGTCGTTGTCGGCACCCTCGACGAGGATCGCGTCGGCCGGGCAGGCCCAGGCGCACAGCTCGCAGCCGACGCACTTCTCGAGGCCGTCGGGGTGACGGTTGAGCTGGTGCCGGCCGTGGAAGCGGGGCGCGGTGGGGCGGGGCTTCTCGGGGTACTCCTCGGTCGCGACCTTGCGGAACATCGTCGAGAACGACACCCCGAAGCCGGCGACGGGGGCGAAGAGCTCACCGAGGAAGCCCTTCTCGCGGTCCTTGGCGCCGGACTGGCCGCGCTGCTCGCGCGGCGCGCCGACCTCGCCGGAGGCGTTGCGCGTGAGGTCCTTGCCGACGTTGTCGTCAGCCATGGGTCTCCTCCTTGACGGACGTGCTGGACGGGCCCGAGACCGCGCTCGCCGTGGACAGCACCGGTTCGGCGCCGAGGCGCGCGTTGGGCTCGACGAGTCGCTGGCCGGGCAGCGGCGGCACCGGGTAGCCGCCTTCGAACGGGTCGATCTCCTCGGGCGGCAGCTCCTCCTCCGCCTCGGCGCGAGCGGCCCGGCGGTCGTCCCAGACCCAGGCCGCAGCGAGCGCCACGACGGCGACGACGCTGACGATGACCACCGTCGCGACCGACAGCTCGCGACCCGCGATGGTCAGCTTGCCGCTGCCGAGGAAGTTCAGCTGGGCGCCGCGGATGAACGCGACCGCCACGACCCACGCGAGCGTGATCGGGATGAGGAACTTCCAGCCGAACCGCATGAACTGGTCGTACCGGACGCGGGGCAGCGAGCCGCGCAGCCAGACGAACACGAACATGAACATCCAGAGCTTGATGGTGAACCAGAGGATGCCCCACCAGCCCTGGTTGAACATGCCGTCGTTGATCGCGGCGATGAACGGCGGGGCCTGCCAGCCACCGAGGAACAGGGTGGTGGCGAGCGCGGAGACGGTGAACATGTTGACGTACTCGCCGAGGAAGAACATCGCGAACCGCATCGAGGAGTACTCGGTGTGGAAGCCACCGGTCAGCTCGCCCTCGCCCTCGGCGAGGTCGAAAGGCAGACGGTTGGTCTCGCCGACCATGGTGATGAGGTAGACGGCGAAGCTGAAGAACGCCGGCAGGATGTACCAGAGCGAGCTCTGGGCCGCGACGATCTGCGAGGTCGACATCGAGCCGCTGTAGAGGAAGATCGCGACGAGCGACAGTCCCATGGCGATCTCGTAGGAGATGACCTGGGCGGTCGAGCGAAGACCACCGAGCAGCGGGTAGGTCGAGCCCGAGCTCCACCCGGCCAGGATGATGCCGTAGACGCCGACGGACGCGACGGCGAGCACGAGCAGCACGGCGACGGGCACGTCGGTGACCTGCAGCGGCGTGTGGTGGCCGAACATCCAGACCATGCCGCCGACCGGGATGATCGCGAAGGAGACGAACGCCATGGTGGCCGCGATGAGCGGGGCGAGCGTGTAGATCACCTTCTCGGCGTTCGCCGGGGTGATGTCCTCCTTGAGCATCGACTTCATGCCGTCGGCCAGGGTCTGGAGCAGACCGAACGGGCCGTTGCGGTTGGGGCCGGGACGCTGCTGCATCCGGCCGATGACGCGACGCTCGAACCAGATCACGAGCAGGGTCGACAGGAGCAGGTAGACGAAGATGGCGACGGCCTTGATCAGGGCCACCCACCAGGGCGTGTCGCTGAAGTCGACCGCGGGGTTCTCGTTCATCGGGACCGCCGCAGCCATCCCGTATGCCGTCAGCCCGAGGCTCATGCGGCACCACCCTTCGCGACGGCGACGTAGCCACCGGCATCGGTGCCCAGGCCCGTGCGCACGGAACAGTCCTTCGAGTTGGTCGGGAGCCAGACGACGCCGTCGACCATGCCCTCGGTCACCAGCGCCGGCAGCGTGACGCTGCCCGTCGGTCCGGTCACCGTGACGGGGTCGCCGTCGGCGACGCCGAGGCGGCCGGCCGAGCCCTCGGACAGGCGGGCGACCGACCTCGGGGCGGTGCCGGCGAGGAACGGCTCGCCGTCCTGCATCCGGCCGGCGTCGAGCAGTGTGGCCCACGTCGAGAGCGCGAAGTCGCCCCAGCCTGCTGGCGTCCCGGCGCCGTGCTGCCCGGCCGGAGCCCAGGTGGCACGCGCGCCGCCCCACGGGCCGAGCGCCTCGAACTGGTCGTGGATCTCACGCTGGGTGCGCGTCTCGAGGAAGTGGCCCATCTCGCTGGCGATCATGTCCAGCGCCCGGTGGTCGCTGACGGCGTTGCTCGCCAGCGCCTCCTCGAACGGACGGGCGCGGCCCTCCCAGTTGACGTACGAGCCCGACTTCTCGGCCTGCGGTGCAACCGGCAGGACGACGTCGGCGACCGCGGTGACGGCCGACTCGCGCAGCTCGAGCGAGACGACGAAAGCACGCGCGAGGGCGTCGCCGACGTGCGGGTCACCGAGGTCGGCGGGGTCGACGCCACCGACCACGAGGGCGTCGAGGTCGCCGGCCGCGGCCCCGGCGAGGATCCCGGCAGTGTCGCGAGGGGTCGCGTCGGGAAGTCGGTCGACCTCCCAGACCGCGGCGACCTCGGCACGAGCCGTCGCGTCACCGGCCGGGCGCCCGCCTGGCAGGAGGGCACCGAGTGCTCCCGCCTCGAGCGCGCCACGCTCGCCGGCCCGACGCGGTACCCAGGCCAGGCGCGCGCCGGTCGCGGCGGCGAGGTCGGCGGCGGCGCGGAGCGCGCCCACCGATGTTGCGAGCCGCTCGCCCACGAGGATCACGGCTCCAGCGACGAGAGCGTCCTTGGCCTTCGCGCCCGCCGGGCTCGATCCCAGGTCACGAAGGACCGACGCCTCCTGGCCGGGGACGGCCGGCACCAACGTGCCACCCATCTTGGTCAGGCCGCGCGTCGGGTGGGAGGACACGGCATACACCGCGGTCTTGTGCTTGCGGAACGCCTTGCGCAGGCGCAGGAAGACGATCGGGCTCTCGTCCTCGGGCTCGAAGCCGACCAGCAGCACCGCAGGCGCCTTCTCGAGGTCGGCGTAGGTGACCGCGCCGCCCTCGGGACCGGTGGCCACGACGTGCTCGGACAGGAACGCGACCTCCTCGGCCGAGTGCGGACGGGCGCGGAAGTCGATGTCGTTGGTGCCGAGCACGACGCGGGCGAACTTGCCGTACGCGTAAGCGTCCTCGGCCGACACGCGACCGCCGACGAGCACGCCGGCGGCCTTGGAGCGGGCCAGGCCGGCAGCCGCGGCCGCGAGCGCCTCGGGCCAGCCGACGACGCGCAGCTCGCCGTCCTCACCGCGGACCATGGGGAACTCGATGCGGTCCGGCAGCGTGGCGTAGGTGAACGCCCAGCGGCCCTTGTCGCAGTTCCACTCCTCGTTGACCGCCGCGTCGTCCAGCGCCATCCGGCGCAGCACGACACCGCGGCGGTGGTCGGTCCGGATCGCGCAGCCGGAGGCGCAGTGCTCGCAGACCGACGGCGTCGACACGAGGTCGAACGGGCGCGAGCGGAAGCGGTATGCCGCGCCGGTCAGGGCGCCCACCGGGCAGATCTGCACCGTGTTGCCGGAGAAGTACGACTCGAACGGCTGGTCCTCGTAGATGCCGATCTGCTGGAGCGCGCCGCGCTCGACCAGCGCGATGAACGGGTCGCCGGCGACCTGGTCGGAGAAGCGGGTGCACCGCGCGCACAGCACGCAGCGCTCGCGGTCGAGCAGGACCTGCGAGCTGATGTTGATCGGCTTCGGGTAGGTGCGCTTGACGTCCTCGAACCGCGACACCGGCCGGCCGGCGCTCATCGCCTGGTTCTGCAGAGGGCACTCGCCACCCTTGTCGCAGACCGGGCAGTCGAGCGGGTGGTTGATGAGCAGCAGCTCCATCACACCCTGCTGCGCCTTGTCGGCGACGGGCGAGGTGTTCTGCGTGTTGACGACCATGCCCTCGGAGACCGACATCGTGCACGACGCCTGCGGCTTGGGCATCGGGCGGGCGACGCCCTCGCGGTCCGGCAGCGCGACGTCGACCAGGCACTGGCGGCACGCGCCGACCGGGTCGAGCAGCGGGTGGTCGCAGAAGCGCGGGATCTCGATGCCGATCGTCTCGGCGGCGCGGATCACGAGCGTGCCCTTCGGCACGCTCACCGGCACCCCGTCGATGGTCAGGCTGACGAGGTCCGGCGCGGTGGGCGCCTTCGTCTCGGTCGTGGCGGTCATGCGGACACCATCCCGCTGGGCTCCTTGGTCTCGACGGCGAACAGGACCGACTTCTCCGGCGGGAAGAGCACGTGCGCCGGAGTGTGCATGCCGGCCTCGAACTCCTCGCGGAAGTACTGCACGGCCGAGGTGATCGGGCTCGTCGCGGCATCGCCCAGTGCGCAGAAGCTGCGACCGAGGATGTTGTCGCAGATGTCGACGAGCTTGTCGATGTCGTCCTGGGTGCCCTGGCCGTTCTCGATGCGGTTCATGATCTGCCGCAGCCACCACGTGCCCTCGCGGCACGGGGTGCACTTGCCACACGACTCGTGGGCGTAGAAGTCGGTCCAGCGCGCCACGGCACGAACCACCGACACCGTCTCGTCGAACACCTGAAGGGCGCGTGTGCCGAGCATCGAGCCCGCGGCGGCCACCGAGTCGAAGTCGAGCGGTACGTCGAGGTGCTGGTCGGTGAAGATCGGCGTCGAGGACCCGCCGGGCGTCCAGAACTTCAGCTTGCGGCCGTTGCGCATGCCGCCGGCGAGGTCGATGAGCTCGCGCATCGTGATCCCGAGCGGCGCCTCGAACTGGCCGGGGTTGGTGACGTGGCCGGACAGGCTGAAGATGCCGAAGCCGGTGGACTTCTCCGTGCCCATGCCCTTGAACCAGTCGGCGCCGTCGAGGATGATCCCCGGCACCGAGGCGATGGACTCGACGTTGTTGACCGAGGTGGGTCGGGCGTAGAGCCCGGCCGCGCCGGGGAACGGCGGCTTGAGGCGGGGCTGCCCGCGCCGGCCCTCGAGCGAGTCGAGCAGCGCGGTCTCCTCGCCACAGATGTACGCGCCCGCGCCGGCGTGCACGGTGATGTCGACCTTGACGCCCTTGCCACCGACGTTGTCACCGAGATAGCCCGCCGCGCGAGCCTCCTCGACGGCGCGAAGCAGCCGGCGGTAGACGTGGACGACCTCGCCGCGCAGGTAGATGAACGCGTGCTCGCAGCCGATCGCGTAGGAGCTGATGATGACGCCCTCGATGAGCGAGTGCGGGTTGGCCATCATCAGCGGGATGTCCTTGCAGGTGCCCGGCTCGGACTCGTCGGCGTTGACCACGAGGTAGCGGGGCCCGCCGTCGGGCGGCGACATGAACGACCACTTCATGCCGGTCGGGAAGCCGGCGCCACCGCGGCCGCGGATGTTGGAGTCCTTGACGGCATCGATGATCGCCTGCGGCTCCATGGACAGGGCCTTGCTCAGTGCCCGGTAGCCGCCGTGGCGCCGGTAGGTGGCCAGTGTCCACGACTGCGGGTCGTCCCAGAACTTCGTCAGGATCGGAGTCAGCGTGTCGGTCACTTCGAGCCGTCCTTCCGGTCCGTGCTGTCGGCGCTGGCGCGCCCTGCGCCACTGCCCGAGCCATTGCCCGAGCCATTGCCCGAGCCGTCGGGGGCGGTCCAGCCGCGCTCCTGCGCGATCCTGAGGCCGAGCAGGGAGGCCGGCCCGGCGCCCACGCCCTCGTCGCCGCGGCCGTCGTGGAAGCCCGCAAGCACTCGCGAGACCTCCTTGAACGTGCAGACCTTGGCGGCGCCGCGCGTCGGTGTGACGTCCTTGCCGGCGCGAAGGTCCTCGACGAGCCCGATGGCGCTCTCCGGCGTCTGGTTGTCGAAGAACTCCCAGTTGGCCATGACGACCGGGGCGTAGTCGCAGGCGGCGTTGCACTCGACCCGCTCGAGGGTCACCTTGCCGTCCCCGGTGGTCTCGTCGTGGCCGATCCCGAGGTGCTCGGACAGCCGGTCGAAGATGAGGTCGCCGCCCATGATCGCGCAGAGCGTGTTGGTGCAGACGCCGACGGTGTACTCACCGTTGGGGTGGCGCTTGTACTGCGTGTAGAAGGTCGCCACCCCGCTGACCTCGGCCTCGGTCAGGTCGAGCACCTCGGCGCAGAAGGCCACTCCGCGGCCGGTCACGTAGCCGTCGACCGACTGCACGAGGTGCAGCAGCGGCAGGAGCGCGGAGCGCTTCTGGGGGTACCGGGCGATGACCTCGGCGGCGTCCGCGTGCAGGCGCTCGAGGACGTCGGCGGCATACGGGGCCTTGGACTCGGCGCTGACGCGGAAGAAGCCGGATGCGGCGGCAGTGTGTTCGGGGCTCGCCATCAGCGGTCCACACCTCCCATGACGGGGTCGATCGAGGCCACCGCGACGATGACGTCGGCGAGCTGCCCGCCTTCGCACACGGCAGCCACAGCCTGCAGGTTGTTGAAGCTCGGGTCGCGGAAGTGCGCGCGGTAGGGGCGCGTGCCGCCGTCGGAGACGAGGTGGCAGCCGAGCTCGCCCTTGGGGGACTCGACGGCCTGGTACGCCTGGCCCGGCGGGACCCGGAAACCCTCGGTGACGAGCTTGAAGTGGTGGATCAGCGACTCCATCGAGGTGCCCATGATCTCGCGGATGTGGTCGAGGCTGTTGCCCAGGCCGTCGCCACCGAGCGCCAGCTGCGCCGGCCACGCGATCTTCTTGTCCTCGACCATGACCGGCCCCTCGGAGGCCTGGAGGCGGTCGATGCACTGCTCGACGATTTTGAGCGACTCGTACATCTCGTCGATGCGCACGCGCAGCCGGCCGTAGGCGTCCGCGCTCGTGCGGGTGATGACATCGAAGTCGTAGGTCTCGTAGCCGCAGTACGGGTCGAGCTTGCGCAGGTCGTGCGGCAGTCCCGCCGAGCGGAGCATCGGCCCGGTGATGCCGAGGGCCATGCAGCCGGTCAGGTCGAGCACGCCGACGTCGACCGTGCGCCCCTTGAGGATCGGGTTCTCGTTGAGCAGCGCCTCGAGCTCGCCGAGCCCGCGGCGCACCTGCGGCACCATCTCGCGCAGCGCGTCGATCGCGCCGGGCGGCAGGTCCTGGGCCACGCCGCCGGGACGGATGTACGCGTTGTTCATCCGCAGGCCGGTGACCATCTCGAAGATGCGCAGCACCCGCTCGCGCTCGCGGAACGCCACGGTCATGACCGTCGTCGCGCCCATCTCCATGCCGCCGGTGCCGAGGCACACGGTGTGGGAGTTGATCCGCGACAGCTCCATCATCAGGACGCGGATGACGTTGGCCCGCTCGGGGACCTGGTCGGTGATCCCGAGGAGCTTCTCCATCGCGAGGCAGTAGGCGGCTTCCTGGTACATCGACGTGAGGTAGTCCATGCGCGTGCAGAACGTGACGCCCTGCACCCAGGAGCGGTACTCCATGTTCTTCTCGATGCCGGTGTGGAGGTAGCCGATGCCGGCGCGTGCCTCCGTGACCGTCTCGCCGTCGATCTCGAGGATGAGGCGGAGCACGCCGTGGGTCGACGGGTGCTGCGGCCCCATGTTGACGACGATGCGCTCCTCGTTGAGCGAGGTCGCCTCGTCGACGAGGTCGTTCCAGTCGCCGCCGGCGGCGTTGAAGACGCGAGCGCCCTCGGCCGCCTCCTCGTCGGCGACGGACGTGGCGTAGACGTCGTTGGCTCCCTCGTCGGGGATGTCCGTCTGGGTGAACTCGGTGTGCGTGCTCATCAGTTGTACGACCTCCGCTGGTCCGGCGGCGGGACGGTGGCGCCCTTGTACTCGACCGGGATGCCGCCGAGGGGGTAGTCCTTGCGCTGGGGGTGGCCCGGCCAGTCGTCGGGCATGAGGATGCGGGTCAGGGCCGGGTGCCCGTCGAACTCGATGCCGAACATGTCCCACGTCTCGCGCTCGTGCCAGTCGTTGGCCGGGTAGACGGACACGACCGACGGGATGTGGCGGTCGTCGTCGGGGCACGACACCTCGAGCCGGACGCGCCGGCCGCCGTGGGTGATCGACAGCAGGTGGTAGACGGCGTGGAGCTCCTCGCCCGTCCGGTCGGGGTAGTGCACGCCGGACACGCCGACGCAGATCTCGAAACGCAGCGACGGGTCGTCGCGCAGCACCCGGACGACGGCCAGCAGGTGCTCGCGGCGCACGTTGATGGTCATCTCGCCGCGGTCGACGACGACGCTCGAGACGGCCTCGGCGTAGGACGCCGTGCCGCCGACCAGGCCGCGTTCGAGGTTGTCGGCGATCTCGTCGAAGTAGCCGCCGTAGGGCCGCTCGGCAGCGCCGGCGATGATGATCGGGCGCCTCAGACCGCCGTAGCCGGAGGTGTCGCCGCCCTGGGTGGTCCCGAACATCCCGGTGCGCATCCCGACGACGCGCGGGCCGGTCGGGTTGGCGCCCTCTGTCTGGGCGAGCTCGATCTCGCCGGGCGTGATTCCGGAGGTCTGGTCCTTGGTGGTGTCGGCGTTCACGACGTTCGTGTCGTCCTTGGTGGCGTCACCGTCGCTCATGCGAGCAGGCCCTTCATCTGGTGGGTGGGCGTCGCCGTGAGGGCGGCCTCCTCCGCGGCCCGCGCCGCCTCCTCGCGGTTGACGCCGAGGGGCGAGGTCTGGATCTGGTGGTGGAGCTCGATGATCGCGTTGAGCAGCATCTGCGGGCGGGGCGGACAGCCGGGCAGGTAGATGTCGACCGGGATGATGTGGTCGACGCCCTGGACGATCGCGTAGTTGTTGAACATGCCGCCGGAGCTGGCGCACACGCCCATCGAGATGACCCACTTGGGGTTCGGCATCTGGTCGTAGACCTGGCGCACGACCGGGGCCATCTTCTGGCTGACGCGGCCGGCGACGATCATGAGGTCGGCCTGCCGGGGCGTCGCCGAGAAGCGCTCCATGCCGAAGCGGGCGATGTCGTAGTCCGGCGTGCCGACGGCCATCATCTCGATCGCACAGCAGGCGAGACCGAACGTGGCCGGCCAGATCGAGGCCTTGCGCATGTAGCCCGCGAGCGACTCGACAGTCGAGAGCAGGAACCCGGCTGGGAGCTTCTCCTCGAGACCCATTGCTTACTCCTTACCTTTCAGTCCCACTCGAGCCCGCCGCGCCGCCACACATAGGCGTAGGCGACGAAGACGGTGAGGATGAACAGGACCATCTCGACCAGCGCGAAGAGGCCGAGCTTGTTGAAGGCCACCGCGAACGGATAGAGGAAGACCGACTCGATGTCGAAGATGATGAAGAGCATCGCCGTCAGGTAGTACTTGATCGGCACGCGCCCCCCGCCCGCGGGGTGCGGGCTCGGCTGGATGCCGCACTCGTAGGCCTCGAGCTTGGCGCGGTTGTAGCGCTTCGGGCCGACGACGAGCGAGGTGAAGACCGACAGCGCGGCGAACGCGAAGCCGAGCCCCAGCATGAACAGGATCGGGACGTAGGAGTTCATCCGATGTCACGTGCCTTTCGGTCCGGCGTGTCATGACTTATGCGCGGCGCACCCATCCTAGGGGCGTCGACGACGATTGTGCTCGGCGTCACAATGCCCGCCGGGCGGCATACGGGAGCGGGTCTCATGCGTTCGGCGCCATCCGGGAGAGGGTGTTGATGATGCGGTCGCTCGCGCCCTTGCCACCCGGGTCGGCCAGGTTGGCCATGATCTTGAGCAGGAAGCGCATGAGAGTCGTGCGAGGCAGGCCGTACTTGGTCGCGAGGCGCATCACCTCGGGGTTGCCGATCGCGTGGGCGAACCACCGGCCGAGCGTGAAGTAGCCCCCGAGCTCGTCCTTCATCACCGTCGGGTATGCCGCCAGCACCCGCTCGCGCTCGGCGTCACTCGGGCGCGCGAGCGCCTGCGAGACGAGCTCGGCACCCACCCGCGCCGCCTCGAGGGCGTAGTCGATGCCCTCGCCGTTGAAGGGGTTGACCATGCCGCCGGAGTCGCCGACGAGCAGCAGGCCGTCGGCGTAGAGCGGCGACCGGTTGAAGCCCATCGGCAGCGCGGCGCCGCGGATCGGGCCGGCGGACTCGTCGTGCTCGAGCTGCCAGTCGGCGTCGATGTCCTCGACCCACCGGCGCATGACGTCCTTGTAGTCGGTCTTCTGGAAGGCCGAGGTCGTGTCGAGCGTGCCGAGGCCGACGTTGGTGCGGCCGTCCTCGAGCGGGAAGAGCCAGCCGTAGCCGGGCATGAGGATGCGGTTGCCGGAGTCGTCGCGGGTCCACAGCTCGAGGTGCGACTCGAGGTAGTCGTCGCGGCGCGGGGTCGTGTAGTAGGCCCGCACGGCGACGCCCATGACGCGGTCCTCGCGCTTGGTCCGGCCCACGGCGGTGGCCAGCCGCGAGGAGACGCCGTCGCTCGCGATGACGATGGGGGCGCGGTAGGTGACGGCCTCGCCGACGGCTCGGCCGTTGTCGTCGAGGCGCTTGGCGGTGACGCCCGTGACCCGGCCCGCGGCGTCGCGGACGGGCGCGGTGACGCTGGTGCGCTCGTGGAGCACGGCGCCCTTGCGCTCGGCGTGGCGGGCGAGCGTCTCGTCGAGCTGGGCCCGGGTGCGGACCATGCCGTAGGACGGGAAGGTGTCGGTCTCGGGCCAGTCCAGCAGGAGGGTGTGGCCGCCGCCCTTGATCCGCAGGCCGCGAGTGCGCTGCCAGCCCGTCGTGTCGACGCCGAGCGAGATGAGCTCCTTGGTCGCGCGCGGGGTCAGGCCGTCGCCGCAGATCTTGTCGCGCGGGAACGCGGACTTCTCCAGCAGCACGACGTCGCGACCATGGTCGGCAAGGTATGCCGCGGTAGCACTGCCACCCGGACCGGCGCCGACGACGATGACGTCGGCCCGCTCGACCGGTGCCCCGATGCCCGCGGAGGGGCTCGGTGCGAGGCTCGAAGTGCTCATCTCTCCCTGGTGCTTCCGAGGTGCTTGTGAAGAACTTCACGAACTATCTGGGGAGTCTATTCCCGTGTTTTCCGGCTTGTCAGATAAGGCATGCCTAAGTCCCGACCTCAAGGTCGAGCGAGCGCTGCGGGGTCAGCGCTTGACGGCGCTGTGGAGCGCGACGATGCCACCCGAGAGGTTCGTCCAGCGCACCGCGGTCCAGCCCGCCTGCTCGATGGTGCGGGCCAGCTCACCCTGCGGCGGCCAGGCCCGGATCGACTCCGCGAGGTAGACGTAGGACTCCGGGTTCGACGACGTACGCCGCGCGATCGGCGGCAGGGCCCGCATGACGTAGTTCGAGTAGACCGTGCGGAAGACCTTGTTGACCGGCTGGCTGAACTCACAGACCAGCAGGCGGCCGCCCGGCTTGGTCACGCGGAGGAACTCCCTGAGGGCCTGCTCGGTGTCGGCGACGTTGCGCAGCCCGAAGCTCATCGTCACCACGTCGAAGCTCGCGTCGGCGAAGGGCAGGTGCATCGCGTCGGCTGCCGTGAAGGCCATGTCCGGGCGGCGCCGGTGTCCGACGCGGAGCATCCCGAGCGAGAAGTCTGCCGGCACGACCTCGATCTCGCGGTCGGCCCAGGGCTCGCTCGAGGTGCCCGTCCCGGCCGCGATGTCGAGGATCCGCTCCCCCGGCCTGGCATCGACGGCCTTGACCACAGCGCGGCGCCACAGGCGGTCCTGACCCAGCGAGAGCACGTCGTTGGTCACGTCGTACTTGTCGGCAACGGTGTCGAACATCGACGCCACGTCGACCGGCTTCTTGTCCAGCTGGGCTCGGGTCATGAGGTCATCCTCGCAAAGCCACCTGCCGCCGCGCACGGGGCCGTCACCCACCTCGTCGAGCGGGCGTGGTCACATGCACCGGTGGGGCGGCCGTAGAGTGGCAACCGATGTCAACGCTTCCCGCCCCTGAAGCGCCGTCTCCGTCCGCCGGCCCGACGGTCGTCGTCCGTTCGGTCCCGCTGGCCAGCACGGACCCCCTGCTCTCCTTCCTGCCCGCGGACCAGCGACACGACGAGCTCGTCTCGTGGGTCCGCCGCGGCGAGGGGGTCGTGGGCTGGGGAGCGGCGCTGACCTTCGAGGCTCACGGGGCCGGGCGCTTCCGTGACGCCGAGTCGTGGTGGCGCGAGGTCGTGCGGCACGCGGTGGTCCGGGACGAGCTCGAGCTGCCGGGCACGGGTCTGGTCTGCTTCGGGTCCTTCCCGTTCGCGGACGACTCCAGCGAGTCCGCGCGCCTCGTCGTGCCCTCGACCATCATCGGCCGGCGCGGCGGCAGGACCTGGCTGACGACCGTCTCTCTCGACCCACAGCTGACGTTCATCGAAACACCCACGGCTGCAAGCGATCCCATGCCCCCAAGGGGGGTCGCCTTCGCCGACGGCGAGATCTCACCGGCCGCCTACGCTCACGCGGTCGCCGAAGCGGTGACCCGGATCAGCGCGGGCGAGCTCGACAAGGTGGTCCTCGCGCGCGACCTCGTCGCGACGGCAGACGACCCCATCGACCCACGCTGGCTGCTTCGTCGTCTCGCCGAACGCTACGAGAACACCTGGGTCTTCGCGGTGAGCGGGCTCGTCGGCGCGACGCCCGAGCTTCTCGTCCGGCGGGACCAGGGCCTCATCACCTCGCGGGTGCTGGCCGGCACGATCCGGCGCACCGGCGACGACGCCAAGGACCTCGCGCTCGCCGCGTCGCTCGCGCGCTCCTCGAAGGACCTCGAGGAGCACGAGTATGCCGTCCGCTCCGTCGCGGACGCCCTCGCCCCGCACTGCTCGTCGATGAACGTGCCGGAGGCGCCGTTCGTCCTGCACCTGCCCAACGTCATGCACCTCGCGACGGACGTCGCAGCGGTGAGCGCCGACGAGGCGTCCTCCTTGACGCTTGCGGCCTCGCTGCACCCGTCGGCCGCGGTCGGCGGCACGCCGACGGCTCGGGCCGTCGAGGTGATCGGGGAGCTCGAGCGCATGGACCGGGGCAGGTATGCCGGCCCGGTCGGGTGGATGGACGCCCACGGCGACGGCGCCTGGGGAATCGCGCTGCGCAGCGGGGCTCTGGCCCCGGACGACCCGTCACAGATCAGGCTGTATGCCGGGTGTGGCATCGTCGCGGGGTCCGACCCCGAGTCGGAGGTGGCGGAGTCCAACGCCAAGCTCATCCCGATGCGTGACGCTCTCGCGAGCGACTGAACCCGGCGACATGACCTCCGCTCGCACCGCCCCCCTTCTCGCACTCCGGGTGCTGCAGGAGCTGTGGCTCGGTGGGGTGCGCGACGTCGTGATCGCCCCGGGATCGCGCTCGGCGCCGCTCGCCCTGTCGCTCGACGCCGCCGACGAGTGCGGCGACCTGCGCCTGCACGTGCGGGTCGACGAGCGGTCCGCGGGGTTCCTCGCTCTCGGGCTCGCCGTCGGGTCGCGGCGGCCGGTGGCCGTGGTGACGACCTCCGGCACGGCCGTCGGCAACCTGCTGCCGGCCGTGATGGAGGCGCACCACACCGGCCGCCGGCTCGTGGTCGTGAGCGCTGACCGGCCCGACCGGCTGCGGGGCACGGGCGCCAACCAGACCACGCACCAGGCCGGGATCTTCGGCAGGTTCGCGCCGTGTCACGACCTGAGGGCAGCGACGCCTGACGCCGACCTCGTTTCCGCTGTCGCACAGGCGTGCTCGCTGCGAGGGCCCAGCCAGCTCAATGTCCAGCTCGACGGTGACCTGCTCCCTGACGACCCCGACCGCGACACCTGGTGGCAGCGCCCCGCTCCTGAACACGACGACTTCGCCGGGGCAGGGACGGACAGTGGGAACGGGGCTGACCGACGCCACCGTGCCGCCGCGAACGTCGAGCCGTCCGTCGACGTGTCGACCGGCGGCTCGGTCCTTCCGCTCGGGCCGCGCACGGTCGTCGTGGCCGGTGACGACGCCGGGCCGGCCGCCCGGCTGCTTGCGGAGTCCGCGAACTGGCCCATGCTGGCCGAGCCGACGAGCGGGGCCCGCATCGGCAGCCAGGCGATCCGCACCGGTCGGCTGCTCCTGACGACCGACCTGCGCGGCGACATCGAGCGCGTCGTCGTGATCGGCCACCCGACGCTGTCCCGGCCCGTGACCAGCCTCATCAGCGACTCCTCGCTCGAGGTGATCTCGGTGCGCGGCCGCAGCGGTGTCGCGACCGACCCCGGCCGGGTCGCCGCTGTCGTCGACGAGGTCCCGAGGGTCGGGTCCGCGGACGACCCGGCGTGGTTCGCGGCATGGCGGGAGGCGGACGACCGGCTGGGGCGCCTCATCGACCACGACCTGGCCGCGTCCCAGGACGGCGCCGACGACCTCTCGCCGCTGCTCGTCGCTGCCGCCGTTGCAAGGGCGGTGGGCTCCCACACCACCCTCGTCGTCGGGTCGTCGAACCCGGTCCGCGACCTCGACGTGATGGCGGCCCCGTGGCCGCCCCTGGAGCACCGGTTCGTGGTGGGCAACCGGGGTCTCGCCGGCATCGACGGCATGGTGTCGACCGCGGTCGGGATCGCGCTCGGCCGGTCCTCCGCGTCACGCACGATCGCCTTCATGGGCGACGTCACCTTCCTGCACGACACGAACGGCCTGCTCGTCGGACCCCGCGAGCCCCGGCCGGACCTGACGATCGTCGTGCTCAGCGACGACGGCGGCGCCATCTTCAGCACCCTCGAACAGGGCGACCGCCGCTACGCCAGTGCGTTCGAGCGGGTCTTCGGCACCCCGCACGGCACCGATCTCGAGGCGGTGTGCGCCGCCCACCACACGGCATACGAGCGGGTCGCCGACCTCGCCCGTCTCGAAGCTGCGCTGGCGGAGAACCCTAGCGGCACAAGGGTTCTGGAGGTTCCGGTGTCGCGGAGCGACCGGCGGGACGAGGCAGCGCGGCTGCGCGCCCTGGCCCAGCGGGCCCTGCCGCGCCAGGACGCGGGCCGATAGGGCGGTAGCGTCAGAGCGGGTCCGGCACGGGCCACTGCGAGGGGGTGCCGGGCTCGGACTTCAGCGCAGCTTCGACCAGCTCTGTGTTGTCGCGCGCCTCGCGGCCGTCGGGGTGGAACCTGGTGTCCTCCAGGCCGATCCGCACGTCGTAGCCGGCCGCTTGAGCCCACCGCAGCACGGGCCACGCCCACTGCTGCTCGCCGTGGACGAGCACCGGGGCGGGTGACATGCCCAGCGCCGCGAGGATCCGCTCGGCGGCCCAGTGCCCGTCCGAGCCCGGTGTGCGGCCCGGGATGACCTCGACAAGCACCCGCTCGACCTGCCAGGGCCAGTTCGTCGAGACGAACCGGGTCGCGGCCTTCGGCGTCCAGATCCCGGCCTCTACACCGGATCCGTTGTCCCGCAAGGCGGCTGCCACCTCGATGGCGCCGTCCTCGTGCCAGTTCACGCTCGCACAGTCCGGGCCGCCAAGGTCGGGCGACGGCCACTCCGAGATGTGGGCGAGCTTGCGCCTGGTGCTGTCGGCAATGCCGTCGCGAGTGGTGACGCTGACCCGCAGGCCCGGGGTCGCGGCCCGGATCGCCGTGACCGCATCGACGACCTGCCGGGTCTCGAGGGTCTCGCGGCCATGCTCGTCTCGAGGGTGGACGTGGACCATGTAGGCCCCGGCGTCCACAGCCGCGGCTGCCGCGGCAGCGAGCTCAGCTGCTGTGATGGGCACCCGCGGGTGGGTGCCTGGCGCGCGGTCGCCGTTGAGGCAGGCGGTGATCACCGTGCGCTCCGGCCACCGTCGACCAGCGCGAGGCAACGGACCAGCCGCGCGCGCCACCAGGCCTGCCGGTCGGCTGGGGCTGCCAGCGCCTCGAGCAGCGCCGAGTCGGGCCGCGGACGCGCTGCGGGCGAGAGCGTGCCGCTCACCGGCCGCAAGGCCGGCGCCGCGACGTCTCGGTCGAAGAGCCCGACAGTGCCCAGTCCGCAGGCATGGTCGAGAGTCGGCATCGCCGCCGCGAGGGCTACTCCGGCAGCGATGCCCACGCTGGTGTCGAGGGCCGAGGACACGACCGCCGGCAGCCCGCAGTCGGCAACGATGTCGAGCGCACGAGAGACGCCACCCGAGGGCGCTGCCTTGACCACGACGATGTCGGCGGCCGCCAGGCGCGCCACGCGCCGTGGGTCGTCGGCCTTTCGGATGGACTCGTCCGCGGCGATCCGCACGCCGATGCCGTTACGCGCCAATGCCTTTCGCAGCTCGGCCAGCTCTTCCACGGTCGCACACGGCTGCTCCGCATACTCCAGGTCGTATGCCGCGAGCTTGCCCAGCGCTTCCATGGCCGCGGCTGCATCCCAGGCGCCGTTTGCGTCGACGCGGATGCGCGCGGACGGGCCCATCGCGTCGCGGACGGCCGCCACCCGGTCGAGGTCGTCGGAGAGCGACTGCCCGGCCTCGGCGACCTTGACCTTCGCCGTCGTGCAGCCGTCGAACCGGGCCAGCACGTCGGGCACCTGGTCAGGACCGACCGCGGGGACCGTGGCGTTCACGGGGACCGCGGCGCGAACGGGAGCCGGCCACCCGGCATACGCGGCCTCGATGCCGGAGCCCAGCCACCGCGCAGCCTCCTCGTCGGGGTACTCGACGAACGGCGCAAACTCCCCCCAGCCACGCGGCCCTTCGAAGACGACCGCCTCGCGCACGGTGACCCCGCGGAACCGCACTCGCATCGGGAGCGCGACGACGTGCGCGTGCTCGAGCAGCTCTCCGGCGTCGGGCAGCGGGGTCATGAACCCATCATGACCGACGGCCCGCGGCGGGACCGACGGGCCCGCGCGGGCCGGGCATGGATCAGCAGGGTCAGTGGCCGGACGGGAACGCCTCGTGGCGGTCGCGGGACGGGTCCGGCTCGTCCGAGGGCGGGGTGGACGCGGTCGGGTGAGACTGGTCCGGCGTCCCGTGGTCGACGTAGTGGTCGCGGTAGTAGCCATGGTCGCCATAGCGCCCGTACCGGCCGCGGTTGCCAGGGCCGCACGCATACCAGGCCCGACGGCGTGCGCCGCCGACGATCCACACGAAGGGGATGAGCCAGAACAGGCCGTGCCCCGACGCTCCCAGAGCGATCGCGATGAGCGCGATGCCTGCGACGATGAAGATGCGTGGCACGAACACGATGGCCTCCTTGGACGATTCCGGGGTTCCCGGTACGTCTTCACGCTACGCCGCGGACCTGTCGACACCCGTGGAGGTCTGTCAGCCCTTGCCCCTGACAGATGTCACGGGTCCCAAGGCCGGACGTGCGTGCCCCTGGAGGCGCGCGCTGAGGGGTCCGTCAGGAGCCCAGCCGCACGTCGCGAGGGTTCTCGACGGCGCAGGCGATGCGATCGGTATGGACCTGCGACATCTGCGGGAGGGCGTCCAGCGGGAACCACCGGGCTTCGGTGGACTCGTCGTCGCCGGGGCGCGGCTCGCCGGAGACCCAGCGGCATCGGAAGGTGTGGTCGACGTACTGCCCCAGGTCACCGTTGGGGTGCCTGATCACGCCGGTCGCCCGCACCCAGACGAGCCGCTCGATCTCCGCGACGACGCTGGCCTCCTCGAGCACCTCGCGGACGGCGGCGAGATGAGGGTGCTCCCCGGGGTCGACGATGCCGGTGACCGACGTCCACTCGCCGTTGTCGGACCGCTTCACGAGCAGCGCCTCTGGGCCTTCCGGACCGTCGCGCAGCACGACCGCGGTCACTCCCGGCATCCACAACAGCTCACGGCCGACCATGGTGCGCAGATGGGCCACGTAGGCGGGGATCGGCATGGCCTCGACCCTAGCCCGCGTAGGCTGCGCGCCGTGACGACCCAGCAGGTATCCGAGATCTTCGACCCCGCCGAGTGGACCGCTGTCGACGGCTTCGACTTCACCGACATCACGTACCACCGTCGCCGCGCAGTCGCGGGGCGACCGCACGCCGAGTCGGGAGTTGTGCGTATCGCGTTCGACCGCCCTGAGGTGCTCAACGCGTTCCGTCCGCACACGGTCGACGAGCTCTACCGGGCGCTGGACCATGCGCGGATGACGCCGGACGTCGGGGTCGTGCTCATCACCGGCAACGGCCCATCCCCCAGGGACGGCGCCTGGGCGTTCTGTTCCGGCGGCGACCAGCGCATCCGGGGCCGCTCTGGCTACCAGTATGCGAGCGGCGAGACCGCCGAGACGGTCGACGACGTCCGTACCAAGGCGCACGGCGGCCGCCTGCACATCCTCGAGGTCCAGCGGCTCATCCGCACCATGCCGAAGGTGGTCGTCGCTGTCGTGCCCGGGTGGGCGGCGGGCGGCGGCCACTCGCTCCATGTCGTCTGCGACCTGACCATCGCCTCCCGCGAGCACGCCCGGTTCAAGCAGACGGACGCCGACGTGGGGTCGTTCGATGCGGGCTACGGCAGCGCTTACCTGGCTCGCATGGTCGGTCAGAAGCGCGCTCGGGAGATCTTCTTCCTCGGCCGCGCGTACTCCGCCGAGGACATGCAGCGGATGGGCGCGGTCAACATCGTCGCCGACCATGCCGACCTCGAGAAGGAGGCGCTGCAGGTCGCGACGGAGATCATGGGCAAGAGCCCGCAGGCCCAGCGCATGCTGAAGTTCGCCTTCAACCTCGTCGACGACGGCCTCATGGGGCAGCAGGTGTTCGCGGGCGAGGCGACGCGTCTGGCGTACATGACCGACGAGGCGATCGAGGGGCGTGACCAGTTCCTCGAGAAGCGCGACCCGGACTGGTCCCCGTACCCCTGGTACTACTGACCGATCCAATCGCAGCCCGGACGCCAGCGCGGACGCCAGCCCAGCCGTATGCCGATCCGAATCGTGTGTCACAACACTACCGGTTTCGGTATAGTTGTGACATGGTTGCCAAGACGAAGTACAGGGCCGTCGTGCGCGAGATCGCGCTCGATCAGTACGGCTATGTCACGACGAAGCAGGCGGCCGAGGCAGGGGTCCCTGCCGTCGAGCTACCCAAACTTGCCGCTCGCGGCGGTCTGAAGAACGTCGCCTATGGGATCTATCGAGTGCCGGATGCGCCTGCCAGCGTATTCGATCAGTTCGCTGAGGCACTGCTGCGTGCGGGCGAGGGGTCGTACCTCCATGGAGACTCGGTGCTGGCGTTGTTCGGGCTTGCCGACGTGAACCCTCGACGGATCAGAGTCGCGGTTCGGAAGCGCACCCGGCCGAAGTTGCCGCCCTACATCGAGTTGACGCTCGTCAAGGGCGATGTCGTCACAACGCTGTACGAAGGTCTCGAGTCGCAACGGGTTGCTGACGCGATCCTCGAGTGCCGTGGGCGGGTCGAGAGGAGCCGCCTGATGGAGGCTGCTGAGGAAGCGCGAAAGGAGGGCCTAATGACGGCCAAGGAGTGGCGACAGGTCAGCAAGGAACTCCGGTCCTGAGCTACGACGATGTGCCGACCAGCGTCCGCTCGTTGGAGCAGCGCTTTGGCAATCTCGAGGGCAACGAAGAGCTCGCCATCCGGCGACGCGTCGGCATGGCGCTCGTGGTTGTCGGCCAGATGCTCCCTGAAGGTGCGATCAAAGGCGGCAGCGCGATGGTGCTGCGCTATGGCCGAGGGACGCGGTTCACCAGGATCTCGATGCAGCGCGGGTCCAGCCGCTGGCCAAGTTCCGCAGCGATTTTGAGGACTCGCTGGCTGTTGGTTGGGCTGGCTTCACGGGGAGGCTGATCGAGAAGGCAGCACCGCGCCCGAGCGGCGTACCGACGGCGTACGTCATGCAGCCCTTCGACGTGAAGCTCGACTATCGGGGCCGGCCGTGGTGCACGGTGAAGTTCGAGCTTGGCCACAACGAGATCGGCGACGCCGACGAGCCCGAGTACCACCTCGCCGACGGTCTCGCCCAGCTCTTCACCGAGGTAGGTCTTGAGGCGCCGAAGCCGGTGCGAGTGATGCGCGCTGATCATCAGGTCGCTCAGAAACTGCATGCGGTGTCGGAGCACGGCAGCGAGCGAGTGCGCGACCTCGTCGACCTCCAGTTGCTCGACAACGGCGAGGACCTTGACCTGGGTCAGGTCAACGCGACCTGCATGCGGCTATTCGAGTACCGGCGCCAACTGGCATGGCCGCCAACCATCGTGGCCGGTGCCGGCTGGGCCACGCTGTACGAGGCGGCGGTTGAAGACCTTGAGGTGCTGCCCGACGTTGAGGGAGCTGTCGACTGGGTCAATGAGTTCGTCCGGCGCATTGCCACGAGTTATCACTGATGGCAGAGGCCGCCCCGCCGTGGTCGGTGCGCGATTTGAGCATGCCATCGCGCCGGTGTCGGCCCCAACAACTAGTTTGCTGCCGTGACCGTCCCCAAGCCGAACCAGCGTTCAGGGCCCATGGCCGGCTACGTTCGGAAGGGCCGCGTCTACATGTCCCCGCCTGTGACCGGCAGCCTGCAGATCCAGGATTGGTTTTAAGGACGACCTTCCCGACCTCCTGTGGCCTGCGCTTGTATTTGCGGAGCAGGGGGACGACAGCGTCCGCCGCTTCGTGTGTTGGCAGAAGGCGGTCCAGGACGGTCTCGCAGTGCACGGCGAGACCGCCTTCATTGCGGAGTCGCTGGATGGACGCCTGTCCGGGCGCGTGTCACGTGGAACACATCAAGTCCTGAGGGCGGCTGGCTGCGCCGCACGGCGGTTCGAGGCGGGCACCGGTTGCTGTGTCGGACAGGACGCGGCCGGGGTGGACACCCGAAGAGCGCAGGGACAAGGCAGGATTGAGGCGTGGACACGCGCGACGACCGCTCCCCCGGCGCTGGTCGCCGCGCGCCCCGGTCCGGTCCACCTGGCGACGACGTGCCCGAAGGGGGCCGGCCGGCCGACTACCGGCCCTCGGCCGGGACGACCGCGGCCAACGCCACCCGCTCGATCGGCCGCGGGATCGGGCGCGCCGCAACCGGCACTGCCAGGCTGACAGCCCGCTCGGGGAGGTATGCCGCAGCCAAGGCCCACGCGTACACCCACTCGGGCGGCGCCGGCGAGAGCGGCCTGGCCCGCGTGACCGAGCTGCACGCGACGAACACCGTCGGCGACACGGTCATGGCCCTGGCCCTGGCGGGAACGCTCTTCTTCAACCCGCAGACGGCGCAGGCCCGCAGCCAGGTCGCGATGTTCCTGCTGCTGACGATGGTCCCGTTCGCGCTCGTCGCTCCGCTCATCGGACCCCTGCTCGACCGCTTCTCGCACGGGCGCCGATGGGCGATCGGCACGACGATGGCGGTCCGCGCCTTCCTCTGCTGGGTCCTGGCCGAGGCGATCGGCAACCACAGCGGCTGGGTCTTCCCGGCCGCGCTCGGATGCCTGGTCGCCTCGCGCGCGTACACGATCTCCCGCGCGGCCGCCGTGCCGCGGGTGGTTCCCGCCGGCACGACTCTCGTGCGGGCGAACTCCCGGAACTCCATGGCCGGCGTCGTCGGCGCGGTCATCGGCGGCGCGCTGGGCGGCCTGGCCATGGTCGCCGGCCCCGAGTGGGCGCTACGGGTCGCCTTCGTCGCGTTCGTGGTCGGCACCGTCCAGGCCATCCGCCTCCCCGAGCAGGTCGACTCCTCGGAAGGGGAGCTGCATCCGGAGGACACGACGCCGATCCCGGTCCCTCCCCGACGCGCGGCGCCAGGCGCCGCGAACGGGGCCCCGGCCAGCTCCTTACGCGGCACCCAACGACGGTGGACCGACGGCCCGGCCCGGCGGCATACCGGCCCCGGGCGGCACGGCTCCGACGACGGCGAGGCGATCACGATCGACTCGCTGGGAGTCATCGGGCGCTTCAGGAGGCGCAAGCAGGCGATCCCGTGGCCGGTCAAGCACGCCCTGTGGTCGACGGGCGGCACCCGGGTCCTCACCGGGTTCATCATCACCTTCATGGCGTTCCTGGCCCGTGAGCACCCGCTCGACGGCATGCGCGCCGAGCTGGTCCTGGGCCTCGTCGCGGCGGCCATCGGTGTCGGCAACGGCCTCGGCAGCCTCGTGGGCAACATCGTCAAGGACGACCGCCCCGAGCGGATCGCGATGCTCTCGGTGCTCGCCGCCACGCTCTGCTGCGTGGCGACGGCCATCTGGTACGGCATCGTCACGCTGGTCCTGCTGGGCCTGGTCCTCGGCCTGTCGTCCCAGCTGGCCAAGCTCTGCTTCGATGCTCTGGTGCAGCGCGAGGTCCCCGAGAACGTCCGCACGTCCGTCTTCGCGTGGTCCGAGACGATGCTGCAGATCCTCTGGGTCGCCGGCGGCGCACTCGGGATCATGCTGCCGCTCAACCCGTACCTCGGCTTCTCGGTCTGCGCGGCCGCCCTCGTCTGGACGGTGCTCATGGCCGCCCGGCAGCGCCGCGTCGCCGGCCCTCCGTCCACGAGCCCACGGGTGAGGCGCGCCTGATGACGACACTCTCCCCACGCCCGCTGGCGGTGCCGGCCGGGCCGGACGTCCTCCACGTGCTGCCCGAGCTCGAGGCCGCGCTCGCCGGGTCGTCGCCAGTGCTGCCGTATGCCGCTGGGGGGCCTCCCCCGGTCGTGGCACCCCACGAGCCCGACGAGCTGCCCGAACGGCTCGCCGTGGTCGTCGGCACGTCGGGGTCCACCGGCCGGCCCAAGCAGGCGATGCTCACCGCGGACGCACTGGAGCGCTCCGCCTCGGCGACCCACCATGTGCTCGGGGGCAGCGGGGTGTGGCTGCTGGCGATGCCCGCCCACCACATCGCCGGCCTGCAGGTCCTGCTGCGCTCGATCGCCGCGGGCACGACCCCAGGCGTCGTCGACCTGGCAGGCGGTTTCACGGCGACCGGTTTCGCCCGCGCCGCACGCACCCTCACGACCACCCCGTCCGCGCGGCGCCGGTACACCGCGCTCGTGCCGACCCAGCTCGCGCGCCTGCTCGACGACGCCGAGGGGCTGGCCGCGCTGCGGTCGTTCGACGGGGTGCTCGTCGGTGGCGCCTCGACGCCCGCCTCGATGGTCGAGCGGGCCCGCCGGCTGGACGTGGCGCTGACCCTGACCTACGGCATGAGCGAGACCGCCGGCGGCTGCGTCTACGACGGCACCCCGCTGGGCGTGAGCCGGGTCCACATCGACAACGACCGGCACGTCGTGCTGGGCGGAGACACCGTCGCCCACGGCTACCTGGCCGAGCCGGAGCTCACCGCGGATGCCTTCGTCACCGACCCGGACGGGGTGAGGTGGTTCCGCACCGACGACCTCGGGCACTTCGACGACGACGGCCTGCTCGTCATCGACGGCCGCGCCGACGACGTCATCAACACCGGCGGCCTGAAGATCACGCCGGGCGTCGTCGAGGACGCCATCTCCCGGCACCTGCACGACGTCGTCGACGTCGTCGTCCTGGGGCTCCCCGACCCCGAGTGGGGCGAAGTGGTCTGCGCGGCGGTCACCCTCGTCGACCCGGTTGGGCTCCTCACGGCGCGCGACCTGCGGTCCCGGCTGCGCGGCATACTGCCCGACGCCGCCCTGCCCCGGCAGGTCCTCGTCCTGCCCGCGATCCCCCAGCGCGGCCCCGGCAAACCCGACCGGGCCGCGATCCGTACTGCGTTTCAGGAGCAGGCGTCTCACGGTGGCAAGATGGGGGTGTAGCTCACCCCTGCCCCGATTGGAGAAACCGCTGTGCTGCGCGTCGTGCTCGTCGCTGTGGTGGTCTTCGCGACGATCTACGCCCTGGTGGACTGCGTGCAGACCGACAGGCGGCTCGTGCGGATCATGCCCAAGGCGGTGTGGCTCATCGCCGTGCTCGTCCCGATCGCCGGGCCGGTCTTCTGGCTCCTCGCCGGCCGCGCCGACGCGCGCGGCGGCCGGGCTCAACGCGGTCCACGAGGGCCACGAGGGCCACGCGGGCCGAGCCGGCCGCCCGGTCCGATGGGCCCCGACGACGACCCGGACTTCCTCCGCAAGCTCTGAGCGCGGCCCGCGCCGAGCACGGTCGCGGCCCTCTCGCCCACGCGCGACGCCCACCGCTCGCACCGACCCCCGACCCGCCCGTTCCTGCACCCGGACCCGAAGGACCCACGACACCCATGGCCACGCTGTCCCAGTGGATCGAGGGCGCCCGGCCCCGCACGCTGCCCGCCGCCGTCTCGCCGATCGTCGTCGGGACGGGTGCGGCCTACCAGACGGGCCACGTCGTCTGGGCGTATGCCGTCCTTGCCCTCGTCGTGGCCCTGGCCCTCCAGGTGGGGGTGAACTACGCGAACGACTACTCGGACGGCGTCCGCGGCACCGACGAGGTCCGGGTCGGGCCGGTCCGCCTCGTGGGCCAGCGTCTCGCCCAGCCGCGCTCCGTCAAGCTGGCGGCGTTCGCCTGCTTCGGCTTCGCCGGACTCGTCGGCCTCGCTCTCGTCGCCCTCTCCGGCCTCTGGGTGATGCTGATCATCGGCGCTGCCGCCATCGTCGCCGCGTGGTACTACACCGGCGGCAAGCACCCGTACGGCTACCTCGGGCTCGGTGAGCTGTTCGTCTTCGTGTTCTTCGGCCTCGTCGCGACGGTCGGCACCATGGCGACGATGACCCCGCCCACGGCCGCCTGCTGGTGGGGCGCAGTGGGCGTGGGCTCTCTCGCGTCGGCGATCCTCGTCGCGAACAACCTCCGCGACATCCCGACGGACCGCGAGCACGGCAAGCGGACCCTCGCAGTCCGCATGGGGGACAAGGGAACTCGCTCCTCCTACGTCGTGCTCGTGGCCGTGGCCTTCGCCATGACCATCCTCGCCTCGTCGACGTCGAGGTGGGCGTTGCTCGCCCTGCTCGCCTCCCCGCTGCTCATCGCCCCGATGCGCGCGGTGGTCGGTGGTGCCACCGGGCGTGGCCTCGTCCCGGCCCTGGCCGGCACGGGCCGGTTCCAGCTCGCCTGGTCGGTGCTGCTCGGCGTCGGCCTCGCCCTCGGCCACCCCTGACCCTTCTCGCAAGCGGGTGACAAGAGCGCCCCGCAGTGCCACCGTGGTCGGGAGCGAACGCGGGGTGGGGCATGGCAGAAAACATCGACGTCGTCGTCATCGGCGCCGGTCAGGCGGGCCTGGCGACCAGCCACGAGCTGGCCGCCCGAGGGGTCGAGCATGTCGTCCTCGAGGCGGAGACGCCCGGATCGTCATGGCGGCACCGCTGGGACAGCTTCACCGTCGTCGGCCCCAACCACCTCATCCAGCTGCCCGGGGCGGCCTATGACGGGGACGACCCCGACGGGTTCATGTCGCGCGAGCAGATCGCGGGCCATCTGGAGGCGTATGCCGGCCGCATCCCCGCGCCGGTCCGCATGGGTTGTGCCGTTCGCCGGCTCAGCGCGCGGGACGGTCGCGGCTACCGGCTCGACACCGACGATGGCGTCATCCACAGCCGGGTCGTCGTCGTGGCCACCGGGGCCTACCAGCGACCGCACCTCCCGGCGGCGGCCGCTACGCTCCCGCCCGGGCTGCCGCGCCTGGATGTGACGGAGTACCGCAACCCCGCTGGGGTGCCCGAGGGCTCGGTGCTGGTCGTCGGCAGCGGCCAGAGCGCCTGCCAGATCGCCGAAGAGCTGAGGCTCGCCGGCCGCGACGTCGTCATGGCCTGCGGCCGGGCGCCATGGTTCCCCCGCCGTCCCGGCGGCCGTGACATGTTCGACTGGCTCCTCGACGGCCGCTTCTTCGACCAGCCTCCGGAGAAGCTGCCGACGCCTGCGGCGCGGTTCGGGGCCAACCCGCAGGTGACGGGCGCCGGCGGCGGCCACGACCTCAACTACCGCACGCTGCACTCCCTCGGAGTTCGGCTCGGGGGCCATCTGGCGGGCGCCGACGACGGGACGGTGCGGCTGGCCCCGGACTTCGCCGAGTCCCTGGCGGCCGGCGACGCGGCATACGCGATGCTGCGCGAGATCGTGTTCGGTGTCGCCGACTCCACGGGCGTCGAGCGGCCCGACCTGCCGGACCCGGCGCCCCTCGAGCCCGAGCCGGTGGAGAGCGTCCCCGCGCGAGAGCTCGGTGCCGTCGTCGTCGCGGCCGGCTTCCGCTCGCGCTACACGGAGTGGGTGGACATCGCGGGCGTCGTCGACGACCTGGGCTTCCCCGTGCACGTCAACGGCGAGAGCGTCGTGGCCCCGGACCTGCACTTCGTCGGCGTGCACTTCCTGCGGAAGCGGCGCTCCTCGCTGCTCTTCGGGGTCGGTGAGGACGCGTCGGCGACCGCCGAGCTCATCGCCGGCCGGCTCTGACCCTCGGGCCGCGGGCGGGAGCGCCTCAGGCCTGTGAGCCGTTGCGGCCCTCGACCTCGGCGTCCTCGGCGGCCTCGTCGCTGTCCTCGTCGACGACGTGCTCCTGCTTGGCCCGCAGGCGAGCCTCGTGCCGCTCGACCAGGCCGGCGGTGATCTCGTCGCGCATGCCCCGAAGCAGCACATAGGAGAGCGCGGCGGAGGCGAGTGCAGCCGCGCCGAGCAGCAGCACCGGGTTGTTGCGGAGCCCGACCAGCCAAAAGAGGACCAGGAAGCCGAAGAAGATCAGCAGGCGGAGCAGGGTGTAGCGGACCACGTCAGTTCATTCCGGAGTAGTTGTGCATGCCCACGAAGGTCGACACGAGGTTGACGAGCGTGAAGTTGATGATGACGCAGCCGTATCCGGCCAGGGCGATGTACATCGACCGGCGGTGGTCGACGCCGGCAGTGGCGCGCCCGTGCATGTAGGCGGCGTAGACGACCCAGATGACGAAGGTCCAGACCTCCTTGGGGTCCCACTGCCAGTACGCACCCCAGGCCTGCTTGGCCCAGATGGCACCCGCGATGAGGGTGAACGTCCAGAGGACGAAGGCCACCATGTTGAGGCTGTATGCCGTGCGCTCGAGCGAGGCGGACGACGGCAGCGACTCGATGAAGCTCGGCTTGGCCGGCGGCTTCTCCTCGCGCCGCAGCCGCACCAGATAGAGCGCGCCGACGGCGAAGGCGAGAGTGAAGAAGGCGACCGCGAGGAACGCGACCGACACGTGGATGCCGAGCCAGTACGACTTCAGCGCCGGCATCAGCTCGCCGGCCTCGGTGTAGAGCACAGCGAGCGAGAGCCCGAGCACGAGCAGGATCGGTGTCACGATGAAGACGCCGAGCCACTGCCAGTGGTTGCGCTTGGCCAGCAGGCAGTACGCCGTCCCGACCGCCGCCGCGGCCGCCGTCGCGAACTCGAACATGTTGCCCCACGGTGGTCGCTCCACCGCCAGGCCCCGCATGAGGACCGATGCATCGAGCAGCGCCGTCGCGAGGTAGGTCAGCATCAGCGCGATGTTGCCGCGCTGGCGGCTCTGGAGGCTCTCCTCGTAACCCGGGCCCGCGGCATACAGCCCCGACGGCCGACTCGGAACGCCGTCCGCCGATCCGGCGGCCACGCTCGCGGCCGCACCGCCGACGAGCACCTCCTCGCGCTCGGCGGCGCGCGACGCGGCGACCTTCGGGGCACGAGCCGCCAGATGCCACGTGAAGGCCAGCATGGCGAGCGTGTAGACGATCATCGAGGAGTACAGCGCGGCGTTCGCGTTGGCGGCGAGGTTCACAGGCGGTCGTTCCGTTCTGCAGGGCGGTCGTGCACGGCGGTGCCGATCGAGGCGACGATGGCGGCGAGCCCGGGGTCGGAGTCCTTCGACAGGCCACCGATGGTCACCACGGTAGCCGGTCGGCCGTCGGGGTCGACAGCGCCGTCAACAGGCTCGACCCGCACGAACACGCGGCGCCGCTTGATGGTCAGGCCGAGGATGAGCCCGAGCGTGGCCAGGATCGCGCTGACCAGGCTGACCAGAGCGCCGGGGTCGGTGCGGACCGACAGCCCGGCAAACCGCTTGACCTCGTCGAACGTGATCGAGCCCCGCCCGCCGGGCAGGTCGTACTTCTGGCCGGGCTTGAGGCGGATCAGCACGGGCGACCCGTCCGCCTTGGTCACCTGCTTCATCTCCTCGGTGTTGAGGGTGTAGACCGACTGCGGCGCCCCGCCCGGGAAGAGGTTGCCCTCCCACACCGACAGCGCGAGCTCAGGGTTCTGTGCGTCGGGGAACATCGAGGTCGGGCCGTTGGCGAAGGTCGGCTCTGCCGTGGGCAGGAAGAACCCCGTGAAGCCGAGCTGCTTGGGCGAGGCCGAGGGCACCTTGACCACGCCCACCGAGCGGTAGTTGGCGTCCTGTGGCAGGAACGGGGTCGCCTCGCGGTAGAGCACCGTGCCCTTGGCGTCGCGGACCGTGATGACGGGCGTGTAGCCGTTGCCGAGCAGGAAGATGTCGGCGCCGTCGACGCTGATCGGGTGGTTGACCGACACAGTCTCCTTCGTGGCCGGCGCCCCCGGCTCGCGCTGGAGCGTCGTGAGGGCGTCGAACTGCCTCGGAGTGCCGAACGACCGGCCAGGCGTCTCGTTGAACTGCACGTCGAGCTTGTCGAGTGACAGCACGAAGGGCGGGAGGTGCTCGGAGTCGACCCACGGGCCGGGCGCGATGGTGTTGTAGGTCCCGGCCGAGGAGGCGAACTTGTCGCCCTCGGCGAGGATGACGTCTCCCCGCCAGCCGAAGAGGTGGCCCACGGCCATGCCGACGATGATGCCGGTCAGCGCGAGATGGAAGACGAGGTTGCCGGTCTCGCGGAGAAAGCCCGACTCCGCCGACACACTCGTGGCGTCGTGCGAGTGCAGCCGGAACCGCTTGCCGCGCAGGACTCCTCGCGCAACAGCAAGCGCCTCGTCTGGCGGGAGCGAGGTGGTCACCTCCGCGTGCTCGGCGAGCCGGTGCAGTCGGGCCGGGGCGCGCGGCGGCCGGGCTCGCAGCGCCGCGATGTGCACCTTCGTGCGAGGCACGATGCAGCCCACGAGCGAGACGAAGAGCAGCAGGTAGACGGCTGAGAACCAGACCGAGGAGTAGACGTCGAAGAACCCGAGCCGGTCGAGCCACGGCGAGGTCTCGGGGTGCTGTGCGATGTAGTCGGCGACGCGGCCGGCGTCGATGTTGCGCTGCGGGAAGATCGAGCCGGGCACCGCCGCGATCGCAAGGAGCAGCAGCAGGAACAGCGCCGTGCGCATGCTCGTCAGCTGGCGCCACCCCCACCGGAGCATGCCCACCGGCCCGAGCTGGGGCAGCTCGGGCTCGGGTCGTGGTCCCGCCTGCAACACCTGGGTGTCGGCCGCCATCAGATCGCCACCCGGAACGTCGAGACGAAGGTCGTCTGCATCCAGACGATGACCTGCTCCCAGAGGCCGGTGACCATGAGGACGCCGACGCCGAGCAGGATGAGACCGCCCACGAGCTGGATCGGACGCCGGTGACGCCGCAGCCAGGCGCTGGCGCGGCCGGCCCGCTCGTAGACGGCGGCCATCGCCAGGAAGGGCAGGCCGAGCCCGAGGCAGTAGCAGGCGGCAAGGAGCAGACCTCGGTTGACGGTGCCGGACTCGGCCGACAGCGGCACCGCCATCGCGAGGATCGCGCCGAGCGTCGGACCCATGCACGGCGCCCAGCCGAGCCCGAAGACCGCTCCGAGGAGCGGCGCACCCGCCAGACCCGCACGCGGGCGCCAGCTCAGCTGGGCGGCATACGAGCTGCCGAGGCCGAGGAACATCAGAGCGGCCACGATGACGACCACGCCGCCGATGCGCAGCAGCGCGGCCTGGTGCTCGCGCAGTGCCACCCCGAGCGACGACAGCGTCGCCGCGCCGAGCAGGAAGACGACCGAGAAGCCGAGGACGAACAGCAGCGCGCCGAGAACCAGCCGGCTCCGGGAGCGCTCCTGCAGGGACACGTCGGACAGCCCGGTGACGTACGCGAGGAAGCCCGGCACCAGGGGCAGCACGCACGGCGATGCGAACGACACGAAGCCGGCCGCGAGCGCGACGACCGCGGCGACGACGATCGACCCGGTGGCCAGCGAGGTGTCCACGACCGACCTCAGGCCTTCTCGGCGAGCACGTCGTCGACGAGTGCGAGCAGCGTCGTCGTGCTGACCGGCCCGGAGACCCGCGCGGCGATCCGGCCCTCGCGGTCCAGCACGAGCGTGGTCGGGGTGGCCGACGCCTTGCCCTGCAGCGCGAGGATCGGGACCCCGCCGTCGTAGGCCAGGGACGGGTAGGTCACCTTGTTCGCCTTGAGGAAGGCCAGGCCAGTTTCGGGGCCCTCGAGCTTGTCGAGGCCGATGAACTCGACCTTCTTGCCCTTGCTCTGCACCGTGTCCCAGGCCTTCTGCAGCGCCGGGGTCTCCTCGATGCAGGGCGGGCACCACGAGCCCCAGACGTTGACGACGAGGACCGAGCCGGCCCGGTCTGCGATCCGCCACGGCTCGCCCTCGAGCGTCGTGCCCTCGAGGACGACCGGGTCGCCACGCTCTTCCGGCGGCAGCTGCTCGATCGAGCCGTCGCCCGCGACGTAGCCCTTGCGGTCGCCGGAGCGGGCCTGGTCGGCCACGGAGTTGGGGTCCGAAGCGCAGGCGGACGTGAGGGTGACGAGCCCGCCGACAATGGCGATGGCACCCCACCGCAGCGCGGTGCGTCGGTCGAACTGCTCCATCAGGCGCCCACACTCTTGCTCGCACGCGCGAGCAGGGCGGCAGCCGGCTCGGAGTACGCGATCGAGGAGAGCTCGGCGCCCTCGTAGGTCAGGGAGGTCAGCGACGCGAGCGTGCACTCCCGCTTTCGCGGGTCGTGCCACAGGCGCCGACCCATGAGCTTGTTGCGGACCGTCCAGACGGGCAGCTGGTGGCTGACGATGACGGCCTCGTGGCCGCATGCCGCCTCGCGGGCGTCGTCGATCGCCGCGAGCATCCGGGTTGCGATGTCCTCATACGGCTCGCCCCACGACGGCTTGGTGATGTTGCCGAACTGGTGCCAGTTGCGGGGGTGGAGCAGGTCCTTGGTGCTCACGGTGCGGCCCTCGAAGTGGTTGCTCGCCTCGATGACCCGCTCGTCGGTGTGGATCGGCAGACCATGGCTCACGGCGATCGGAGCCGCTGTCTCCTGGGCGCGCTCGAGTGGCGAGGCGACCACATGCGTGATGTCGTTGGCCTCGAGATGGACGGCGACGACGTCGGCCATCTCCCGCCCCAGGTCGGACAGGTGGTAGCCGTCGAGACGGCCGTAGAGCACGCCACCGGGGTTGAGGACCTCGCCGTGGCGCATGAGGTGCACGACGGTCACGGCGTCGTCGGATGCGGCCGCGCCGGTCGTGCTCTCAGTCATGCGCCACAGTGTCTCAAACGCGAGGCCAACAGCCGAATCCGCACCCCGTGCGGCCGAGCCTGTGTGCAGCTCTCGGGGTGCTGACGACGAGCACCGCACACTGCCCCGGCTCGGGGCTACCTCCGCGATCGCTCGGCAAGGCGCCTGGTCAGCTGGTCGAGCGTGAACGACGGCCTGTGGTCGGCGCCACCGCTCTCGAGGAGAGAGGTCAGCCTGCCCTTGGCGTCAAGGCGGTAGATGAAAAGGGGTTCAACGATGCTGCCCGTCTCCGGGGTGGTCTTCGTCTCGCCAGCAATGACCAGCAGTGGACTCTTGGCCACGGCGTCGCGGTTGGGTGCGAGCTCCTCGCTGACGGTCACAGGCAGGGCGCCCGTGTCGCCTCCAGCGAAGAGAGTGTTCAGGGTCTGCCCGACCTTCGCATGGCCGAATATGGAACGCACCACTGTGGTCGACGCCGGCGTGACGACCGCGGGGAACCCGTTCGCGACCCCGGAGAGCTTGACCGCCTTCTGGTACGAGGTGATCGCTCCCACGAGCACCACCGCAGCGATGACGCGTCCTCTCCTCACGACATTTCCTCCCGGCGCTCCACCCGCCCTCTGTGTACGTGGAGACGGGTGACCGGCGCCGGTATGTCGCAAAGGCCATGAAACGGGTGGCCCGCCGTGCGATGAGACGGGACGCTGCGGCATACGGGGACGGACCTACACTGCGGCATGTGTCGCTCTCGCTCTGGCTGACCCTGGTCGCGGCCGGGGCGCTCATCTCGTTCACGCCCGGTGCGGGCGCCATCAACACGATGGCCAACTCCCTGGGCTCCGGGTGGACCCGGTCGATCTGGGGGATCCTCGGGCAGCAGCTCGCCCTCATCGTCCACATCGCCATCGTCGCCGCGGGCGTCGGCGTCCTCGTGGCGCGTTCCCCGTTGCTGTTCAACGTGATCCGGTATGCCGGGGCGGCCTATCTCGTGTACCTCGGCGTCCGCCAGTTCCGTGCCCGGGCAGCCGCCGCCGCGGTCGGCAGCAGCCACCGTGAGCCGGCCTGGTCGATGTTCCGGCGCGGGCTGCTGGTCAACCTGACGAACCCGAAGGCGGTCATCTTCTTCCTCGCCTTCATGCCGCAGTTCATCCGCCCCGAGCAGCCGCTGCTGGTGCAGTACCTCGTGCTGGGAGCGACGGTCGTGGCCATCGACGTGGTTGTCATGTGGTTCTTCTTCGCGGCGGCGGCCCGAGGCCTCGGCCGGCTGACCCAGCGCGAGTCAGGGCAGCGCACCGTGAACCGCCTCTTCGGCGGCCTGTTCGTCGGCGTCGGCGTGCTGCTCGGCGCCGTCCACTGACGCTGCTCCGACAGGTTGTGGATGGTTGTCGTCGTCATCGCGACGTCAACCATCCACAACCCCAGCGCTGGCCGCGCCAACGCCTGTCAGTCGGGCGTGGCCGCGGCCCGGGCTGCGGTCGGCAGAGCTGCGACGACATGCTCGACCGCGGCATCGTCGTGGGCCGCTGACACGAACCACGCCTCGAACGCGCTGGGAGGCAGGTGCACGCCCTGGCTCAGCATGGCGTGGAAGAACCGCCGGAACGCATCCGTGTCCTGGTCCTTCGCGCCGTCGTAGTCGGCCACGGCGCCCTCGCGGAAGAAGACGGAGAACATCGAGCCCGCCCACTGGATCGTGTGCGGCACGGATGCAGCGGTGAGCTCAGCGGTCACGGCGTCCGCGATGGCGTGGGACACGACGTCGAGCCGCTGGTAGACCTCCGGGGTGCAGCCCTCGAGCGTCGCGAGACCGGCCGCCGACGCGACGGGGTTTCCCGAGAGGGTGCCTGCCTGGTAGACCGGCCCCTGCGGCGCCAGCAGCGCCATGATGTCGGCCCGCCCGCCGAACGCCGCGGTCGGGAAGCCGCCGCCCATGACCTTGCCGAACGTGAAGAGGTCGGGCGCCCCTGCGGCATAAGGACCTTCGAGTCCGTAGAAGCCCGACGCGCTGCAGCGGAAGCCGGTCATCACCTCGTCGGAGATGAGCAGCGCTCCATGCTCCTTCGTCAGCCGCCGCAGCCCCTCGGTGAAGCCCGGCGCCGGGGGCACGACGCCCATGTTGCCCGGCGCTGCCTCGGTGATCACGGCCGCGATCTGGTCACCCCGCTCCGCGAAGGCCGCCTCGACCGCCGCGAGGTCGTTGTAGGGCAGGACGATCGTCTCGCCCGCGCTCGAGCGCGGGACTCCCGCCGAGTCAGGCAGTGCGAAGGTGGCCACTCCTGAGCCCGCCGAGGCGAGCAGAGCGTCGACGTGCCCGTGGTAGCAGCCCGCGAACTTCACGATGACGTCACGGCCGGTGAAGCCGCGGGCGAGCCGGATCGCCGACATCGTGGCCTCGGTGCCTGAGTTGACCAGGCGGACCTGGTCGACCGGGTCGACGCGGGCGACGATCTCCTCAGCGAGCCGGACTTCGTTCTCCGACGGCGTGCCGAACGAGAAACCTTGCGCCGCAGCGTGGGTCACCGCTGCCAGCACGTCTGGATGAGCGTGCCCGAGGATCATCGGTCCCCACGAGCAGATGAGGTCGACATACCGCTTGCCATCGGCATCGGTGAGCCACGGACCCGCCCCGCTGACCATGAAACGCGGCGTGCCGCCCACGGCACGGAAGGCACGCACCGGGGAGTTCACTCCACCCGGGATGACCGCGCTGGCACGGGCGAGGAGCGCGGCGGACGCAGGAGCGTCAGTGGTCGTCTGGACAGTCGCGGGGTTGGAGCTCATGGCGCCCATTGTCGCAACGAGGCTCGAGGACGTATGCCGCCGGGTCGCCTCCCAGCCCCAGGCACGCAGGTGCCCACTCGACCTGGTCCAAACAGGTTGGCCCGCGGGTCAGCGGCCGCTCGTGCCCTCGGGGTCGAGATGGTCACGCACTATCGCCATGGCGTCGCCGATGGAGCGGAACTGCCCGGGCGTCATGATGTCCACGAGGTTGTCGCGCACGCTCTGCACGTGGACCTTCGAGATGTCCCGAACGGCGTTGAGCCCGCCGGCGGTGAGCACGAGCTCGACGCCACGCTTGTCGTCCGAGCACTGCTCCCGCACGACCCAGCCGCGGTCCTCGAGGCGCTTGGCCGTGTGCGTGAGCCGGCTCCGTGACTGGACGACCATCGCGGCCAGCTCGGACATGCGCAGGCGATGGTTCGAGCTCTCGGAGAGCATGGAGATGATCTCGTACTCGCTCAGCTGGATGCCCGACTCGTTGAGTGCCTCGTCCAGCGCTCTCTCGAGCAGCCTGGTCCCGCGCAGGATGGCGCGCCACGACGCCTGCTCGGAGTCACTGAGCCAGCGCACCTCCCCGTCACCTGCAACCGCTCCGCTCGCCACCACCCTCGCGCTCTCCCCTGTTACGGCCGATCCGGCCGGGCCAACTGCGTACAGGGCAAGCCTAGTGGGGTCAGGCCAGCCAGTCCGGCACGTCGAGCGCGAAGTATGTCAGGACGACCTGCGCGCCGGCGCGTCGGATCGACAGGAGCGACTCGAGCGCGGCCGCGCGGCGGTCGATCCAGCCGTTCGCCGCGGCCGCCTGGATCATCGAGTACTCCCCCGACACCTGGTATGCCGCCACGGGCACGGAAGAGCGCTCGGCGGCCGCCGCGACGACGTCGAGGTAGGACATGGCGGGCTTGACCATGACCATGTCGGCGCCCTCGGCGATGTCGAGGTCGATCTCCCGGAGCGCCTCGACGATGTTGGCGGAGTTCTGCTGGTAGGTGCGGCGGTCGCCCTGCAGGCTCGACTGGACGGCCTCGCGGAAGGGCCCGAAGAACGCGGAGGCGTACTTGGCGGCATACGCGAGGATCACCGTGTCGGTCAGCCGCGCGCCGTCGAGCGCCTCGCGGATCACGGCGACCTGGCCGTCCATCATCCCGGAGGGGGCGACGACGTGGGCTCCGGCCTTCGCCTGCGCGACTGCCATGGCGGCATACAGCTCGTTCGTCGCGTCGTTGTCGACCCGGCCGCGGTCGTCGAGGACGCCGCAGTGCCCGTGGTCGGTGAACTCGTCGAGGCACGTGTCAGCCATGACGACGAGGTCGTCGCCGACCGCGTCGCGGACAGTGCCGAGCGCCACGTTGAGGATGCCGTCGGGGTCGAGCGCGGCGGAGCCGGTCGCGTCCTTCTGGTCCTCCTCCGGCACGCCGAAGAGCATCAGGCCGCCGACCCCCGAGGCCACGCAGCGTCGCGCGACCTCGGTGACGCTGTCGAGCGTGTGGTGCAGGACTCCGGGCATGCTCGAGATCGGTCTGGGGCTGTCGAGCCCCTCGGCGACGAAGACGGGCAGCACGAGGTCGCTCGGGTGCAGCCGGGTCTCCGCGACGAGTGCGCGCAGGGCTGGCGTCTGGCGCAGCCGGCGAGGGCGCTCGATCATCGGTGTTCCTCCCTGCTCAGGACGCGTGCGCGAGCACGCTCGAAAAGCGCTCGTGACCGGCGCTCAGCGGGCCCGCCGGCGCGACGCGGGGCGCTTGTCGCTCGGGCGCTGGACCGGCTGGCCCGCCTCCGCGGCGGCCACCGCCAGGCCCACGCCGTGCCCGGCGAGGGCATCGACGAGGCTGAGCGCTGACGCCTCCGCCGCAAGGACGTCGACTCGCAGGCCGTGCTCCTGGGCGGTCTTGGCTGTGGCCGGGCCGATGCACGCCACGACCGTCGCGGCGTGCGGCTTGCCGGCGATGCCCACGAGGTTGCGCACGGTGGAGCTGGACGTGAAGAGCACGGCGTCGTAGTCGCCGCCCTTGATCGCGTCACGGATCTCCGCGGCCGGCGGGGCCGCCCGGACGGTCCGGTATGCCGTGACGTCGTCGACCTCCCAGCCCATCTCCCGCAGGCCGGCGACGAGGGTCTCGGTCGCGATGTCGGCGCGCGGGAGGAGCACCCGGTTGATCGGGTCGAGGAGCTCGTCGAACTCGGGCCAGACCTCGAGCAGCCCGGCGGCCGACTGCTCGCCGCTCGGCACCAGGTCCGGGTTGATGCCCCACTCACGCAGCGCCTGCGCGGTGACGCCGCCGACAGCGGCGACCTTGAGCCCGGCGAAGGCACGGGCGTCGAGGCCGAACTCCTCGAACCGCTCACGCACCGCCCGCACCGCGTTGACCGACGTGAAGCCGATCCACTCGTAGCGGCCCGTGACGAGGCCCTTGACGGCCTTCTCCATCTGCTGTGGAGTGCGGGGCGGCTCGACCGAGATGGTCGGGACGACGTCGGCCGTCGCGCCGTATGCGGCGAGGCGCGAGACCATCGGCCCCGCCTGGGCCTGCGTGCGCGGCACGAGCACCTTCCAGCCGAAGAGCGGCTTGGTCTCGAACCACGAGAACTCTTCGCGCAGAGCGACGTTCGGTGACACTACGGCGAGCGTGACAGCCAGGGCGTCCTTGCCGCTGAACGCCTTGTCGACGGCACCGAGCGTCGTCGCGAGGGACGCCTGCTGGACGGTGGTGGCCTTCTCCGTCAGGGCGACTGTCGAGTCGGCGGGGCGGCCCGCGGCGAGGAGGCCGGCAAGGGCGTTCCGGATCGACTCGGTGCTACCGAGCAGGACGACCGTGTCGTCCGCGTCGGTGTAGGCCGCGAGGTCGAGCCCCACCCGGTCGACGCTGAGGATGTGCACGGCACCGGTCGCCTTGGCGGTGAGGGGGACACCGGCATACGTCGGGCCCGCGGTCACGGCGGACACGCCGGGCACCACGTCGAACGTGATGCCGGCCTTGCGGCAGGCGCGGATCTCCTCGACGAGCCCGTTGAAGGTGGCGGGGTCGCCGTCCATGAGGCGCACGACCAGGCCGCCGGTTGCCACCGACTTGGCCGCCTTGACGACGAGCTTGGCACGCACGGCGTGGGTCAGCTCCTGGCCCTGCTCGCCGTGGCCTGCGTCGATGATCTCGACGTCCGGGCGCGCGTGGGTCAGCACGACGTCGTCGCGCGTGATCCGGTCGAGGATGACGACGTCGGCAGCGGCGAGCAGGTCGCGGCCGCGAAGGGTCAGCAGCCCGGGGTCACCGGGGCCGGACCCGACGAAGGCGACGCGCGCCGGCGAGGTCTGGTGCGTAGGAGTCGGAACCGTCTGCTCTGACGGAGGGCGAGAAGGAGTCACGAAACTTGCTCCGGTCGGTGTGAGGCTGGCTGGCGGGCGCCGTCGGGCGCAGTGGTCATGGATGCCTGGAGGCCGGGATGTCCCGGTGAGGCGGTGAGCTCGGCGGCTCCGTCGTCGAGGAGGATGCGGGCCAGGCCGGCACCGAGAGCCTCGGGGTCGCCGTAGGCACCGACGAGCGAGCGGCGCAGCTCGGCCGAGCCGTCCTCGCTGCCGACGAAGGCGCGCAGCGACAGCTCCAGCCCGTCGTCGCCCTCGACGACCTCGGCGAGTGCGCCGACCGGCGCCGTGCACCCCGCTTCGAGCGTCGCGAGCAGGGACCGCTCGGCGAGGACGCAGGCACGGGTGTCGGGGTCGTCGATCGCCGTCAGCACGGCGACCACGTCGGCCCGGTCGGCGAGGCACTCCACGGCGAGAGCCCCCTGGCCGGGGGCGGGCAGCACCTGGATCGGGTCGAGCACCTCGGTGGCCTCGTCGAGGCGACCCAGCCGGGCGAGGCCCGCACGCGCGAGCACGACCGCGTCAAGCTTGCCCGAGGTGACGAGACCGATTCTCGTGTCGACGTTTCCGCGAATCGGGCGGATGTCGATGCCGAGGCCGAGCGCGGCAAGCTGGGCCGTGCGTCGAGGCGAGCCGGTGCCGACGACCGAGCCGGCCGGCAGCTCGCCGAGCGTGAGCCCGTCGCGGGCCACGAGCACGTCACGGCTGTCCTCGCGCTGCGGGACGGCGGCGATGACGAGCCCGGGCTCGGGAGCGGTCGGCAGGTCCTTGAGGGAGTGGACCGCGATGTCGATGCGGCCGTCGTGCAGCGCCTTGCGGATCGCGGTAGCGAAGACGCCGGTGCCGCCGATGGCGGTGAGCAGCTCGCCGGACACGTCGCCCTCGGTCGTGATCTCGACGAGCTCGACGACGTGGCCGTGCTCGCGCAGACGGTCGGCCACCCACTGGGACTGCGTGGTGGCGAGGGCGGATCGGCGAGTGCCGAGGCGAAGCGCGCTCATGGCGTCGTCCGCTTCGGTGGGGAGGACACGTTGGCAACGTCCTTCGGCTCGAGGTCGAACAGCTCACGAAGTGCTGCGGCGTAGTCGTCCCCGCTGCCCTCCATCGCGAACTCCTTGACCCGCCTGGTCGGCGTGTGGAGGAGCTTCTCGACGATGCGGTGGACAGCGTGGGCGACCTCGGCGCGGGTGGCCTCGTCGAGACCGGGCAGGCGCTGGTCGAGGCGCTCCATCTCGGTCGCGACGAGGGACGCGGCACGGGCCCGCAGGGCGGCCACGGTCGGGCCGACCGCCTTCTCCATACGACGCGTGAGGTAGTCGGCGACCTCGCCGGTCACCAGGTCGCGCACCTTGATGACCTGGGTGGTGTCGGCGCGCCCCTCCAGGAGGTGCCCGAGGCGCTGGAGGTCGACGAGGGTGACGCTGGGGAGCCGCCCACCCCACGTGTCGACCGGCTCGACATCGCGAGGCAGCGCCAGGTCGACCACGACCTGCGGACGGCCGCCACGCCGCTCGGCACTCGTGGCAAGCATCTCTGCCGTGATGACGTGGCCGACGGCACCGGTGCACGTGATGACGAGGTCGCTCGCGGCGAGCACGTCGGCGAGCTCGGACCACGGACGGGCCTCGCCCTGGGTCGACGCTGCCAGGCGCGCGGCGCGCTCGAGGGTCCGGTTGACGATGGTCAAGGATCCGAAGCCCTCGCGGCGGGCGGTCGCTGCGGCCAGACCGCTCATGCCACCGGCGCCGACCACCGCTGCCGACCGGGTGTCCAGCGGGCCGAGGACGTCGCGGGCCTGCTCGAGCGCGATCTGCACGAGCGACACGCTGTGCTGGTCGATGTCGGTCTCGGCGTGGGCTCGCTTGCCGACTCGAAGTGCTTGCTGGAAAAGGGAGTTCAGCGACTCGCCGACCTGGTCGCGAGCCTGCGCCTCGCCGAGGGCGTCGCGCATCTGGCCCAGGACCTGGGCCTCGCCGACCGCCATCGAGTCGAGCCCGCAGGCAACGGTGAACGTGTGGGCCACCGCGGCGTCGTCGAAGCGCACATAGAGGTGGTCGGCGAGAGCCTCAGCGCGAGCGGCGAGCGCCGCCATGGGGTCGCGCGGCTCGTCGGCGTCGATGACAAAGGTGTCTGTCGAGCCGGTGGCCATGCTCCTCACCTCGGACTCTGCCAGGGTGCCAGGAGCGGAGGACTCGATGCCTGCCGCGAGGGCGAGCGCCTCGCCGATGGCCGCGACAGCGGGGTGGAAGGCCGACACCTCGGCATACACCTCGAGACGGTTGCACGTCGACAGCACGACGGCCTCGCTCGCCGTGGCAGAGCCGAGCACGGAGGCGGCGATCGCCTCGGCGCGGTCAGGGCGCTCGGAGAGCGCCTCGAGCACCGCGAGCGGGGCGGTGTGGTGGGACAGGCCGATCACGAGCAGGCTCATCGGGCCACCGCCGACCTGAGGTCACCCGCGGCGAGCGACTTGCGCTGCGCGTGGAAGGCGAGGATCTGCAGCTCCGTCGACAGGTCGACCCGGCGCACGTCGACGCCGTCGGGCACCGCGAGCACCGCGGGAGCGAAGTTGAGGATCGAGTGGATGCCGGCGCCGACGAGGGCGTCGCAGACCGCCTGGGCGGCGTTTGCCGGGGTCGCGATGACGCCGATGGAGATGGGGTCGACCGAGTGCCGCTCGAGCAGCTCGGCGAACGGACGGATCGACACCCCGACCACCCGCTGGTCGGTGAGCGCCGGGTCGTCGTCGAACAGCGCGACGATGCGGAACCCCTTGGTGACGAAGCCGGAGTAGGAGGCGAGGGCGTGGCCGAGGTTGCCCATCCCGACGATGGCGACGGGCCAGTCCTGGGTCAGGCCGAGCGCCCGCGAGATCTCGAGCGCGAGGGTCTCCACGTCGTAGCCGACGCCACGCACGCCGTACGAGCCGAGGTGGCTGAGGTCCTTGCGCAGCTGGGCCGAACGGACCCCCACGGCGGCAGCGAGCTCTTCGGAGGACACCGACAGGACCCCGTCCTCGCCGAGGCGGGACAGCGTGCGAAGGTACTCAGGAAGCCGCGCGACGGTTGCGTCGGGGATCTCTCGACGCAGTGCAGGCTCGGCGGACACTCTTGCTCACCGGCTCCTCTCAGCGAGGCGTTCTCCCGAACGCGGAGCACGTGGGGACCCGATCAGGCTAGACGTTTGTGAACCCATGCACAAAGTTGACTTTGACGGCATACCACGGCATGGACGGACCACGTGAGGCAGGGCGCCGCGCACCGCTGCGGCGGCCTCACGCGAGCGCTGCGCGCAGCCGTCCCTCGTCGACCCTCCAGAAGTCGTGGCGACGCCCGTCGACGAAGGTGACCGGGATCTGCTCGCCGTACGCGCGCTGCAGCTCCGGGTCATCGTCGATGGACCGCTCCTCCCAGCCCACGCCGAGGTCATCGGCCACCCGCTCGATGACGGCCCGGGCGTCGTCGCACAGGTGGCAGCCGGGTCGGCCGAGCATCAGGACGCGCGGGGTGCCCGCGGTCTCGGAAGTGGGCATGGACCCACTCTAGGTCGATGACCGCCCTGGGCCGAACCCCACATCACCGACCGACAGGCCCGTCTCCCCCGTCGAGCGCTCCGTCCCAGCGATGACAGAGGGCCTGCGACGGGTGAGACGGGGCGCACACTCGACCGGAGGGGGGCACAACCCCCATCGGAGCGGATCTTCGGACAGACTTGGTGGGATGTCCACCAGGGTCACACCCGCCCAAGCGGGTATGCCGTCGGGCGCGGTTGCGCTGTCCGGCTGGGTGCTGCCCTCCTGGCGGGATGCGCTCGACACCCTCTGGGCCGCCATCGCGACCGACGGGGACGGCCTGACCGTCCCCGCGACGGGGGCCGGCGCCACCGTCGGCTCGCCCATCAGGTCCTCCCGACCGGGCCCGCGCACCGAGCGCGACGCAGCGGAGCAGGCGCGCATCGCAGCTCTGGTCGAGCTTGCCCAGGCCGGCGACCGCGAGGCCTTCGCGCAGCTGTACGACGTCTACGTCGACACGGTCTTCCGCTACATCCTCGTGCGGGTGGCCAACCGCGCGCTCGCCGAGGACTTGACGTCCGAGACGTTCCTGCGGGCGATGCGCCGGATCGACTCGTTCACCTGGCAGGGCAAGGACATCGCGGCATGGTTCGTCACGATCGCGCGCAACCTCATCGCCGACCACGTGAAGTCGGCGCGCTTCCGCTTCGAGGTGACGACCGCCGACATGCGCGACGCCGACGAGCGCGTGGATGCTCCGGAAGAGGAGGTGCTCGCGCGACTGCGCGACGAGCGGCTCGTCGCGGCGATAAAGGGACTGCGTCCGGAACAGGCGGAGTGCGTCACCCTGCGCTTCCTCCAGGGGCTCAGCCTCGCCGAGACGGCCCGGGTGCTGGGCCGGTCGGAGGGCGCAGTCAAGCAGCTCCAGCTGCGGGCCACGCGGGCCCTGCGCGCAGCACTCGAGGGAGCCGAGCTGTGATGCCGTAACCACTCCTGCACCCGTGTCGTTCTCACGCCGCCACCACGGGTGCGGCCTGCACCCAGCGCGGCCCTGACCCAGCCCACGAGCGAAGGAGGAGACATGGACCTCGGCCCCGGCGCCGACGGCGAGCTCCTCCAGCGCGCCCTCGACGGTGAAGCGGTCACCGACCCCGGCATCCTCGAGCTGGTCGCGGTCGTCCACGCAGTGACAGCACTCGACCAGGCCGCGCTCGCACCGCGGGCCGAGTTCGTCTCCGACCTACGGGCCCGGCTGCTCGCGGACGACGGCACCACGGTGCTTTCCACGCTGCCGGGTGCGGATGATGGTGAGCGCGACGGCTCCGACGGCGGTCTCGGCGGTCCCGGTGGCCCCGGTCGACCGGCTTCGGTGGTGCGGATTGCCGCGCGACCACTGCGGTACGTCGCAGCAGCGGCGGCCAGCATCCTGCTGGTCGGCGGCGTGCTCGGTATCGCATCGCGTTCGGCCGCCCCCGGTGATGTCCTCTACCCGGTCAAGCAGGCACTCGACCGGGTGGCGGTCCGTCTCGCCGGCTCCGGCTACGACGAGGGCCTCACCTACCTCGCCCAGGCCCAGCAGCACATCGACGAGGCCCGCGACCTGCTCGACCGGGGAGCCGCCTCCGCCGCCGACGTCAACATGGCTCTCGACGCCGCGAGCGACTCCACGCAGCAGGCCCAGCGCACCCTGCTCGATGTCTATCGCACGCAGCATCGAGGTGAGGCCCTGACGGAGCTCGACGACTTCTACACCCGCGCCATCCCGCAGGTCGATGCGCTGCGAGACCGCGTGCCTCCGGCGTCGCAGCCGTCGTGGCAGCATCTGCGCGACCTGCTCGGGCAGGGCCGGATCGCGACGCTCCGGGAGCTGGCCGCATGCGTGGTCTGCGGCGACCGGGCCCTCGAGGCCCGGCAGGTGCTCGCGACCCTGCCCGGTGGCGGCGCCACCGGCGTGGCGACCGTCCCGGCCACCGGCGGGCAGACGGCGGCGCCGGGCAGGTCCGGGCCTGCGACATCGGGTCCGGGACAGCCCGCTGCAGGGGGCGACGCGTCCGGCCAGCCGGGGGTGAGCGTCACCGGCGGCGTGACCCTGCCTGGTGCGACGGCGAACCTCCCTGGCGTGGGCGTGCACTCGACCGGCGCGGGGGCAGGCGGCGGAGGAGTCACGCTGCCCGGAAGCACCGTCAACCTGCCGTCCGCCGGCATCACCTCGACTGGCATCGGTGTCGGTGGTGGCGGGGTCACCCTCCCTGGAGTCACGGCATCCCTGCCGTCCGCCTCGTCCCCCTGTCGACGAAGCTCGTGCCCTGACCCTAACGACCTGAGGCGGTATCGCCCGCCCCACCCGGACGCGGGTGCGTCCGCGGCCCTGTGATTCTGCTCCGCATTCCGGAGCAGAATCACAGGACCGACGTAGACGCCCGCCCGGCCCGGGTCGAGTCAGAGGAAGACGGACTTGCGCTGCATCAGCAGGCTGTAGAGCGTCTGCTGGATCGTCTCGCGCACCTGGTCGGTGAGGTCGAACACCAGCATCGGGTCGTCCGCCGCGTCAGGACCGAACGTCGTCGTGTCGATCGGCGGTCCGAACTCGATGAGCCACTTGCTCGGCAGCGGGACGAGTCCGAGCGGCCCGAGCCACGGGAAGGTCGGCGTGATCGGGGCATACGGCATCCCCAGGAGCCGGGCGACTGCCGGCATGTTGCCGATCATCGGGTAGATCTCCTCGGCCCCGACGATCGAGACCGGCACGATTGGGACCCCGGCCCGCAGGGCGGCCGACACGAAGCCGCCCCGGCCGAACCGCTGGAGCTTGTACCGCTCGCTGAACGGCTTGCCCACGCCCTTGAACCCCTCGGGCCAGACCCCCACCAGCTCACCGCCGCGCAGCAGCCGCTCGGCGTCGGTGTTCGCGGCGAGGGTCGACCCGGACCGGCGGGCCATCGTCCCGACGAACGGCATCTGGAAGACGAGGTCCGCTCCGAGCATCCGCAGGTGGCGGTTCGCGGGGTGCTCGTCGTAGACGGCGACCTGGGTCATCAGCGAGTCCATCGCCACCGTGCCCGAGTGGTTGCCGACGACGAGGGCGCCGCCGACGGTCGGGATGTTCTCGATGCCCCGCACCTCGACCCGGAACCACTTGCGGTAGAGCGGCCGCAGCAGCGGGAGGTGCACATGGATTGTGTAGTCCTCGTCGAAACCGAACTCGTCGACGACGTAGTCGCCCGACAGCCGGCGCCGGAGGTAGGCGAGCGTCTCGGCGACCTGGCGCTCGACGTCCTCGGCCGGCACACCTGCCGAGGTCGCGGCAGCCCGGATGACGTTGATGGCGAGCTCGACGAACTCGGCCGGCCCCGGCCGCGCCTCCGACGAGAACTCGCCCGCCTCGAGCGCGCCGAGCAGCCGCTCGGCCGCAGCGGAGCCCGTCTCGACGCCTTCGCCCGAGCCGGTATGCCGCCGCGCGGGCTCGCCCTCCGCCGTGACCTTCGCCGGTCGCTGGGCCGCGTCGCCCGACGGCACTGCACGGAGGCGGGCCGGCTCGCCTTGCCCGGCGTCTCGCCGCTTGGCGCGGATCGCCGCCCGGCTCGGCCGGGCTGGCTTGGTCGTGCTGAGCGCCTCGGCGACAGGTGCCTCACTCGCACCTGAGCTGTCGGCTTCTACTGGACGAGCGCCCAACGTGACCTGCTCGAACGCCGCCTGGTCGTCCGGCGTCTGCGAGACGACCGGTAGGACGTCCGGCTCGGGCGAGGGCGCCGCCGGCTCGGCGTCGTCGCTCGCCGCCCGACGGCGGGCCTCGCTGACCTCGACCGGCTCGATGGACAGCAGTGGGGTGCCGCTCCGTCGACGTCGTTCGCCCGAGGCCCGAGCCGCACCCGCCGCGAAGGCGCCGCCGTGGGTCGATGCGCCGGCGGGCCTCGCTGCTGCTCCAGCAGCGCCCCTCGTGGCCGGCTTGGCGCCCGTCGTCGCGGCGGCCTTCTTCGGGGCGGCCTTCTTCGGGGCGGCCTTCTTCGGGGCGGCCTTCTTCGCCGCCGAGCCTGGCGCCGTGGCGCCCTTCGCCGCCGAGCCTGGCGCCATGGCGCCCTTCGCCGCCGAGCCCGACGGCGCAGAGCCTGGTCGCGGCGCGGCCGATCGCGGCGCGCCCGACCCGGCGCCGGATGATGAAGGCGTCTGCTCCGGCGTCGTGTCCGACCGGTCCGGCGTCTCGGCGGCGGTCACGTCTGGATCCTTTCGATGACGCGCGCAATCGCAGCGGCGGCGCCCCCGGCAGCGTCGCTCACGACCTCGCCGACGCCGTCGGCGCCCGGCACGACCGGCCGCAGGTGACGGGCATAGTCCTCGAAGGCGCCACGCGTGCTGTACGCCGGCTCGAAGTGGAAGACCTTGCGCATCCGCGAGGTGTCCAGTCCGCGACCGAAAGCGAGGAAGGTCAGCTGGTCGGACGAGAAGTCGGCCAGCCGGGAGCGCTTCACGACGTTGCCCAGCACCCCTGCGGCCGCGAGCGGCACGGGAAGCACCGGTCGCCGGGCGATCGCGGTGCACTGGGTCACCGTGAGGAACCCGTCGCCCGCGACGTTGACGATGCCGACGGCCGGGCCCGTCGTCGCCAGGATCATGGCGGACGTCGCGTCGTCCTCGTGGATCAGCTGGAACCGGGCGTCGTAGCCGAGCGGGATCGGCACGACCGGCAGCGAGAAGTAGTCGGTGATGGCGGTGTGGATGTTCGGACCGACGACGTTGGCCAGCCGGAGCATGGTGATCTCGACGTCGGGTCGGCGCCGGGAGAACCCGCGCACATAGCCTTCGACCTCGACCGAGTCCTTGCCGAAGCCGGTGCGCGGCATCGTCTTGGGGTTCATGTCCTCGCTGAACATCGCCGGGTCGCGCGGCGACGAGCCGTACACGGCGGCGGAGGACTTGACGACGAGTCGCTGCACGGACTCGGACTTCTGGCACGCGGCAAGCAGCTGCATCGTGCCGATGACGTTGATCTCCTTCTGCGTCACCCGCCCGCCGGTGTCCTTCGGCGTGGCGATGACGTTCATGTGCACGACGGTGTCGACGGCGGCCTGGGCCATGATCCGGCCGATCATCGGGTTGCGGATGTCGGCACGCACGAACTCGGCGCGCCCGACCGCGTGCTTGGGCGGGAACACGTCGACGCCGAGGATGCGCTCCACCGACGGGTCGTTCGACAGGCGCCGGGCGAACAGGCCTCCGAGGTAACGGGACACACCCGTGACCAGCACGACCTTTGCCATTCGGCTCCTCCTGTCGTCGATCGTCGCTACAGACCTCGTCAGGCGTCCGGGACGCCCGCGCGGCCCCCGCACCTGGAGCCTACAGAGCGATTCCGTCGGCGTCCTCGGTGACCCAACGTTGCCACTCGATGCGCCCGGGCGCCACGCGTCGTCGCGAGGCCCGGAGAACGCGAACGACCCTCACCGCAGGCGAGGGTCGAGAGCGTTGCGGGCGTGGCCCGCGGTCCTGAACGAGGTCAGGTCACTTCTTGTTGCGACGCTGGTGACGCGTCTTGCGCAGCAGCTTGCGGTGCTTTTTCTTGGCCATCCGCTTGCGGCGCTTCTTGATGACAGAGCCCATGGTTGTCCTTGTCGTGCGACTGGTTCCTTGACGTGCATTGCCGACCTGCGTCGACTTGACCGCCAAGGAGGGAGGTCGAATCCACGAGCCGAACAGGCACCACAGCGTAGCGCGTGCGATGCGTCGATCCCAAAAGACGGTGATGTGAATGCCGCTGCGCCAACGCCGAGGGGGCGGTTCGGACCATGTGGCCCGGCCGCCCCCTCGGGTGCGCTGCAACGCTGGTGTTCACGCGGTGTCGATGTACGACGTCTGGAGGTACTTGTGCACCGCGTCTTCCGGGACCCGGAAGGAGCGGCCGACCCTGACGGCGGGCAGGTCCCCGCCGTGAACGAGCCGGTACACCGTCATCTTCGACACGCGCATGATCGAGGCGACCTCGGCAACGGTCAGGAACCGCACCTCGGCGAGCTGGCGCTCATTCGACATGTGATACCCCGATCTACTGGCTGACCCGCGCGTCGCCGGCTTCCCCTCCGACGAAACTTCACGCAGGTACAAGAAGCAACACTAGGGGCAGATGTGACTGAAGGGGAAGTGGAAGATCACTGAAAGCGCAAAGCGCAAGGAGGCGCGCCGACGCAAGGTCAGGGATCTTCGGTCACGAGCCCGCACCGCCGCCTAGGGCGACAGCCGGTTCAGGTCACGGGGAAAGAGCGTCACCTCGCGGATGTTCTCCGCCCCGGTCAGCCGCCCGACCCACCTTTCCAGACCGATCGCGAAGCCGCCATGCGGAGGCATCCCGTGCGCGAACGCGTCGAGATAGCCGGCGAAGAGCGACGGGTCGGTGCCCGTGCGCGTGAGCGCGGCTGCGTAGTCGCTCGGCCGGTGCAGGCGCTGCCCGCCGGTGGTCAGCTCGAGCCCGCGGAAGAGCAGGTCGAAGCTGTTGCTCCACCGTTCGTCACCCGGCTGCGGGTGCGTGTAGAACGGCCGCTTCACCATCGGATAGCCCTCCACCGCAAGGAAGTCCGAGTCGTATGCCGTCCGCGCCCACTCCGAGAGCGCCCGCTCGTGCGCAGGGCTGAGGTCGGGCTCGCCCGGGTCGGCCCCGACGAGGGCCAGCGCGTCGCTGAAGTGGACCACCGGGAACTCGTCCGGCACGACCGGCAGCTGGACACCCAGGAGCGCAGCGGCCTCGGCGGCATACGTCCTGACGCCCTCGACCATCCCGGCGATGGCCTCGCGCAGCACGACGAGCACGTCCCGGTGGTCGCGGATGAACCCGAGCTCGGCGTCGAGCGAGGTGTACTGCGCGAGGTGGCGCACGGTGTCGTGCGGCTCGGCCCGGAAGACCGGGCCTACCTCGAAGACCCGTTCGAACACCCCGACCAGCATCTGCTTGTAGAGCTGTGGGCTCTGGGCAAGGTATGCCGTGCGGCCGAAGTAGTCGACCGAGAAGACGTTCGCGCCCGACTCGGTGGCAGTGCCGACGAGCTTCGGGGTCGCGATCTCGGTGAAGTCGAGCGAGTCCAGCGCGGAACGGAAGCCGTGCATCGACGCGCTGGCCAGCTGCCAGGCAGCCCGGTGCCTCGGGTGCCGCAGCGTCACGGCGGCGTGGTCGAGCTGCGTCGGCAGGCCTGCACCGAAGGTCGGGCGCCACAGCTCGGCCGGCGGCGGTGTCGCGGGCTCGGTCAGCGGCACGATGGCCGGCGCGACGAGCTCGGCACCGCCGGGCGCGGCCGGGTTGGCCGCGACGGTCCCGGTCACCTCGACGACCGTCTCCTCGGGCAGCCCCTCGAGCTGCTCGGCGGTCGCCGGGTCCTTGATGACGACCTGAGCCAGGCCGGTCCGGTCCCGAAGGACGAGGAACGTGACGCTCGCAAGGATGCGGCGCCGGTGGACCCAGCCGGCCATCGTGGCGCGCTCTCCGGGAGCGGTCGCCGCGAGGTCGCGGGCCAGGACTCGCTGGGCCGGCATCGAGCCGACTGGTGGATGGGTGGGTTGCATCTGGTTCACCTCCGTTTGTGGGTCTTGCCCCGGAGGTGCGGGCGATGGGGATGTCGCTGTGCCACCACACCTTCGCCACCGCGGGGATGCGGTGGCCTCTTGCTGTGCTCGGCTCAGGATCGTCAGGCCCGTCGTCGCCGTGTCGAGCAGGGTACGTCGCTGCGCACCTCGACCGCGACCGGATTTCGGGCGAGCTCGCCATGTTCTTTGCGCCGCTGTGTGCACGCGTAGGGGTGATGGCCCCGATCAATGCACACGTGACCAGGGCAGAGCCGCGGCGCCGGCGTTGCCTGGACGCAGCGCAGCGAGTGAGGAACGAGCGAGCGCAGCGGAGGAAGGCAACGCCTAAGGGGCGCCCCGGCACGCGCCGCAGCGAAGCGAGGCGCCAAAAGCATGCGGCGCCTACCTCAATCGAAGTGGATGTCGAGGCCGTGGTGCGGGAAGACGGCGGTGCGGGTGGCCATGATCGCCCGGTCGACCTCGTTGGCCGGGTCGTAGCCCATCTCCCAGGATCGCCACCACAGCGGCCCGTCCTCGGTCGTCAGGTCGCCCATCCGGCGCGGCCCGGGCCGTCCGAAGAGCCGCTCGACATGGTCGAGCCACTCCTGCGGCACCTCGACGGACGTCTTGATGGGGGCGTGCGCGGCGATCGCCGTCAGGTGTGTCCACGTGCGGGGCACGACCCCGATCACCTCGTAGCCGCCTCCGCCGAGCGCGACCCAGCGGCCGTCACAGACCTCGTGGGCGAGCCGATGTAGGGTGTCCGCCGCCGCTCGCTGCGCGTCGACCGTCACTGCGAAGTGGGCCAGCGGGTCCTCGGTGTGCGTGTCGCAGCCGTGCTGGGTGACGAGGACGTCGGGCTTGAACGCCCGGACCAGCGGGATCGCCACGGCGTTGAGCGCCCGGAGCCACCCGGCATCCGTGAGCCCCGGTGGGAGCGCGACGTTCACCGCGGAGCCCTCGGCCTTCCGGCCGCCGATGTCGGTGGGCCAGCCGGTGCCCGGGAAGAGCGCGCGGCCGGTCTCGTGCAGGGAGATGGTCAGGACCCGCGGGTCGTCCCAGAAGATCCGCTCCACGCCGTCGCCGTGATGGACATCGATGTCGACGTACGCCACCCGCTCGGCGCCGTGGTCGAGCATCCACTGGATGCCGACGGCGATGTCGTTGTAGACGCAGAAGCCGCTGGCCGAGCCGCGCATCGCGTGGTGCAGCCCGCCGGTGAAGTTCACCGCGTGCGCGGCCTCGCCCTCCCACACCGCCCGGCAGGAGTCGACCGTGCCTGACACGACGCGAGCGCTGGCCTCGTGCATGCCGGTGAAGGCCGGGTCGTCGTCCGTCCCGAGGCCGTATGCCGGGTCGGCTCGGTCGGGCTCGACCGACGCTGCCTTGACGGCCGCGATGTAGTCCGCGTCGTGCACCGTGAGCAGCAGCTCGTCGCTGGCCTCGTCGGCGGAGACGACCTCGACGCCGTCGACGTCGAAGACGCCGAGCGCGTCGCACAGGCGCGCCGTCAGGTCGAGCCGGACGGGCGACATCGGGTGCGTCGGACCGAAGTTGTATCTCGTGAACGAGGTGTCCCAGACGACCCGAGCCTGAGTTGGCATGATTGAGACGCTATCGCGGATGGCGCGATCACGACGACGGAGGTAACACCTATGGCCCGCAACCGGCTCTTCGATGACGACGTGCTCGTCATCGGGCTGGGACGCTTCGGCACGGCCGTCGCGCTCGAGCTGACCCGGCTGGGACATCGCGTGATCGCCGTCGAGCGCGACAACCACCTCGCCGAGAAGTACGTCAACAAGTTCGCCCGGGTCGTCCACGCGGACATGGCGCAGGCGGAGGCGCTCGACATGATCCGCCAGGCCGAGCCGAAGATCGCGATCGTCGGGATCGGGTCCTCGGTCGAGTCCTCGGTGCTCGCGGCCGCCAACCTCGTGGACGCCGGGGTGCCCTCGATCTGGGCCAAGGCGCTGTCGCCCGAGCACAAGCGGATCCTCGACCGGATCGGCGTCCACCACGTCATCTCACCCGAGGCCGACTCCGGGCGCCGGGTGGCCCACCTGGTCAACGGCAAGCTGCTCGACTACATCGAGTTCGACGACGGCTTCGCGATCGTGAAGATCAAGCCGCCGAGCGAGGCGATCGGCTTCACCCTGGAGCAGAGCCAGATCCGCCGCAAGTACGGCGTCACCGTCGTGGGCGTCAAGGCGCCGGGCGAGGACTTCACGTATGCCGTCCCGCAGACGAAGATCTCGGCGCACCACATGCTCATCGTCAGCGGGCCGACCGAGCTGCTCGAGCGCTTCGCCGCCCGCCCCTGATCCGGTTCCGAGGCTGGGATCAGAAGCGGGGCTGCGTGGCGAGGTCCGACTCGAGCGGGAGCACCATGGCGATCTCCTCCTCGCCGTCCTCCTCGCTGACGACACCCATCGGGCGGCGGTAGTCGGTCGGCCGGAAGCCCATGCCGCTGGCGAAGGCGACGGCTCGGCCGTTCTCGGTGCCGACCCAGTAGACGAGGTGAGTGTTGCCGCGCTTGGCCGCGATGTTCGCGCCGTCCTTGACGAGGCGCGTGGCCACGCCGGACCCCCGCGCGTCGGGCCGCACCCAGAGGCCGAAGAGCTCGCCGGCGTTGCCTTCGTCGGCGTTGGCGGTGCCGACGCTGACGACGCCGACAGCCTCACCGGAGCGTTCGGCGACCAGGCGGGCCGATCGGTTCATCCGTGAGCGCCAGTGGGCCTCGTCGAAGCCGAGTTCCTCCTCGGCGGTGGCCACGAACGCCTCAGGCGATTCACGCAGCGCGGCGAGGCGAACGGACCGGTAGGTCTCCCAGTCGTCCTCGTCGAGGGCACGCACGGTGATGTCGGTCATGGGGTCAACCTTCGCATGTGAAGCGGTGACTGTGCACCCGCAGGTGGGTGAACGTTCAGAGCCGGTGGACCATCTCGATCTCGTGCAGCTCGGACCGGCGCGGATGGGCGTGCGTCGCGCCGGTCCGGACGAAGCCACAGCGCTCGTAGAGCGACTGGGCTGCCCTGTTGGTGTCGGTCACCTCGAGCACGACCTCGGACTTGCCCCGCCGCGCGGCTTCCGCGAGCACCGCTCGGACCAGCGCCTCGCCGACGCCGAGCCCGCGAGCCCGGGGTGCGACATACATTCCGAACAGCGTTGCGGTGGTGGCGCGCTCAGGCTCCCAGTGCGAGCCGAGCCCGGCGCTGCCGAGCACGCCGTCTGCGTCGCGGGCCTGCACGAGCCAGGCCCCTTCGATCCGGTCGCGCCAGTCGGCCTCGTCGTAGACGGCCTCGTCGGCGTAGGTGAACCAGAAGGCGTCGGGCGCGTCCTGGAGCATCTCCAGGCGGATGTCGCGGTGCGCCTGCCAGTCGTCGGGGGCGACCTCGTGCAGGTGGATCGGCAGGTGCCAGGGGGCACCATCGGGACGCGGCTCGGCCATGCCCCTCAATCTGCCTCAGACCTGACCGGACGCCAACTCCTTTGACCGCGCGGCCGCGGCCTCGATCGCGGTGACGAAAGCGGCCCGCACCTTGTGGTCGTCGAGCTGCCGGAGTGCCGCGACGGTCGTGCCGCCGGGTGAGCTGACCTGCTCGCGCAGCACGGTCGGGTGCTCGTGGGTCTCCTTGAGCATCGTCGCCGCGCCGTAGAGCGTCTGGACGACCAGCTCGGTGGAGGTCGCGCGGGGCAGCCCGAGCACGACGCCGGCCTCGATCATCGCCTCGACGACGTAGAAGATGTATGCCGGCCCGCTGCCCGAGATCGCCGTCACCGCGTCGAGGTGCTTCTCGGCGAGCCGCACGACCTTCCCGCACGAGCTGAGCAGTTCCTCGGCCTCGGCGAGGTGGTCGTCGGTGCAGTGGCGGCCGGGCGAGATCCCGGCCATGCCCTGGTCGACGAGGGCGGGAGTGTTCGGCATGACCCTGATCACGGACGTGCCCTCGGGCAGCCGTGACTCGAGGAGCTCGGTCGTGATCCCTGCGGCCAGCGAGATCACCGCATTGCCCGGCGCCACGTGGTCGCGGATCTCGTCGAGCAGGCCGGTCATGTCCTGCGGCTTGACGCAGAGCACGAGGGTGTCGGCGATGTCGGCGGCATCGGGGTTGGGCAGGACCCGCACGCCGTAGCGCCCGGCGAGCGCGTTGACCTTGTCAGGCGTGCGGCCCGTGACGATGAGGTCGGCCGGCGTCCGGCCGGACCTGATCAGGCCCGACACGAGGGTCTCGCCCATGACTCCCGCGCCGAAGATAGCCGTCGTCGACATGTGGTCCGCCTCTCGTCAGCCCTTGGTCGCGACGCCGCGCAGGAAGAACATGACGTTGCCCGGCTTCTCAGCCATCCGGCGCATGAGGTAGCCGTACCACTCCTCGCCGTACGGGATGTAGACCCGCATCTGGTCGCCGCGGTCGGCGATCCGCTTCTGCTCGTCGGGCCGGATCCCGTAGAGCATCTGGTACTCGAACGACTTCGGGTCGCGGCCCGCCTGTCCGGCGAGTGCCCCGGCGATCTCGATGAGCCTGGGGTCGTGGGAGGCGATCATCGGGTAGCCCTGGCCCTGCATGAGGATCTTGAGGCAGCGCACGTATGACTTGTCGACGTCGGCTCCCGCCTGGAAGGCGACGGACTCAGGCTCCTTGTAGGCGCCCTTGCACAGGCGCACCCGCGACCCGGCATACGCGAGGTCCCGGCAGTCGGCCTCCGTGCGGAAGAGGTAGGCCTGCAGCACGGCACCGACCGTCGGGAAGTCGACGCGCAGCTCACGCAGCGCGTCCAGCGTGAGGTCCGTGGTGGTGTGGTCTTCCATGTCGAGGGTCACCGTCGTGCCCGACTGCTGTGCGAGCTCGCAGATCTCGCGGGCGTGGTCGAGAGCGATCTTGTTGCCGTCGCCCGGCAGGGCCTGGCCCAGGGCGCTCAGCTTGAGCGACACCTCGACGGTGCCGCCGGCCGTGAGGCCGTGGTCGCGCAGGCCCCTGAGCAGCGACACGTACGCGTCGCGCGTGTGCTCGGCCTGGGCCAGCTCCACGGTGTCCTCGCCGAGGTAGTCGATCGTGGACAGCCGCCCGGACGCGGCCATCTCGGCAGCGGCGGTGACGACGTCGCCGCGGTCGGCCCCCGGCACGAAACGCTTGACGACCGAGCGCGACACCGGCGCCTTCTCGATCATGTCTCGGATCTTCTCCTGCTTGGACAGCTGAAGAAGTGAGTTGCGCAGCAGGTCGCTGGCGTCCACGGTGGCCTCCGGTGGTGCTCGGGTCTGGCGACGGGGTCGCGGGTGTCGCGATGAGTCGCTCGACAACGCTCTCGATGCGGGCAGGGCGGGGTCGCCGCCCTCCGACGGGCAAATCTACCGCCAGCGGGCCCGCACCCTCGCCACGAGCGCTCGTCGCCGGTCGGTGGCAGACTCCCCACAAGCGCAGCCCTCCGAAAGGACAGCCATGGACCAGACCACCACTGCCAAGGACGCCGCGCCTGACTCTGCCGACCAGCTGGAACGGCCCGGCCCTATCGACCTGACTCTCGACGACCTCGGCGACGGCCTCGGGTCCGCCGCGACGGTGCTGCGCGCCAACGCCGCCGCCGCCGGCCTCGACGCCCCGGTGCCGACCTGCCCCGAGTGGACGGTCCGCGACCTCGTGGCGCACCAGGGCATGGTGCACCGATGGGCGACGAGCCACCTGGCGGGAAGGCCGGTCGACGACACCTCAGCTCTCGAGCGGCAGGGCCGCGAGTCGCCCGACCTGCTCGGCTGGTTCGACACGGGGGCGACCGCCCTGCTCCAGACGATCGTCGACGCCCCCGACGACGTGGAAGCCTTCGTCTTCCTCAAGGACGCGCCGGCTCCCCGGATCTTCTGGACCCGTCGCCAGTGCCACGAGACGACGGTCCACGCGGTGGACGCGCTCGCGGCGCGGCTGGGTCGCCCGCCGGAGGCCCGCGAGACCTGGATCAGGCCGAGCGTCGCGCTCGACGGCATCGACGAGCTGCTCGTCGGGTTCGTGACCCGCAAGCGTGAGGGCATCAACCCCGGGCACGCGTCGCGGCTGCTCGTGCGCCCGAGCGGGAGCGATGTCGGCTGGCTGGTCGACATGGCGCCGGGCCGCTCTGTTCACACGCGCCGGGTGCGACTGGACGGCACCCCCGTCGATTCCGACGCCGAGATCACCGGGACACCGGTCGAGGTCTACCTCAGCCTGTGGAGCCGGAGCCCGGTCCCGCCCGCGAACGACGTCGAGCGCTGGTGGCGCGACACGGTGTCCATCTCCTGGTGACGGGCCGGGTTCGCCCGTCCCGCTCCGCACCGCGCACGCCTGCGGGAGACTCCGGTGTACGCATGGCGCATCGTGCGCCCGGCACGACGGAGGGCAGGACGTATGCCGCAGGGCGGGTTCGGCAGGACAGTGCAGTCTGCGATCTACCGGGCCGGAGCGTTCGGCCACCGGCCGAAGGTCCCCACCGACACCTCGCAGCTGCAGGACGCGGCGCGAAAGGCCATGTCTCGCAGAGCTTTTGCCTATGTCGCGGGATCCGCAGGCTCAGAGGCAGGAGCCCGTGCGAACGTGTCGGCGTTCGACCGCTGGCAGGTCGTGCCGCGCATGCTCGTCGACACGACCGAGCGCGACACCGGCGTCGAGCTCTTCGGTCGGTGGCACGAGACTCCCTTGCTCATCGCGCCGATCGGCGTGCTCTCGATGGCGCATCCGGACGCCGACCTGGCCGTCGCGACCGCCGCGAGGGAGCAGCACGTCACCCAGATCCTCAGCACCCAGGCGTCTGTGCCGATGGAGGACGTGGCCCGGACCCTGGCCGGGTCCGGGCACTGGTACCAGCTCTACTGGAGCAGCAACGACGACCTCGTCGCCAGCCTGGTCGAGCGGGCCGAGGCGTGTGGGAGCGAGGCGGTCGTCGTCACGCTCGACACGGCATACCTCGGGTGGCGGCCCCGCGACCTCGACCTCGGGCACCTGCCCTTCGCCCGCGGGGAGGGCATCGCGCAGTACACGTCCGATCCGGTGTTCCAGCGGCTCGTCGCCGAGCGGGTGGCCACGGCGACACCCGAGCCGCGACCGCGGCCGACTCCGGCCGCCGTCGGGACCCTCGTGTCGATGAGCCGGAACCATCCCGGCGACCTGCGGCGCAACCTCACCGCCCCGGAGCCGCGGGCCGCGGTCGACACGTTCCTCGACGTGTTCAGCCGGCCGTCCCTCACCTGGGCCGACCTGCCCCGGCTGCGGGCGCTGACCCGGCTGCCGATCGTGCTCAAGGGGATCCTGCACCCCGACGACGCCCGGCGCGCCCTCGACGCCGGCGTCGACGGGATCTACGTGTCCAACCACGGTGGGCGTCAGGTCGACCGGGTCGTCGGCGCCCTCGACGCCCTCCCGACCGTTGTCGAGGCCGTGCGGTCGTCAGGCTCTGACATCCCCGTGATCTTCGACAGCGGAATCCGTTGTGGCGCAGATGTATTCATCGCACTCGCGCTCGGAGCTACCGCCGTGGGGATCGGCCGGCCACACGTCTACGGCCTCGCACTCGCCGGCACGGACGGCGTCTCCGAGGTGCTGCGCAACCTCCGGGCCGAGCTCGACCTCCAGCTGGCCCTGACCGGATGCACATCGCTGCGCGACATCACCCCCGACCACCTCGTCCGCACGCCCGCCTGACGGAGGCGACCACCCGGCATACGGCAGGGGCGTCGACCGCCCTCGCGGGAGCCCGACCGCTCCGGCGCCTCTGAGGGCGTCCACCTACAGAGAACTCGCTCGACTGATCGCACGACGCCGGGCAAGGATCGGGGCATGCCCGCGCTGGACCACCTGACCAAGGACGCGTACCCCAAGTCGGCGAAGTACGACGCGATGTGGCTCGTCGACCTCGACATGGGCCCGCACCCGCTGTGGCTCCTCGAGGACCTCGCCGCCGACCTCGACCTGCGCCCCGGGATGCGCGTGCTCGACCTCGGCTCCGGCCTCGGTGCGACCTCGGTGTTCCTGGCCAAGGAGTACGGCGTCCGGGTCATCGCCGCCGACCTGTGGGTCGACCCGAGCGAGGCGGGCGACGTGTTCCGCAAGGAGGGCGTCGACGACCGCATCCTGCCGATGCGCGTGGACGCTCATGCGCTGCCGTTCGGCCGCGGGTCGTTCGACGCGATCATCAGCATCGACGCCTGGGAGTACTTCGGCACGGGCGACCACTACCCGCCGTACCTCGCGAAGTTCCTCAAGCCGGGCGGCCAGCTGGGCGTGGCGACACCGGCCCTGACGACCGAGATCCGCGACCTCGGCGAGATCCCAGAGCACGTCGACCGCGTCGTCGGCGCGGAGAGTGCGGCGTGGCACACCGCGGACTGGCTGCGGAGCCAGTGGGAGTTCAGCCGGGCCTTCGCCAAGGTCACCGCCCGCACGCAGCCGGAGGGCTGCGCCAACTGGCTGCTGTGGGAGCGGGCGGTCATGGAGCTCAAGGGCCAGTCCAGCTCACCCGTCCAGGGGATGCTCGAGGCCGACGGAGGCGCCTTCGTCACGTTCGCGCTGGTCACCGGGAGGGTTGCGTGAGCATCTCCGAGAGCGACCTTGGCCACCTGGAGAGGGCAGTCGACCTGGCCCGACTCGCGCTGGAGCGCGGCGACGAGCCGTTCGGCTCGGTGCTCGTGTCCGGCGACGGCGAGGTCCTCTTCGAGGACCACAACCACGTCATGGCGCTGGAGGCAACCCAGCATCCCGAGTTCGCGATCGCCCGCTGGGCCGGCGCCAACCTGTCCCCCGAGGAGCGTTCGGCCGCGGTCGTCTACACCTCCGGCGAGCACTGCCCCATGTGCTCGGCCGCGCACGGCTGGGTCGGCCTCGGCCGCATCGTGTATGCCGTCAGCTCGGCCCAGCTGGGCCAGTGGCGGTCGGCGTGGGGCGCGGAACCGTCGCCGGTGACGCCCTACTCGATCCAGCAGGTGGTCCCGGGCGTCGTCGTGGACGGGCCGGCGCCTCAGCTCGAGGACGACGTGCGCGCCCTGCACGAGCGCTTCGCGCGCGGCGACGCCTGACCCAGCTGCGGCATACGCGCGCCGCCGCCCCCAAATAGTGGGGTCAGGCCCGGAACCCGTAGCCACTCGCGCGCCGCGGCCCCCAAATAGTGGCGTCAGGCCCGGAACCCGCACCCACTCGCGCGCCGCGGCCCCCAAAGGGTGCTTGTGGAGAGCCGCAGCGACCGGACCCCCACCTGGTGGATCGTCGCCTCATGCTCCCCGTACCCGGTATGCCGTTCAGGCGCTCAGATGCCGCCGGCGAGATCTCGGAGTGGGATCTGCGCCGAAAACACCGCGCGCTGTTTCACGGCGTCTACGTGTGCATCGACGCCCCGGTCACCGAGGTGCTGCTCGCGCAGGCCGCGCTGCTCGTCGCCGAACCAGGCAGCTACCTTTCCCACCACACGGCAGCACGCCTCCTCGGTGCGGTGCTGCCGGATGACCCGGATGTCCACGTCACGTCACCACGGTTGCGCGTGAAGGGCGCTGGGCTCGTAGGGCACCGGCCCAAGTCTGGGCAGCGGGTCGTGACGTGGAAGGGACTGCGCGTCACGTCACCGGTCCAGACGTTCCTCGACCTGGCACACCAGCTGACGCTCGTGGACCTCGTTGCGCTCGGTGATTCCTTGGTACGGCGTGGGCGCACCACGACCACCGAGCTGGTGTCAGCCGCTGGCGCGCACCGTGGTCCCTTCTCGCGGCTCGCCCGCCGGGCCGCGTCGCTCGTGCGCGCCGGGGTCGACTCAGCCATGGAGACCCGCGTGCGCCTGCTCGTCGTGCTCGCCGGACTGCCCGAGCCCGAGGTCGATCATCGCGTATACGCCGACGACGGATCGCTTCTCTATCGGTTCGACCTGGCCTACATCGTCTGGTCGCTGATCATCGAATACGACGGGCGACGGCACGCCGAGTCGCTCGAGCAGTGGTCAAAGGACATCGGGCGCGACGAGCAGCTCGACGACTGGAGGATCCGCCGCCTGGTCATCACCGCAGGGGACGTATATCGGACGCCCGCGCGCACGCTCGGCCGCATAACTAAGGCCATGAGAAGCGTGGGTATGCCGGTGCCGACGCTCCGTGACGAGTGGCGACGCCACTTCCCGAGCCGCCCCGGCGACCTGCCGCATCCACCCTGACCGGTCCCACGGGCGCACCGCGGCCCCAAACCGAGGGCGCTCACTCGAGGTGAACCGGGCGGGCGTCCGGAACGTTGCTTGCGGCATACGGACCGACCTTGCGGACGCGGCTGACGGGCGAACTGTCCGCTCATGGCGAACAGATGTTGAACCTGAGCGGATCCCGCTCAGGATGGGGAACAGGAGGGCACACCCCCGCGTTGGTCGGGATGTGCTCACTGACAGCGGGCACGGATAGCATCGAGATGTCTCTCGATCAGTCAGGAGAAGAACATGTTCGAACGGTTCACCGACAGGGCCCGAAGGGTGGTCGTGCTGGCGCAGGAAGAGGCGCGCCTGCTCAACCACAACTACATCGGTACCGAACACATCCTCCTGGGTCTGATCCACGAAGGCGAAGGCGTCGCCGCGAAGGCCCTCGAGTCCCTCGACATCTCGCTCGAGGCGGTCCGGGCCCAGGTCCAGGAGATCATCGGTCAGGGGCAGCAGGCCCCGACCGGCCACATTCCCTTCACGCCCCGCGCCAAGAAGGTGCTCGAGTACTCGCTGCGGGAGGCGCTGCAGCTCGGCCACAGCTACATCGGCACCGAGCACATCCTGCTCGGCCTCATCCGCGAGGGTGAGGGTGTCGCCGCGCAGGTGCTCGTCAAGCTCGGCGCGGAGCTCAACAAGGTCCGGCAGCAGGTCATCCAGCTGCTCTCGGGCTACCAGGGCGCCCAGAGCGGCGAGAAGGCGGGCGCCGGCGTCGGCCAGGGGCAGACCGAGGCCACCCCGGCCGGGTCGCTCGTGCTCGACCAGTTCGGCAGAAATCTCACGCAGGCTGCCCGCGAGGGCAAGCTCGACCCGGTCATCGGGCGTGAGAAGGAGATCGAGCGGGTCATGCAGGTGCTGAGCCGCCGCACGAAGAACAACCCGGTCCTCATCGGTGAGCCCGGCGTCGGCAAGACCGCCGTCGTCGAGGGCCTGGCCCAGGACATCGTCAAGGGCGAGGTGCCCGAGACGCTCAAGGACAAGCAGCTCTACACCCTCGACCTCGGCTCGCTCGTGGCGGGCAGCCGCTACCGCGGTGACTTCGAGGAGCGCCTGAAGAAGGTCCTCAAGGAGATCCGCACCCGCGGCGACATCATCATCTTCATCGACGAGATCCACACGCTCGTCGGTGCCGGTGCCGCTGAGGGCGCGATCGACGCTGCGTCGATCCTCAAGCCGATGCTCGCCCGCGGCGAGCTGCAGACGATCGGGGCGACGACGCTCGACGAGTACCGCAAGCACATCGAGAAGGACTCGGCACTCGAGCGGCGCTTCCAGCCGATCCAGGTGCAGGAGCCGACCCTTCCGCACGCCATCGAGATCCTCAAGGGCCTGCGCGACCGTTACGAGGCGCACCACCGCGTCACGATCACCGACGGCGCCCTGGTGGCCGCGGCGAACATGGCCGACCGCTACGTCAACGACCGGTTCCTGCCGGACAAGGCAATCGACCTCATCGACGAGGCGGGCGCGCGTCTGCGCATCCGCCGGATGACGGCTCCGCCGGACCTTCGCGAGTACGACGAGAAGATCGCCGCGCTCGTGCGGGAGAAGGAGTCCGCCATCGACGGTCAGGACTTCGAGCGCGCCGCCCGGGTCCGCGACGACGAGAAGCGCCTGCGCCACGAGAAGGCGGCCCGCGAGGCCCAGTGGAAGTCGGGCGACATGGACGTCGTCGCCGAGGTCGACGAGGAGCTGATCGCCGAGGTTCTGGCGGCGAGCACCGGCATCCCGGTGTTCAAGCTCACCGAGGAGGAGAGCAGCCGCCTGCTCCACATGGAGGACGAGCTGCACAAGCGGATCGTCGGCATGAACGACGCGGTCAAGGCACTGTCGCAGGCGATTCGCCGCACCCGCGCCGGGCTGAAGGACCCGCGCCGTCCCGGTGGCTCGTTCATCTTCGCCGGCCCCACTGGTGTCGGTAAGACCGAGCTCGCCAAGACGCTCGCCGAGTTCCTCTTCGGCAGCGAGGACGCGCTGATCAGCCTCGACATGTCCGAGTACTCCGAGAAGCACACGGTGAGCCGTCTCTTCGGCTCCCCGCCCGGCTACGTCGGTTACGAAGAGGGCGGCCAGCTGACCGAGAAGGTCCGCCGCAAGCCGTTCTCGGTCGTGCTGTTCGACGAGGTCGAGAAGGCCCACCCGGAGATCTTCAACTCGCTGCTGCAGGTCCTCGAGGACGGCCGCCTGACCGACTCCCAGGGTCGCATGGTCGACTTCAAGAACACCGTCATCATCATGACCACGAACCTCGGCACGCGTGACATCTCCAAGGCCTCCATGGGCTTCAGCGCCGGCCCCGACAGCCGCTCGGACTACGAGCGGATGAAGGCGAAGGTCACCGACGAGCTCAAGCAGCACTTCCGGCCGGAGTTCCTCAACCGTGTCGACGACACGATCGTGTTCCCGCACCTGACCAGGGACGAGATCACGCAGATCGTCGACCTCGAGATCGCCAAGCTCGACAAGAGGCTCAAGGACAAGGACATGGGCATCGAGCTCACGCCCGCGGCCAAGGACCTGCTCGCCAAGCGCGGCTACGACCCCGTGCTCGGTGCGCGCCCGCTGCGCCGCACCATCCAGCGCGAGATCGAGGACGCCCTCTCGGAGAAGATCCTCTACGCCGAGTTCACCTCCGGCCAGTACGTCCAGGTCGACACCGAGGGCGAGGGTAAGGAGGAGACATTCGTCTTCCGCGGCATGACCCACCCGGACAAGGCGCACCGCCCGGCCGACGACCTCGACGACCTGCCCGAGGGAGCCGCGCTCGACGAGGCGCTCGGGGTCAACGTCCACGCCCCGTCGACCGTCCCCGACGACACGGTCTACCCGGACACGGTGACGGGCACGGAACGCTGAGCCGGTAGGCACGACGCGACCGGCCTCGCTGAGTCGCGGATCGCACGAAGGGCCGGGAACCACACGGTTCCCGGCCCTTCGTCATGGTCCGATGCGACTTTGGGAGCGGTGGGTCATACCAGGGTCGTATGCCGTCCGGCGCAGCAGGCGACCAGCGGTCGACGCGGGCGGCTGCCTTGGGCCGCAAGGCTGGTCGCATGAGCAACGACTACTGGACTCAGACCCGGAGACACACGGTACCGACGAGCGAGGTACCGACGAGCGAGGTCCCGACGAACGAAGTCCCGGGGAGCGCGCGGACGAGTGGGCTCGCGACGAGCGCACGGACGCCGCACGGTGCCTACGCGAGCGCCGCGACTGCGACCGTCGACACTCCGCGACCTGCGACCGGTGAGCCCGACCTCGTCGCGCGTGGGCTCGTCATGACCTACGGCCGCGACGCCGCGGCCGCCCCGCCCGCTCTCGGTGGCGTCGACCTGACTGTCCACGCCGGCGAGTGCATCGCTGTCATGGGCCCGTCGGGGTCCGGCAAGACGACGCTGCTGCACGTCGTGGCCGGCATCCTGCGACCCACCTCCGGGCAGGTGCTGTGGCGCGGACGCGACATCGCACGCATGGCAGACCGCGAGCGCACCGTGCTGCGCCGCAAGGACTTCGGCTTCGTCTTCCAACAGGGGATGCTGCTGCCCGAGCTGCCCGCGGTGGAGAACGTGGCCCTCCCGCTCATGCTCGACGGCATACCGCGTTCGGAGGCGACCGCCCGCGCCGGAGCGCTCTTTCCGGCCCTCGGCCTCGCCGGTCTCGAGCGGCGCCGCCCCGGCGAGCTGTCGGGAGGTCAGGCCCAGCGGGTGGCGATCGCACGCGCGGTGGTCGCCCGTCCTGGCGTCGTCTTCGCCGACGAGCCGACAGGCGCGCTCGACCAGGGCACGAGCGCCGAGGTGATGCGGCACCTCACGGGGCTGACGGCCCACACCGGCGCAGCCCTCGTCGTCGTGACGCACGACCAGAAGGTCGCCGCGTGGTGTGACACCGTGGTGCGGGTCCAGGACGGCCGGGTCGTCGAGCGCCTCGCAAAGCCGGCCCACGCAGCAGGGCAGGTCCGGGCATGACCGCCGCGATCCGCCTGTGGTGGCGGTTGCGTGCCGTCAGCGCCAGGGACGACCGCGTGCCGGGCCTGCTCGCGGTGCTCGCGTTCGCGGTCGCCACGGCGGCGCTGCTCGTGTGCGTCGGGGGGCTCGGGGCGTTCGAGGCCCGCAACGCCACGCCGCCCTCGACCGGCAGCGGTGGCCTGGCGATCGACGCCGCCTCCATCGGGGAGCTGTACGTGACCCTCGCCTGGATCGCCACGACCTGCATGGTCATCCCGATCCTCACGCTCGGCGGAGTCGCGGCCCGCCTGGCCATCGCACGACGCGACCAGCGCCTCGCCGCGCTTCGGCTGACCGGAGCGACATCGAGCCAGGTCACCGTCATGACCCTCGCAGAGGCCGCTGCCCAGGCCCTGCTCGGCGCGCTGGCCGGCGTGGTCCTGTATGCCGCCTCCCTGCCGCTCGTGGCCCAGCTGACCTTCCAGGGCAGCCGGCTCGAGGTCGGCGAGCTCCTCGTGCCCGCATGGAAGCTCGCCGCCGTGGTGGCGGCGGTCGTCGTCGTCGCGGTGCTGTCGGGGGCCTCGAGCCTGGCCCGGGTCGCGATCAGCCCGCTCGGGGTCGCCGAGCGCACGTCGCCGAAGCGGCTCAGCCTCGTCCGGGTGGCCTTCGCACTCGTGGCGGGCGCCGCGTGGGTCCTGGTCATGACGCCGATGAAGGAGCCCCAGCGCGCGACCATCGTCGTGTGCCTCGCCGCGATGATCCTCGCGGTCAACGCGGTCGGACCGTTCGTGGTCATGGTCGCGGGCCGGACCGCGGCCCGTCTGGCGCCTACGGCCACGACCCTGCTGGCCGTACGCCGGATCGCCGATGACCCCCGGAGCACCTGGCGCGCGGTCGGCGCCCTCGGGCTTGCGGTCGTCGTCGTGGGGTTCACCAGCCTGGCCTCCTCCGACCAGCCGGCGTCACCCGTCGAACAGTTCCTCGCCGCCGACCTGGCGACCGGCGCGCTGGTCACCCTCGTCATCATCTCGATCGTCGGGGCGACCTCGACCGGCGTGGTGCAGGCCGCCCGCGTGCTCGACCAGCGGGACCAGTACCGCGCGCTCGCCCTGGCCGGGACGAGCGAGCGGACCCTGCACCGCGCCCGCACCTGGGAGGTGGCCCTTCCGCTCCTGGTGACGATCGCGGTCGCGGCCGGGTTCGTGCTCGTGCTCATGCTGCCGTTCAGGGGACGGATCGACTCCGCGCTGGTGGTCCGGTTCGCGGTGACCTCGCTCGCGGCCGGCGGCCTGGTCGTCGCGTCGGTCCTCGCCTCGCGCTCGCTCGTTCGCACCGCGTCCCGCGTCGTGTGAGAAGCCCCATGACCCTGTCGTCTACGGTGGGGCCGTGACGTCAGTGCACCGCCCCACCGGGACGCCGCGATCCCGCGCGGCCACCGCGCAACCCGGCCACACGGCATACCCCCGCGGTGGGCGACGACGCGTCGCGACGGGAGTCGCGGCCCTGGTCACCATGCTCGCGACCGGGGTCCTGGGCGCATGCACGTCGGACGAGCCTGGCGCCCCACCCGCCACGAGCGGGACCGGGCAGGGCTCCGACGGGGAGGGCGCTCCGGCGTCCGGCGTCACCGTCAGCGGCGCGCCTGCGCCGCTCGCACACCTCGTCACCACCGTGTATGCCGGGGGCGACCTCGCGAAGGAGTCCTCCCCTTCCGCGGCCGCTGCGCTCAAGGCCCGCAAGCCTGCGACCGGGGCCGTCGCGGCGAAGGCCGCGGTGGGGTCGTGGATGGGCACGCCGGTCGCCGTCGTGACCGCAGGCGACGACGTGACCCTCGCGGTCGGTCCGACGTGGAAGGTCGTCGGCGGCTGGTGGCCGTCCCTCGGGGTCTCCAAGCCGAGCCTGGGCGGCGGGCCCCGGTGGGTGCTCGCCATCGGCTCGGACGCCCGCAAGGGACAGCCCGTCGAGCGCACTCGTGCCGACGTCCTCCAGGTGCTCGGGGTCGACGGCGCGGGCGGCGGCGGGATCATGGGCATGGCCCGGGACCTCTGGGTTCCCCTGTCGACCGGAGGCAAGGGCAAGATCAACTCCGCGATGGTCTTCGGCGGACCCGAGGCGCAGGTGCAGACCGTCCACGACGTCACCGGCCTGCCGATCCAGGGCTACGTCGTCGTCGGCTTCACCGGCTTCAAGAAGATCGTCGACGAGCAGGGCGGCATCCCCATCGTCATCCCGAAGACGGTCGTCGCCTCGCACGCGAAGAACCTCGTCATCAAGGCCGGGCCGCAGACGCTCACCGGGGCGCAGGCGCTCGCCTACGCCCGCGAACGCAAGACGCTGCCCGACGGCGACTTCGGCAGGTCGCGGCACCAGGGTGAGGTGATCCTGGCGGCGGCGATCAAGGCCAAGCTCGCGGGACCGATCGCGATCCCGTCGGCGCTGACCAGCTTCAGCAAGGTCGGGTACAGCAACCTCACGGCCGAGCAGATCCTGACCTTCACCGCCGCCCTGCACGCGCTGAGCCCGCTCAAGGTCGGGCGCGGGGTCGCCCAGGGCGCGTTCGGCTGGGCGGGCCGACAGTCCATCGTCGTGCTCGGCAACCAGGCCCGGGCGCTGTTCGCCGACTTCCGTGACGGGAACCTCTCATGACCGCCGCCGCCAACGGTGCGCAGGAGCCCGGCGCGATGCCCGCCGCCCGTCCCGCCCTGCCGATCCGGCGCGCGCGCACGGCCGACGTGCGCGGCATACGCAGCCTCGTGGCGCCGCTCGCCGAGCGCCGGGTGCTCGTGAGCAAGGAGGCGGTGACGTACTACGAGAGCGTGCACGAGTTCCGCGTCGCCGAGCTCGACGGGCGCATCGTCGGCTGCGGCGCCCTGCACGTCATGTGGGAGGACCTCGCCGAGATCCGCACCCTCGCGGTCGCGGACGACCAGCTCGGCTCGGGGCTGGGCGGACGGATCCTCGAGGAGCTCGTCCAGGACGCCCGCGACATCGGGGTCGCCCGCCTGTTCTGCCTGACGTTCGAGACGGCATTCTTCACGCATCACGGCTTCGAGGCGATCGAGGGTCAGGCCGTGTCGCACGAGGTGTACGCCGAGCTGCTGCGGTCCTATGACGAGGGCGTCGCGGAGTTCCTCGACCTCGAGCGGGTGAAGCCCAACACGCTGGGCAACACCCGGATGCTCCGCACCCTCTGACCCGTTGCTGCCGTATGCCGCCCGGGCTCAGGCGCGTCCGGAGGCGGCGTAGATGCGCCGGACGACGTCCTCGATGTCGGGCTCCTCGATGGTCAGGTCGCGGACCGTGGCGCGCGCCGAGACGTGTGCCAGCACCGCGGCCGGGTTCGTCGCGGCAGCGTCGAAGGCCAGGCGCTGTCGCAGGCCGCCGGACTCGCTGACGACCAGGGTCGTCGCCGGCACGTCGTCGAGGTCCCGCGTCGGCTCGGCGAGGTCGATGACGAGCATCCGCTGGGCGCCGACCGTGGCGGCCAGACCGGGCAGGGTGCCGTCGAAGGCCAGGCGTCCATGGTCGACCACGAGCACGCGGTCGCAGAGCCGCTCGATGTCGCCCATGTCGTGCGTGGTCAGCAGCAGCGTCGTGCCGCGGTCCCGGCGCTCGGCCACGAGGAACTCGCGGAGCCGCTGCTTGGACAGGACATCCAGGCCGATCGTGGGCTCGTCGAGGATGAGCAGCTCTGGCGAGTGGATCAGGGCCGCGGCGATCTCCGCCCGCATCCGCTGGCCGAGCGACAGCGACCGCACGGGTGTGCCGAGCTGCGGTCCCATCTCGAGCTGCTCGACGAGCAGGTCCGTGCGCGCCCGGGCGGTCTGCTCGTCGAGGCGGTGGATGGCGGCGAGGATCGTGAACGACTCCCGAAGGGGCAGGTCCCACCAGAGCTGCGAGCGCTGCCCGAAGACGACACCCACCCGGCGGGCGACCTCGATCCGCTGACGCATCGGGTCCAGGCCGCAGGTCCTGACCAGCCCGGCCGTCGGCTTGAGGATGCCGGTCAGCATCTTGATCGTCGTCGACTTGCCGGCACCGTTGGCGCCGATGTAGCCGACGGACTCGCCCGCCTCGACCCTGAAGGTCATGCGGTCGACTGCGCGGACCTTCTTGAAGTCGCGCACCAGGTCGCTCGTCTCGATGACGACTCCGCGGTCCGTGCCGACGGTCGTCGACGGCATACTGCTCATCCGCCTGCTCCTTGGTAGTGACGGGTGCCGTACCTCCAGCACAGGCCGGCGATCCCCCAGGCGAGGAGCGCGGCGAGCGGGGTGAACCACGCCAGCCACGGCGGGCTCAGCGGGCCGCCCGGCAGGCCGAGGATCTGCAGCGCGGGAAGGTAGGCGACGAACGCGGTCGGGATGACGAACGTCCAGAAGATCCGCAGCGGACCCGGGAAGACCTGCTGGCTCTGCTGGGCGGCATACGCGCCGCCGTAGGTGAAAGCGTTGGTGAACTCGGCGCCGTCGACGAGGAAGAACTGCAACCCGCCGGCGGCGGTGAACAGCGCCGAGAAGATCGCCGTTCCACTGACGACAGTCAGGGCGATCAGGGCGACCGTCGCGGGCGACCACACGATGTCGGATGCCGTCAGCGCGACGACGAGCGCGGCCACCGCGACCGAGAGCCGCCCGACCCGCCGAAGCGACAGGTCGCTCGTCATGAACTGCGCGAGCAGCGGCAGGGGCCGGACGTAGAACGCGTCGATCGTGCCTGCCCGGATGTAGCGGGGCAGCCCGTCGAGGTGGCCCACGAACATGTCGGCGAGCGAGAACGACAGGTTCGACAGCGCGAAGACGAGCAGCGCCTGCTTGAAGTCCAGCCCGCCCAGGAACTCGACGTTGTGGAAGATCACCCACACCTCGGCGAGCTCGGCGAGGCCCACGCCGATGGTGCCGACGATGTCGGTGGCGAAGGACGCGCGGTACTGCATCTGCGCGCGGGCACGCGACGCGAGCAGCACGCGGTAGGGGCGCAGCCGGTCACCCACCCTGCACCTCCAGCTTGCGTCGGCCCGCACGGGTGACGACCTGACCCAGCGCGAGGAGCGCGACGGCCCAGAAGACCTGGGAGGCGATGGTCGGGACGATGTCCGCGCCCGCGACCCGGCCCGCGAAGATGTCGATCGGGTGCTGCAGCATCGATGGGAAAGGCGACCAGTTGGCGACGGTCTGCAGCCAGTCAGGGAACCACGGCACGGGCAGGTAGAGCCCGCACAGCAGGCCCCCGGTGATCATCCAGAGCAGCCGGATGCCGCGGATGTCGACGAGCCAGAACGACAGCAGGTTGATCACGAAGTTGCCGGCGAAGGCCACCACGACGGCCAGGACGAGGGCGACGCACCCCGCGACCCAGCTGGCCGCGCTCGGTGGCCACGCCATGTCGAACAGGAGCGCGCCGAACAGCAGTGCGGGCACGCCACGGCCGAGGAGGTTGATGCCCGCGCGCCCGAGATCGCCTGCCAGATAAGCGAGCTGAGGGTTCAAGGGGCGCAGGAAGTCGATGGCGACGTCACCGGTGCGGACCCGGTCGGAGATCTCCTGGAAGCCCCAGAGGTTGACCGTCCCGAGCAGAGCCTGGCCCCACCACACGAACGCGACCGCCGTCGGCGCGTCGTAGCCGCCGATGTCGGTCCCTGCCGACTCGAGGGCGGCGAGCAGGATCGATGCTCGGATGAGACCGAACACCGAGTTCGTCGTCATGCCTGCCAGCAGGGCCAGCCGGTAGGTCGAGTGGCGACGGAAACCGGCACGCACGAGGAGCCAGAAGGTTTTCACGGCTCCCTCCGGGGCGAGCAGGCGGGAGACGGCACGAGGGGCTACGTTACAAGCCGTGGCCCCCTCGTTCAACGCACCCGTGACCCAGCCCATGGTGGTCGTCGTCATGGGAGTGTCAGGCACCGGCAAGAGCACGGTGGCGCGCGAGCTCGCCACCGCGATGCACTGGCCGTTCGCCGAGGGCGACGACTTCCACTCGGCGGCCAACGTGGCCAAGATGCACGGCGGCCAGGCGCTCACCGACGACGACCGGTGGCCCTGGCTCGAGTCGATCGGTGCGTGGATCGGCGAGCGAGAGCAGCAGGGCGAGTCGGGCGTGGTGACCTGCTCGGCGCTGCGGCGGGCCTACCGCGACGTGCTCCGGCGCGATCGCCCCGTGGTCCGATTCCTCCACGTGACGGTTCCGCCGGAGGTGATCCAGGACCGCATCGAGCGGCGGACCGAGCACTTCATGCCGGCCTCGCTGCTCGGAAGCCAGCTCGACACGCTCGAGCCGCTCCAGCCCGACGAGCCGGGCGCGCTCGTGGTCAACGAGGGGACGCCGGCGGCCGTGGTCGACCGCGCGATCGCCGCGCTCGGGCTCACGCGGCCGGGTGCGTGAATGGCCCACGATCCCGAGACCCTCTCCGACGACGCCGCGACCTTTCTCACCGAACGTCATCTCGCCACCCTGACGACGCTCCGGCCTGATGGCGCGCCGCACGTGGTGCCAGTCGGGTTCACTTGGGACAGTGAGGCGCTCGTTGCCCGGGTCATCACAAGCCGGACCAGCCGCAAGGCCCGCAACGCGGCGCACGGGTGCTCCGCGGTGCTGTGCCAGTTCGAGGGGCGGCACTGGCTGTCGCTCGAAGGGACGGCTCGGGTGGTCGACGACCCGGGCGCGGTGCGGGATGCCGAGCAGAGGTATGCCGCTCGCTACCGGCAGCCTCGACCGAACCCGGAGCGGGTCGTGATCGTGGTCACCGTCGAGCGCATCCTCGGCAACGTGTGACGCGTGGGACCAAGCGCCCACTCGACCGGTTCGGGACGCCGGACGCATGTCGAGTGAGCGCTCAGTCCCACGCTCCACGTCGAGTGAGCGCTCAGTCGCACGCTGGAGGGTCAGCTTGGGAGGCGGTAGAAGCCTTGGGCGAGGGGCTCGACGAGACCGTCGGCGACGAGCGAGTCGAGGCATCGCATCACCTGTGTTCGGTCGGGTGCCGCGTCGGCCAGCGCCTCGAGTGCGACAGCCGCATGGGCGTCGCGAAGGCGCCGCAGCAGCTCGCCGCGCACCTGCCGGTCCGTGCCGTGCCAGGCCTGCCCGCGGCGTGGTGGCCCGTCGTATGCCGGTCGGCCGGCGACGTTCCACCGGCACAGGTCGGAGATCGGGCAGTCATCGCACCGAGGGGAGCGCGCCACGCACACGAGGGCCCCGAGCTCCATCACCGCGACGTTCCAGGTGTTGGCCGCGGCGCGCTCGCCGGGCATGCATTCGCGGGCGAGGTCGGACTCGGCGCGGGTGAGGGTCAGGTGCGGAAAGGCCTTGCCGTCGAGGGCCCGGGCCTGCACTCGCCGGATGTTGGTGTCGACGACGACCTCGGGGATCCCGAAGGCGAAGCAGGAGACCGCTGCGGCCGTGTAGGCGCCGACGCCGGGCAGCGCGCGCAGCTCGTCGGACGAGCCCGGCACCTCTCCCCCATGCCGCTCGACCATCGCGGTCGCCGCCTCGTGGAGGCGCAACGCGCGGCGCGGGTAGCCCAGCCGGCCCCAGGCCCGCACCGCGTCACCGGGTGCCGCCTGGGCGAGGGCGGCAGGTGTCGGCCAGCGGCGCATCCACTCGTGCCACACGGGCTCGACCCGCGACAGCGGCGTCTGCTGCGCCATCACCTCGGAGACGAACACGCCCCACGGGCTGCAGTCCGGCTGCCGCCAGGGCAGGTCCCGGCCGTTGCGCCGATACCAGCCGTTGACCCGCTCGTGCAGGGTCGCGAGCGCCGGCCCACCGGACGGCATACCGGCCCGGTGGGTCGGCTCCAGCCGTCGGGAGTCGGCGACGGTCACACGTAGCGCTCGAGGATGCTCGACTCGGCGAGGCGCGACAGGCCCTCGCGCACCGCCCGGGCGCGGCCCTCGCCGACGCCCTCGACGAGCATGAGGTCCTCGATGCCTGCTGCGAGGAGCCGCTGGAGCGACTCGAAGTGGGCGACGAGGCGGTCGACGATCGCGGTGGGCAGGCGGGGCACCTTGGTGAGCAGGCGGTATCCCTGCGGGCTCACCGGGGCGTCCAGGCTGTCCCCGACGACCGAGAACCCGACGGCCCGCGCGCCGGCTGCGAGGTCCAGCAGCTCGACGGAGTTGAGCGTCTGGAGGTTCTCGAGCGCCTCGGACAGCATCAGGCCCGACTTGGTGGCCGGGAGGTAGTCGCGGATGACGAGCTCGCGGTCGTTGCCGAGGCCGCCGACGAGCTCCTCAAGCTGCAGGGCCAGCAGCCGGCCGTCCGTGCCGAGCTCGACGACGTAGTCCTGGATCTCGGCAGAGATCCGGCGCACCATCTCGAGCCGTTGGAGCACGGCCGTGACATCGCGGATCGTCACGAGGTCCTCGATCTCGAGGGCCGAGAGCGTGCCCGTGACCTCGTCGAGACGCGACTTGTAGCGCTCGAGGGTCTGCAGCGCCTGGTCGGCCCGCGAGAGCGTCGTCGGCGAGCCCTCGATGACGTGCCGCTTGCCACCGACGTAGAGCGCGACGACACCCATCGACTGGCTCACCGAGATGATCGGGAAGCCGGTCTGCTTGGCCACGCGCTCGGCCGTGCGGTGCCGGGTGCCGGACTCGCTCGTCTCGATGCGGGAGTCGGGCACGAGCTGCGTCGCAGCGCGCATGATGCGGGTGCCTTCGCGGTCGAGGACGACGGCGCCGTCCATCTTGCACAGCTCACGAAGCCGGGTCGCGGAGAACTCGACGTCGAGCGCGAATCCGCCCGTGCAGATCGACTCGACCACCTTGTCATGGCCGAGCACGATGAGTGCTCCGGTGCGTCCGCGCAGGATGCGCTCCAGGCTGTCTCGCAGCTCGGTGCCGGGGGCGACAGCGGCGAGGGCCGCGCGCAGCAGCAGCTCGTCGTTCCGGTCCATCACTTCCCTGTCAGCAAAGGGGGCGCCGAGCGCGTCCACCGCGGTCGGTGGCAGTCTAGACGGTGGCGACGGCTGGTGCGTCCGTTGACCGCGCACCGGCGAGGCGACCCATCGCTTCGATCGCGCGAGGCACGTCGGACACCTCGAGAACGCGTATGCCGTCGGGCAGCGTGGAGTCGGCGAGGCTTCCCTGCGGCACGAGGGCGTGACGGAAGCCGAGGCGGGCAGCCTCGGCCAGCCGGCGGTCGAGCCCGGTGACTCGCCGCACCTCACCGGCGAGCCCGACCTCGCCGAACGCGACGACGTCGGGCGCGAGCGGCCGGTCGACGACGGAGCTGGCGAGGGCGCAGACGAGGGCGAGGTCGGCGGCTGGCTCGGTGATCCGCACACCGCCCACCGTCGCGGCGAAGATGTCCCTTGAGCCGACCGGCGCGCCGGCGCGCTTGTCGAGCACCGCGATGACCATCGCGAGCCGCGAGGCGTCGAGGCCGCTCGACGTCCGGCGGGGCGAGGGCAGGGTCGAGGGCGCCACGAGCGCCTGCACCTCGGCCACGAGCGGCCGCCTGCCCTCGAGCGTCACCGTGACGCACGTGCCGGCGACGGCGTGGTCGCGGCTCGACAGGAACAGGCCGCTCGGGTCGGGCAGGCCGGCGATCCCGACGTCGGACAGGTCGAAGCAGCCGACCTCGTCGGTGGGACCGAAGCGGTTCTTGACCGCCCGGACGAGGCGGAGCCGGGAGTGCCGGTCACCTTCGAACTGGACCACGACGTCGACGAGATGCTCGAGGACTCGGGGCCCCGCGATCGAGCCGTCCTTGGTCACGTGGCCGACGAGCAGCACCGAGGTGCCGCGGGCCTTGGCGACCTGGATGAGGCTCGCCGCCACCTCCCGCACCTGCGAGACGTTGCCCGCCTGGCCCTCGACATCGGCGCTGGAGACGGTCTGCACGGAGTCGACGACGAGCAGCGACGGCATACGCGCCTCGACGTGACCGAGCACGGTGGCCAGGTCGGTCTCGGCCGCGAGGTAGAGCGTGTCGGCGATCGCATCGATCCGCCCCGCCCGGGCGCGCACCTGCGCGGCCGACTCCTCCCCCGTGATGTAGAGGACATCCGCACCCCCGCGGGCCGTCCGCGCCGCCACGTCGAGCAGCAGGGTCGACTTGCCGACGCCGGGCTCGCCGGCGACGAGGACCACGGCCCCCGGGACCAGACCGCCGCCCAGGACACGGTCGAACTCGGCGACGCCGGTCGGGCGCGAGGCCGCCCGCGAGACGTCGATGTCGCCGATGCGCTGCGCCGGCGTGGCCACGGATGCCGGCGCGGTGCGCGCGGAGGCCGCGCCGACCTCCCCGACGGTGCCCCAGGCCTGGCACTCGCCGCACCGGCCGACCCACTTCACGGTGCTCCACCCGCACTCGGCACAACGGAATCCGGCCGGGCGTCTGGTCGTGGTCCTCGATGCCATGGGGACGAAGGTACGGGCCAGGACCGACACTGGTGAGCAGCGCGCCGGCAGCGTGCGAAAATGGACACCATGGATGCGGTCATGCCCTACGTCCTCGCCCTGGTCCCCACGATCGGCGTGGCGACGCTGTTCTATTTCATCATCAAGACCATTCTCGAGGGCGACCGGCGCGAACGAATTGCCCAGGCTAAGTGGGAAGCCGACCACGACCGGGCGTCGAATGGTACAAACCGCCACTCGGAGACCCCCGGACAGGCCGACACGAATCGCTGACGAAGTGCGGGATCTGTACCTATTCGGACATGCAGCATTCGAGGTAAATGCATTTTTGACGCTGGCCATGTAAATTGTTGTCGCCGCGACCCCTGCTTTCTCGCGGAACCCCTCCAAACCGACAACTTCAGATGGAGAAACATGGCACAGCGTGTCGAAGTGGTGTTGATCGACGACCTCGATGGTGGGACGGCGGCCGAGACGGTCACCTTCGCCCTCGATGGGGTCTCGTACGAGATCGACCTGTCCGACAAGAACGCCCGCAAGCTGCGTGCGGACTTGTCGACGTGGACCGGTCACGCTCGAAAGGCCGGGGGCGTGCGCGGTGGCTCGCGTCGCCGCGGCGGCGGTTCGGCCAAGCGCGCGGACCTGAGCGCGGTCCGCGAGTGGGCGCGGGCCAACGGTCACTCGGTCTCTGACCGTGGCCGGATCTCGGCTGAGGTCCAGGCGGCCTACGACAAGGCGCACTGACAACCGGTCGTCATACCCTCATGTGAAGAGGCCCGGCACCGAGTGCCGGGCCTCTTGGCGCCCCGCCGCGCTTTGGCAGACCTCACCGCAAGCCCGCCCATCGACGAAATGCCGCAAAGACCGGCCTGCCGGTAAGTCGCGGGCGGTGTCACGTGGTGATCTCGGCCGCGAGATCGCCGTCGTCCTCGACCCTGTCGAGGACCTCCTCCATCCTCAGCTGGACCAGCTCCCCGCCCCCGGCGCCCGACTCGATCTCCTCCCACGACCGCGGCGCCGCGACCGTCGGTGCGTCGCGCCCGCGCAGCGAGTAGGGGCACACCGTCGTCTTCGCCGCGACGTTCTGGCTCCAGTCGAGGAAGATCTTCCCGGGCCGCACCTCCTTGGCCATCTTCCACACGATGAGGTCCGGGTGCTTCTTCGTCAGCTCCTGCGCAAGCTGCTGGACGGTGTCACGGATCTGGTCGGACGTGTGCCCGCCCGGCAGGACGGCATACAGCTGAAGGCCCTTGCTCCCGCTCGTCACGGGGATCGTCGACAGGCCGATCTCCGCGAGCCGCTCACGGACGACGAGCGCGACCCGGGCGCACTCGGGCAGGCCCGTGCCGGGGCCGGGGTCGAGGTCGATGACGAGCCGGTCGGGGTTGAGCATGACGGCACCACGGCCCTCGCCCTCGTAGCGCCACTGGTGCACGTGCAGCTCGAGGGAGTTGAGGTTGGCGAAGAAGGTCAGCCCGGCGAGGTCGTCGATGAGCGGGAAGACGGGGTCGCGGCCGGCCCGCCGGATCCACGACGGGGTGCCGGCGGGAAGGTTCTTCTCGAAGAACTGCATGTCGCCGACGCCGTGCGGATAGCGGATCCGCGTGACCGCGCGGTCCTTGAGGTGCGGCAGGATCACCGTGGCGACGCGGGCGTAGTAGTCGATGACCTGCGCCTTGGTCGTCCCGGTGCGCGGGTACATCACCTTCTCCAGGCTCGACAGGCGCATCCGGCGCCCCTCCACCTCGACGGTGACCTTCGGCGCCTCGTAGGGCATCACTCACCGTCCCCGTGGTCGTCGACGTCGTCCGGGGTGAGGTCCGCACGGAGGCCCTTGTATGCCGGCTGCCTGAGTCTCCCCTGCCCGCTGAGTCCCAGCGACTCGACGTCCGCCACCAGGACCGGCTGCACCCACGTCGCCCCCAGCGCGTCCTCAGCGGGCACCTCTCCGCCGAAAGGAGATTCGCCGGATGTGAGGGACTCCAGGTCTCGTAGCAGAGCCTGCCCGACCTTGCCCGCGAGCCCGGACCCGACGCGGCCGAGGTAGCGCAGACCGTCCGGGCCGGGGACTCCGACGAGCACCGCGCCCAGCCGGCGCGCGACGGTGCCGGTCGACTCGGGACGCCAACCACCGATGACGACGGACAGCGTGCCCCGGTGGGGCGACTTGAGCCACAACGGACTCCGCAGACCTGGAACGTATGGGGAGTCGATGCGCTTGGACACGATCCCCTCGAGGCCTTGCTCCTTCGTGGCTGCGTGGAGCACCTGCCCGTCGAGGAACGTCGGCGGCGTCTGCCATCGGGCGTCCATCAGCTCCAGCCGTTCGAGCGTCGACCGCCGGTCCTCCCACGGGCGTGCGAGCAGCTCGACCCCGTAGAGCCGCAACAGGTCGAAGGCCATGAGCGTGACCGGCGTCTGCTCCGCGAGGTGGGCCGCCTTGCGCGCGTCCGTGACGTGCCAGCGCTCGGCCATCGCGGTGAACGACGGGATGCCGCCGCGCAGGGCCACGATCTCCCCGTCCAGGAGCATGTCGGCATACTCGTCGGCGAGCCCGCGCAGCTCCGGGAAGGCCACGGTCACGTCCCGCTCGGTCCGCGAGTAGAGGCGGACGGAGCCGTCGGAGACGTCTGCGAGCACGCGCATCCCGTCCCACTTGACCTCGTGTCGCCACCGCTCGCCGGCGGGAATGGCCGACGCGGGCGTCGCGAGCATGGGGCGCATGGGTGCATTCTTGTTCCCATGCGAGCCATCTGGAAAGGCGCCGTGTCGTTCGGTCTGGTCAACGTGCCGGTCCGGCTGTTTTCGGCGACCGAGAACCATGACGTGCAGTTCCGGCAGGTCCACGAGAAGGACGGAGGCCGGATCCGGTACCAGCGCGTCTGCGCGATCGACGGAGAAGAAGTTCCCTATTCAGACATCGCGAAGGGATACGAGACCTCCGACGGCCAGATGGTCGTGCTCAGCGACGAGGACATGAAGAGCCTTCCGTCGCGCTCGTCGAAGGAGATCTCGATCGAGAAGTTCGTTCCCTCCGAGCAGATCGACCCGCTGCTGTTCGACCGGTCCTACTACCTCGAGCCGGACAAGACCGGCCTCAAGCCGTACGTGCTGCTGCGCGACGCCCTGGAGAAGGCCGACCGGATGGCGCTGGTCACGGTGTCGATCCGCACCCGGATGACCCTGGCCGTGCTTCGGGTCCGCGACGGGGTCATCGTGCTCCAGACGCTGCTGTGGGCGGACGAGGTCCGTGCACCAGAGTTCGAGTCTCTCTCCGAGGAGACGCACGCCACCGACAAGGAGCTCGCGATGGCGGCCTCGCTCGTCGACTCGCTCTCGGGCGACTACGAGCCGGACGAGTTCGAGGACGACTACTCCGAGGCGGTCGAGGCGCTCGTGTCCTCGAAGATCGAGGGCGGCGAGCTCACCGAGACGCCCGAGACCAAGGGCGAGGAGACCGAGGTCGTCGACCTGCTCGCCGCTCTGCAGCGCAGTGTCGACAAGGCCAAGGCCGCCAAGTCCGGCGGCGCCGACGAGGCCGCGCCGGCCGCCAAGACCACCGCGAAGAAGGCCGCGCCTGGCTCCGCGGCCAAGACGGCGGCAAGCACGCCGGCGAAGAAGACCGCCGCCAAGAAGACGACCGCGAAGAAGACGACCGCGAAGAAGGCAGCCACCAAGCGCGCCAGCTGAGTCCGACGCGGAGCAACACACCCCGCAACACACCCGGAAGTCGCGAACTCCCCACAGTTGCAACTGTGAGGCGTTTACGACTTCCGGGTGTGTTGCGGGGACGGGGGCTGGCCCGTGAGACATCCACCACTCCGGTGTGGAGGTGGGCCCGCGGCGCCCGCCGGTGGGACACGATGGTCATGTGCAGACCGTGACCGTCGAGGAGCTGGCGGGCCGGCTCCGTGCCCTTCCCGACAACCCCCGAGTCGTCTTCAGCGGCAACATGGCGTTGCCCTGGGAGGGCGTCCAGGCCGTCGACACCGCGCTGGAGCGGTACGTCCTGCACGCGCTCAACGCGCCACCCGGCATACCCGACCGGGACGGCGTTACCGCGGAGACCTGCTTCGTCGGCGCGGGTATGCGGCGTCACCCCGGACTGCGGTACGTGCCCTCGCGACTGTCCCTCGTCCCGCTGCTCTACTCCCGCGCGCTGCCCCCGGACGCCGTCGTGCTGCACTGCGCACCGCCCGTGGACGGGCGGCTGAGCCTCGGGCTCGAGGTCAACGTCCTACCCGCGGCGATCGAGGCATGCCGGGCCCGCGGCGGCCTCGTCGTCGCGGTCGTCAACCCGCACATGCCGTACACCTTCGGCGATGCCCTCGTGCCCGTCGAGCACGTCGACGTGGCGATCGAGGTCGGCTCGCCGCTCGCCTCGCACGAGCCGTCCGAGCCCGACCCCGACAGCAGGGAGATCGGGGCACGCGTGGCGAGCATGGTCGGCGACGGCGCCACGATGCAGCTCGGGATCGGTGCTGTGCCGGATGCGACTCTCGAGGCGCTGACCGCCCGACGGGGGCTCCGGCTCTGGACCGAGATGTTCTCCGACGGCGTGCTGGCGCTCGACGAGGCCGGCGCGCTCGACCCCGACCACCCGCTCGTCACGTCGTTCTGCTTCGGCTCGAAGCGCCTCTACGACTGGGTCGACCGCAACCCGCGCGTGCGGATGCTGCGCACGGAGAAGACCAACGACCCCGGCCTGATCGCGCTGCAGCGGCTCATGACGTCGGTCAACACGGCGCTCGAGGTGGACCTGTTCGGCCAGGCCAACGCCTCGCGGATCAACGCCCGGATCCACTCCGGGTTCGGCGGCCAGACCGACTTCATCGTCGGCGCGCTGCACTCACCGGGCGGGCAGTCGTTCATCGCGCTGCGCTCGTGGCACCCCAAGGCCGACGTGTCGACCATCGTGCCGCTCGTCGACGAGCCGGTGACGAGCTTCCAGCAGAGCGCGGTCGTCACCGAGCACGGCGTCGCGGCGCTGTGGGGACGCGACGAGCGCGAGCAGTGCCGCGACATCATCGACCAGTGCGCCCACCCGCGGGTGCGTGACGACCTGTGGGAGGAGGCCGCCGGGCTCGGCCTGGCCTGACCGGACCCGCCCCACGAGCAAGGTATGCCGTGAGGCTGGTGGGACGGAGCGCTCACTCGACGTGAGGAGGGTTCACGGCGGTCAGATGCGGCTCGCGCCTCGGGTCGGCACCAGGGCGAGCCGGGCGAAGGCGAGGGCCTCGGCCAGGTCGAGCTCGCGCTGGTCGCGGGTGCCCTTGCGGGTCGACACCTCGACGACGACGTCGCCTTCCCAAGCACCGTCGGCCAGCAGCTCGAGCAGCTGGGCGCACGGCTGCGTGCCACGCCCGGGCACGAGATGCTCGTCCTTGAACGACCCCAGCCCGTCGGCGAGGTGCACATGAGCCAGCCGCTGCCCCAGCTCGCGAGCCATGAGCAGGGCGTCGGCGCCGGCGGTGGCGGTGTGCGACAGGTCGAGCGTGACGTGGTCATAGGCCTGCTCGACGGGATCCCAGTGCGGTAGGTACGCCATCATGTCGCGGCGAGCGGTCCGCCAGGGGTACATGTTCTCGACGGCGAGGCGGATCCCCCGGTCGTGCTCACGCTCGGCGACCCCCTCGACGAACCCGACGGCATACTCCCGCTGCCAGCGAAACGGAGGGTGCAGCACCACCGTCGACGCACCGACCTCGAGCGCGAGGTCGATCGAGCGGTCGATCTTGGTCCACGGGTCGGTCCCCCAGACGCGCTGCGTGAGCAGCAGCGTGGGCGCGTGCACCGACCCGATCGGTATGCCGTGAAGGGCAGAGAGCGCGCGCAGGGCCCCAGCCTCCTGGGTGACCGGGTCGGTCCACACCATGACCTCCACGGCGTCGTAGCCGAGCCGTGCGGCGGTCGCGAACGCTGTGGCGGCGTTGTCGGGGTAGACCGACGCGGTCGACAGCCCGATCCGGATCGTCATGCGGACATTCTCCGACAGGGACCTTTCGTGAGTTGCGGGTGTCTGGGATCAGGTCGTGAGGTGGTCGAGGCGCCGGAGGATCAGCCCCTCGCGCAGCGCCCACGGGCAGATCTCGACGACCTCGACCTGGAGCAGGTCCATCGCAGCCTCGGCGACCAGCGCGCCGGCCAGAAGCTGCCGCGAGCGCCCTGCCGACACTCCGGGCAACACCGCGCGCGACGCGGCATCCATCCCGGGCAGGCGGTCGAGGATCTCGTGGACGTGCTCGCGAGTCAGCGAGCGCGGCACGAACGGTCCGTCGTCGCGTGGCGCGGCTCCGGCGATCCGTGCCAGGGACCGCATCGTCTTCGACGTCCCGACGGCGCGGTCGGGCGCGCCGGCCTTGAGCAGCGGGCGCACCTGCTCGGCAAGCGTGCTCCGGATGTAGGCGCGGACCTGGCGCACGATCTTGGCCTGGGGAGGATCCCCGGACAGCCGCTCGCGGGTCAGCCGGCCGGCTCCCAGTGGCAGGCTCAGGGCGACGTCGGGCTCCTCGTCGAGCCCGTTGGCGAGCTCGAGCGACCCCCCGCCGATATCGATGACGAGCAGGCGTCCACTCGACCAACCGAACCAGCGGCGCACCGCCAGGAATGTCATGCGAGCCTCGTCCGCACCGCTGAGCACCTCGAGCACGACACCTGTCTCGCCGTGGACCCGGGCGATCACCTCGTCGCCGTTGGGCGACTCGCGCAGCGCCGACGTGGCGAACGCGAAGAGGTCCTGCACGCCCTGGTCCTCGGCGATGCCGAGGCAGTCCTTGACGAAGGAGACGAGCCGGTCCGCGGTGGCGCCCTCCACCCGGCCGGTCGGGTCGAGGCTCTCCGAGAGGCGCAGCTCGACCTTGTGCGAGAACGCCGGCAGCGGGTGGCCGCCAGGGTGTGCGTCGACGACGAGCAGGTGGACCGTGTTGGACCCGATGTCGATGACGCCCAGGCGCATGGCTCGACCCTACCGAGACCTGGTCCATGCGCGTTTCGCCCGCCCACAACGGCTGCCCCGGCTCCGCCTCGACCCCTGCGCCCCCCGGCCCCACCGCCACTCCTGATGCAACACACCCGGAAACCGTCGGCTCGCCGTAGTTGCAACTATGCAGACCTGCAGGTTTCCGGGTGTGTTGCGGGGCGGGCCGATCGTGCAGGGTCAGGAGTGCGGGGTCAGGGGGTGCGGCGGCTCAGCGTGAACGAGCCGAGGGCCAGTGCGGCGACGATGAACCCGGCCACGATCGCCACGTTGCGCAGGGCCGGGCCGATCGCGTCGGCGTTGCGGGTGATCTCGTTCATCGCGTCCACGGCATACGAGAGCGGCAGCAGGTCCGAGATCCAGCTGAGCACGGTCGGCAGCTCGTCGCGCGGCAGGAACAGCCCGCACAGCAGGATCTGCGGCAGCATGAACGCCGGCATGAACTGGACCGCCTGGAACTCCGTGCGGGCGAAGCCGCTGGCCAGCAGGCCGAGCGCCGTGCCGAGCAGAGCGTCTGCGAGCGCCACCACGAGCAGCAACCAGATCGGGCCGGCGACCTCGAGGCCACAGACCCAGACGGCGAACGCGGTGGCGACCGCACCCTGCAGGGCAGCGAGGGCGCCGAACGCGATGGCGTAGCCGAACATGAAGTCGCCCTTGGCCATCGGGGTCGTGAGCAGCCGCTCCAACGTGCCGGACTGGCGCTCGCGGAGCGTTGCGACCGAGGTGACGATGAACATGACGATCATCGGGAAGACGCCGAGCAGCGCCGGGCCGATGGCGTCGAAGACCGGCGTGCCTTGGTAGATCCAGGCCAGCAGGCCGAGCAGGACGCACGGCACGACGAGGATCATCGCGATGGTGCGGTGGTCGGTGCGGACCTGGCGAAGCACCCGCCCGGCCGTGGCGACGGTGAGTCCGACGCTCATGATGCGCTCCTCTCCCGCTCGGACTCGGCATCGATGAGGGCCAGGAACGCGGCGTCGGCGTCGTGGGTGCTCGTGCGTTCGAGCAGCTCGTCGGGCGTGACGTCGGCCAGCACCTCGCCGTCGCGCAGCAGCACGAGGCGGTCGCAGCGGCTTGCCTCGTCCATGACGTGGCTCGAGACGATGAGCGAGTGACCCTGCCCGGCGAGCTCGCGGAAGAACTGCCACAGGTCGCGCCGCAGCACCGGATCCAGCCCCACGGTCGGCTCGTCGAGCACGAGCAGCGACGGCCGACCGACGAGGGCCGCGGCCAGCGAGACCCGCGACTCCTGGCCGCCGGACAGGTCGCGGACCAGCACGTCTGCGTGCGAGCCGAGATCGACCTCGCCGATGGTGCGGTCGACTGCGGCCTTGAGGGCCGTGCCGGTCAGGCCGACCATCCGGCCGAAGTACGCGACGTTCTCCCGGATGGTGAGGTCCGGATAGACGCTCGGGCTCTGGGTGAGGTAGCCGACCTGGTCGCGCAGCACCGGGCTGCCGGCCTCCTGGCCGAGCACCGTGACCGTGCCTGAGGCGATGATCTGGACCCCGACGATGCACCGCATGAGGGTCGACTTGCCGGAGCCTGACGGACCGAGCAGGCCCACGACCTGACCGCTCGGGATGTCGAGGTCGAGGCCGGGGATCACGGAGCGCTTGCCCCGCACGACCTTGAGGCCGCGGATGGAGATCGCGGGCCCGTCACCGTTTTTCATCATGTGATGAAATCTACTCCCGTGGACGGGGCGTGTCCACCAGATGCTGCTGCAGAACCGGCCCCAGGCGCGCGACGATCTCCTCGTTGCTGGCCTCGACCAGCGCAGGCACCTGCAGCACGTAGCGCAGGACCACGAGCCCGAAGACCTGCGAGGCCGCGAGAGTCCCTCGCAGCTGGGCGTCGGGCGCGCCTGTGGCCGCCGCGATCCGGCTGAAGACCTCACGCCCGAGGAACTCCCGCAGCAGCCGGGCCGCGTCGTCGCTCGTCATGCTCGACCGGAACAGGGCCACGAGACCATCACGACTCTCGGGCGGGTCCCAGACCCGCAGGAACGTCTCGATGACGCGCCAGCCGAGAGTCTCCCGGTCGCCGCTGAAGATCTGCTCGAACAGGACAGCCGGGTTGATCGGCGCGCCGAGCATCTCGGCGAACAGCGCCGGCTTGCCGTCGAAGTAGTGGTGCACCAGCGCCGGGTCCACCTCTGCGGCGCGGGCGATCCCACGCAGCGACGTGCCGTCGTAGCCCTTGGCCGCGAACTCCGCCCGTGCCGCGTCGAGGATCACCGCGCGCGTGTCGACGCCGCCCGGGCGCCGCCCCCGGCTCCGCGGCATCGGCTCAGCCTGCGCGCTCCCCATGCGCTCACGGTAGCCCCAGCGAACCGGCATACGGTGGTGCTGACAGACCAAACGCGCCGCCAGCGCGCGACCACGTCGTGAGCGCTCTGACGGCAGCGGAATCCCCGACGGCATAAGGTGTGCCGGTGGCCGAAGCACCCCTGGACCTCCCCCGCGTGTGGGTGGAGTTCACCGACCCGGCGGACGCGAACCAGCGTTTCCGCTGCGACCTCACGTGGCTGACCAGCAGCTGGACGTGCATCTTCGGCGCGGGCTGCCGCGGCATCTACGCCGACCGCCCCGACGACGGATGCTGCACGCTCGGCGCGCACTTCACCGAGAAGGACGACTGGAAACGCGTCGAGAAGGCCGTCCAGGAGCTCGGTGAGGACGAGTGGCAGTACTACGACGTCGGCACCGCCACCGGCGCCAAGGAGGACTGGACCGAGATGGAGGACGACGCCCGCAAGACGAAGGTCGTCGACGGCGCCTGCATCTTCCTCAACCGCCCGGGGTTCCCCGCGGGCGCCGGGTGCGCGCTGCACCAGCACGCGCTGCTCACCGGCGTCCAGCCGCACACGCTCAAGCCCGACGTCTGCTGGCAGCTGCCGATCCGCCGCTCCTTCCGCACCGTCGAGCTGCCCGACGAGTCGAGCTACCTCGAGGTCACGATCACCGAGTACGACCGGCGCGGCTGGGGCCCCGGTGGGCACGACCTCGACTGGTACTGCTCGGGCAACCCCGAGGCACACGTCGGGCGCGAGCCGGTGTACCGGTCGTGTGCCGCCGAGCTGGTCGAGCTGATGGGACCCGAGGCGTATGCCGAGCTCGCCATCCGCGCCGAAGCCCACCTCGCGCAGGTTCGCGCGGTCCGTGCGCGCGGCGCCCGCAAGCTGCTGCCGCTGCTCGTCCACCCGGCGACCCTGGCCGCCGAGGCCAGCCGACCCACCGCCCGAACGCCCCGCAAGCGCGCCTGATGAGCGAGATCATCCCGTCGCCGAACATCTGGGAGACGCCGGACGTGTACGAGGTCGAGAACCTCGGCGTCGACCGCGCTCACGTCATCGAGACGGCCATGCGAAGCATCCGCGACTGGGCCGGTGGGGACGTCGTCGACATCGGCTGCGGGACCGGATTCCACCTCCCCTACTTCGCCGAGACCGCTCGGTCAGTTGCTGGTGTGGAGCCACACCCTCCACTGGCTTCCCTTGCAGCACAACGTGTTTCGGGTATGCCGTCCGTGTCGGTTCGCGAGGAGGGCGCGGCAGCGATCGGGGTGCCGGACGCCTCCTTCGACGTCGCGCACGCACGCTGGGCGTACTTCTTCGGGCCCGGCTGCGAGCCGGGTCTGGACGAGCTCGACCGGGTCATGCGCCCGGGTGGGGTGGCGTTCGTCGTCGACAACGACGCGACCCGGTCGACGTTCGGCCAGTGGTTCCGGCGCGCCCTGCCGAGCTACGACCCGCGCGCCGTCGAGCGGTTCTGGGAGCGCAAGGGCTGGGAGCGGGAGCGGCTCGAGATCCGTTGGGACTTCGACACCCACGAGGACTTCGAGGCTGTCGTGGGCATCGAGTTCGCCCCGGAACACGCCGACCTCATCCTGGCCGAGCACCCGGACGACCGCGGGGTCGACTACGCCGTCAACCTCTGGTGGCGCCGCTACTGACCCCGTCACCAGAGTGGCGGGGCGGCCACTCGACCGGGGTTTGGTGTGGCGGGGCGGCCACTCGACCGGATTTGGGTGTGGCGGGGCGGCCACTCGACCGGATTTGGGTGTGGCGGGGCGGCCACTCGACCGGATTTGGGTGTGGCGGGGCGGCCACTCGACCGGATTTGGGTGTGGCGGGGCGGCCACTCGACCGTCGAGTGGCCGCCCCGTCCCAGGGGCACAGCCGGCCGCCTCGGGGTCACGCCTCGGCGAGGTGGCGGCGCTGCAGGAGGCGCAGGCCGATCAGGGCGAAGGGCGAGAAGCCGACGAGGACCACACCCGCGACGAGCATCGGAGACACGGCGCCGAACACCATGAGCCCCGCCACACCGCCGACCAGCAGCCCGATGGACCACCAGCCGAGCACTCCGGCACGAGCGAGGCCGACGAGCACGAGGACCGGCCCGAGAAGGCTGAACAGCTCGGTCGCGTCCCAGAACGGCAGCAGCGAGGCTTCCTTGAACCCACGGAACACCGCGACCGCCTGTTCGGACGACAGCACCGTGCCGGCCGAGGCGTTCCACCAGTCGCTGAGGACCATCCCTGAGACGTTGGCGAAGCCGAGGGCGGCGAGGATGGAGCCGATGACCGCGACGACCCGCCCTCGCGTGCCGCGCACGAGCGTCGGCGCCGCCAGGATCCCGAGCGCGATGGCCAGGTTGCCGTAGTGCAGGAACAGCGCCGAGAGCTGGGTCATCGTCGTGTCCCGGGTCAGCGAGGCGATGTAGTCCGCATCCGCCATGGAGTCCTGGGGCGGCGACGTGAGCATGCCGAGCGACCAGAGGACCGGCCCGGCGACGAGGGCGACGCCGGCGGCAACACGCATCGGGTGGGCGATCCGCCGGCGCCCGGTGGTGCCGGCATTCGTGCCGGCGACCGCGTCGGACGTGCTGGACGTGCCGGACGTGTCGGATGCAGTCCCGGCGGTCGGTCGGGTCGAGAAGGTGGACATGTGACGGTTCCTTTCGGGTGACCCGGACGGTGCCGGGGCCGCCTTGCTCGGCGACGGGTCAACCTTCCGTGTCACGCGCCTCCTCGGACCTCGGCCATGAGGCACCGACCCGGGGTCCCCCCTGGTGCGGAGGTCGCCGCCTCTCGGGTCCGTCGCAAGACGGATACGGGCTCCGCCGCGGGCCCCTACTCTTGCCGCCATGCCCGCCTTCCCGAGCCTCCGCGACGCCCGGATCCTGCCCGCCGTCGCTGCACCGGTGCTCGGGGCGCTCGGGCTCGTCGAGGCGGCCACCGACCCGGTGTTCCGGGAGTCGTTCGGCCAGCTGGCCCTCGTCGCCGTGTGGATCGCGGCCGGGTTCCTGCTGCAGATCCGGTGGCCCGCCGCCGGTGCGGTCGTCGTGGCCGCGTCCTACCCGCTGGGCGAGCTGCTCGGTGCCCGCGGGCCCGGCGGGGCCGGGCTCATCTCCGTCCTCGTCGCCGTCGCGTATGCCGGGTATGCCGCTCGGCCGTCCAGGTCGCGTGCCGCGACTGCCGCGTCGGTTGCGGTCTTCGTCGTCACGGACATGGTGCGGGCGGGGGTGAGCTGGGACTCGATCTTCTTCCCGGCGATCTTCGTGCCGGCCTGGTGGTGCGGCACCTTGGTGCGCCGAGAGCAAGCCCGGGCTCGTGAGATCGCCTCTCTCGCAGCGCAGCTCGAGGCACAACGTGAGGCGACCGCACATGCCGCTGTCGTGGAGGAACGTGCCCGGATCGCCCGCGAGGTGCACGACTCGGTTGCCCACTCGCTCAGCGTGATGACGCTCCAGCTCGGCGGTCTCCGCCGCCAGCTCGGGCCCCTGCTGGACGACCGGCCCGCGGAGCGAGAGGTGATGCTCGGGCTGGAGCGTCTCGGGCGACAGTCCGTCGAGGAGCTGCGGGCCACCGTCGGGATCCTGCGCGGGCCGCGCGACTCCGCGGCCGACCTCGACCCGCCGGTATCGCTCTCGCGCGCCGACGAGCTCGTTGCGGACGTCCGCGCGGCCGGCCTCGAGGTCGAGCTCGAGACGGAGGGGGAGCTCACCGCGCTGCCGCGCTCAGTCGACGTGGCGGCATACCGCGTGGTGCAGGAGGCACTGAGCAATGTCCTGCGGCACGCCCCGGCGGCAAGGGCGCAGCTGCGAATCCGCAACGAGGCGAACGCGGTCGAGGTGACCGTCGTCGACGACGGCGCCGGCCCAGCGCGCAACGGGTCGCCCGCCGGCGACCCGAACGGCGGGCACGGGCTGCTCGGGATGCGCGAGCGAACCGGCATGTTCGGCGGCACGCTCGCCGCCGGACCTCGTCCCGGCGGGGGCTTCGAAGTGCGGGCGCGGTTCCCACTGCCCGGAGGTGCGGCGTGACGATCGGGGTGCTCCTCGTCGACGACGAGGCGATGGTCCGGGTCGGGCTGCGGATGGTGCTCACGGCCGAGCCGGACATCGAGGTCGTCGGGGAGGCCGCGGACGGCGCGGTCGCCGAGTCGATGGCAGTCCAGCTGGCTCCGGACGTCGTGCTCATGGACGTGCGGATGCCTCATGTCGACGGCATCGAGGGCGCGCGACGGGTGCTCGCTGCGAGCCCCACCTCGCGGGTGGTCATGTTGACCACGTTCGGCGAGGACGAGTACGTCGAGGCGGCGCTGCGCACCGGGGTGAGCGGCTTCCTGCTCAAGGTGTCGCCTCCCGAGCAGCTCATCGCGGCGGTCCGCACGGTCGCCGCCGGGGGCGGGCTGCTCGACCCGGCGGTCACGCTGCGCGTCATCGAGACGTTCGCGACGGCGCCGGCCGCCCGGGCGACGCGCTCCCGCGACCTGGACCTCCTCACCCAGCGCGAGCGCGACGTCCTCGGCCTCGTCGCGAAGGGTCTGTCCAACGCGGAGGTAGCGGCCGAGCTCTACCTGGGCGAGGCCACGGTCAAGACCCACGTGTCGAGCATCCTCATGAAGCTCCGGCTCCGGGACCGCGTCCAGGCAGTCGTCGCCGCCTACGAGACGGGCCTGGTGCGCCCCGGCGACGCCTGAGTGGGTATCGGGAGCGTGCCCCCGGTGGGCATCAGTCGGCGAGGTCGAGGGCGATGTCGACGATCGGCGAGCTGTGGGTCAGGCCGCCGACGCTGATGAAGTCGACTCCGGTGAGGGCGTAGTCGCGCGCCACCTCGAGAGTCATCCCGCCCGTCGCCTCGATCTCCACGGGCTCGGCATGAGCCCGCAGCAGAGCCACGGTCTCTGCCAGCACGTCGATCGACATGTTGTCGCACATGATGAAGCGCGCGCCGGCGTCGTACGCCTCCTGCGCCTCCGCCGGGGTGGTCACCTCGACCTGCACCGTGACGTCGGGATTCCGCATGCGCACGAGCTCGTATGCCGCAGCGACCGATCCGGCGGCGAGCTTGTGGTTGTCCTTGATCATGGCCACGTCGTAGAGGCCCATCCGCTTGTTGATGCCGCCGCCGCAGCGGACGGCGTACTTCTCGAGCCAGCGCATGCCGGGCGTCGTCTTGCGGGTGTCGAGGACCATCGTGGTGGTGCCCTCGAGGGCGTCGGCCCAGCGACGGGTGTGCGTCGCGACCCCGGAGAGCCGGCTCATGATGTTGAGGATCGTGCGCTCGGCGATGAGGATCACCTGCGTCTGGCCCTCGAGCCTGGCGATGACGTCGCCACGCTCGACCTGTGCACCGTCGTCGGCGAGAACCTTGACCTCAGGCGTCTCGCCCGCGACCGCCTCGGCCACCGCTTCGAGGACGAGCCGCACCACTGGCACACCGGCCACCACCCCGGGGGCCCGGGCGACGATCTCGGCCGTGCGCCGCTGCTCGGGCGGGATGGTCACGAGAGTCGTGACGTCGACGAGGTCGGGCCCCAGGTCCTCACGCAGAGCGGTGGCGACGAGCTCCCGCGCCCACTCCTCGGGGAAACCGTGTGGTTCGTCGATCATTATGAGTCTCCTTGCGCTGCAGTGACTTCCGCGGCCGACGGCGGCAAAGCACCATCAAGCCCAAGACCGTCGAGGTTGGACCGGGGCACCTCGACGACCGCGGCGGTGAGCAGACCATTCCCGGACCTCATGAGCTGCACGTGGTGGAGGAAGCGCTCGTCGTCGCGGGCCGGGAAGTCCTCGCGCACGTGACCGCCGCGGGTCTCCTCACGCAGCCAGGCGGCATACGTCAGGGCTCGGCCGAGATGCAGGAGGTTCGTCGTCTCCCAGCTCTTCGGGCCGCCCTTCTTCTTGGCGTCGTCGGCCGCCGCCCGGGAGGCCAGCCCGGCGAGGCTGGCCTCGGTCGCCGCGAGGGACTCTGCCGAGCGCACGCTCCCCGCACCGGCGGTCATGGCGCGCTGCACCTCCAGGCGGCGCTTGCCGCGGATCAGCTGGGGCTCGCCGCCCGGGTCGACCGGCGTCGTCTCCGGCAGCTCACCGGCGCCGAGCCGAGCCGTGAGGTCGTCCGCGATTCGCCGCGCGAAGACCAGCCCCTCGAGGAGCGAGTTCGAGGCGAGCCGGTTGGCGCCGTGGACGCCGGTGCAGGACGTCTCACCACACGCGTAGAGACCCTCGAGCGACGTGCGGCCGCGGAGGTCCGTCTTGACCCCGCCGCTGGCGTAATGCTGCGCAGGAGCGACGGGCAGCGGCTCGGTGGCCGGGTCGAAGCCGAGCTCCCGGCAGCGCTGCACGATCGACGGGAACCGCTGCTCGAGGAACTCCGCGCCCAGGTGCCGGCAGTCGAGGTAGACGTGGTCGGTCCCGGTCTCGCGCATCCGCCGGATGATGGCGCGGGCCACGACGTCACGAGGCGCGAGATCGGCAAGCGGGTGCTGGCCCACCATGAAGCGCTCCCCCGCCTCGTCGACGAGGAACGCGCCTTCACCGCGGACCGCCTCGGAGATGAGCGGCTGCTGGCCGCGTGAGCCCTCGCCGAGCCACAGCACGGTCGGGTGGAACTGGACGAACTCCAGATCTGCCAGGACCGCCCCGGCCCGCAGCGCCGCCGCCATCCCGTCCCCCGTCGCGACGGATGGGTTCGTCGTCGAGGCATAGATCTGTCCCAGCCCGCCGGTCGCGAGCACGACGGCTCGCGCGTGCGCGGCACCGACGCCATCGACCTGACCCTCGCCGATCACATGGAGCGTCACGCCGCACACCCGGTCAGCGGAGTCGGCGAGCAGGTCGACCACCAGGGCGTGCTCGATGACCTCGATGCCCGGGTCGTCGCGCACGCGGTCCAGAGCGGCGATGAGGGCCCGAGAGATCTCGCGCCCGGTCGCGTCGCCCCCTGCGTGAAGGATGCGGTCGCGATGGTGGCCGCCCTCACGGGTCAGCGAGATCTGGCCGGAGTCCCCACGGTCGAAGTCTGCGCCGAGCGCGATGAGGTCCCAGACCGCGTCCGGGCCCTCGTTGACCAGCGTCTCGACGGCCTCTACGTCGCACAGCCCGACGCCCGCGACGAGCGTGTCATGCATGTGCTCGGCCGGGCTGTCCTCTGGCGACATGACGGCGGCGATGCCGCCCTGCGCCCAGGCCGTCGACCCCTCGTCGAGCACGGTCTTGGTCACGAGCAGCACCCGGTCGACTCGCCGCCGCAGCCGCAGCGCGGTCGTGAGACCGGCGATGCCGGAGCCGACGACGATGACGTCGGCCGTTGCGGTCCAGCCCGGGGCAGGCGCGCGGAGGCGCCGCGGGACGGTGATAGCGCTCGCGCTCATCGCGGGCTCCTCCCGTGAGCAGTCACGACCCATACCGTATGCCGCCCGGCCCGGACGCGCTCCCACCGCCCGGCCCTCGACCCGTCACCACGCCGGCCCGCTCGCAACACACCCGGAAACCGGAAACTAGGGCCAGTTGCAACTGGTCCGGGTTTCCGGTTTCCGGGTGTGTTGCCTGGAGAGTGGCCTGGGGGGTCAGGGGTGGCCCTGGTAGTCGTGGTGGCGCTCGGTGACCGCCGAGGTCATCAGGCCGAAGCCGTCGGGGACGTCGCCGGCATCGTGCCCCACCTCGACCATCCGGTTGTGGTCGTCCACGAAGACGACCCGTGGCTCGAAGGTGCGGGCCTCGGTGTCGTCCATCGCGGCATACGCGATGATGATGACGGTGTCGCCCGGCGAGATCAGCCTGGCTGCCGCACCGTTGACGCAGAGGATGCCCGAGCCGCGCTCGCCCTCGATGGCGTAGGTCGTCAGGCGGCTGCCGTTGTCGACGTCGACGACATCGACCTGCTGGCCCGGCCAGAGGTCGGCGGCGTCCATGAGATCCCGGTCGATGGTCAGCGAGCCGACATAGTGCAGATCAGCCTGGGTGACCTTCGCCCGGTGGATCTTGGAGTGGAGCATGAATCGCTGCACGGTGGATCAGTCCTTGGGTCAGGGGTTTTCGACGGCAGTATCCGTCAGCGCGCCGAGAACGTCTCGAGTGCGCCGCCGCCGGGGCCGACGAGGACGGGCAGGTTGTCGATCAGGCGCGTGGTGCCGACCCGGCCGGCGACCGCGAGGAGAGCCTCGCCGCGGTACCACTCCGGCACATCCTCGAGAGTGTCTGGGTGGACGAGGACGAGGTAGTCGATGAGGGCCAGCGGCTCACGGACCAGCACCGCACGGGCAGCGCGCCGGATCGCCGACGGGCCCTCGGTCGCGGCGGCGGCGCCGGAGCGCAGCGCAGCGGACAGGCAGAGGGCCGTCTCGCGGTCCGAAGGCGTGAGGTACGTGTTGCGGCTCGACATCGCCAGGCCGTCCGGCTCGCGCACCGTCGGCACGGAGACCACGTTGACCGGGAAGTCGAGGTCGCGGACCATCCTGCGGATGAGGAGCAGCTGCTGGGCGTCCTTCTGCCCGAAGTAGGCCGACGTGCACCGGGTCAGATGCATGAGCTTGGCCACGACGGTGAGCATGCCGTCGAAGTGACCTGGCCGGGCCTGACCCTCGAGCACGTCGCCGAGCGGGCCGGCGGAGACCCGGACGCCCGGATCGCCGTCGGGGTAGACGACGTCGGGCGTCGGGGCGAAGACGAGGTCGACGCCGGCGGCCGTGCAGATCGCGAGGTCGTCGTCGAACGTTCGCGGGTAGCGCGAGAGGTCCTCCCGTGGCCCGAACTGCAGCGGGTTGAGGAAGATGGTGACGACGACGTGGGCGTGCGTCTTGCGGGCCTGGTGGATCAGCGTGGCGTGACCCTCGTGCAGCGCACCCATCGTCATGACCACCGCGACATCGCCGTCGTCGAGGGTGGCACGTGCCGCCAGAAGCTCGTCGCGGGTCCGGGCCACAACGGGCGCAGGCGTGCCCGGAGTCCCGTCTGTCGCGGTGAGTGCTTCGACTAGTGCCCCGGTGACGGGAGCTGAGTGGGTCGGGTCGGTCACGGTCGTTCCTCCTCGTGCGCGAGCAGCTCGAGCAGCGGGCCGGCGTTCGACGGTCTGAGGCGCCCGCTGAGAAGAGCCCGCTGTGCCGTCGCTCGGGCCAGGGCCAGGTAGGTCGGACGGATGTCCGGCGCAACCGTGCGTAGCATCGCGACGTGCCCGGCCACGGTACCGGCATCTCCGCGTGCCACCGGGCCGGTGAGGGCAGCATCACCCAGCTGGAGGGTGTTGGCGAGCGCCGCCGAGAGGAGCGGCTCGAGCAGGCGCGCGGGATCCTCGACGCCTGCCTCGCCGAGCAGCTGCAGCGCCTGGGCGACCAGCGTGACTAGGTGGTTCGCGCCATGTGCCAGGGCCGCGTGATAGGTGACGCGGTCCTCCTCGGCGATCCACACCGGGTCGCCGCCCATCTCGATCACGAGGGCCTCGCCGACGGGTCTGGCCAGGTCGGTCGTCGTCACGCCGAAGCAGCAGTCGTGCAGGCGCTCCAGGTCCACGCTCGTGCCCGTGAACGTCATCGCCGGGTGGAGGGCGAGCGGGACGACATCGCTGTCCGCGGCGTCGTCGAAGACCCCGATGCCATGCGCGCCCGACGTGTGCATGACCAGCTGTCCCGGCGTGAAGGTCCCGGTCGCGCTGAGCCCCGCGATGAGGTCGTGCAGCGCGTCGTCCGGCACGGCGAGCACGACGAGGTGGGCGCCGCTGACGACGTCGGGGATCGGCTTCACGGGCACGCCCGGCAGCAGCGTCGCCGCGCGCTCGAGGCTCGCCTCGCTGACGGCAGACACTCCGGTCACCGAGTGCCCGGCCCGCACGAGGGCGGCTCCGAGCACCGACCCGACCCGGCCGGCGCCCACGACGCCGACCTCGAAACGTGCGGGTCGTTCGTGCGGGGTGCTCACCCACGGCACGCTATCGCCTACAGTCCGGGGCGTGGATCCCGTCCCTTGGCGAGAGGCCTGGCACGACGCCCTGTATGCCGCCGGGCGCGGTTTCTACGTCGCGCGTGGTGGGCCGGCGGCTCACTTCACGACGGCCACGCACGGGGTGACCGGTGGCGTGCTCGCCGAGGTCCTGCTGGCCCTGTGGGCCCGGATGCACGGGCCGGTGATGCCTCGCGTCGTCGTCGACCTCGGCGCGGGCCGCGGCGAGCTCGCGACGCACCTGCTGCGCGCCGTGGCGGCCCAGGATGACCTGACGGCCGCCGGCACGCCCACGCCCACGGCCACCCCGACGGCCACCACCTCGGCCACCCCCACGGCCACCAGGATCGTCGCAGTCGACGTCGTCGACCGGCCCGGAGGTCTCGACGCACGCATCGAGTGGGTCCGCTCCCCTGGCGGCGCAGACCTGCCGGAGTGCCTCGCCGACCTCGAGGACGCCCTGGTCGTCGCCCACGAGTGGCTCGACGTGGTGCCCTGCGAGGTCGCCGAGGTCGACGGCGACGGCCAGACCCGAGTGGTGCTCGTGGATCGCGAGAGCGGCACCGAGTCTCTCGGCTCGGCGCTGCCCACGGCTGAGGCGGACTGGTGTCGCGACCACTGGCCGACGAGCCGTCCCCGCAGCCGCGTTGAGGTCGGGCTGGCCCGGGACGAGGCTTGGCTGCAGCTGCTGAGCGCCATCCGCTCGGGCCTGGCGGTGGCGGTCGACTACGGCCATCTCGCGACCGAGCGGCCGAGCGGGGGGACGCTGGCGGCATACGTGGGCGGACGCCTCACCCAGCCGGTGCCCGATGGCTCGCGCGACATCACCGCTCACGTCGCGATGGACACGCTGGCGGCCGACCTTCTGGTGCGCCAGCGAGACCTCCTGCGCGACCTCGGCTTCACCGGTGCGACCCCCTCGATCGAGCTCGCCACGACCGACCCACTCGCCTATGTGCGTGCGCTGGAGCGAGCGGGCGCGGAGGCGGACCTCATCCGCCCGGCCGGCGGCTTCGGCGACTTCTGGTGGGCGGTGAAGCGCGTGCATCGGGGCGACGTACCCTGATCGGCATGCGCCGCCTGTCGTCCCTGCTGCTCGCCCTCGGAGTCTGCCTCAGCGTCACCGTTGCCCTGCCGACCGTCGCAGCCGCGCACGACGTCCTCGAGCGGACGAACCCCTCCGACGGCGCGACGGTCGACCGGCTGCCGGGCGCTGTGGTCCTGACGTTCGCCGAGGCCCCGCTCTCCCTCGGCACACAGGTCGTGGTCACTGGTCCGACCGGCAATGTGGCGAGCGGGACTCCGACGATCGACGGGCGCGACGTGACGCAAGCGCTCCTGCCGACCGCGCCCGCCGGCGACTACACCGTGACCTACCGCGTCACCTCCGACGACGGCCACCCGGTCAGCGGGTCGTTCTCGTTCCACGCCACCGTCGGGCTCGACGGGTCGACCGCCACGGCCGGAGCCACTGTGCATGTGAGCCCGCAGCCGACGGCTGGCGACGAAGCGGAGTCGTCGCCGTTCGTGCCGATCCTGTTGACGATCCTCGGCACGACCGTGCTGCTCGTCATCGGCGGCTACGTCGTCCTGCGCGGCCGCGAGGCCGACCGCTCCTGAGACGTCCGAGACGGAGCGCTCACTCGACCTGTGACGGAGCGCTCACTCGGCCTGTGCCGGGGGCCGGTGCTCGAGGCGACGGCCCCCACTCCTATCGAGTGAGCGCCCATCAATCCTGTCGAGTGAGCGCCCCGTCACTCCCATCACACGGGGCAGTCACTCGAACGGCTGGTTGAGGAACCAGCGGTGCCCGAACGGGTCCCGGAAGACGGCCACCCGCCCGGCCGGCGGGCTGTCCTCGGGGCCTCGGTCGAGGGTGGCCCCGGCCGCCTGGACCCGGCGGCACGCCGCGTCGCAGTCCGCGACGGTGAGGTGCATCGTCACCGCGTTGCCGCGCGCCGGGTCTGGCGGGGCGATGTTCACGCCCTCGAAGCTGTCGGACATCATCCACCGGGCGCCGTCGACCGCCAGCTCGCAGTGCCCGACCCGCCCGTCGGGCATGATGATCGGCTCGAAGGTCACCTCGGCCCCGAGCGCCTGGCGGTACCACTCGATCGCGGCCCGCGAGTCCTCGACGCAGATGTACGGCGTCAGCTCACTCATCCCGGCTCCCTTCCTCTGGACCGGGGCGCGGTGCCCTGGCCACGACGAGATGCTCGTAACCCCGCAGCACGAACGTCGGCCGCTGCATCGCGTCGACGACCTGGAGCGCGCCGAGCCGGCGCAGCAGCGCGCGCACGGAGATCTGCAGCTCCATTCTCGCGAGCGGCGCGCCGAGGCAGAAGTGGATGCCGGCGCCGAAGGCGAGGTGCGGGTTCGGATCGCGGGTGGGGTCGAACCGGTCCGGCTCGGCGAAGACCCGCGGGTCGCGGTTGGCGGCCCCGAGCAGCGCGGCCACCTTCTGGCCGGTCCGGATCGTGACGCCGTGCAGCTCGACGTCGCTGGTGGCGGTGCGCTCGAACAGGTGCAGGGGCGAGTCGTGCCGCAGCATCTCCTCGACGAGGCGCTCGACCGCGCGGTCGTCGTCGAGGGCGGCGAGCACCTCGTCGAGGACGGCGGGATCACCGAGCAGCCAGTGCAGCCCGTTGCCGAAACCGTTGACGCTGGCCTCGTGCCCCGCGTTGAGCAGCAGCACGACGGTCGCGACCAGCTCGCGTCGCGAGAGGCGGTCGCCGCCGTCGCGCTCCTGCACGAGCGAGGTGAGCAGGTCGTCGCCGGGCGTCGCGGCGCGCTCCGCGGCCAGCTGCTCAACGTATGCCGCGAAGTCGGCGCACGCTCGCTGCGCGTCCTCCTGTGCCTGCGGGCTGGGCGCGACCTCGTACATCGTGACGATCGCCTGTGACCAGTCACGCAGCCGCTTCCAGTCCTCGGTCGGCGCACCGAGCAGCTCGCAGATGACCAGCACCGGCAAGGGCTCGGCGTAGTGCTCGATGACGTCGACCCGGCCGTCGGCGTCAAGGCGCGCCACGACACCGTTGAGCAGCTCATCGGCGAGCTCCTCGATCCGCAGACGCATGCGCTCGATGTGCCCGCGGCCGAACGCGCCAGACACCAGACGCCGCAGCCTGGTGTGCTTCGGGGGCTCCGAGTCCAGGATCGAGTCGGCGTGCAACCAGTCGAACGTCGTCCATGCGTCGTCCTCCGTGCTCGCCCGAGGCCGGAAGATCCGGCCGAGACGCCGGTCACGGAGCACGTCGTTGGCAGCGGCGTGGCTCGTGGTCACCCACTCGCCGAGGCCGTCGTGCCACAGGATCGGGCCACTGGCGCGCGAAGCGGCCAGGACGGCATACGGGTCGGCCACGAAGCCGGGGTCACTGAGGTCGAAGGGCTGCGCCACTCTCCTACTGTGCCGCACGGCATACTCGACCCCATGCCGGACGTAGGGTCGAACCGTGAGCGCTGACACGAGCCAGAGGACCACGTCGCTCGCCGCCGCCCCCAGGGGCGGCCAGGCGCTCACCGTCGGAGTCGGAGCCGGTGGGCTGGCGACGGCCGACATGGTGCTCAACATCGGGCCGCAGCACCCCGCCACGCACGGCGTGCTCCGGCTGAAGATCGTCGTCGACGGCGAGCGGATCGTCAGTGCGGAGCCGGTCATCGGCTACATGCACCGCGGCGCCGAGAAGCTGTTCGAGGTGCGCGACTACCGCCAGATCCTCGTGCTTGCGAACCGCCACGACTGGCTCTCGGCGTTCTCGAACGAGCTCGGCGTGGTGCTGGGAGTCGAGCAGATGCTCGGGATGGAGGTGCCGGAGCGGGCCGTCTGGGCCCGGACGGCTCTCGCCGAGCTGAACCGCGTGCTCAACCACCTGATGTTCCTCGGCTCGTACCCGCTCGAGCTCGGGGCGATCACGCCCGTCTTCCACGCGTTCCGCGAGCGCGAGGAGCTGCAGGCCGTGATGGAAGAGGTCTCCGGCGGCCGGATGCACTACATGTTCAACCGGGTCGGCGGCCTCAAGGAGGACCTCCCGGCCGGCTGGATGGGCCGCGTCGACAAGGCCGTCGCGAACGTCCGCAAGCGGCTGCCCGGTCTCGAGCGGCTCGTCGTGGGCAACGAGATCCTCGAGGGACGCACGCGCGGCGTCGGCGTTCTTCCACGCGCCACCGTCGAGGCCTACGGCGTCTCGGGGCCGATCGCGCGGGCGAGCGGGCTCGACGTCGACCTGCGGCGCGACACGCCGTACCTCGCGTACGGCGAGCTCTTCGGCGACAAGGGACCAGGCCGGGTCGTCACGCGTTCCGCCGGCGACTGCCTGGCCCGCCTCGAGGTGCTGCTCGAGCAGGTGCACGTGTCGCTCGACCTCGTGGAGGCCTGCCTCGACCGCCTCGTCCAGCTGCCCCAGGGGCCGATCAACGTCAAGCTCCCCAAGGTGCTGAAGGTGCCGGAGGGCGAGATCTACTGCGCGACCGAGAACCCTCTCGGCTTCAACGGCTACTACCTCGTGTCGCGTGGCGAGAAGACGCCGTGGCGGCTCAAGCTGCGCTCGGCCTCGTTCAGCAACATCTCGGTGCTCAGCGAGATGCTGCCGGGCCAGCTCATCGCGGACATGGTGGCGATACTGGGGTCGATGTTCTTCGTCGTCGGAGACATCGACAAGTGAGCCCCATCCGACTGGAACGTCCCGACGGGGACGGTATGCCGTCGGACGACGGTATGCCGTCTCGCCGGCTGACGCGGGGCGGGGTGGTGCGCGGCGTGGCGGTCGCGGTCATCACGGCCACGATCACGTTCGCGGCCGCCTGCTCCGACCAGGACACCGTCGACACGATCCCGCCGCCGTGGCCGGTTCGCACGACAGTGCCGGACGGGCCGGCGGGTCCCCCACGGGCGACGCCGACGTCGACGATCTCGGTCGTCCCGACGCCGACTCGCACGTCGACGACGCACACCACCGCCGCCGCCCCCTGACCGTTCGAGGTAATCGGTTCGATGTAGTGCCTCGTTGGAGGAGGCGACCTGTCACCTCGACCCGAGTACCTCGAAGGGCGACTCGGCGGTCAGGGCCTGCAGAGGACCTCTGTTCGTGCCCTGCCCTGTCGCGCCCGGGCTGGTCCTTCTCCAGCTTCGTACGCAGTCGGTGGGCCGAGGGGATGCCCCGGTCGGTTCGACTGAGCGGATGTCGACGTGGTCCGACGTCGGCACCACCCTCTGCCGAAGGCGCATCGCGCCCATGTGGGCTGGCTTGGACCCGCGGGCCGTGCCGTCAACGTGCAGCTCGAATACAAGCACCAGGGGTCAAACTCTGGATAACGTGATGCAGCCGCAGCAAGCGGAAGTGGATCAACGCATCGAGGGGGTGGAGCATGAGCGCACAGCTTCGCGAGATCGCCGACGAGGTCACTGAGGCCACCGAGCAGGACCTGCTGGGTCCGCTCCAGATCAACTGGGCCCACGGCTGAGCTTCGCGACCGGGTGGGCACCGTCGGACGGATGCCCGCCCGGTCGGGTACCGATGGAGGTTGAGAGCACGGATGAATGTTTCTGAGTTGGCCACTGATCTGCTTGCACGCCATGACCCGGACGCTGTCGCCGATGGGTTCACTGAAAGACTCACTCTGGCCGCCGCCCCGCGATTGGCACGGCGGACGACATTGTCACCGGAGTACCTCACCGATCTCGGAGTGCGGCGCAGCGCCGACCCATCTCGCTTCTGGCGCGCCCACTTGGCGTTGTTCGGCTGGGACGTCTCCTACTCGGTGCAAGACAACGCCGCCTGGATCGCATGCCTCGACCTTGACGATGCAGTGTTGGCTGCCGACGCGACGGTCCTGCTTGTCGGCGACTTCGATAATGCAGCCGCTGCACTTGCTCCGCGCGTCGCGGAGTTGACGTCCGGGGAATCGACGGACGTCTTGCCCCGGCTCGGGGTTCTTCTCGCTGCCGTGGGTGATCTCCGCGCCGTCGACGTCTTCGATGTCGTCGTCAGTCGCGGCACGGTGCGCCAGGCCACCATGGCCAGACATCGTCGTGCGGCAACCCAGATCAAACGCGGCAACGACCTTGAGGGCGGGGACCACACGCTGGATGTTCTGCTGGACGACACAGCGCGACTCCTGCGGGACGGCGCCATCACGGAACGCGACGCGACCGCGATCGCGGCCTTAGTGTGCAACTTGCGGGCGCTGGTTCACATGCGCCGTATGGACATTACCGCCGCCCGATACGAGATCGATCGTGCTATGGATCTCGTGCAAGGGGCGGGCGACGTGGTCGTCACACCAGACGAGGCGCTGCGGTATCAAGCTGAGATCTCGCTCAACGACGCCCAACTCGCCATGGTGGAAGGAGACCACTCGCGGGCGAGCCGAGTGCTTGAAACGAACATCGACCGCTGTCGCAGAGACTCGCCTGAGTACCTCAGTGAGGCCTTGTCGGCCGCTGGAGTCGGGCTCATCCGAGAGCGGCGATTCAACGAAGCCGTCATAGTGCTGGTCCAGGCCGTCGACTTGATTCGCCACGAGGCCTCGCCCGTGCGTCTGGAAATGACGCGCAAGTTGCTCGCGACTGCTCTCGCGAGGTCGGGTCGCGCCGACCAAGGCTGCCGGGTGCTGTACGCCATGCATCATGACGAGCTGGGCTTCTGGGGAACTGGCGCAGCATGAGCGACATGGCATCTGCGGCTCTTTCGCTTCGGGGAGTGTCCCGCAGATTCGGTGACCGGCTGGCCGTTGATGACCTGAGCCTCACCGTTCCTCGAGGCCAGATCGTCTGCCTGCTCGGGCGCAACGGAGCTGGAAAGACCACGACCGTCCGCATGGCTGCAACCCTGTTGACGCCGGACCAGGGTGGCGTTGAGGTTGACGGCGTGGATGCCCTGCGTAAGCCGCGGGCGGCCCGGGCCCACACCGGCCTGGTGCTGGGTGGCGAGCGTGGTTTCTACACACGCCCCAGCGCCTACGCGAACCTCATGTTCTACGCGGACGTGGCTGGGGTCCCGTGGAGGCGGCGCGCGCAGCGAGTCCGACAGGTCCTGGACGCGGTACGTCTGACCGACCGGGCGAACCAGGCCGTCGGGGAGTACTCGCGCGGGATGGTCCAGCGCCTCCATGTGGCTCGAGCGCTCCTCACCGAGCCGCGCCTGCTCATTCTTGATGAGCCCTCGGCCGGCTTGGATGTCCAGGCTGCGAAAGACCTGCGCGACCTCATCCGGGATCAGGCGAACGGCGGCGCCGGCATTCTCTTGACTACTCACGCGATGCCGGAAGCCGAGGCGCTTGCCGACCGTGTCGATGTCATCCGTCACGGCAGGATCATCGTCAGCGGCGGCGTCGCCGACATCGCTCGCGCGGCAAGGATCACGTCGGTGACGACGGTCATCACGAGTTGCGCACGCGATATGGCCGAGGCCATGGAGAGCCTGACCGGTGTGGCCCGGGTTGAGGCAATGCCGATGCATGGGCGTACGGCATACACCGTGCTCTGTCAGTCTCCATTGCACGTCCAGCGGGTTCGCGATCTCTGCGGTCCAGACGCCGACGTCACCATCCGGGAGCCCACGCTGGAGGAGTCTTACCTCGCTTTGGAAGGAAACTCGTGATCGCCGTTGTACGGATGACGGGGTTCCATGCGCAACGGTTCTGGAGCACCCCGTTCTTCGTGCAGGTCTTGATGTTCTCAACCACTCAGGTCGTGTGCCTGCAGGCACTTGCGAACCACGCCGGCGTCGGCGCCAGCCCGCATGGCTGGATTCGGGCTGCGCTGACCGGAGTGTGGACCGTGTCAACCGTGTCCGCGGGGATCATCGGCTTCCAGCGCTTTCAGGGCACCCTCGTCCATCTGGTCCGCAGCCCCCGCCCTGCCTGGCAGTCGGTCACTCCGGTCGTTGCCGCTGTCTCGACGTTCGGGTTGTTCTCGGTCCCCGTGTCTCTCGTCCTGTCGATCCTCCTTGGCCTGCCGGTCGAAGGGGTTACCGACGGCAGGCTTCTCGTTGGTGTCGGAATGTTCTGGCTCGGTTCGCTCACGATGGCGACGCTGATGGCAACGCTTTTCGTTCTCTCGCGTTACGCGACGACATACGAGGCGCTGATCGGCAATCCACTCGTGCTCCTGTCGGACGTGTTCGGTCACCCGCCAGCCTGGACGTGGTTCGACATTGCCAGTGCTTGGCTGCCTACTGCGTGGGCCGTCCGGCTGGTGTTCGACCCCGGCACGGGTTTGGGCGAGTCCACCGGCTGGTTCGTCTTCACGGTGGTGCTCTGGGCCGTGGCATCGGCGGTCCTTGGCCGTGCTGTACTTCGGCGCGCCACGCGCCACGGCACGCTGGAGGTCGTGTGATGCTCAGGTCGTTTCAGTACTCCATCGTCGTGAGCCTGCGTTCGACTGACGCCCTGGCGACACCTAGCACGGCGATGGTCTCACTGCTGCTCGTTCCGTTCCTGAACGCGGCGATCGTCACCGCGGTGAGCTTCTCGGTCGGAGCCATGGACCCGGCGATGTCGACGCACGCCGCTATGGTCGCCTGCATCGTGGCGTCAACCATCTCTGTCGTTGCGTCTCAGTCGGCCATGGACCGAGTGCGCGGGGTCGTCGCCGAGGTGAGCCCATACGGCCTGCTGCGCCCCGCACTGTGGGCGGGCAAGGCCGGCGTCGGACTGTTGACTGGCGTCACCACGGCAACCTTCTTGGTCGCGGTCACGGCGCTGACTGGGCACGGCGGGGCCCGAGTGACCGCTGTCGCCCTCTTGGCCCCTTTGGTGTCCGTCCCTGCCGCCGTCGCAGCGTCGATGTTGTCCCTGACGGCACGGGACCCGTTCACCGTGGCCAACCTCACGATGTGGGTCGTCCCCGTTACTGCAGGTGCCATTGTCTCGACCAAGCAGTACCCCGGCGTGCTCAGTACCGCAACGAGCGTTCTGCCTGGCACGTGGTCTGTGCGCCCGCTGAGGAACGAGGTTCCCCTGTTGCTCGGCCTGGCAGCAGAGTTGTGCGTCGGGATCGCCTGGCTTCTCGCGGCTGGCACGATGCTGCGTCGTGCCGAAGGTCGTCAGCGGCGCGGCCTGATCGACGCCTTCCCGATCTGACGATCCCACGACCGGTCGTTGCGGAGAGCCGGTTGGAGGTGTTGGCTCGCCGAATAGGGCGACACATCACCTCGAACCGAATACCTCGAACGGCGATTCGGCGGTCAGTGGGCGGCGGAGGACTTCCCGTTCGCACCGTTGCCTTCGTCCTCTTCGTCGCGCGGCCGGACCCGGCACCAGCGCTGCACGACCATCCCCGCGACGGCGAGCAGCGCGGCCACGGCTGCGTGGGCCACGAACGGCCAGATCCGGCTGCGCTGCGACTCGACGTCGGCATCGGGCAGCAGCACCAGGGTGTTCGCGACGTACCAGCCCACGAGCACGGCGCCCGTCAGAGCAGCCGCCTGGGCCAGGACCAGCGTGCGCGCCGCCCGCAACGGCGTCACTGAGCCGTCGCCCGCACCATCACGCACCTTGCGCACCTGCCAGCCGGCCACGAGCAGGCCCGCCGCAAGGAACGCCATCACCGCGATCGCGACCCAGCCCGGGTCGGGCAGGCTCGTGCCGCCGGAGGACACCGAACGCAGCACGAGCCACGCCACGATCGTCATCGCGAGGCCCGCGAGCACGAGGGTGGTCGCCCGGATGCCGGAGTGTGGTTTCACTGCTGCTCCCATTCGGGACCGGGACGTACGCCCGATCGGTCGAGTTCGGTCAGGACTTCGGACACGGGCCGTATGCCGCCGTCCCCCCGCCCCACGCGGATCGTGGCCTGGCCGTCGGCGTCGGCCCAGGGGACCAGCACGAAGGCGCGCTCGGCCGCACGGGGGTGGGGCAGTGTCAGGCCGGGGAGGTCGCTGAGGACCTCGCGCGGGCCGCCAGGGGCCCCGAACTGGATGAGGTCAAGATCGAGCGTCCTTGCGCCCCAGCGGATCTCACGAGTGCGGCCGTGCTCCGCCTCGATCGTGTGCAGGGACCGGAGCAGGTCGTCCGGGGCGAGAGTGCACCGCCCGACGACCACGGCATTGAGGTAGGGCGGCTGGTCCGGCCCGCCCACGGGGTCGGTCTCGACCAGGGACGACACGGCGGTCACGGTGAGTCCGCGCAGGTCACGAAGCGCTCGCACGGCTGCCGCGAGTGTCTCGCCGCGGTCGCCGAGGTTGGACCCGAGAGCGACGACGACCGCGGCCGCGTTGGTGCGCTCGAGCCGCACCTGGACATCGGTGAACGGCTGGCCCACGGGGGCCTCCGGCTTGTGGACCACGACCTCCACCGAGTCGACGAGGTCGTGACGCAGCACGTCGTCGGCGATGACCTCAGCCAGCCGCTCGATGAGGTCGAACGAAGGCCCCGTGATGCGGGCGACCACATCAGTGGCGACCTCGGCGTAGCTGACGGTGGCGGCGAGGTCGTCCGTGCGCCCCGCCCGCGAGAGGTCGGCCGTCATCGTCACGTCGACGACGAAGACCTGTCCGTCACGCTTCTCGAAGTCGAGCACGCCGTGGTTGCCGCGAGCCGAGACGCCCTGCAGCACAATGCGATCCGGCATCAGTCGGCATCCTCCAGTGCGTGGTCGAGCGCCGCCTGGACCACCGACAGCGCGCGCACGGTCGAGGCGACATCGTGCACGCGCACGCACCACATGCCCGCCATCGCGGCCATGACCGAGGTCGCCGTCGTCTCGACGTCGCGCTCGGCCGCCGGACGTGGCGGCTCTCCTTCACGACGCCCCAGGCGGCCGAGGAATGCCTTGCGGGAAGCGCCGACGAGGATCGGGTGTCCCAGGTCGTGCAGAATCGGCAGCGCGGCCATCAGCGCCCAGTTGTGGTCCGCGTTCTTGGCGAAACCCAGCCCGGGGTCCAGCACGAGCCGGTCCTGCTCGATCCCGGCACCAAGCAGCACGTCACGACGAGCGACGAGCTCACGGCATACGTCCTCGACGACGTCGTCATAGACGGCACGCGACTGCATGTCGGTGCTGTGGCCACGCCAGTGCATCGCTACGTAGGGAAGGCGGTTCATGGCCACGAACGACACCATCTCCGGGTCGGCGAGTCCGCCGGACACGTCGTTGACGATGGACGCGCCCACGTGCACGGCGGCCCGCGCCACCTCAGCGCGCATCGTGTCGATCGAGACGACCGCTCCGGCGGCGGCGAGCTCTGAGACGACCGGAAGGACGCGGCGCAGCTCCTCCTCGACCGAAGGGCGTTCTGCCCCAGGGCGGGTGGACTCGCCGCCGACGTCGACGATGTCGGCGCCGGCCGCCACGACGTCGTGGCCGTGCGCGATCGCCGCGTCGGGCTCGAACCACTCCCCGCCGTCGGAGAACGAGTCGGGCGTGACGTTGACGACGCCCATGACAAGCGTGCGGTCGCGCACCTCGAGCAGGTCGTCGGCGGTCACCGTCGGGGCAGTCATGGCGCACATCCTTCCACCGGGGAAGGCGTCTTCACCGGTGACGAGGACACGGCGGCGCGGAGGTGTCGCTCACTTGTTGCCCTCGAGCATGAGCGCCATGGCCTCTGCTCGAGTGGCCGGGTCGCGCAGCTGCCCTCGTACGGCGGAGGTGATGGTGCTCGCACCTGGCTTGCGGATGCCGCGCATCGACATGCACAGGTGCTCGGCCTGCACCACGACGATCACGCCACGCACGCTCAGGTGCTCGACGAGGGCGTCCGCGATCTGCGACGTGAGCCGCTCCTGCACCTGCGGGCGTCGGGCGAACACATCGACGAGCCGAGCGAGCTTGGACAGACCGGTGACCCGCCCATGCTTGTCGGGGATGTAGCCCACGTGGGCCACCCCGTGGAAGGGCACGAGGTGGTGTTCGCACGTGCTGTAGAGCTCGATGTCGCGCACGATGACGAGCTCCTCATGGTCGATCGAGAAGGTCGTGCTGAGCACCTCCTGAGCGGTCATGTCGAGACCAGCGAAGATCTCGGAGTACGACCTCGCTACGCGCGCCGGCGTGTCCCGCAGGCCCTCCCGCTCGGGGTCCTCCCCGATGGCGAGCAGCAGCTCACGGACGGCCGCCTCGGCGCGCGCGTGGTCGACCGCCACGTGTCAGCTCTTCTCGCCGGGGCGCACGGGCTCGTCGTCGGGGACCTCGATGACCTGCTCCGGCGGGTGCTCGTCCGTCAGCGGGTGGGCACCGACAGCGGCCGCCTCGTCGATCTTCTCCTCGATCGTCCGGTCCGGCGGCACGGGCGGCGGCAGGTGGCCGTTCTGTCCGTTCTGGCCGTTCTTCGCGGCGATCTCCGCGGGCGTGAGCACCGGGGGCCGGTCGCCCGGCACGCGGGCCTGCGACGACAGCCAGGTCGGGCGCTTGGGCACGCGATCGACGTGCTTGAACATGTCGGCGAGCTCGGCCTGGTTGAGGGTCTCCTTCTCGAGCAGCTCGAGCACGAGGTTGTCGAGGATGTCGCGGTTCTGGTTGATGGCCGCGTAGGCCTCGTCGTGCGCCGCCTCGATGAGCTTGCGCACCTCCTCGTCCACGACGCTGGCGATCTCCTCGGAGTAGTCGCGCTGGTGGCCCATGTCGCGTCCGAGGAACACCTCGCCGGTGCTCTGCCCGAGCTTGATCGCACCGATGCGCTCGGACATGCCGAACTCGGTGACCATCTTGCGGGCCAGACCCGTGGCCTTCTCGATGTCGTTGCTCGCGCCGGTGGTGGGCTCGTGGAAGACGATCTCCTCCGCCACGCGACCACCGAGGGCGTACGACAGCTGGTCGAGGATCTCGTTGCGGGTCGTGGAGTACTTGTCGTCGACCGGCATGACCATCGTGTAGCCGAGGGCCCGGCCGCGCGGCAGGATCGTCACCTTCGTGACGGGGTCGGTGTTGTTCAGCGCCGCAGCGACCAGGGCGTGGCCACCCTCGTGGTACGCCGTGATCTTGCGTTCCTTGGCCGACATGATGCGGGTGCGCTTCTGCGGGCCGGCGATGACACGGTCGATGGCCTCGTCGAGCGACGGGTTGTCGATGACGCGGCGGTCGCCACGGGCGGTGAGCAGCGCAGCCTCGTTGAGGACGTTCGCGAGGTCGGCGCCGGTGAAGCCGGGCGTGCGCCGGGCGACGGCCAGCAGGTCGACGTCAGGCGACATGGGCTTGCCCTGCGCGTGCACCTCGAGGATGCGGTGACGGCCGATCATGTCGGGCGCCTCGACGGCGATCTGGCGGTCGAATCGGCCAGGCCGCAGCAGCGCGGGGTCGAGGATGTCGGGCCGGTTGGTCGCGGCGATAAGGATGACGTTGGTCTTGACGTCGAAGCCGTCCATCTCCACGAGCAGCTGGTTGAGCGTCTGCTCGCGCTCGTCGTGACCGCCGCCGAGGCCCGCGCCACGGTGACGACCGACGGCGTCGATCTCGTCGACGAACACGATGGCCGGGGCGTTCGCCTTGGCCTGCTCGAACAGGTCGCGCACGCGGCTGGCACCGACACCGACGAACATCTCGACGAAGTCGGAGCCGCTGATCGAGTAGAACGGGACTCCGGCCTCACCCGCGACGGCGCGGGCCAGCAGCGTCTTGCCCGTGCCCGGCTGGCCATAGAGCAGCACGCCCTTGGGGATCTTGGCGCCGACGGCGAGGAACTTCGCGGGCTCCTGGAGGAACTCCTTGATCTCCTGGAGCTCCTCGATGGCCTCGTCGCAGCCGGCGACGTCCGCGAAGGTCACCTTCGGGGTGTCCTTGGTGGCGAGCTTGGCCCGCGACTTGCCGAACTGCATGACGCGGTTGCCGCCGCCCTGCATCTGCCCCATGAGGAACCAGAACAGGCCCAGGATGATGATGATCGGCAAGATCGAGAAGAGCAGCGACCCGAACCAGCTCTGCTGCTCGATGTAGTCGTCCACGCCCTTGGTCGGCGGCTTCGCATCGAGCGCGTCGACGACCTGCTGGCCGCGGGCGTCGACGTAGTAGGCATAGACCGACTTGGCGTCCTTGACGGTGCCGTCAGGCGAGTCGTAAGGGGTCTTGAGGGTCAGCTCCATGCGCTCGTTGTCGATGAGCTTGGCCGACTCGACGTTGCCGTTCGTGATCTGTTTCATCGCCTCGGATGTGTCGATCCGCGGCGGGCCGGACTCGGAGAACAACATGCCGAAGACGAGCGCGCTGATGAGGACCAAGATCCACAACAGTGGCGTGCGCAGAATCCGCTTTGCGTCCATGTACCTGCGGGGCGATGACGCCCCGGCCCTCCTGCTCGTCCGGTGAGTTGGTCCACCGGCACAACGTCCGGCGAACTACCAGTGTTCCGCATGTCGCGTGCCGGTGACCAACCAGCCCACGCGTAGACGTTCCCGACCGCCCCGCAGCCGTATGCCGCCGCCCCGCCGGGGTGCCGTCCCCTCGATCCTCGAGTGGCCAGCCCATCACGCTAGCCACGCCTGCCCCATCGTCGAGTGGCCACCCCGTCACGCTAGCCACGCCTGCCCCATCGTCGAGTCGCCCCGTCACGCTAGCCACGCCTGCCCCATCGTCGAGTGGCCACCCCGTCACGCTAGCCACGTCTGCCCCAGGGGTCCCGCGTAGCTGTGTGACGGAGCGGCCACTCGACGGGTGGGGAGGTCTGGGGACGGTCTATGAGGCGGTTATGGGAGGTCTATGGGGAAGTCGTCGCGCGAAGGGCGGCGAGCACGCGGGCATCGATGCCGTCGGGGCTCAGGCGGGCCTCGTAGTTCGCCTCGCCGGCCCAGTCCGCCAGGGCCGTCGCCAGGTCAGCCGCCCCGTCGCCGCCAGCCGCGGCAAAGGGATGGCCGGCCCGGGCCAGCCGGTCGGCGACCTCGGTGGCGAGGTCGCCCTCGAGCGGCTGGACGTCCTCGGGCTTGCCGAAGTACATCTCCCAGTCGTCGAGCAGCCGGCCGAGCTCCGGCACGGGCTCCCCGTGGTCGTCGACGCGGAGGTCGACGAGCACCCCGCAGCTGTCGTAGCCGGCACCGGGCTCGACGGCATACATGGCCGCGCTCTGACGCCCGCGCGAGTCCCCTCCGGCGGCGTCACCGGCGGTGAGCGCCGCGAGCAGGCGTCGAGCCAGACCACGCCCCTCGGAGTCGTGCCAGGCCTGTTCCATGGCCTCGACGACCTCGGGCCCGGTGAGGATGTTGCCCTGGATGGCGTATGCCGTGTCGCCGTCGTCGCGCGCCACGCCGCCCGCCCACGGGTTGCACTCGGAGCCCGTGAAGGTGGCGGCCGAGCCGGTCCCGACCACCCCGACCTGCCGGGTCTGCCTGCCGTCGTCGAGGGCGGTCGCGGCCTCGAGCGCGGCCGGGGCGGACTCACCCGACGCGAGACGCTCGAGCAGCTCCTCGAGATAGGCCACCCGGGCGTAGGACTGCGTGGCAACGGCACCGACTCCGGTGCGAGCAGCGGGCACGACCGCGCCGACCGCAAGGAACTTCGAGGCGACCGCGACACCGTAGGCCTCGCCCTGGCGCGCGACGATCGAGAACGTCATGGCCCGAGGCTCTCACGCCGCAACCTCGGTCGAGGTATTCCGATGGAGGTATTGATCCGGGGCATAGTGCGAGATATCACCTCGACCCGAATACCTCGAACGGGGTCAGGCGTAGACGTGCGGGGCGAGGGTGCCGACGCAGCGGAGGTTGCGGTACTTCTCGGCGTAGTCGAGGCCGTAGCCGACGACGAACTCGTTGGGGATGTCGAAGCCGACGTACTTGACCGGGATGTCGACCTTGACGACGTCGGGCTTGCGCAGCAGGGTGCAGATCTCGACCGAGGCCGGGCGGCGCGACTCGAGGTTGCTCTTGATCCACGAGAGCGTCAGGCCCGAGTCGATGATGTCCTCGACGATGAGCACGTGCCGGCCGGTGATGTCGGTGTCGAGGTCCTTGAGGATCCGCACGACACCGGACGACTTGGTGCCCGAGCCGTAGGACGAGACCGCCATCCAGTCCATCGGAGCGGTGCCGGGCAGGGCACGCATGAGGTCGGCCATGACCACGACCGCTCCCTTGAGCACGCCGACGAGGAGGAAGTCCTTGTCGGCGTAGTCCTTCCAGATGTCTACTGCGAGCTCGGCGAGACGGCTCTGGATCTGCTCCTCGGTGAGCAGGACCTTGGCCAGGTCGTCTCCCATGTCCTCGTGGTCCACGAAGGCTCCTCGGTGTCGTCGACAGCGGCGTGTCGGGTGCGGGCGGCGTAGACCATTCAACAGCACCGTGCCGAGGTGCCCAGCGACCCGCCGGACGCCGACGCGAGAGGTCAGAGCCGGGCGGCCTCGTGGTCGCGGATCGGGCTGAACCTGATCGAGCTGCCCGTGCGGCTCACGGCGATCCCACCCGGGACGTGCAGCGGCCCCTGGCCGTGCCACGACGTCAGCAGTGCGTCGAGCGACTCCACATGCGCGGCGTTGACGTCGGCGAGCGGGGCACCGGCCTCGGCGGCGAGGATCCGCCAGACGCGCGTGCGGATCGCCCGCGGCAGCGCAGCGAGGGCGTCGAGGTCCACGCCCGGCTGGCCGTCCGCGTCGGGAAGGCCCGCCCGCGCCGTCAGCGCCAGCCCCTCGAGGAAGTCGGCGTCCTCGCGCAGCAGGTCCGCGGACCTCGCGAGAGCCGCGCCGAACCCCGGCCCGAGGTCCTGCTCGAGGTGGGCCAGCAACCGGCGGGCCCGCACCCGCCGGAACGACGTGTCGCTGTTGTGCGGGTCCTGCCACGGCTCGATGCCGTATGCCGCACAGGCGGCGAGCGTGGTCGCGCGCGGGAGCGCGAGAAGGGGACGGACGAAGCGGTCCCGGCGGGCCGGCATACCGCTCAGCGACCGGGCACCGGAGCCGCGGGACAGGCCGAGCAGGACCTGCTCGGCCTGGTCGTCGCGGGTGTGCCCGATGAGGATGGCTGAGGCGCCGAGCCGGTTGGCGACCTTCTCGATCGCGGCATAGCGCGCACTGCGGGCGTCGGCCTCGAGGCCGGAGCCGGTGGGCCGGACGTCGGCTGAGACGATCTCGACAGGGTCGAGGCCGAGGTCGCGGCAGATCGTCGCGGCACGCTGGGCGACCTCGCGCGAGTCGTCCTGGAGGCCGTGGTCGACGATGACGGCGGCGGCACGCAGCCCGGACCTCGGAGCCTCGAAGGCGAGCGCGGCGGCGAGCGCCACGGAGTCGGGCCCCCCGGAGCAGGCCACGAGGACGACGGCTCCAAGCGGAAGGTCGGCGAGGTGCTCGCGCACAGCGAGGCGCGTCGCGGCAACGGCAGGGTCTGGTCCGGGCATCTCGGAAGGGCCTCGCACGGCGCTCAGCCGTGGACCCGGCGCACCCAGGCGCTGGGCTCGAGGATCTCGGCGGCCTTGGGCAGGGTCTCGGGCGAGGACCACACGGCGTTGAACCCCTCGCGACCGACCTGGTCCATGACGGCCCGGACGAAGACGGCGCCGTCACGGTACTGGCGCATCTTCGCCTCGAGACCGAGAAGCTTGCGCATGAGACGGTCGACCCCGACCGCGTTGTTGCGGCGCTGGTCGAACTTGCGGCGGATCTCGTCGACCGACGGGATGACCTTCGGCCCGACCGCGTCCATGACGACGTCGGCGTGACCCTCGAGCAGCGACATGACCGCGGTGAGCTCGGCGATGCGCGCCTTCTGCTCGGGCGTCGCGAACAGCTGACCCAGGCCCTCGCCCGAGGAGATCACCTCGGGAAGGTTGCGGGTGAGCTGCTCGAACCGCTTGTTGAGGTCCTCGGGTGTGGGGGCGAGGTCGACGGCGAGGCTCTGCGACTCGGTGACCATGTGCTCCCGCAGCCAGGACACCGCAGTGAACTGCACGCGGTGGGTCTCCTCGTGCATCGCGACCCAGCGGCGGAAGTCGTGCGGGTCGACCTCGAGCTTGCGCTCGGTGGCCACGATGTTCGGCGCGACGAGCAGCAGCCGGGGCGTGCCGCCCGGGGCCAGGTCGTACTGCCCGAGGATCTTGCTGGACAGGAAGGCGAGCAGGGTGCCCATCTCGGCGCCGGTCACCTTGCCGCCGATCATCGTCGCGGCCGAGCCCGGCGCGGTCTTCTTCTTCGCGTTGAGCTTGTCGACGACGGGGTCGAGCATCGCCCGGAACGAATCGACGTTGGCGCTGATCCAGCCGGCCCGGTCGACGACGAGCGGTGGCGGCGCGTCCTCGGGGGCGGCCAGTGCGCTGGTCTCGGCGACCGGTGCCACGGCGGAGGAGGCGGCGCTGCGCAGGTCGGCCACGATCGCCGCGGCCTCGTCGCTGGAGACCTGGGGCCCCGGCTTGACGATGGCGCGGCCGGTCCGCTTGGCGAACTCGTAGTCGATGGAGGCCGCCGGTCCCGCTGGGGGCACGCCTGGCACCCCTGGTCCCGATGCGCTCGTGACGGTCGTGTCGGTCATTCCAGGCCTTCCGGTGCGGTGCAGACGTCGTGCGCTGGGTGCGCCCCCCGCGACTCGTGCGGCACGCGTGGCGGCCCACCAGGTGGTCCAGCCGGCCGCACAGGGTTTCGTGTCGTCACCGACTGTCTTACCCCGAGCGACCCACCGGCCCGTCAACGGCACCCGCACGAGGCGAGTACCGCTACAAAACGGTCCAACGCCGCCCGCGCGTCTTTGGTTCCCGCTCCGGCGACCATGCCTACATAGACGATCAGCCGCCCGTCGTCGTTGACCACGCTGCCGGCGAGCGCGTTCGCGCCGGTCAGGGTGCCGGTCTTGGCCCGGGCTCGGCCTGCGGCCTCGTGGTCGTCGCCCTCGAAGCGTTTCTCCAGCGTGCCGGTGAGGCCGCCGATGGGGAGCCCGTCGAGCGCCCGGCGCAGCACCGGGTGCGTGCCGTCGTAGCCGAGCACCAGCACCTGGCCCAGCAGGGCGGCGCGGACGCGGTTCTCCCTGGACAGTCCGCTCGCGTCGGCGAGGTGGACGCCGGTGGTGTCGAGGCCGAGGGCTCCCACCTGCTCGACGACCCAGGCTCCGACCTCCGGGAAGTCGGTGCCGGACCCGGAGCGGTATGCCGCCTGGCGGGTGAGGATCTCGGTGAGCGCGTTGTCGCTGTCGGTGAGGGCCAGGGCCAGCTGCTCGCGAACGGGCGCCGACTCGACCGAGCCGAGGACGGAGCCAGGCCCGCTTGCCGGCGGCGTCGGTGTGCCGGTCGCGCCCGCCGTCGTGCCGGAGCTGCCGTCCGAGCCCGGCCCGTCCGGTGGGGTGGCGTGGGTGCGGTCGCCGGTCGTGACGGAGATGCCGCGATTCTCGAGCTGCTGGACGAGGAGGTCTCGAACCGACGCCACCGGGTCGGCAGGGCCGGGATGCGCCCCGCCCTCCGCCCGCTGCGTCGACAGGCCGAGCATCGCGACTGCGCCGGTGATGCCGGACGGCCGGAAGTTGGGACTCCATGTGGAGGCGAGACTCGGGCCGTAGGCATAGCTCTCGTCGACGTCGAGGCGCACCGAACGGATCCCCTTGTTACGCAACGACTTCGCGACCTGGTCGGCGAGGTCGCGCAGGCCCGCGCGGCCCGCGACCGCGGAGGCGTCGCCGCGGCCGGGGTTGATGAGGGAGTCGCCGCCGGCGACGAGGACGATCTCGTCGGGTCCCGGCCCTTCCCGCACCACGGTCTTCAGCGTGGCATCCGGTGCGAAGGCCTGGCCGATCGCGGCCGCCGACAGCAGCTTCGTCGTCGACGCCGGCACGCGCAGCTCGTCGCCGCCCTGGTCGAGCAGCACCTCGCCGGTCTGGCCGTCCTGCACCACGAGTGCGGAGTCACGCAGTGCCGGCAGGGCGCGCACCTGCGCGAGCGCCGCCTCGACCCCGGCCGCGCTGGGCGCCGCGGTCTCACCTGCGAGCGCCGGAAGCGGCATACCGACCGAGGTGGGCATCGTCGGCTGCGGGACGACGGGCAGAGTGCGCTTGCCTGGCGTCTCCGTCGGCGGCGGTGGCGGCGCCGGGGCCAGCGTGAGCACGCCGGGCGCGGCGTCCGCGACGTCGAGGACGGCATACCCGAGCAGCACGGCGACAGCGGACCAGACGGCCGCCATGGTGTAGGTCATCCCCCGAGCCATGCCCGAGCCACCCCCGTCCGTCGTCGCCTGTGGTCACTGTTTCGCGCAAGGACCACCCTTGCTGACACACTGTCGCGGAAGATTCTGTCAGCCGTCGGGGCGTGCCTCGGCATCAGAGCCCGCCAGCGGGCCGCACGAAGGGGAAGACGTGGAGTTCGACGTCACCATTGAGGTCCCTCGCGGACAGCGGAACAAGTACGAGGTCGACCACGAGACGGGTCGGATCCGGCTCGACCGTTACCTCTTCACCCCGATGGCGTACCCGGCCGACTACGGCTACATCGAGGACACCCTCGGCGAGGACGGCGACCCGCTCGACGCACTGGTGCTGCTGCCCGAGCCGGTCTACCCCGGGGTCGTCGTCGAGGCCCGCCCGGTCGGCGTCTTCCACATGACCGACGAGGCCGGCGGAGACGACAAGGTGCTCTGCGTCCCGGTCGATGTGCGGTCGGACGACGTGCAGGACATCGACGACGTCAGCGACTACACGCTCAAGGAGATCCAGCACTTCTTCGAGCGGTACAAGGACCTCGAGCCCGGCAAGCACGTCGAGGCCTCGGACTGGGGCGGTCGCGAAGAGGCTGAGAAGCTCGTCGCCGAGGCCTTCGAGCGCGCCAAGGAGCAGGGCACGTCGACCGCCCGGTGGAGTATGCCGCCGGGCCACTGACGGGGCGTCCGCCCCTTCCCACCCCACGTATGCCGCTGGGCGCGCTTCCTTCGCAGGAGGCGCGCCCAGCGGCACGTCGAGGGCGGTTGGCCTGGTCGGCCGCGGATCAGTCCGCGATCACGGCCGCGCTCGCGACCACCGGCGCAGGCTGGCTCGCGGGCTGTTCTGCTGGCCGAACGGCCGCGGGCTCACGCCGCAGGACCAGCGTGGCCAGCAGGAACGCGACGCCCGCGAAGATCGCCGAGGTGTGGAACGCCGTCGAGACCCCCGGCACGAACCGGCCCGGCACCGCTCCTGAGGCGTAGACGCTGACGATCGCGGCGAGGCCCACGGCGCCACCGAGCTGCTGGCAGGTCTGCAGCAGTCCGGAGATCGTGCCGGCGTGGGACCGGTCGACGCCGCCGAGCACGACGACCGTGACCGGCATGAAGACGAGCGCCGCCGATGCACCGTTGAGCACGAGCGGGCCGAGGAGCTGGGCGGCATACCCACTCGTCTCGGTGATGCCCGCGAGCCAGACGAAGCTCGCCGACAGGCCGATCGTTCCGACGATCATCAGCGCCCGCGGACCGACCTTGGCGACGAGCCGGGCGCTGACCCGCGACATGGCGAAGATCGCGAGGCTGAGCGGCAGGAACGCCGCCCCGGTGGCGACCGGGCTGAACCCGAGGACCCGCTGGAGGTACTGCGTCACGAGGAAGAACGTCGAGAACTGCGCTCCGACTACGAGTGCCATCACGACCAAGGCCGTGGCCCGCGAGCGGTTGCGCACGAGCGGAAGCGGCAGCAGCGGGTCGCGCACCCGGCCCTCGGTGCGCACGAAGAGCGCGAGCAGGACGGCGCCGATGGCGAAGGCGCCGATCGTGTAGGGCGACGACCAGCCGCGGTCGGGAGCGTTGATGAAGCCGTAGACCACCGCAACCGAGCCGAGGGTCGCCGTGACCGCGCCGACGACGTCGAAGCGGCTCGAGCGGCGGGGGGTCTCGGTGACGAATCGGCGGGCCAGAAGTAGGACCGCGACGCCGATCGGCACGTTGATGAACAGCGTCCAGTGCCAGCTGGCCAGGTCGGTGAGGACCCCGCCGAGGAGCAGGCCGATCGAGGCGCCTGCCGACGAGACGGCGGTGAACAGGGCCAGGCCGCGGTTGCGTGCGGACTCGTCGGGCGCGCTCGTCGTCAGCAGGGCGAGGACCCCGGGAGCGGCGAAGGCGGCGCCGACACCCTGCAGGGTGCGGGCGGCGATGAGCCAGCCCGGGGACGGCGCCAGGCCGCCGAGGAGGCTGGCCACGGTGAACACGCCGAGCCCGATCTCGAAGGTGCGGAGCCGGCCGAGCACGTCACCGACGCGCCCGCCGAGCAGGAGCAGCCCGCCGAAGGCGAGCGTGTAGGCGTTGAGCACCCAGGAGAGGCCGGCCGGCGTGAAGCCGAGGTCGGCCTGGATGCGGGGTAGGGCGACGTTCACGACGGTCGCGTCGAGGACGAGCATCAGCTGTGCGACGAGCACGATGCCGATGCCGATCGACGCCCGTCGCGCGTCGGTGGAGCGGGTGGTTGGGTTGGGCGTTGCTTGCCCGGTCGTGGAGCGCAGTGACATCGAGTGCCTCAGGATTCCTGGTTTCGTCGCGTTTCGTCCGCAGTGTCGGACTGGTGGGCACGCTCGACGCTGAGCGGGTCGCGTGCCATCGGGATGAACCCGGTGACGCGCTGGTGGGCTGCACCGTCGGCCCGCGTGCTCAGCGGCGCGCGGTGCGTGGTGGCGAGATGGGACAGGTGCAGGCGCTGGGCCTGTCGGGTCGGGTGGATCGTGGTGGTCATGGCTGCCAACTCCCTCGAAGACGACGGTCGGCGCTACTATTAGCGGAGAACCACTCCGGTTCTGCTCGACCCACAATACGGAGACTGTCTCCGTTTAGCAAGGAGCTTTTGCCGTGACATCTGTCAAGGTCGGCGAGGCGCAGCTGGACTCGTCACCGGAAACCGTTGCCGCCCAAGGCAGCTCGGCCGCCGGAGGCACCCCGCGCCCGATGCGCGCAGATGCACGCCGCAACTACGACAAGATCGTCGCGACCGCACGGGTGGTCTTCACCGAGCGCGGGACGGACTGCTCCCTGGACGAGATCGCCAAGCGCGCGGGTGTCGGCCCGGGCACGCTCTACCGCCACTTCCCCACCCGCGAGGCCCTCGTCGACGCCCTCATGCGCGACTGGGCCGAGCGTGTGACCTCCGACGCCCAGGCCGCCGTGGCGGCCGACCGCCCGGCCCGCGAGACGCTCCTGACCTGGTTCGAGAACTTCGTCGAGCACATCACGCTCCACCGTGGCGCCGCGATGAAGCTCTGCGCCGCCATGGACGACCCGACCTCGCCGATCTACGGAAAATGCCAGATCATGGGCGAAGCCAACCGCATGGTCATCGACCACCTCGACGAGCGCGGCGAGCTGCGCCCCGGCGTCGACCCGCGCAACGTCATGCGCCTCGTCAGCGGCATCGCGAGTGTGGCCGACCAGAGCCGGGTCCCGATCGACGCCCGCCCGATGCTCGATGTCGTCATCGACGGAATCGTCCGAGACTGACCGCTGTTGTCGCTGACCCCTCGACGCCGGAGCGGTCGCTTCGAGGCACGCCCACACCCGCCCACACGCGTCCGCGCGCGTCCACACGCTGCCGCGCGGATGAGAACGGCTCCAGGACGGTCGAGTGGCCGTCTTCATACGCACACCCACGCCGACGAGGAGAGAGATGGACCTGCGCGTCTTCACCGAGCCCCAGCAGGGAGCGACCTACGACGACCTCCTGGCCGTCGCCCGGACAGCCGAGGACCTCGGCTTCAGCGGCTTCTTCCGCTCTGACCACTACCTCCACATGGGCGGCGACGGCGGGGCGGGCCCTACCGACGCGTGGACCACGCTCGCGGGCCTGGCCCGCGACACCACCGCGATCCGCCTCGGCACCCTGGTCACCTCCGCTACCTTCCGGCTCCCCGGACCGCTGTCGGTCCAGGTCGCCGGCGTCGACCAGATGAGCGGCGGCCGGGTCGAGCTGGGCCTCGGCGCCGGCTGGTTCGAGGCCGAGCACACGGCTTACGGCATCCCCTTTCCGGCGCTCGGCGAGCGCTTCGACCGGCTCGAGGAACAGCTCGCCGTGATCACCGGCCTGTGGGCAACGGAGCCGGGAAAGACCTTCAGCCACAACGGAACCCACTACCCGATCATCGACTCACCCGCGCTCACGAAGCCGGTGCAGCCCGGTGGCGTGCCGATCATCGTCGGGGGCGGCGGCAAGCGACGCACCCCTGCGCTCGCTGCGAGGTATGCCGCCGAGTTCAACGCCGCCTTCGTGTCACCCCAGGACTCGGGGCGGCTCTTCGAGGGCGTTCGGGCCGCTGCGTCCGGCGCCGGCCGTGACCCAGCGTCGCTCACCTACTCGGCGGCGCAGGTCGCCTGCCTCGGCGACGACGAGGCGACGTTGCGCCGCCGCGCCAGTGCGATCGGGCGGGATCTCGACGAGCTGCGCGCGAACGGGCTCGCCGGCTCGGCCGACGAGATCGTCGCGAAGATCCGGGAGTTCGAGCAGGTGGGGACGCAGCGCATCTACCTCCAGGTGCTCGACCTGTCCGACCTCGACCACCTCGCCGAGATCGCCGAAGGCGTGCTCCGCCGCCTCCCCTGACCTCGAGTGGCCTCGCAACCCCAGCAGCCACACCCAAACCCTGTGACGACGACGAGGCCACTCGACCGGGTCCTTACCTCGAGTGGCCTTGCAGCCCCACCAGCCACACCCAAACCCTGTGACGACGAGGCCACTCGACCGGGTCCTTACCTCGAGTGGCCTCGCAACCCCACCAGCCACACCCAAACCCTGTGACGACGAGGCCACTCGACCGGGTCATTACCTCGAGTGGCCTCGCAACCCCAGCAGCCACACCCAAACCCTGTGACGACGAGGCCACTCGAGTGATGGACAGCGTCAGGCGACCTGGTCCTTGGCGAACCGCCGGACGATGAGCTTCAGCAGCTCGGACAGCACCAGGAACCCGGCCGTGACCACCAGGCAGATCACCCACTGGTTGGCGGTCAGCGGCGTCGTCTTGAAGAGCCGGTTGAACCCGTCGAACAGCGACAGTGCGATGGTGAGACCGATCGCGAGGAGCACCAGCAGGTTGAACCGGCCGTTGGCGATGGTCCCGCGGCTGAAGATGCTGTGGCTCGGGTCGCGCCACTCGACGGCGGCCACGATGTGCATGAGGCAGGTCAGCGTCACCGCCATGGTCATCGCGACCGGAAGGCCGTACTTGTCGTCGCCCCAGGCCACCACGCCGACGACGCCGATCGCGATGAGCAGGCCGGACACGGCGAGCCAGATGCCCAGGAAGCGGTTGATGATCGGCTCCGTCGGAGGCCGTGGACGGCGGTCCATCAGTCCCGGCGTCTCGGCGTCGAACCCGAGCCCGACCGCGAGCACGACATCGATCGCGAAGTTGACGAAGAGGATCATCAGCGGCGTCAGGGGGGTGCCGTTGGCGATGTCGAAGATGCCGGCGCCCAGGAAGGTCAGGATGAAGGCCCCGACGCCAAGCATCTGGAACCTGACGTACTTCATGAGGTTGTCGTAGAGGGCGCGGCCGCCGCGGACGGCCGACACGATCGTCGCGAAGTTGTCGTCCGTGAGGATCATCTCGGCGGCGTCCTTGGTGACCTCCGTGCCGGTGATGCCCATGGCGACACCGATGTCGGCTCGGGTCAGTGCGGGTGCGTCGTTCACGCCGTCACCCGTCATCGCGACGATATTGCCCTTGCTCTTCAGCACGCTGACGAGACGGACCTTGTCCTCCGGGGCGACGCGCGCGACGACGCCGATCTCGTCCACCTCGGCGAGGAGCTGGTCGTCCGGCATGGCAGCGAACTCCGCGCCCGTGATCGCCTTGCCCTCGATGCCCAGCTGGCCGGCGATGGCGGCGGCGGTGGTGGCGTGGTCGCCGGTGATCATCCGGACCCGGATGCCGGCGCTGTGGCAGGCTGCGATCGCGTCCTTGGCCTCCTGGCGGGGCGGGTCGACGATGCCGATCAGGGCAAGCAGCTGCAGGTCAGCGACCAGTGGGAACGGGTTGCTGTCTCGGTCGAACGTCGCCGGGTCGAAGCTCTTGCGCGCGAGCGCCAGCACCCGCATCCCCTCGGCGGCCATGCTGTCGTTGGCCTCCATGACCCGGGTGCGGGCGGCGTCGGTCATCGACTCCTCCTTGCCGTCCGCGTCGAGGTAGGTCGCCGACCGGGCGAGGAGCACGTCAGGCGCGCCCTTGACGAGGCAGCGGATGACCGTCGGCGCGCCCGGCGAGCGGTCGGCGGCCATCTCGTGGAAGGTCGCCATGAACTTGTACTCGGCGTCGAAGGGCACCTCGTTCACGCGCGGGTAGAGGCGCCGGGTCTCCTCGACGTCGATGCCGTCCTTTGCGGCCAGCACGACGAGGGCGCCCTCGGTCGGGTCGCCGATGCACTGCCCGTCGCGGATCACGGCGTCGTTGGCGAGCGCCATCGCGATCGTGAACGGCTCGAGTGCGACGTCGCCCGTGCTCGTGCCACCACCGTGCAGGATCCGGCCGGTCGTCGAGTAGCCCTGGCCGTCGACACTGAACCAGCGCCCAGCGATCATCAGCTTGCGGGCCGTCATCTGGTTGAGGGTCAGCGTGCCCGTCTTGTCCGAGCAGATCGCCGACGTGGACCCGAGCGTCTCCACCGACTTGAGCCGCTTGACGATGGCGCCCTTCTCGGCCAGGTCGCGGGTGCCCATCGACAGCAGCATCGTCACGACGGCGGGCAGGCCCGTTGGGATCGCGGCGATGGCGAGGCTGATGCCGACGATGAACAGGTCGTCGAACGCCTCGCCGCGGGCGAGACCGAGCAGGACAATCGCGACGAGGGCGACGGCCGCGAGCGTGGTGATGATGACGGTCAGCTGGTCGAGCTGCTTGGTCAGCGGTGTCTTCTCCTGCTCGACCGAGCTGAGCATGCCGGAGATCCGCCCGACCTCGCTCGACATGCCCGTGGCGGTCACGACCATCTCGCCGCGGCCCCGGGTGACCTGGGAGTTCATGTACGCCATGTCGACGCGGTCGCCGAGCGCGACATCATCGCCGGCGACGGCCGAGACGACCTTGGAAACCGGGGTGCTCTCACCGGTGAGGCCGGCCTCCTCGATCTCGAGGGTGGCCGCGACGAGGACGCGCCCGTCGGCCGGCACCTTGTCACCGGCCTCGAACCCGACGATGTCGCCGGGCACGAGCTCCTCGGCCGGCACCTGGACGCGCTGGCCGTCGCGGCGCACGTTCGCGGTCATGATCAGCATCTGGCTCAGGGCCGCGACGCTCTCGGCCGCCTTGCCCTCCTGGTTCAGGCCCATGACCGCGTTGAGCAGCGTCAGGCCGAGCACGACCAGCGCCGTCTTCACGTCCTGCAGCGCCACCACGCTGACGATGGCGGTGCCGACGAGCACCAGCTGCATGAGGTCCTGGTACTGCCGCAGGAACGCGCGCCAGCCCGGCTCCTTGGCCTCCTCGGCCAGCTTGTTCGACCCGTAGAGCGCGCGGCGCCGCGTCACTTCGTCAGGGCTGAGGCCCTGCGCCGGGTCGACGTCGAGCTCGCGGCATACCTGGTCCGGCGTCATCCCGTGCCAGTTGGGCTCGCTGCCGGCACGACCAGGCGCCGCGGTCGTCACTGCACTCATGGCCACCACCTCTCCGTTCGGGCCGCCGCGCGAGGGCGCGGCGGCTACTGCTGTGCGTCGGAAAGCTCCTGGGCGAAGAACTCCAGGGCCGTGCGCGTCTTGGTCTGCTGGGGTGCGTCGAGGTCGACGCCGCGCGAGTGCAGGTACGCACGCGCCTCCGCCACGACCGCGAAGGTCTCAGCGGTGGCGCACTTGGTCGACAGCTCGAGGATCCGTGAGCCGTCCGGGTACAGCCAGAGCTCGGCAACGAACCGGCGGGTCTGATCGGGGGGCGTGAACTTCAGCTTCATGACGTTGATCGGCCCGAGGACCGACAGGTCGTCGATGGTCAGGCTTTCGGGCGCGTTCGCGGCATACAGCGCGCGCTGCTCCTTGGTGAACAGCTTCGAGATCGGACGGTCGCCGAGGATCACCCCGCGGATCTTCGCGTCGATGGTCTCGACCTTGAGCCTCGCGGAGCACACGAACCCGCCGGGCATGGCATCCACCTCGACGCCGAACCCGGGCGACTGCCGCTGCTCCGCGCTCAGCTTCTCGGGATCGACCGGGCGCAGCTTGACGACACTGTCGCCGGCCCTGCCCTGGATCCGCCTCGCGCGCAGCACGACGCCGTGCTTGTTGAGGTAGAGGTCGGGTGTGTCGAAGAAGACGACCTGACGGATCTGGGCATCGAGCGGGTCAATGCCCAGGGCTGCGACTGTCGACCGCTGGTTCGCGTCGGGCACACTGAGCTTCAGCTCCACCGTGTCAGAGCCCTTGATCAGCCGCAGCAGCTCGACGAGCTGCTCGTCCGTCAGGGCCTGCCTGCCTGCCGGCGCGGTTGCTGGGACGGCACTGCTTTCTGTGGTCACACGCACCTCCTCGAAACGCCTCGACGCTAGGTCGGCCGTGGGTGGTTCGATACCACCCCGACCGGGGTGGAGGCGCCGCGGCCGCTGTGGCCGTATGCCGCCCGCACCCGCCCCGTATGCCGCTGACAGGGCCATCGTCAGGCCGGAGCGCTCCCGCGCGCTTCACCCGGAGCGGGTGTGTTCCTGCCGCCTCACTCGGTCGCGTGCCCGCCCTCGCGGGCGAGGCGCTCGAGCAGCTCGAGCTTGCCGCGGGCCTCGAGCCACAGGTCCAGGGCCGTCGAGTCGTCGACGACCGCATCGTCGTGGAACCCTTTGTCCACGAGGTCGGCCCGCTTGATCTCGAGGGCCACGGGGTCGGCCACGACCCGGGAGAGATACTGCTCCTCGGTCTCGTCGTCGCGCTTGGTCAGCAGGTCCACGAGCCCGACCAGCCGCTCGTCACCCGACTGCTCGAGCAGGTCGTGCAGGCTGATCGCGCCTTTCTCGACGACGTCGTGCAGGAGAGCGACCGGCACGGCGTGCGCATCGTCCGTCTCGCGCACGTGGTGCGCCACGCGTCGTGCGTGCGCGATGTGCAGGCCGCCGAGGCGCGTGCGCAGGTCGCCGAGCAGCCTGGCAGCCAGCTGGTCGGCCACCTCCGGTGACATGGGGGCGACAGTCGTCGGAGCGTCCGCGCCCGAGACGTCGGACATGCGGTCAGGACACCATCGATGACCTTTCCTGTGCAAGACCCGAGATCGGGGTGTTGGGTCCGGGTCCTGTGTCCGGGTGCTGGCATTTCACCCCGCCGGGGTGGGGTCGAGGCACCGGCCGCTTCCTAGCATCGGTGGCAGCCGCGCTACCGGGGGGGTGGCGCGGCCCCGCCCAGGCACAGCGCCGGAGGACTGACATGGCCGAACCAACGAGCGACCCGGCTCCGATCCCGGACCCGGCTTCTGATCCCGGAGCGGGGCACACCCCCGACCGCACTCCGGATGCTGCAGCCGAGCGAGCCTCCGAGCCCGCGCCCGCGCCGCCGTCGGAGCCTGAGTCGGAGCGGCTCGACATGCGCCTGGCCCTGCTCATGGCGATGGCCATGTTCGTGCTGGTCGTCGACACCTCGCTGATGAACGTCTCGATCTCCGCAGTGGTCCGCGACCTCGACACCACGGTGAGCGGCGTCCAGGGGGCGATCGCCCTCGAAGCCCTGGTCTCGGCCGCGTTCATCCTCATCGGCAGCAAGGTCGGCGACCTCATCGGCCGCAAGCTCGCCTACATCCTCGGCCTGCTCGGCTACGGCATCGGCGCCATCGCGATGACCCTCGCCCAGGGCCTGACCGCCATCATCATCTTCTGGGCGGTCATCGGCGGCCTGGGCGCCTCGCTGATGCTGCCCGCGATGCAGTCGCTCGTCCACGGCAACTTCGAGGGCAAGGCGCAGCGGCAGGCCTACGCGCTCGTCGGCGCCGCAGCAGCGATCGCCGCGGCGGTCGGGCCCCTGCTCGGTGGCTTCATCACGACCTACCTGTCCTGGCGGGTCGGCTTCCTGCTCGAGGCGGTCATCATCGCCGTCGTGCTGGCCTGCATCCGGCTCGTGAAGGACGCGCCCTACACCGGCTCGCGCGAGCTCGACCTCGTCGGCGCGGCCCTGTCGGTCGTCGGGATGGGCGGCCTCGTGCTGGGCATCCTCGTGTGGCAGGAGGGCGGCGAGGCCGTCGGGATCCTGATCGCAGTCGGTGCGGTCGCGATGGCCGGGCTCGTCACCTGGCTGCGCCGCCGCAAGCGCGCCGGCCGTGCGGCGCTCATCGACCCGGACCTGTTCCGGTCTGAGCCGTTCCGGCTCGGCGTCTCGGGCCAGATGCTCCAGCAGATCTCACTCGGCGGGATGATGATCATCCTGCCCATCTACCTGCAGATGGTCCTGGAGTACAACGCCATGCAGTCGGGCCTGTCGATGGCGCCGCTGTCCTTCAGCATGTTCGCCATGGCCCTGATCGCGGGGCGGCGCGCCGGGCACCGTCGCCCGAGCAGCATCATCAGGGCCGGGTTCGCCCTCGCCACGGTCGGCCTGCTCATCCTGCTGCCCGTCATGCCGCGCGCGAGCACGGGCTGGTGGCTCGTCATCCCGCTCATACTCACCGGCGCCGGCCTGGGCCTGCTCGTCTCGCAGCTGAACAACTACACGCTGTCGCCGATCTCCGAGGACCGGGTCAGCGAGGCCGCGGGCGTGAACTCTGCCGCCGGGTCGTTCGGCCTGTCGTTCGGCCTGGCGTTCGGCGGCGCGATCATGCTCGCCACCCTGTCCTTCGCCTTCACGACGATGTCGAACAACAGCACGGTGCTGTCGTCGAGCGAGCAGCAGCAGGTTTCGCAGGCCCTCGAGGAAGACGCCCAGGTGATGAGCAACACCCAGCTCACCGAGCAGCTCGCCGGCCAGCCCCCCGCGACGCAGGCCGAGATCGTGCAGATCAACACCGACGCCCGGCACGTGGCGCTGCAGGTCGCCCTCCTGGTGCCGATCCTCGCCGGCGCTGCCGGGTTCGTGACCTCGATGCGGATGCGGCGGCTGCCCGACCCGGAGCCGTCCGGCGCCGCCGAGAACATCCTCGGCGGCTAGCCCGTCGAGTGGCCCCCTCGTCCCACCAACCCAGCCCCACCCCAGTCGAGTGGCCCCCTCGCCCCATTGGTCACGAGTCGATGGCGTGACGCATGGGACCGCGAGGCCACTCGAGTGGGTAACGGTGGGATCGCGGGGCCACTCGAGTGGGTGGCGGTGGGATCGCGGGGCCACTCGAGTGGCTGGGGGGTGGATCGTGCATTCGACATACATAGGTTTTCTATGTAATCTGCTTCCTCGTGACCACGACCGTCGCTCTCGGCAACGAGCTGCTCCGCTCCTCGGCCCGCCTCTCCCGGTGGGCCAGCCGTCACGCCTCGTTCGACGTCCCCTTCGCCCAGGCGCGCCTGCTGGCCCTGCTCGACGAGCTCGGCCCAGCCAGGGTCAGCACCCTTGCGATCGCCGACCACAGCTCGCAGCCGACGATCACCGGTCAGCTGCAGCGCCTCGAGGCGCACGGCTGGGCCCGGCGCGAGCAGGACCCCGACGATGCCCGGGCCAGCCTGATGTCGCTCACCGACGAAGGGCGCCGCAAGCTGGACAGCCTTCGCGACGCCAGGGTCGCCGTGCTCGCCCCGTTGCTCGAAGAGCTCGATGACGACGGCGTCGAGGAGCTGCGCACCGCGGTGGCCGTCCTCGGCCGCCTCCTCGACTCGGCCGCGCGCTCGACACCGCGCCCCCGCCCGACGGCCGGCGCACGCACGACCTCAGCCGGCAGCGCTGCGTCACCTGTCCGCGCGACCTAGCCGGTCGGCATACCCCCTCGGGTGCCACGAGCGCCCTGACCGCAGTACATCTTCCGAGAAAGGAACCCGCCCGCTCATGTGGCGCCAACCCAAGACCGTCTGGTCCGTCGCCTTTGCCTGTGTGATCTCGTTCATGGGCATCGGACTGGTCGACCCGATCCTCAAGCCGATCGCCGACGAGCTCGGTGCCGGGCCCTCGCAGGTCTCGCTGCTGTTCACGAGCTACATGGCCGTCATGGGCGTCGCGATGCTCGGCACGGGGTGGGTGAGCAGCCGTGTCGGGGCGAAGCGGACCCTCCTGCTCGGGCTGGTCCTCATCATCGTCGGCGCGGCCCTGGCCGGCAGCCAGGACACGGTCGGCGGCATCGTCGCGTTCCGCGCCCTGTGGGGCCTGGGGAACGCCCTGTTCATCGCCACCGCCCTGGCGACCATCGTCAACGCGGCGGCAGGCTCGGTCGGCCAGGCGATCATCCTGTACGAGGCCGCTCTCGGCGTCGGCATCGCGACCGGCCCGCTCCTCGGCGGCTGGCTGGGCGGCATCTCCTGGCGTATGCCGTTCTACGGCGTGGCCGTGCTCATGGCCGTCGCGTTCATCGCCACCGCGACCACCCTGCCGCCCACACCGCGGTCGCCCCACCCGACCTCGATCATGGCGCCGCTGCGCGCGCTGAGTCACCGCGGCCTGCTCACCGTCGGCATCACCGCGCTCCTGTACAACTTCGGCTTCTTCACACTGCTGGCGTTCACGCCCTTCCCGCTCGCGATGGGCGCCCACGAGATCGGCCTGATCTTCTTCGGCTGGGGCGTGCTGCTCGCGATCACCTCGGTCTTCGTCGCTCCGAAGATCCAGCGGCGGTACGGCACCCTGCCCGGCGTCGTCGGCGCGCTGCTCGGCTTCGGCGTGATCCTCACGGCGATGGCGATCTGGACGGACCACAAGGCCGTGCTCGTCGTCGGGGTCATCGTGGCCGGCGCCTTCCTCGGCGTGAACAACACGCTCATCACCGAGACCGTCATGAAGGTCGCTCCGGTCGAGCGCGGGGTGGCGTCCGCGGCATACAGCTTCGTCCGCTTCAGCGGCGGCGCGATCGCGCCCTGGCTGGCCGGGAACCTCGGCGAGAAGTCGATCCACCTGCCCTTCTGGGTCGGCGCCCTCGCCGTGTTCCTGTCGGTCGGGGTGCTGCTGACCGCCAAGAGCATCATCACCAGGATCGACGCCCAGCCCGACCACGGTGCCGAGCCGCTCACGTCCCGCGTCGAGGCCGAGGCCCTCACGGTCGGGGACGCCTGACGCGGTCGGCCGGGGCCGGCCGAACCCCGGGCAGCTGAGGTCAGGCGAGCAGGTCGGCGAGCCCGACGTCGCCGCGGCGACGTCGGCCGCCGCGGATGTCGTACGAGTCGAGCAGGAGCTCCGCCAGCTCCTCGCGGTCGAGCCGGTCCAGCCGGCCCCACATCGACACGCGGTACTCGAACGTGTGGATGACGGGAAACACCGCACCCCGCGGTGCGAGCGCCTTGCCGGTGTCCATGTCGCCGGTCCAGACCTGCACGAGCTCGCGGTCCTCGTCGTCCCAGCGCAGCCGCGCGAAGGGATGCCGTCCGGCATACCAGGCGGGCGAGCCCTCGTGAGCCTGCCCGAGCACGGCTTTGGGCAGCCGTTGCGCCAGGTCACACACGTCACCCCACGTCGCCATCGCCCATCCTCCCGCCAGCAGCGTATGCCGCCCGGTCCCCCCGGTGCGCGAACGCGGCGTTCGGTGTCGAACGCGCCTGTTGGAACACTGGGTTCGCAACCGAACCTGCGTTCGGTGTGGAGGGTCCAGCCGTCAGTGGAAGGTGACGGACTGACCGGCTTGCATGGCGGCATACCCCTGGGGGTCGGCCTCGAGGGCGTAGCGCCGTGCCTTGCGGCGGTACCGCAGGATCTGGACCAGCCCGAGGGCCCAGACGGGGTACTGCACCAGCATCGCGGCGCGGAAGGAGTCGACGTCCCAGGTCGACGGGCCGCCCGGCGCCACCCGGTCGAGCACGATGCCCACGAGCGCCACCGCCGTCAGGGTCGCGATGAATCCGCCCGTGTTGACGATGCCGGAGGCGCTGCCCAGCCGGGTCGGCGGGTTGAACGTGCGAGCCAGGTCGAAGCCGATCATCGAGCCCGGGCCACCGATCGCGATCGCGACCACGAGCATGACCAGCAGCCACGCCGGAGCTCGCCCCGGCCACAGCAGCACGACCGACCAGGCGACGACGGCGGCCCCGACGATCCACAGGACGAGGGTGCTGCGCGAGAAGGGATAGCGCATCGTCAGGGTCCCGATGAGGGGGCTCGAGATCACCGTCGTCACGGTCATCGTCATGAGCAGGATGCTCGCGGTTGCGGGCGACACACCCTCACCGGCCACGAGAAAGGGGAAGCCCCAGAGCATCGTGAACATGTTCGCCGCGAACTGAGACGTGAAGTGCGACCAGAGCCCCAGACGCGTCCCCGGCACGACCCACGCAGCCTTGAGGGTCCGCGCGATCGCGGTGAGCCGCAGCTGGTCGCGGTGGTGGTCCTCCGAGGGGCTGTCCCGGACGACGACGACGAGGGCGACGCCGGTCAGGATGCCCGCGGAGGCGGCCACGGCATACGACGGCGTCCATCCGAAGTGGTCGAGCGCGGCCGCGAGCGGACCGGCAGCGGCGAGCGCCCCGAGCTGGCCGAGCAGGCCGGTCAGCTGCGTCACCATCGGCGTGCGGCGTGGCGAGAACCACAGCGCCGCGATGCGCAGCACGGAGATGAACACCATCGCGTCGCCCATGCCCAGAAGCACGCGGCACACGAGTGCGAGCGGGTACGACTCGATGAAGGCGAAGGCGAGCTGCGCGACGGTCAGTAGGCTGAGCCCGATGGTGAGCAGTCGCTTCGAGCCGTACCGGTCGAGCAGCGCCCCGACCGGCAGCTGCATCGCGGCATAGACGGCCACCTGCAGGATCGTGAAGGTGGCCAGCTGTGACGACGAGATCCCGAACCGCTCGGCGGCCTGCAGGCCGGCCACCCCGAGCGACGTGCGGTGGAAGACGGCGAGGACGTAGACCGAGATGGCCGCAGCCCAGATGCTCCAGGCGCGGCGCCCGTCGAGAGGGAAGCGGTGCCTGGACGGGGTCGTGCTCGTCATCCGTTCAGTTGGCTCCCGTCATCGGGATCGACGTGGCGGGCGCCTTGGGCACGCACTCGACGATGGCCCGCGCCACCGTCTTGCTCATCTCGGGCTGGAACACGCTGGGGATGATGTAGTTCGGGTTGAGCTGCTCGTCGCTGACGACCGAGGCGATCGCGTCGGCGGCCTTGATGAGCATCTCGGTCGTCACGTCGGTCGCGCGGGCGTCGAGGAGCCCCCTGAACACGCCGGGGAACGCGAGGACGTTGTTGATCTGGTTGGGGTAGTCGCTGCGGCCCGAGGCGACGACGGTCGCCCGCTGGGTCGCCTCGTAGATGTCGACCTCCGGGTCGGGGTTGGCGAGGGCGAAGACGATCCGCTCGTCGGCCATCTCGTCGATCCACTCGGGCGCCAGGATGCGTGGCGCGCTGACCCCGATGAAGACGTCCGCACCCTGCAGGCCGTCGCGCAGGGTCCCGCGCAGCCCGCGCGGGTTGGTCTTCTCGGCGAGTGCGCGCCAGGCCGGCGTCAGCGACTCGTCCTGCTTGTTGAGCAGTCCCGGCCGGTCGGAGACCACGACATCGATCGCGCCCGCTGCGAGGAGCAGCTGGACGATCGCCGACCCGGCCGCGCCGCCGCCCGAGACGACGATCTTGGCGTCGGGCAGCTTCTTGTCGATGATCCGCAGCGCGTTCTTGAGGGCGGCGAGCACGACGATGGCGGTGCCGTGCTGGTCGTCGTGGAAGACCGGGATGCTGAGGCGCTCGCGCAGCTTGGCCTCGACCTCGAAGCACCGCGGGGCGGCGATGTCCTCGAGGTTGATGCCGCCGAAGCCGGGCGCGATGAGCTCGACGGTGCGCACGATCTCGTCGACGTCGGTGGTGTCGATGCAGATCGGCCAGGCGTCGATGTCGGCGAACCGCTTGAACAGCGCCGCCTTGCCCTCCATCACCGGCAGAGCGGCCTGCGGACCGATGTTGCCCAGGCCCAGCACGGCCGAGCCGTCGGTGACGACCGCAACCGAGTTGCCCTTGATGGTCAGGCGCGGGACGTCCTCGGGGTGATCTGCCAGCGCCTGGCTGACCCGGCCGACGCCGGGCGTGTAGGCCATGGCGAGGTCCTGCCGGTTGCGGAGGTTGACCTTGGGCTCGACGCTGATCTTGCCACCGAGGTGCAGCAGGAAGACCCGGTCGGAGACCTTGTGCACGCGTACGCCCTCGAGGGTCTCGACGGCAGCGACGACCTCGGTGGAGTGCTCAGCGTTGGAGGCCGAGCAGGTCAGGTCGATGACGAGGCGGTCCGGGTGCGAGTCGACGATGTCGAGGGCGGTCGTGATGCCGCCGCTGTCGGCCACCTTGACGGCGAGTGCGCCGATCACCGCGGGGTCCGTGCCGGCGTGGATCCGCATGGTGATCGAGTAGGAGGCAGTGGTGGCGCGCGCGCGTTGGATCGACTCTGTCACCGCGCAATCGTCCCACGATCCGAGAAACACCCCGGAAATCGTCCGAGGACCGGCCAGTAACAAGGTTCGAGGTATTCGGGTGGAGGTGATGGGTCGGGCCATCGGGCGAGGTTGTACCTCGATCCGATCACCTCGAACCAGGCGTGGGTCGCTGACTCAGCCGGGCGGCATACGACAATGGGCGGGTGACGACGCACGGGGACGCCGCCCTGGTGGAGCGGCGCGACGACGGGTATGCCGGCCTGACGGGCTCCGAGGTCGCCGCGCGCGTGGCGCGTGGCGAGGTCAACCAGCTCTCCGAGCGCACCTCGCGCTCGCTCGGCGAGATCTTCCGCGCGAACGTGCTGACGCGGTTCAACGCGATCCTCGGTGCCCTCTTCGTCCTCGTCATGACGACAGGGTCGCTCGCGGACGGGCTCTTCGGCGTCGTCCTCGTCCTCAACTCCGCGATCGGCATCGTGCAGGAGTACCTCGCCAAGCGAAAGCTCGACCGCCTGGCGCTGCTCAACGCCCCCACGACCCGGGTCGTGCGCGACGGCGCGGTGCAGGTGGTGCCGACGAGCGAGGTGGTCCTCGACGACCTCATCGAGCTGCGGACCGGCGACGAAGTGCCTGCCGACGGCACCCTCATCGACTCTGCCGGGCTCGAGCTCAACGAGTCGAACCTCACCGGCGAGTCCGACCCCGTGGGCCACGACGCGGGCGACGGCATCCTCTCGGGCACGAGCGTCGTCGCCGGCTCGGGCCGGTACCGCGCGAGCCAGGTGGGCGCGGACGCCTACGTCAACCGGATCGCTGCTGACGCCCGGAAGTTCACGCGCACGCGGTCCGAGATCCAGGAGTCCATCAACACGCTGCTGAAGTACACGACCTGGGTCATCGTCTTCGCCCTGCCCATCGCGGTCTGGTCGCAGTGGCAGACCGTGGGCGACCAGGGCTGGCAGCAGGTCGTGATCCGGTCGGCGGCCGGGGTCGTTGGCCTCGTGCCCGAGGGGCTGGTGCTGCTCACCTCGGTGGCGTTCCTGCTGTCCGCCGTGCAGCTGACCCGTCAGAGCGTGCTCGTGCAGCAGCTGCCGGCGGTCGAGGGCCTGGCCCGGGTCGATGTCGTCTGCCTCGACAAGACCGGCACGCTCACGGTCGGCGAGATCGCCTTCGACGACGTCCGGCCGCTCGACGGCCAGGATGCGGAGCACGTCCGGTGCGCGCTCGGTGCGCTCGCGGACGACCCCAACGCGAACGGCACCCTGACTGCGGTCGCAGCCGCGATCCCGGCCCCGGACTGGACCCGCACCCGGACGATCCCGTTCAACTCCGCCCGCAAGTGGAGCGCGGCCGTCTTCGACGGGCAGGGCACGTGGGTGCTCGGGGCGCCGGAGATGCTTCTCGCCGACGGCGACCCGATCCGCGAGCAGGTGGCCGGCCTCGCCGAGTCCGGCCGCCGTGTCGTGCTGCTCGCCTCCAGCGACGTGGACCTCGCCGAGGCGACACTGCCGCCCGATCTGACCCCATCAGCACTCGTGACACTCACCGAGCAGGTGCGCCCCGACGCGAAGGAGACCCTCGCCTACTTCCGCGAGCAGGACGTGGCGATCAAGGTCATCTCCGGCGACAACCCGGTCACGGTGGGCGCCGTGGCCCGCGCGGTCGGGCTCGACGTCGGCGAGCCTTTGGACGCGCGGACCCTGCCTGACGATCCCGACCAGCTACGCGAGATTCTCTCTCGCACAACGGTTTTCGGTCGCGTTACGCCTGAGCAGAAGCGGGCGTTCGTCCATGCTCTCCAGTCCGACGGGCACGTCGTCGCGATGACCGGTGACGGCGTGAACGACGCGCTGGCCCTCAAGGACGCAGACATCGGTGTCGCGATGGGCAACGGCGCGCAGGCGACCAAGGCGGTCGCCGAGCTCGTGCTGCTCGACGGTCGGTTCTCGCACCTGCCGACCGTGCTCGCCGAGGGCCGTCGTGTCATCGGCAACGTCGAGCGGGTCGCCAACCTCTTCGTCGCCAAGAACGCCATGAGCCTCGTGGCGATCCTCGCCGCCGCCGTGATGACGGTGCCGTTCCCGTTCCTGCCGCGGCACCTCACGCTGGTGTCCGCGGTGACGATCGGGATCCCGGCGTTCTTCCTCGCCCTCGGGCCGAACAAGCGCCGCTACCTGCCCGGTTTCCTCGGCCGGATCCTGCGCTTCGCCGTGCCGTCCGGCGCCGTCGCCGGCGTCGCGGTCATCGTCTCCTACCTCCTCGCGGGCAGCCACTACGGAGTGCCGCAGGACGAGTTCGCGAGCCGCTGCGGCCTCGAGGCCGGGACTCGGACGGTGGCCGATGTCGCCTGCTGGCAGCCGGGCACCGGTGCCACGATCACACTGCTCACGGTGTTCTTCTGGATCCTCATCGTGCTCGCGCGGCCGTTCGTGCTCTGGAAGGCGCTGCTCGTCGGCTCGATGATCGCGCTCGCGGTGCTCGCCTTCGTGGTGCCGTTCGCCGCGACCTTCTTCAACTTCGACGCTCCGGCGTCGCTCGTGTGGCAGTCACTGGCGGTCGGCGTCGTTGGGGCCGCGGTCGTCGAGGCGATCTACCGGCTGTCCCCGTCGGTGAAGCACGCCCATCACCAGCCCGACTGAGGGCCAGGTGTTTCTCGCTGGGGCCTGCCAGCCTGACTCCGCAACACACCCGACAGTCGCAAACCCCTGACGGCTATTTCCGCAGACGTTTGCGACTGCTCGGTGTGTTGCGGGGTGTGGTGGTCAGCGCGGGAGGCGCAGGCGCATCGCGGGCCACGCGGTCCGGGTGAAGCCGAGATCCTCGTAGAGCCCGGCGCCCTCCCCTGTGGCGAAGAGCTCGATGACGGTCGCCGGCGTCTCGTCCCGGAACCAGGCGAGCACGCCCTCGACACAGGCCCGCGCCAGGCCGTGTCGCCGCGCGTGCGGCTCGGTGGCGACGTTGTTGAGCAGCCCCCAGACACCGTTGGGGTTGACCGGCGACGGCGTCTCGAACCGCAGGGCGCCCATGGCGCCAGCCACGACGTGGCCGTCAGGCCCTTGGGCCAACACCACCAACGTATGCCGGCCGGACAGCTCCCGCTCGAGCCACTCCATGGCTGCCCTCCGCCACCCGTCGTCGTCGACGCCGGGGACTCCCATGGCGCTGAACATGAGAGCGCGAAGACGGATCACCGCGTCGATGTCGTCACGCGTTGCGCGGCGAATCATCCACTCGCTCATGATGATCCGCCGTTTGCAAGCCAGCGTGCCAAGCCGCGCTCCCCTGCTCGCATCATCCACGTGTGGTTGAGCGTGAGCAGCGGCCGGGCCAGCGGGACGAAGTGCTCCAGACCTGCCGCGGTGACCGTCGCCTCCTGTCGGTAGTCGGCGATCGTCGCGTCGCCCGGAGAGCCGTCAGCGGCATACGAACCTGCTTCGGTTGCGTCGGGGTCGGGCGACACGCGGAACTCGCTCCATCCCTCGAGGTCCCCGCCGAGCCGGACCCGCAGGACGCCGGCCTGCGAGTCCTCGATCTCACGGGTGAGCACGAGGTCCAGCGTGTAGGGCAGCAAGCTCCGCACGTAGGCGTGGCCACTGTCGTCGTCGATCCGGCGGATCCCTCGGACCTGAGGCCACCAGAGCGGGTACCGGTCGACGTCGGCCAGTGCGTCGAACGTCGCCGCCGGGTCGGCCGGCACGTGCCACACGTGACGGAACGTGAAGATGCCCACGCTTCAGCCTTGCACGTACCGGGGCCTACCTTCGCGGCACCGTGGGACCGGGCGCTCACTCGACCGGAGACTCGCGCAACGGCATGCCCCGTCGAGTGAGCGCGCGGTCACTCAGGTCACTCTGGTCACGGGTCACTCTGGTCACGGGGCTGGTGGGACGGAGCGCTCACTCGACCGGAGCTTGGGACGCAGCGTCCACCCGAGGTGAGCGAGGAAGGCTGCTCGTGACCGGGCACCTCCTCGTGCCGCCCACAACATCGCCAGCCTTGAGGCCAGCGACAGGTCCGTGCCCGAGGCTCGTTTGGCCAGAGCCCACCGCGTCTCCAGGGCTCGTCGGGCGACCTGGCCGGGCGCTCGGTGATAGTGACGCAGGGCTGCGTCCATCGCGACGAGGAAGCGTGGGCTGACTCCATCGAATCCGACCGCACCCAACGACGTCTCCAGACGCCGGACCGTAACCAAGGGCTCGTCGACATAGGTGAACCGGCAGCCGAGGGAGGCGAGCCGCGCGAGAAGCTCGAAGTCCTCGTAGAAGAGGTGGTCGGCATACTTCCCGGCTGCGACCAGGACCGCCGTCCTCAAGAAGATCGACGCGGCCGGGATCCAGTTGGCATCGAGCAGGCACTCGAGGATGCGCTCAGAGCGGGCCGGCTCATCCGGCCACGGGAACTCGACCTTGGACGACGCGTAGGTCCTGCGGCCTTCGTGGTCGATCACCTCGGCATCGCTGTAGGCCAGGTCTGCTCCACACATCGCGGCCAGGTGCTTCGCGATGCGGTCGGGACGCATGAGGTCGTCCGCAGCGATGTAGGTGACGAACTCGGTCTCGACCATCGCCAGCATCGCGTTGAGCGTCTTGGTGAGGCCGATGTTCTCGACTGCCGGATAGAACGCGGCAAAGCCCGGATGCTCCGAGAGATAGCCCGAGATCACCTCGACGGAGTCGTCGTGGGACGCATCGTCGGCGACCAGAACGCGGTCCGGTGGGACCGTCTGCGCGCGGATGCTGTCGAGGCACTCCCGAACGTAGCGGGCGTGGTTGTACCCCACGACGATGACGGTGACTGTCCCCGGCTCCATCCATCCCTCCCCTCGTCGGCCTCCAGCAATGAAGACGAACGACTGCTCCGGCGATGACGGGTGACGGCGATGTCTCCCTGAGAGCCCTCAGCCGATCAGCTGGAGGAGGAGCTCGACCGCCCGGCGGGCCGCACTGTTGCCGGCAGGGTCGCGCACCACCGCGACAATGTGCCGCACGGGTGTCGGTGCGGTCACGGGCAGGACCCGCACCTTCTTCGGGATCACGTGAGCGGCGAGCTGGGGCAGGACGGTGACGCCGACACCTGCCTGCACGAATGCGATGGCGGTGTAGTGGTCCTGGGCCTGGACGGCATACCTCGGTTGGAACCCGGCCGCCTCACAGGCCGCGGCAAGGATCCGGGCGACCGCGGTGTTGGGCAGGTCGTTGCGGATCCACGTGTCGCCGGCGAGCTGCGCGAGTCCTACGCCAGGCTCGTCGGCCAGCGGATGGTCCGCCGGGAGGATGGCCACGTACGGATCGGCGGCGAGCGGGACGCGGCGGGAGCCCGGAGCGTCGTGGGCCCCGGGCAGATCGACGGCGATGTCGATGTCGAGGGCGGCTCCGACGAACTCAGGCACCTCCGTGAGCACGAGCTCCAGCGTCAGGTCGGGCAGCTCGGCCGTGAGTCTGCGCGCCAAGGTCGGCATCCACTCGGCACCGGCAGAGGCGAAGTAGCCGATCGTGAGCCGACCCGAGCGACCTTCACGCAGGTCGGCGACGACGCTGTCGAGCCGGCTCAGCTCGCCCATCAGCTCGTTGGTGCTCGCGAAGAGGGTCTGGGCCGCCGCGGTGGGGCTGAGCCCACGGCCTTCACGCTCGAACAAGGTCAGCCCGGTCTCTTTCTGCAGCGCCGAGATCTGCTGGCTGATCGCCGAGGCGGTGTACCCGAGATTGTCCGCGGCGGCCTGGATCGACCCGCTGGCCATCACTGACCTGAAGACCCGGATCCGACGTGTGTCGAGCACGATCCAACACTACAGACATTCTTAATGGTCATCAAGTAAACATCGCTTGTGCTGAATAGTTGAATGCCGGATCATAGAGACATGACGACGACTCGCTCCCTCTCCTTCAGCTCGCTCCGCGCCCTGGCCGCCTCGCGCCGGCACGACCTCGCCGGCAACTGGTCGAACCGCACCGACCGTGACCTCAGCCGGACCGCGACCGACCTGCTCGCGACGGCATACGACGACGGCGAATGGGCCGACCACCTGATCAAGGCCACGGCAACGACCATCTCTGCCCCGGTCGACCTCCACGCCCGCCGCGCTCGCAGCTCCCGCGGCGCCACCCCGAAGACGCCTCGCCCGGCCGAGCGTCACGCGCGCGCCAGCTGACGTGGCCCTTGGCCCGGTCTGACCCGGGCTTGAGGTCAGCGCCGCCCTGCGAACAAACTGAAGTTCACGTCATTCGGTCACCTCAACGTGATGCGCGTCGCGCTCATGCATGTGCTCGCCGAATGCTTCAAGATCCTCGGCTCCTCCGATGTCATCGACCTCTTTGGCGCGGACAGTGCTTGGGATGTCGTTGACGAGGTGCTCACCCGGCACTTCGACGAGCGGCTCCAAAGCTCTCTATGCCAGCGATGGCCGTCGCCGGACGCGACGTGCCCCCGCGGGCTCGCCGGCCCGCACATCCTGGAACGTCACGCGGCGAGTTCGAGGCCCGTCTGACGAACATCGCTGAGCCTGCCGAGGAGTGGCTGACCTCCACTCCGTCTTCGGCGTGGCGCCGGTCCTTTTGGGTTTCGGCCCAGCCGACGACGGCGCCCAGGGACCGCAGGAGTCCCTCAATCTTGGACGACTGGGCTCGGGGAGTCGATACACTGGTCATCCTGCTGGACCGGCTGCCGCCTGTTGCACAGAGGGGCGGAACTCGACGTGGGCCACCTCGAGAGCGCGTCATTCTGCCACCCACCTGTCGGGTAAGACAGTTGCTCCAAGCCCTCCCTGACCGCTCGCACTATTATCTTGACCAGGTTTGGGGTTCGACATGAAGATCTTTGTCTCTTCGACCTTCGAGGACCTGAAAGACTACCGCGAGGCAGCAATCAGGGTCTTGCGGCAAATGGGGCATGAAGTCATAGCCATGGAAGACTTCACAGCTTCGAGCGCTCCGCCCGTCGAACGAGTTCTCAAGCTGGTCAGCACGTGTGAGGCCTACATAGGCATCTTCGCCTGGCGATATGGCTTCATGCCTGAGCCGGCGGACATCTCACCCACAGTGATGCCCATGCTCCCGGATGGGTTTGTCTCGGGGAAGACGTCGATCACGCATCTGGAGTATCTTCAGGCGCAGAAGAGTGGAGCGGAGATCCTGGCCTTTCTGCTCGACGAGACCACCCCCTGGCCCCCACACAAGATTGACGCCTACACGCAAACGTTCGAGCAGACGGCCCACAACGAAGCTGACCGTGAACCGCCAGGCAAGAGCATTCGGGACCTGCGTCAGGCGCTCAAGCGCGCCCGAATCATCTCGTTCTTCACCAGCCCCTCCGACCTAGAGGCTCGCGTGGCCGCCGCGGTCACCAACCTCGGACTCACGACAAAGTTCGCGCGAAACCTGGAAAGCCTGACGAGCCCCGTTCCCGCGCCGGTGGCAGACAGTTCGGTGACGTGGGCAATTCAGGGGGAGATTCGTCAGGCACAGTCGACCCTCCAGCGCACGGTGACTGTCAATCTCGCAGAAACGTGGTGGGCATCCCGGCTGTACTTGCTCGCTGAGCTTGCAAAACGATTCACGCAGATCAGTCGAATCGTTCTGGTAAAGATGCATCCTGATCAGGACGAGTTCATAGGCATGCTTTCGGTCGCCACAACCCTGGAGCGTCTTGCGCTGCTTGACCCGCGGTTGGAAACATTCTCGGCGCAACTCCCAGGCGTTCTCGGTCGCATTCAGGACTTGGATGCGGCGCTCGACTCCGCGCTTGTCTTGTGGGACCAAACAGTTCCCGACGCCCAACAGCATGTGACCGTGACAGCGCCGAATCTCGACCTCTGGTTCGGGGACTCGCTTCTTCGCGAGCCAGTGAAAGTCACCGATCTCTCAAAGGTGACGCTGCTCGACATCGGGAGAATTCTCAGCTACCCAAACGACTTCGTGCCCGTGGAGTCAGACCCACAGGCGATGAAGGAGCTTCGCGAGATCTCCCCTGGGCCAATCTCGCCGACCGCCCAACCAAGCCCTCCCGCGGCCGGTCAGACGCCGAGCGCCTCGGCGGTCCCGATTGCTGTCGTGCACAAACGCGCTCTGAACGACCAGCTCGCTCAGCTGTATATCGATGAGCTGATGGAGCGTGCACGTCTCAAGTAGTGGCCCGAACGGTCTGCTCGAGGTGCCGGTCGGCGAGCTTGCGCAGGACGGGAACGGCTGCGGCCAGCGCGGCCCGCTCGTCCGCGGTGAGGTCGGCCAGCTCCGTGCTCAGCTGCGTAGCCGCCTCGTCGCGCAGCGTGTCGATCGTCTTGCGACCCACCGGTGACAGCACCAGCAGCAGGCAGCGCTGGTCCTGTGGGTCCCGACGGCGCTCGACCCAGCCGGCCTCCTGCATGATCTCCACGAGTCGGGTCATGCTCGGGGCCGACATGTTCATCAGCTCCGCCAGGTCGCCCTGCCGCACGCCGTCGGGGTAGCGCGTCAGGGCGGCCAGCGCGGCCAGCCGGGTCGGCGTGATGCCGGAGCGGGTCGCGGGTGTGCGCAGGTGGTAGGCCAGGCGGCCGACCTCGGTGCGCAGGTCGCCGGCGAGCCGGTCGACCTCACGTGACGGCATACGGGATGGTGTCACGACCGCACCTCCTCGGGTTCCGGAGCACCCGCCTCCGGCTGCGCGAAGTCCATGGGCACCTCGTCCATAGGCACCTCGTCCATGGGCACCTCGTGCTGGTCCTCAGCATGCACGAACTTCTCGCCCATGAACCATGAGGCCACCGCGGCGACGAGACAGGCCACGATCGCGAACGCGAACGCGACGATGAGCCCTTCGTGGAAAGGGCCGGAGATCAGCGACGGGAAGAAGGTCTGGCCCGTGAGGAACTGAGCGTCCGCGGGGTGCAGCTGAGCGAGCGTCTGGCTGCCGAGCAGCGACTGCACCGGGTTGTAGCCCAGCAGCGACGCGAACAGCACCGCGACCGGCGGCAGTGCCGCAACGGCGTGCGCCTGCTCGGTCGTCACTCCGTGCGCCGTGAGGCCGGCCTGCATCGTGTCAGGAAGGGAGCCCGCCAGGCCGATGATCATCAGGGAGAAGAAGATGCCGATCGACAGCACCATCGAGGCATTCTGGAACGTCGTGCTCATGCCGCCACCGACTCCGCGCCGGTTGGCGGGCAGAGCGTTCATGACTGCGGCGCGGTTGGGTGAGGCGAACAGGCCCATGCCGAAGCCGTTGACGAACAGCGCGGCCGCGAACATCCAGTAGCTGAAGTCCACTGAGAGCGCGGCGAACCAGAAGAAGCTCACCGCGGCGATCACCATGCCGCCGGTGGCGAAGGGCCGGGCGCCGTACCGGTCGGAGAGCCAGCCCGACAGCGGCCCGGCGACGAGGAAGCCGACCGTCATCGGCAACATGAAGATGCCCGCCCACAGCGGCGTCGACTCGAACGAGTAGCCGTGCCGGGGCAGCCAGATGCCCTGCAGCCAGATGATCAGGATGAACATCAGCCCACCGCGACCGAGACCGGCCAGCAGGCTCGCGATGTTGCCGAACGTGAAGGCCCGGATGCGGAACAGGTCGAGGTGGAACATCGGGTGCTCGACCCGCGTCTCGATGACGCAGAAGACGGCGAGGAGGCCGACGCCGCCGATCATCGACGCGAGCACCCACGGGTTGGTCCAGCCCATCACGTGGTCGCCGTAGGGCTGGATGCCGTAGGTGATCGCGACCAGCACGCCGATCAGGCCCAGGGCGAAGGTGATGTTGCCCCACCAGTCCATGACGTGGTGGCGGCGTGGGCTGAGGTCACGCAGCTTGAGGTAGCCCCACAGCGTCCCGAAGAGGCTGAACGGCACCGAGACCAGGAACACGTAGCGCCAGTGCACCGGGGCGAGGACGCCGCCGATCACCAGACCGAGGAAGGAACCGGCGATCCCGGAGACCATGTTGAGGCCGAGCGCGAGCCCGCGCTGGTCCGACGGGAAGGCGTCCGTGATGATCGCCGAGGAGTTGGCCATCAGCAGCGCGCCGCCGACCCCTTGCAGGATGCGCATGACGATCAGCCAGACCACGCCCTGCGTCCCGGTCAGCCAGGTCACGGCAAGGGCGACCGAGAAGAACGTGAAGATCGCGAAGCCGGCGTTGAACATCCTGACTCTGCCGTACATGTCGCCGAGGCGCCCGAACGTGACGACCAGGACTGCGGTGACGACGAGGTAGCCCATGATCAGCCAGAGCAGGTAGCTGGAGTTGCCCGGGGCGAGCGGGTTGATCTGCAGGCCGCGGAAGATGTCGGGCAGGGCGATCAGCAGGATCGACGAGTTGATCGTGGCGATCAGGACGCCGAGCGTCGTGGTGGACAGGGCGATCCACTTGTAGCTGGGACCGAGAGCTGTGGGGGTCGCTGGCGAGTTCATTAGTTCAAGGGTACTAACTAATTGGCCGCCGGCAACGGAATGTCGCACCTGAGATGATCAGTGTCATCTCGGATGACCCGCCTCGGAGGCCTGCCATGGCTGACCACACCCTGATCCTGCTCCGTCACGCGAAGTCCGACTGGTCGGGCGGCGAGGCCGACTTCGACCGGCCTCTGGCGCCGCGCGGTCGGCGCCAGGCGCCCGAGGCAGGCGTCTGGCTCGCGCGCCATGTCGACCGGATCGACCTGGCCGTCGTCTCGGCGGCCAACCGCACTCGTAGCACGTGGGACCTGGTCGCGGCGGAGCTCGACGCCCCGCCGGAGACGCTCACGGAGGAGAGGCTGTATGCCGCGTCGGACCGTGAGCTCCTCGCGGTCGTTCGTGAGCTGCCGGAGGACGCCGAGACGGTGGTCCTGGTCGGCCACAACCCCGGGCTCGAGGACCTGGCCTGGACCCTCACTGGCGAGCCGGTCGCGCTGCCGACGTCGGCCCTCGCGGTCATCACCCTGTCCCGGCCGTGGTCGGCGGCCGGTCAGGATGTGGGAGTGCTGCAGACCTCCGGCAGGCCGCCGTGGCCCCCGGTCGAGGTATGACGTCGCGAGATGGCCCGACCTGTCACCTCCACCGGAATACCTCGAAGGCCTGACTCATTGCGCCGTCGGGGGGATCTGGCCGGTGAGCACGACGTCTTCGGCGATGTCGCTGATCTTGCGGTTGGTGTCGTTGCTGTGAGCGCGGAGCAGGTCGAAGGCGCGGTCGCTGGTCACGTGGCGTGAGGACATCAGCACACCGACGGCCATCCCGATGGAACGGCTGGTGGTGAGCGCGGTCTGCAGCTGCCCGGCCTTCTGCTCAGCCACGACGAGAGCCTGGCTGCGGTCCTGAGCGAGCTCGTAGTGGGTGCGCAGTCGAGCGAGAAGCTCGATCGGGTCGAACGGCTTGCCGACGTAGTCGTTGGCTCCCGCTGAGAGCCCGCTGGCCACCTCTTTCGGCCCGGAACGTGCGGTCAGCAGGACCACGGGGACCGAGGCCCAGTCGGGAGTCGCTCGCATGGTCGTGACCAGGTCGAGCCCGCTGGGCCCGGGCAGCATGACGTCGCACAGGACGAGGTCGGGCACCCGTTCGGTCTGCAACGCGCTCGGCGCATCGGGGACGGCGACCACACTCCAGCCGTCTTCGGTGAGCAGACGCGTCAGGTACCCGCGCAGATCCACGTTGTCCTCGACGAGCACCAGTGTCGGCCGGCCGTCGTGCGCCGGGGCCTCCTGTATGCCGGACGGCAGCTCCAGCGCGTCTGGCAGCTCGCGCAGCAGGCCGCTGGCGGGTCGGTCGAGCTCCACCCTTGCAGCGGCGCGGCTCATCGAGGGGGCGGGGAGGTGAACGGTGAGCTCGCTTCCCTGCCCGGGGGTGCTGTCGAGGGTGACCCGGCCGCCGTGGGCCTCCACGAGGTCCTTGACGAGGGCCAGCCCTATGCCAGTGCCCGCGGTGCCGCGAACGGGTCGGCGCGCGACCTGGTGGAACCGTTGAAAGACCCGCTCGGCGTCCTGCTCGGCGATCCCTCCGCCGGTGTCTCGCACGGCGAGCACCACGCCGTCCCTGGTCTGATGCAGGCTGACTCGGATGCTCCCGGAGTCGGTGAACTTGTAGGCGTTCGAGAGCAGGTTTCCGACGATCTTGACCCACGCTTCCGGGTCGATCATCCGGGTGGACCGGCCCTCGACGTCAGTCGTCTCGAAGTCGGCGTCCAGGGCCAGGCCGGCCGACTCGATCGCACTGCGGAACATGCCCACCACGTTGCCCGTGAGCTCGGCAACATCTGTCGGCTCGCGGTGCGGGACCAGCTGGCCTGCCTCTGCTTGTGCGAAGTTCAGAAGCGTGTCGACCAGACGGTTGAGCCGCTCGGTCGATCGCTGGATGGCGTTGACATGCTGGGCCTGCGACACGGTCAGACCCGAAGCCTGCAGCTCGTCGACGGCCGACAGGGCGACCGTCAACGGGGTCCTGAACTCGTGGCTGACGTTGGCGAAGAACTCGGTCTTGGTCTTGTCCAGCTCGGCCAGGGCGGCCGTCCGCGCGCGCTCGTCGGCCGCGGCGCGAACGTCGACGAAGAGCGCGGACAGCTGCCGGGTGACTAGCGTGGCGTAGGTCGAGAAACGTTCGTCGACTCGACGGTACGGGTTGATCCCGAGGACGAGCACACCTTCCAGCGGACGACCCACGGCACCCAGCGGCACCACCAGCGCGCTGCTGGGTGAAAGGGGACCGAGCGGGCCCGGCACTGCGCCGATCTCATCCGGGTCGTAGCTCACCTGCAGCCGCACCCGAGAGGCCGCTACCTTGACCAGCGGGTGCTCGCTCGCGTCCGCACCGATGGCCTCGGGCAGCTGTGGTGACTGGCCCGACAGCCCGTACTGCGCGGCCCGCACCAGTCCCCCCGCCTCAGATGGCAGGTAGATCGCCGCGAAGGGCACTGCCTGACGGTTCTTGGCCAGCACCCGCGTGACGGCCTCGGCGATGGCCTCCCTGGTCGTGTAGTCCGCGCTCGACAGCACGGCCAGGTCGCGGACGATCCCGAGCCGCCGCGCCTCGACCACAGGGAGGGTGACGTCGGTCGTCGCGACGAAGACGCCCAGCACGCCGCCCTGTGACGACCGGACCGGGCTGTACGAGAACGTCCAGTAGGTCTCCTCGAGGTACCCGTGCCGGTCGATGAACAGCAGCAGGTCCTGCTCGAAGGTGGCCTCGCCGGACGCGCGGACGTGGGCGGCCATCGGCCCGACGTCGTCCCACACCTCCGCCCAGCACACCTTCGCGGGCTGACCCATCGCCCCGGGATGCTTCGAACCCAGGAGGGAGCGGTACGCCTCGTTGTAGATCTGGACCAGATCGTCGCCCCACCAAAGGAGCATCGGGACCTTCGACGGCATCACGGTGCGGATCGCGGCGGCGAGCTCCGGAGACCATCCGGCAGGATCACCCATGGCTGTCTCGGCCCATGGTGTCCTTCTCGCCAGGACGGCCGTCTCGTCCTCCCCGGGAAACAGCCAACCCAGCTCTGGCCCCTTCTCAGGAGCCGATGCCTGGCTCATCGTCCATGCCTCCGGCTCGCTCCGCACGACCACTCGTCGGCGCGCTCTCGCTCCAGGAAGACTCCCACACGCCGGCCTCCACCGGTCCACCTGCACCACTGGGCAGCTCGCCTCAGCACCGCAGCCACCTCCATGGCGTCCTCGTTCCGATCTGTGTCAGCCCTTGATATGATCTCAGGCACTGGATACAGGTTTTGTAAGGTTGAAACGATCGTTTGTCAAGCCCTGGAGCAGCCGATTGGACAGCGACACCCCAAGCCTCTCGAAGCACCCGCTCTACGCCATCTCGGTGGCCGCCGAGCTCGCCGGGCTGCCCGTTCCGACCCTGCGCCTGTACGAGCAGCACGGGCTGGTGACGCCGGCCCGGACCGATGGTGGGACCCGCCGCTACAGCGATGCCGACGTGGCGCGCATCAGGCGGATCTCCGAGCTGGTGGAGAGCGGCGTCACGCTGGCCGCTGTGGAAATGGTGCTCGACCTTCAGGACGACAACGCCGACCTCACGGTGCGAAACCGCGATCTGCGGTCCCGCAACACCTCGCTCAGCCTGGACAACGACCGCCTTCGCAGCGAGCCCGCCGACTGAGCGCCCGACGCAGCGGTCTGTGGTGCCAAGAGGACAGCAGAGTGTCCACTTGGCACCACACAAAGCCCTCGGTGTCCTCAGCGGAGCTGGCGGCGCCACCCCACCAGCACCACGACGAGCACGGCGGCGAGCGGGAACAACGGCGGCTCCGCGACGCACATGCCCAGCAGAGCGAGCGCCCCCGCCCACCAGAGCAGCAATCCGAGCCCTCGACCGGAAATCGCCCTGCGCACCCGACCCCTTGCGTCACCCCTGGCGACGGACCTCTCGAATGGCATCGACTCCATGCCTCTCAGTTACCCACTCGGCGAGGTCACGCGTCCTCCATGCCGGCCGTCAGGCGAACCGCCTGGCTCACCACCTCGATGAGGCGACCCGTGCGTGCGGCCGTGCGACGCTGCAGGTCGGCGCCAGTTCCGGCCTCGAGCAGACGCTTCACCCCAGCCCGCACCGCGCAGCTGTCGCCGGCGGCATCGACGTGCGGCCAGATGCGGGTGATCAGCTGGTCGACGACGGCCGCTGCAGGGGCGGGCCGGCCGGTCGCCGGGTCGATGAGCTGACCCGAGAGACCTTCTCGGCTCGCCTGCCACGTCGCCAGCTTGAGCAGGGCGGTCGGCACGTCGGGGAACGGCTCACCCCGGCGCCAGCTGGCCGCCGCAGCCTCGACCAGGCCGCGGCATACAGCGGCGACGAGCACAGTGTCGGCTCGACGAAGACACACGTCAGGGCATCTGATCTCGACCGTGGGGTAGTGGTGCGAGAGCCGAGCGTCGAAGGACACCATCGCCTCGTCGAGGATGACACCTGTGTCCTTCATCCGCCGCACGAGCCGGTGATAGGCCTCGGCCGTGCCGAATGGTTCGGTCTGGCCCCACGCGGGCCATCGCCCCTGCATCTGGGTGCGATAGCTCGCGAAGCCGCTGTCCTGACCGGCACTGAACGGCGAGTTCGCCGACAACGCCAGCACAACCGGCAGCCACGGCCTCAGCCGGTCGATGACGGCCACACCTTCGTGGTCGGACTCGACCGATACGTGCACGTGAAGCCCACAGGTCATGGTTTCGCGCGTCACGACCTGGTAGCGCTCCTGGATCCACCGGTAGCGCTCTGAGTCGGCCAGGACCGGTGTCGCCGGGAGTGGAGAGGCGGCCAGTGCGGCCACGGCTGCGCCGATCTGACGCGCGGCCCAGATCACCTCGGTGCGCCAGTGGTCGACCTCGGCGTCCAGGTCGCGCAGGTTGGTGACCGGGGCGGTGTGGATCTCGACGACCTGCTGGTGGAACTCGCCCTCGATCGCGCCACGCACGCCGACGTCGGGGAGGTTATCGACCCCCGCCCGTCGCAGCAGCTGGACCGACACCGACCGGGGCCGCCCGGTGCGGGGATCGACAAGGAGCAGCTCTTCCTCGACGCCGATGCTCCTCATGAGTCAGCCACGGCCCGCTCCATGGACGTCATGGCCCTCCTGTACCCACCCGTCCTGACGTCGTACCCCGCGCAGTCGGTGTCGCCTGGGGGCCCGCCGGGCTACGGGACCTGCATGGAGCGCAACGACTCCATCGACGAGGCCGAAGCGGTAGCGCTGTCGCTTGGCGCGAGACGGGCTCCAGGATCGCCCGAGACCGGCAACCGCGTCTTCCTGGACCCGGCCGGTCATCCCTTCTGCCTCGTCCATGGCGCGTCACCGGTTCAGGACTCACGCATCGGTTTCGACACGAAGGCCTGAGCGGTGGCGACGTGCCGCTCCCTGCTGTGGTCGGCGCGGGTTGACCGGCGGTCCAGCGGTCGGGGGAGCTGACCTGGGCCAGGTCGCCGGCCCCGTGTGTCACTCCTCTTCGGACTCCTCTTCCTTCGCCTTCGCGGCAAGCTCCTCGGCGATCTCGTCCTTGGACTTCGACCCGCGGCCGTCGATCTCGGCATTGGCCGCCTGGGTGCGGCGCTCGGCCAGCGTGATGTCCTCCGGGGTGTCGCCGAGGTGCTCGGCCCGGCTGGCAAGGAACGCCTCGGCCAGCTCATCGCGCCGGGTGTCGTCGAGGCCCTGGCTCATCGCCGGCAGCACCGTGGACTCCTCCTCCTCGACGTGGTGGGACACGGCCTGGGCGAGCTCCTCGAGGACCGAGTCGAACTCGTCCGACTCGGGGTCAGCGGACTCGAGCCGCTTGAGCAGCTCGTCGGCCTCGGCGTGCTCGGTCTGGGAGTGCGCCACCTTGTCCGCCGCTCCGGCCTCGTCGCGGGCCACCGGGTAGACGGCAGCCTCCTCGGCGCGGCTGTGCGCGGTGAGCAGGGTGACCAGGACGGGCACGTTCTGGGCTCGGGATGCCGGGTCGCGCAGCAGGTCGAACAGTCGCTCCACCTCGCGGTGGTCGTTCTTGATGAGGTCGACGACATCGGGCACGGCATTCTCCTTGCGGTTGAGGTTGTCCGCTCACCTACCCCCTGGGGCGTTCGAGGAAACCACACCCAGGACCGCTACGTATGCCGTCACGCCAGCCGGACTGGCGCGCTCAGTCCTCTTGGTCGCCGACGGCATACGGGTGGCGAAGGTCGGCGGTGCTGCTGACCACCACGGGCCGGTCGGGGCCGCCGAGGTCGCGCACCAGCGTTGCGGGGACGGCCCGGTTGCCGCGTTGCCAGAACCGGACGAGCGCGGCGACGAGCCACGGGCCTTGCTTGCTGTCGGCGTTGTACCCGAGCTCGGATCCGCGAAGATGCTGTCCGTACTGCAGGTGAGTGACCTGCATCGGGGTTTGCGGGGCGTCCAGGGGCTCTGCTGCTGCGTGGATCTCGCAGAGCCTGCCGACCTGGTGCTGAGTCGACTCGTCCACGACGGGGCGACCCACGAAGGCGCTTGCGAAGCAGGCGCCCGGGAGCGGGTTTCGAGTCGCGCCCGGGCCGGGAGCGCTGGGGTCATCCGGCGCCCGCTGTGCCGTGTCTCTGTCGTCGCCGCCGCCCTTGGCTCCGGGGATCCGGGAGACGACGTATTTCCTGAGCCACAGCTCGAGCCCGAAGGCCTCACCCAGGACCGTGGCGGCATACCGGTCCACTTCGACGGCCGAGTCGATGCGGGTGACGCGCTCGATGGGCACTACGAGCGGCTGGGGATCGGGCTCGGGGTGCAGGCGGCGCCAGATGGCGTACAGCCAGTCGCCGATGCGCCCGGGCAGCCGCTGCGCCAACGACGCCGGTCCGATGGCGATGCCGGTGACGAAGAGCCCGGCGCCGGTGTCGAGCAGCTCGACGTCATCGACGTTCCCGAGCAGTTCGTCGTCAGGCCCGACGATCTGGTGGTCGAGCAGGCGCAGCATCACGTCCAGGCGCACCGAGTCCGGCCGTGAGGTGGCCTCGTGGGCCCGCTGCGCAGGCTGCGCCCGCTGGGACCGAGCGGGATATGGCTGTGCTGGACGCGTCATCGGGGCCTCACTGTCCGGCTCGGGTGACGATCATCAGCGGGACCGCGGCGACCGCTGCGACGAGGACCACGACCAGGTAGATGGAGCCGAGCGTGCTGGCCAGCCGCCCGTTCGCATGCCGGCCCATGTAGGTGCGGTCGTTCGCGACGACGAGGATCGGGAAGTACGTCAACGGCAGCGCGATGGCCGAGAAGACCACTGAGTACTCGGTGAGCATGATCGGATCGACCGTCGTGAGGAGCACGCCGACCGCAGCGATCGCCGACAACAGCAGGACCACGTGGAAGCGGGCCGCCTTGAGCGGCTCGACGTACTTCCCCCACTGCCAGCCGAAGTACTGCGCGATGCTGTAACCGACGGAAAGCCCTGTCTCGCAGGCTGCCCCGAACGTGGCGGCGAAGAAACCGATGAGTGCCAAGGCGATTCCCAGCTGACCAAGGGCCAGGCCGATCGGCATGCCGATCTGGCCCAGCGTGTCGACCTGAACCCCTTGCGGGAGGTAGACAACGGCCGCGCACGCCGCGATCGACAGGGAGATCGTCCCGCCGAGCGGGAACCCGACGAACACGTTGGACCGCATCGTGCCCAGGTCGCGGCTGGTCCACCGCTCCTCGACACCCCCGGAGGAGAAGAAGAACACCTCGTATGGGGTCATCGCCGCGCCGAACAAGGCCACGGCGTAGTACCAGTACGTCGTGTGGCTCTCGTCGTGCGGGACGATCGGTCCGGACGCCTGGCGCCACAGGTCGGACCAGTCCGGGCCGAGCTGCCACAGGGCGACCGCGAACACGACCAGGGCGAGCCCGCCGAGACCGAACGCGTTCTCCAGGACAGAGAACTTGGCCCGCCACAGCACGAGCCACACGACAGTCCCGACGATCGGGATCCACAGGTACCGGTTGACGTCGGTCGCCAGCTGCAGTGCCAGGGCGACGCCGCCGATCTCGGCAGCGAACGTCAGCAGAGTCACCGCCATCGACGCGAGCAGGTTGGCCAGTCCCATCCGGGGCCCGAGGCGCTCCCGCACCAGGTCGAAGGTCGCCCGGCCGCTCACCGCAGCAACGCGGCCACTCATCTCCGCGAAGACGCAGATGCCGAGGATGCCGACCAGGACGACCCACGCCAGCGACATCCCGAATCGCGAGCCGACCAGGCCGTTGGTGACAAGGTCGCCGATGTCGACGAACCCGCCGATAGCCGTGAGGATCCCGAGGCTCAGCGCGAAGAGCTTCTTCACGCCAGTGCCTGCGACTTCTTCTCGAGCTGGTCGGCCAGCGTGCCCAGGTCCTTCACGCTCTGCCGCATACCCGGCTCGTCATGCTCGCGCACTGCGATCCGGGCCGAGGAAAGCGCGTCCGCCGCGTCGCTGAGCAGCCGGCCCACGTCGTCCCGCAGAGTGCCGTCAGACGCCGTGGGTGGGTCGACCTTGCCGAAGCTGTCCTCGATCGGGCCCATCGCGTCCTCGGACTCGGTCACGACGTTGTCGACGTAGGGCTGGGTCAGCTTGTCGTCGAGCTTGGCCTGCACGGCCAGGTATGCCGTCCTGGTCTGGCTCTGCGCGGAGTCAAGCGCCTGGATCGCGTTGTGCGTGAACGCACCCGAGTCGAATGCCGGGGCTACGCAGCCTGCGACGCACACGGAGCCGAGGAGCCCAGCTGCGACGAGCGATCGAGCGCTTCGCCCGGACCGCCGAGGCAGGTCCGCCGGCGAGCACTCACCCTCAGACACCGGGCTCACGACCTGCTCCGCAGCAGCACGGCCGCCAGGACGGCAAGCAGCAGCAGGAAGATCAACCAACCGAACCCGAGGGCGAACCCCTCCGTCATGACGCTCCTCTCATGTTCCCCGGGGTTACATACCCACGCAGCGCTCTACCTCGGGCCACCCAGACCCAGACTCATGACCTGCCGCACCCAGCCATCGGCGATAGAGTCGAAGGACTGCTGAGGAAGTCAGGCAACGGCTGCTCGAGGCATGTGAGTCCCGGAGGTGTACCGATGGGAGAACACGGAAGCCAGTTCAGGGTCATGAGCTTTGACCTGGAGGAGCGAGATGCCCTCGCCCGTCAGGTCACGCTGCTCAGCGATGCGTTGGAGAACGGACCGACCACCTGGTAGTCGCCATGAGGACTGACGACCAGACCAGTGCCCTCTGGGCGCGAGCCCGCGAGGCGGCCGGAGCGCGGGCGACCGAGTGCGGGGTCCGGCTGAACGCGTTGCTCGAAGAGGGCGCCACCAGCAGCGACGCGGATGTGGCGCTCGCGCAGGAACGCGCCCGGAGAGCTCTCGCTCGGGCCGTCGAGGCCCGGACTCGTCTGTCTCGCACCCTCCAGCGGCGCCACGAGCGGGAGTCGCTGCGCCGGCTCGGGGTCCCCGACCGCAGGCAGTCATCAGCGCTGCCCTCGCTCCTCGAACCGGGCTCCGACCTCCACGGTACGAGCGCCAAGATAAGGCACGCCCTGGACTCCGGCGCCCTGTCCGCGGGAAGACTCTGGCAGGAGTTCGTCGCGTGCGGGGGCAATGCTTCGCTCATCGAGCTTGACGCCTACCTTCACGGGGCGTGGTCCATGGCGCTCCCCGATCTTCGGGTGCTCGAGCACGTGTGGTGGGAGCGCGAGCACCTCAACTGACTGCCGGGTCGCTCCCTCCTCACACCGCTCATGCCGCGCTGTGATCCTGGCGCAGCCACCGTGGTCCAACGGCCCGTCGCGAGCCGAACGGCCGATGCTGGTTACCGCCCTCGCCCGTGGGGTAGGGGTCCTTCGACTCGTCGTGCTGGTCGCACGACCGCGCTTGGAAACCAAGCGTTCCCAGCCTGATTCCGAGGAGGAGTCCGTATGCCGCTTCGTGCCCTTGCGCTCAACTGCACCCTGAGCCCGTCACCCGCCGAGTCGAGCACCGAGCTGCTGACCCAGCAGGTCCTCGACGCGCTCGCCTCACATGACGTGGCCGGTTCGATGGTCCGCATCGTCGACCACGACATCCGTCCCGGCGTCGAGATGGACCTGGGCGACGGCGACGAGTGGCCGCTCATCCGCCAACAGCTCATCGCCAGCGACATCGTCGTTGTCGCCACCCCGACCTGGCTCGGGCAGCAGAGCAGCGTGTGCCAACGCGTGCTGGAACGGCTTGACGCAGAGCTGTCGGAGAAGGACGACGAGGGACGGCTGCGCACCTACGGCAAGGTGGCGGTCGGCGTCGTGGTCGGCAACGAGGACGGCGCGCACCACATCACCGGTGTGCTGTTCCAGGCCCTGAACGACGTCGGCTTCACGATCCCGGCCGGTGGCGTCACCTACTGGAATGGCGAGGCGATGCACAGCACCGACTACAAGGACCTCGACGAGGCGCCCGAGGCGGTCACGGGCGTGACGTCGACCCTGGCTGCCAACGCGGCACATCTGGCCGGGCTGCTCAACGGTTCCCCGTACCCTCCGGCGTGAGGGAGTCGGGCGGACCTGCCGACCGGGTCGGTGATGATCCTGTCAGTGGTGATCCGCTCAAGAGGCCGCCACCTCCGGCAGGACGTGCTCTCCATAGAACTGGATCATGTCCTGGTAGTGCGGGCCCATGTTGGCAACATAAACCTCGTCGAAGCCGGCCGCGGCATACGGCTCGAAGCCGTCCCTGTGCTCGGCGGCGTCGCTGCCGGCGACGACGGACTCCCCCGTCGCCTCCCGCGTCACCAGCTGTGACGCCTGCTCGAAGTGCTTCGGGTTGGGCAGCACCTGGGCCAGCTCTCCCGGAACCCCGGCGTTCGCCCACAGACGGTGGGCGTGGTCCACGCCCTCCTCGCGCGTGGCCGCGAAGGCGACCTTGACCCCACCGACGCACTTCGCCGAGTTCGTTCCACCTGAACGGAACTCGCGGACAGCGTCGCCGTCTGGCTGGGTGGTCACGAAGCCGTCGCCGATCCGCCTGGCAACATCGAGCGCCTTCGGGCCGAAGGCCGACACGTACACCTTCGGCGGCTCGTCCGGGAGCGTGTAGAGGCGCGCGGTGTCGACGGTGTAGTGCGTCCCTCGGTGCGAGACAACCTCGCCGCTCCAGAGCCGCCGCATCACCTCCACGGCCTCCTCGAGCATCTCGAGGCGCACGGCCTCCTCCGGCCATGCGTCGCCGAGGATGTGCTCGTTCAGGGCCTCACCGGTGCCGACACCCAGCACGAACCTCCCGTCCAGCTGCACCGACGCGGTCGCCGCTGCCTGCGCGACGACGGCCGGGTGGATCCGCACGGTCGGACACGTGACTGCCGTCATGACCGGCAGCGAGCACACCTGCGAGATGGCGCCGATGACCGACCACACGAACGGGCTCTGTCCCTGGGCATCGTTCCACGGGTGGTAGTGGTCGCTGATCCACAGGCCGGTGAAGCCCGCCTCCTCGGCGAGGCGGGCCTGCTCGACGAGCTGGGACGGGGTGTACTCCTCACAGGACAGGAAGTATCCGATCTTCACGAGCACGCTCCTTTGCCGTTTGGGTTGTCGTCAACCACCTACCCACGCGGCCGACCCCCCACCCGCTCATCCGGTGCTCATACACGGCCGTGGATCCGAGAGTGCCGGGCTCTACGTGTGTGAGGCCTTGCCAGCCACGTGGCAGCGGTCACGCCGAGCCCGGCAGCGACACCGTGAAGTCGATCGGCTTGCACGAGCCGTTGTTCGACTTCTCGGCCGAGCAGGCAGTCAGCCCGACGACGAGGTCTGCCTCGGCCCGCAGCGTCAGGCGGTCACCGGCGCGGGAGGTGGGAGGGTCGATGTGCACGGTGCCGTCCCGTTCGGTCCACACGTTCATGAAGACGTTCAGCGTGGTGGCGATGGTGTCCGGCGCCACTCGGTAGGCCGCCATCGATGTCGCGAGGTTCTCGTAGCAGCTCGGGTGGTAGGCACCGTCAAGCTGTGGATAGAGGATGTCGAACGTCTCCTGACTGCATGGGGTCAGCAGGATGTCGTGGTGCCCGCACGTGTCCTGCTCGACGACGGCCATCCTGCGGCTGCGGTTGCTGTAGAGCACCGTGCCCGTCGTGACCGCGACCGAGTTCGCGTAGTCGATCGTCCGCCCTGAGGAGAACCATTCGTCGAGCCGGTCGGCCATCACGCAGAAGAAGTCGCTGACCTGCTCCCCCACGGGGTCCACCACGGTCAGCCGGGCCCCGGCGGGCAGGAGGAAGGCGACGCCGGTCTGAGGTGACAGCCGCTCGAACCCGTATGCCGGAGAAGGCCATTCGCTGTCCGACTCACTCTGCTTGTGGGTGGTTCCCGGCCTCGTCACACTGTCGGTCATCGGTCAGTCTCTTCCTCGTGTACGTCGAGCGGTGGAACCCAGCGCGCATCGTGGAAGCGACCTGAGTACTGCCTGGCCTCGCTCGACTGGCCGTGGTCGGCCACCATCGGGTTGACCGAGCCCTGGAGCTGCTCGTCCCGCGCCCGGATCCGGGTGCGCATGCCGTCGAACCTGCCGTCTGCCCTAAGGCGCTCGAACTGCTCATGCGGGTTGAACACCAGTGTGGGCAGCGGCGCCCGACGTGCGACGCGCGAGGCCACCGGGTGCAGTCCGACGATGAAGTACGCCGTGCCCTGGACACTGAACGCGAAGTGCGGGTCGGCCGGGTCGGACCGGACCCCAGGCGCCCACGGTGCGCTGTCGGCGTCGTGCAGGTGCTGAAGCAGCTCGAACAGGGATCTCTCGAAGCCCGCCTCATCCCTGTGTACGGGGCCGCGGAACGAGGCGATGAACGAGTGAAACCCGTCGGGGTCGAAGCCGCCCTCGGCGAACGCCTCGAGGTGCCTGAGCAACACCTCCGCCGTCGCCGGCGCGTCCATGTCGTCGAGCACGACGTGCGTGACCCGGTCACGCCGGAACACCGACTTTGCCCCGAGACAGGGGTATGCCGGATCGGCGACCATCTCTTCGAGCGCGCCAAGTACTCCGCGGTCGGACGGATCGCCATGGGCGGCTGGAACGGGCAGGGTCATGCCACCTCCTCGATTCCCACTTCCGACAGACCTTGTGGCGCAGACCTACCCAGGGCGAGGCCGTTCAAAACCTGCCCCGCCGCCTGCTCCCGACCTACGCCTGCCATCGGAAGTGCGGACGGGCCGGGACCGTTTGTGTTCTGAGGCGGTCGGATCGGCAGATGGGCCGATCGAGGCTTACCCGAGCCAATGCGGATCCAGAGGCCCGCGGAGACGCCCTAGCTGTGTCAGCCGTGCGGAAGGTCCCGGTTGTCGAACTCGCCGGTCTCGGCCAGCCGTCGCGCCACGGCCCGGAGCTTCTCGTTCAGCCGCTGGGACGAGTGACGTAGTGCGTCGAAGGCGTCTTCCGGGGTGAGCTTGAGCCGCTCCATGAGGATCCCCTTGGCCTGCCCGATGACGTCTCGGGTCAACAGGGCCGTGCTCAGGTTGTCTGCCAGGTCCTGAAGGTTGGCGCGTTCGTGGACGGCTCCCGCGGCCATCGACGCATGCGCGGCCAGGATGAGCCCGATCTGTTGGGCCTCGTCGGTGAATGCGTTGGGCACGTTGCCGTAGGTGTTCAGCGAGCCGCCGGCCCCGGCGGTCGCAAGACTTGCGGCTGATAGGCGGTAGGAGGCGGCCGACTGGGCTCCAAGGTCGGCGGGACGTGAGGCAAGCCGGGGCCAGCGCTCGTCCGGGAACGACTGCGCGTACACGATCGGTGCGTCGACTGCGTCCAGAGAGGGTCCTTCGCGAGCGTCGTACTGTGCCTGGTCGACGGCCCTCGCGGCCGGATCGGTGGTCGCGGCCGTCTGGTAGGCGCCGCGCTCGCTGAGCGTAACGCTGGCCATGTCGCAGCCAGTGACCGTAGACACCGCGGCTTGCGCGATGCGGAGCAGGACATCGTCGAAGGTGTCAGCGGAGTACAGCTGCTCGGCGATCTCGGCGAAGGCCATGGCCAGCCTCGTTGACGGCAGTGCGGCGTCCCGTCGCTTCGTCGCCGCGTCCCGGTCTGACGAGTCGAGGTCACGTTGGGCCCGCAGCTCCTCTCTGTCGAGGCGCTCCTGGTCCCGCGCAGCGCGCTCGTCGGACCGCTGCGCGGCAGCCTCGGATCGCCCGGCGCTGTCGGTGGGCAGACCCTGCTCGGCAGCACGCTCGTCCTGTTGCCGATCCCGCTCGTCCATCGCCGCTTCTCGCGCGTCCATGGCTGCCTGCCGCTCGTCCGCGACGGCATCCCTGGTGTCGGCGGCGACGTCGCGTTCATCGGCCAGAGTGTCTCGTCGATCGGCCACGAAGTCGCGCTTGTCGGCCGCCCAGTCCCGCTCGTCCTCGCCTGAACGCTTCGTCATCGCCCTGGCCTCTCCTTCACGCCGCGCCCAAACAGACTTTACGCCCGCGACGCCATGACCGTAGCCCTGAGACCGCCTGCGCCGGCGACCTGGACGACCTGCGAGAACGGCGGACGAAGCCTTGGAGCGTCGCCGCCCTGGTGCGCGGGGTGGGGACACGCTGACGACTCTCGACCGTCTCGAGGCAATGGCGAGAGGCCTACGGCCACCGCTGAGCGGACTGCTCGGCGCGCGAGCTCAGGTATGCCGCGGGGCTCAGCCAGGCGGCATACCTCCGCTGTGGGTATGTCGCTCGCGCACGCGGGCGGCCAGACTCGTGACGTAGGGGTCCTCGAGGTCGTGCGAACGCAGAGCGTCGGCGAGCCGGAAGAGGTAGTCGCGGTTGGTGCCAACCGGTCCCTCGGCGTGCGCGATCCGGCGTGCCTGCTCTTCGAGGTCGAGCTCGACCACGAGGGACGGCTGGGCCGCGAACACGAGACCATCCACGGACAGGCCGCCGATGGTGAGCGGCAGGAGCGATGCGCGGTAGGCGCCGAAGGCCATCTCGCGGAGCCAGAGGATGGTGGTTTCTGACTCGATGTCCGCGGCCGCGATGCGCAGCCCCACGCCGTGGCAGCGACCCGAAGGCACGAGCGCGCACATGAGTCCAGGCCGGTCGGCCGAACCGCGGCCGCCCGGCAGGTCGATGCAGAAGGACCGCTGCCATCCGGCCACGGTTGCGGGCTGGCTCTCGACGACCGCGATGGCGGGGTTCCACATGAGCGAGCCGTAGGCGAACACCCACAGGTCACTGCCGGCGGGATGGGAGCGGAGCGCGTCGGCTCGTGAGGTCGCAAGGTCGTCGTCGGTGAGCGCGACCGTGCCGCCCGCGGCCGCGAGCTGGTCGAGCCGCTCCCTGGTGAACTCCGATCGCACCGGCACGGCTCAGAGCACCGCCACCGCTGTGGTGACCGCGAGCGCCAGCCCGAACAGGTAGGTGCCCGCGGCCGCGGCCTCGCGCGAGATCGTCGGCGTGGCCAGGGAGGTGCTTGCCAGCATGCCCGAAGCGTGCACGAGGCGGCTTGCCGTGGCGGCGACGACCAGGGTCGTGCTCCACCAGCCGGGCGACTGCCAGGCGACAAGCAGGAACAGCACGATCAGCGTCGGCACATACTCGCTCGCGTTGCCGTGCGCCCGGATCGCGATGAGCAGCCGGTCGGCCGGGTCGGTCGAGGCCTGCGGGCCGCCGTTCTTGCCGCGGATGGCGCGTAGCCGCGTGACGTTGGCCCCGAGGGCGAAGACCAGAGCGCCGAGGACGGCGGTGCAGACGAGGGCTGTGGTCATGGTGGTCATGCGAGTTTCCTTCCGTGGCGCGTGGGGGTGAGGACGCGGTCGACGACGTCGTCGCAGAGCGTGGTGCCGAGCAGACCGTCGGCCTTGCGCAGGGCGCCGGGGCTGGTGACGTTCACCTCGATGAGGTGTGGGCCGATGACGTCCAGACCCACGAGGCGCTGCCCGTGGCGGGCGAGGATCGGCGCCAGGCGCTCGCAGATCTGTCGGTCGCGGGCCGTGACCGGCGCGGCGGAGGCTGGTGCGCCGATGCGGAAGTCGGTCTCGAGCGGGTAGCGGTAGACCGCGGCCTGTGGCTCTCCGTCCAGGACGAAGACGCGCTTGTTGCCGTCCGACACCTCGGGCAGGTACCGCTGCGCGACGACCAGGCGCCTGCCGTGGTCCGTTGCGAGCTCGAGGAGTGACGGGAGGTTGGGGTCGTCCGGGTCGAGTCGCAGGACTCCTCTGCCGGCGAAGCCGTCCACGGGCTTGAGGACGGCGACGCGCTGCTGGGTCACGAACGCGCGCAGCGTGTCTGGGTCGGCGGTCACCGTTGTCGGCGGGATGAGGTCGGGGAACTGGAGCGGCAGCAGGTGCTCGCTCACCACGCGGAGGCCGCGCGGGTCGTTGACAAGGGCGGTGGCGAAGGGGTCGACGAGGTCGAGGACGAAGGTGGCATGCAGGTACGTCTCGTCGACGGGTGGCTCGGTGCGCATGAAGATCGCCGTGGTGTCGTCGAGCCAGAGGTGCTCCGGCGCAGACGCCTCGAACCACGGCGTCGGCACGCTCCACCGGGTGCCGTGGGTCCGTTCGCTCGGAGCGAGTCGCACCTGCCGGGCGTGGGCGCGTGGACGCCCGTCGACGATGTCGAGCCGTCGGGCCTCGGTCACCCAGACATCGGCACCGCGGTCCTGCGCCGCGTGCATGAGCCCGACGCTGGTGTCGATGCTCGGGTCGAGCCGCGCAAGCGGGTCGCTGACGAAGACGATGGTCATGACCCGGCCTCCGTCTCGTCGTGGGCCAGGCGCGCGGCGCCGGCGGCAGCGATCTCGAGCAGGTCGGGGACGTGGGGCGCGTGTCCTGCGGCGGCTGCGGCCCAGGCCGAGTCGAGGTCGCCGGCGACGGCGTCGAGCAGGTCGAGGGCCTGGCGGCGCGCGACCGGGTCGTACATGAGGGCCGTGACGGTGCGAACGACCTGCTCGATCCGGTCCACGGGCTGCGCGTCGAGGAAGCGGAGCTCCAGGTAGCGACCACGTGGCCGGACCGGCGGGAACAGCGTCGACAGGTGGTAGTCCGGGTCGAGCGCCTGCTCGATCGGGAGCGGCTCGGCGGCCGCGGCGAAGGCCGCATAGGCGCCGACCGGGTCCGAGGCGTCGACGTGACGGCCGTCGTAGCCGGTACGTCGCAGGTCGACACCGCGCCAGATCGCGGTGCGCGAGCTGCCGGCCGGCGAGGTGCTCGGCGTGTTGTCGAACGCGACCGCGAGCGCGGGTCCCATGAGGTTCGCCACGACCCACTGGTCGACGCCGGCGGCGCCGGGGAGCAGGTCCACGCAGATCTGCAGGGACGCGGTGGTGCGCATCATCCGCCGCCCGTCGTGCCCGCGCTCGTCGAACAGCTCCTGCATCGCCAGGTAGCGCGGCGTCGCAGTGCGCAGCGGCACGTCGAACCATTCGAGGGCTGGGTTCACGCCGACGAGCTGCAGGGTCACGCCCTCACGGGCAGCGCGGCGTCGAGCCCGGCCGATCGCCAGGACGGCGTCGCGGACCGCCTGCCTTGCCGACGGTCGCGGACCGAGGCTCAGCTCCACCTGGCCGCCGGGCTCCACCGAGACGTCGACATCCCGGCCGAGCCGCGCGGCGGTCCGGCCACGATCGCTCAGCTCGTAGGTCGGCACGTCCGGGATCAGCTCGATCTCCAGGCCGACTCGCCGGCCCGGACTCGGGTGCGGTCGGAAGGCCCGGGCCACCGCTTCGTCGAGCCCCGTGCTTCGCAGCAGCGTGCTGGTCATGACTCCTCCTTCGCGACCCGATGACGACGAGAGTCCTCCGCGGAGCCCGTGAGCACCCGAGTGCCAGTACGCGGATCGAGTACGCAGATCGAGTACGCGGAGTACGCGGATCGAGCCCGTGGAGCACGCGGACCAAGCATCAGAACCGGGCGTCTCGACGCAGCCACCGGATGACTCAGCTCCCGTTCCACTCCACGACTCCTGCTTCGATCCCGTGTCTGACTGACCCGTAGGCCCAAGACTCACAACCCCCTTTCGTCGTCGGCGTCGTACTTACGGATGAAGATCCTTCAGTGCGTCATCCTCACGGACGCTTCGGATGTCGCCGGGGGTCGAGACAATGAGCGGGTGATCAGGGTCCTCATCGCCGACGACCAGGAGCTCGTCCGCACCGGGTTCCGGGTGATCCTGGAGGCCGAGGGCGACATCCAGGTCGTCGCCGAAGCCGACAACGGCAAAGAGGCGGTCCGTCAGGCGGCACTGACCAAGCCGCAGGTCGCGCTCATGGACATCCGAATGCCCGAGCTCGACGGACTGGCCGCCACCGAGCAGATCCTGCGTCAGCAGGACCCGCCCACGATCGTCGTGCTCACGACCTTCGACCAGAACGAGTACATCTATCGGGCACTCCGCGCCGGCGCAGCAGGCTTCCTCCTCAAGGACGCGCCTTCCTCACGCCTGATCGCCGCGGTCCGTGCCGCTGCAACGGGCGACTCGCTGATCGAGCCGTCCATCACCCAGAGGCTGGTGGAGCGTTTCGCGGAACCGGAGCCGCCCGCCGGCGTGCCGGACCGGCTGGCGTCGCTGACAGGGCGCGAGCTCGAGGTGCTCCGCCTGATCGCCCGCGGCCTCTCGAACGCGGAGATCGCCGCCGAGCTGGTGGTCGCTGAGACGACCGTGAAGACCCACGTCGCCCGTATCCTCGCCAAGCTGGGCTTGCGCGATCGCGTGCAAGCGGTCGTGGTCGCGTTCGAGACAGGCTTCGCCCGCCCCAGCGGAACGTAAGCCCCGCACCACCCAGCGCGCGTGTCACTGCGCGGAATCGACTCGGGCTCAAGCGGATCGGTCAGACGTCATCGACGTATGCCGTTAGGCATGGACGCGGTTGTGGTTGAGCTTCCCGCCGGCGCAGTCGGGGTGCTCGGCGGTTCGTGGGTCGGCCCGGCTGGCGAGGATCTGCGGCGGCATACGAAGCCTCCCTGAGGATGACGCGCCGAGAGATCTTCATCCTCATTGACGACGCCGACGACGAGCCCGGGTTGTGAGTGTGGGGCCAACGGGTCGGTCGGACAACGGATCGGAAGGAGGACGCACAGGATGAACGCGAGCCCAGCCGTGGTCGCCGGCGTCATCTCCAGCCTGGTGTTTGCAGGCAGCGCCGTGCCGATGCTGGTCAAAGCCCACCGCACGAGGGACCTGCAGTCGTACAGCCTGGGCAACCTGGTGCTCATCAACGCAGGCAACGCCGTGCACACCGTGTACGTCGTCAGCCTGCCGTTCGGGCCGATCTGGTTCCTGCACTCCTTCTACACGGTGTCCTCGCTGGCCATGCTGGGCTACTACCTGCGGCACGCACGTGGGGCATCGCCGTCCGCCATCAGCGCACCTGGCGGTCGCGTCATGGGACCCGTGCCGTCAACCAGCCAACCCAGCCGACCCAGGAGCACATCCGTGAGGCTCCGCACGACCACAGCCCTCGGGACGGCGGTCACCATCCTCGCCGTATCAGCCGGGTGCGCCGTCGAGCCGGCGAGACTTCAGGCCGGAACCGCCGACCCGGCTCAAGGGCCCGGCCCCACGCCCTTGGCCTCCAGGCCACCGGCACCGTTCGTGTCGGACCGTCACGGGTACCGCCTGATCGTCCCACCGGGCTGGGCCGTGGTCGAGCACGACGGGACGTGGCGCAGCTTCGCCCAGTTCGTCGCAGGGGTGAGACTCCCCGGAGAGGAGGTGATCTCGGCTCCGGACCGCGACGCCTTCCTCGTCGCCAACTCCATGGTGATCCCAACCGAGACCGGACCGGCCAGCTGGATTGCCGGGCTCGACAGCCTCGTCGACCGCGCGCGCCCGCCGGGCTGCCGCGAGAGCGCCGCCAGCGATGTGGTCGGCGGCCAGCCCGCGAGCGTCGTCACGCACCGGTGCGCGGACGTCACCATCGTCGGCAGCGGGCTGACGCACCGTGGGCGGGGCTACTACTTCACGATCGGGTTCCCGACGGGGGACGCCGCTGCGGCGAACCTTCTCGAGGACGTGGTCGACTCGATCCGGTTCACCGAACCGTGACCCCTGCCAAGGGGGGCGCCGTGGGGGCGTGGCCGGCATACGAGAGGACGTATGCCGGCCACGCGCGACAAGGTGACGCCGGCGCAACGTTCAAGGCGCATTTGGCGCACCTCGTGGAGGAGCGACCGACCGGGCGGGCCGACGGCAAAGCAATACCCCGCGACCCCGGCCCTGAGGATGACGCCCCGGGGAAACCTCATCCTCGTTGAGGACGCCGACTACGAGGCCGGGTTGTGAGCCTGGGGCCAACGGGGTCAGTCAGACACCGGATCGAAGGAGCAGTTATGGACATCTTCAAGGGCATCCGGCCCCTCGACTACGTGCTGACAGCCATGATGGTCGTCCTTGCGGTGCTGATCGGCCTCGAGAACGTCTACGCGACCGCGGACGTCGCTCACGCACTCGACTCGCACTCCGCGCTCATGGTCCCGGTCTTCGCGATCGCCGCCGTGCCGATCCTGTGGCGGCGACGCAGCATCGTGACGGTGATCGGCGTCTCGTTCGTGGTCACCGCAGCCAGCGTGCCGATGTTCGGATGGGTGACCAGATGCGGGTGGGCGCTGCCGCTGTCGATGGCGATGGCATACGCCGTGGCACGCTTCGCCGGCAGCAAGCAGAACCAGGCCCTCGGCCTGGTCGGGATCCTCGCCTTCCAGATCGTCACTCTGGTGAAGGACTCGGCTACAGGAGGTCTGGGTGCTCTCGCGGTCTCGGTGCCGGCAGCCGCCCTCTTCTACGGGATCGGAAGGTTCGTGCAGTCACGTGCCGAGAAGTCGGCGGCCGGGCCTACGCTGGCAGTCGAGCACGTGCGCGCCTGAGGGGATCGAGCGATGAGTGACGGCTCCAGCAGCGGGATCTTCACGGGGCTGCGTCCCGTTGACTGGCTGCTCGCCGGAGCCCTCACCGCGCTGGGCGTGTGGCTGATGGTCGGGAACGTCGTGATCTCGGACGCGCAGGTGGCAGCGAACATCTCGGCCGGCAGCATGGTCCACGAGATGACGTCCCACTCGTGGGCCATGGTCCCCGTCTTCGCCGCGGCCACGGTCCCGGTGCTGTGGTGGCGGCGCGACGTGATCGTCGTGACCGGGATCGCGGTGGCGGCGATGGCGGCACATGACCTCGCCTTCGGCTGGGTCACCAGGTGCGGGGCCGGCCTGCCGCTGGCGCTCGTACTCGCCTACCTCGGGGCCGCGTCCCACGAGCGCAGGCGGTCGTGGACATCGCTGGGCCTCGCCATGGCGCTGACGGCAGCCGTGCTGGTGATGGACGCCACGACCGGCTTCGGACTGATCGTGCTCGCGCTGCCGATCCTGCTGATCGTCTTCGCCATCGGTCGCGCCGTGCGACACCGCACGGCCATGAGCTCCGAGCTGCGCGCGCGCACGGCAGAGCTCCGGCAGCTGCGCGACCAACGGGTCTCCCTGCAGCTCACCAGCGACCGGATCCGTCTCTCCGGCGAGCTCGACAGCCTGCTGCAGGAGCGGCTCGGCCAGCTCACGGCCGCCGCCGAGTCCGGCAAGGACCTCGACCCGGACAGCGCCCGGGCGCTGTTCGAGTCCATCGAGAGCCAAAGCCGGGCGACTCTCGACGAGATGCGCGAGCTCGTGGGTCTCCTGCGTGGCGGCGACGTCGCACTGGCCCCCGCACCGTCGGTCGCCCACCTCGACGCCTTGCTGGCCCGGCACATCGGTGCGGACTCTCGTCTGACGGTGGCCGGTGACCCGCGCTCGCTCCCCGCGAGGGTCGAGCTCTCCGCGTACCGCATCATCGAGCACCTGGTGAACGTGCTGGTCGACCAGCCGGAGTCACCGATCGAGGTAGGCGTCCGTTTCGAGGACGACGCGCTGGAGATCCGCGTGCACGGACCGGTCGACAGGTCCGCCGACTTCAAGGCCGCCGTATCCCGCGCCAAGGAACGCGCCACGTTCCTCGGCGGCTCCCTCGATGTCAAGGTGAGCAGAGGCCACGCCAACGCCCTGGCCCAGCTCCCCGTGCATGGATAGCAACACCGGCATGCGCGCGCTCGAGCGGAGCGGCATCGCCTTCGGGATCCTCGCTCTCGTGGCGCTGCCGACCGCGCTGCGCGGCTGGCCGACCACACTCCGCGGCAACCTGTTCACCCTCGTGGTCCTGAGCGCCGGACTCGCCCTGATGTGGTGGCGCAGCCATCCGCGTGCCGCGCCGGTCCTGGCGCTCGGGCTCCTGCTGCTGGCGCTCGCGATCGGGGGTGGCTGGTTCCCGGACACGGCGGTGGCGATCTTCTCCCTCAGCTACGCCCTGCTGGCGCTGGGCTGGTCCGGCCGCGCAGCCTGGCTGGTCGCGCTCTGCGCCGCGGCATACCTGGTGCCCCTCTACATCCTCAGCGGAGCGACCAGCTGGGTGCCCGTGCTCATCTTCACGGTCCCCCCGTATGCCGCCGGAACCGTACTGCGCCTGCGCAGGGAGACCGCCGACCAGCTGGCCATGCGCGTCGAGGAGCTCGAGCAGGAGCGTGAGCTCTTCACCGAGATCGCCCTCCGTCACGAGCGGGCTCGGATCGCCAGCGAGCTGCACGACATCGTCGGTCATGCGATCAGCGTGATGGTGATCCAGGCAGCCGCTGGGCAACGACTGGTGGACTCCGACCCGGCACGGGCCAAGGAGGCCTTCGCTGCCATCTCGGAGTCCGCGCGGCAAGGCACCGAGGACCTCGAGCAGCTGATCAAGCTCCTTGGTGGAAGCGCCGGCGATTTCGTTGGGAGACCAGACCTTTCGCTGGTGGACGAGGTCGTCGCGCGGGCCGCCCGCAGCGGGCTCGACGTCAGCTGCCGCTTCGAAGGCGACCGTGACCGCGTCGCTGCTCCCGTCGCGCATCTGGCTTTCCGAGTGGTCCGGGAGAGCCTCACCAACGCGCTCAGGTACGCACCGGGGTCGGAGGTGCGCATCGTCATCAGCGTCGACGAGACCGAGCGCAGCCTCACCGTGCGCGTCGAGAACGACAACACGGTGCACGGCAACCCGACTCTGGCAGGGACCGGGCGCGGTCTGGTCGGACTCCGCGAGCGCATACAGACCCTCGGGGGCCAGTTCTACGCCGGGCGAACCCACCATGGCGGGTGGGCCGTCGAAGCACGGCTCCCCAGCGGCTGAGCCTCCCGACGCCCAGCACAGGCGCGCGAGCCGCGAGCCGCAAGCAGCGAGCCTCAAGCCGCAAGCCGCAAGCCGCGAGCCGCGAGCCGCGAGCCGCGAGCCGCGAGCCAATCATCGCGACGACGGCATGGTCGGTCGACGAGCGCGCCTCGTGCGTCCCGGACCCACGACGTCGTATCGTGGCGGCCGAGAGGAGGCGGCGATGGCCGATCCGGTGGGCGACATCATCGGGGACTATCGGGCGTTCGCCGCGCAGCAGCGAGACCGCCTTCTGGCCCGGGGCATCGACATCCGCCCGTACCCGCTGAGCCACATCGCGGTCCGCGTGCCGGAGTGGGACCAGTACGTGCACGTTCGGAACCTGCTCGAGCGCCACGCGGTCGCCAATCGCGAAAATGTGTGGAACGGCCGCCCGATCTCCTTGATCGTCCCCGCCGAGCCGCTTGAAGTCCTTGACGGCAAAGTCGTCCCGCTCATCGAGCTCATCCCGCCCGTGCACCAGCGCGTCTACAAGATGGGGTTGGAGCACCTCGGCGTCGTGGTCGGTGACGGTTTCGACGCGTTCGTCGGGGCCCACAAGCCCGTCCTGACGGGCCAGCAGTTCCAAGGCCCGAACAGCACACCGGACCCCGTCTACATCTTGTTCGAGGACTTCACTCACGTGAAGTTCTATCGACTGTCACTCAGAGCGTCCGTCGAGCTTGATGCCGGCCCGTTCGACGACGGGTTCCATCACGTTGACGCCTGGGTGCCCCAGCGGCTCGTCACCGCGACCGGCCCGAACCCGCTGCCGCGCTGAGCGACGCCGGGGACCGCGGCTCTGCCGCGCCGTCTGCGCCTCTTGTGGGCACGAGGGGATTGTCCTCTCGAATCAACCATCCTGTTCGGCGTGCGGCCGCCACGGCTCGTGCTCGTGCGAGAGCCAGACCTCCTTGGGGTCGAGCGCTCGCACCAGCCGCTGGCCTTCGGTGCGCGGCTCGTCGAGCTCGGCGAAGAAGACCGCCGTGTCGCCCCCGATGACAACGGGACCTCCGCCCGTCTGGACAACGACCACCTGCGAGCCTGGCGTGTGGCCCGGCGCCGAGACGAGCTGAAGTCCCGGCAGCAGCTCGAGCGCACCGTCGACCGGTACGTACTGCACTCCGGGCGCATCGACCCACTCCGGAATCGTGTAGTCGTCCTGGCTACGCGCGTCGTCGAGCTCTCGGCGCTGGACGTAGATCGGCTTGCCGGCGAACAGGTGGTTGCCCCCGCAATGGTCAAAGTGCAGATGCGTGTTGATGACGACGTCGATGCTGGTCGGGTCGAAGTCGGCCCGCGCGCTCAGCGGCATCAGACGCGGATCCATGTCGGCCACCGCCGGGTGCAGCTGCGTCATGCCGGTATCGACGAGCACACGCGCGTCGGGATGCTCGATGACGTGCACGTAGACCGGCATCCGTTCGCCCTCCGCGAGCAGCTCGGCCACCAGAACCGGGGTGACAGTCGGCGGCGACACCTCGATTCCCGCTCCGTCAGCCGGGCCAGGACGCTGGTCACGCATCGCGGACACCCGGTGCAGATGCCATGAGGCCCGCGCGATCGACGTGACCGATGGTCGTGAACGTAGCCATGCTTCCTCGATTCCCGTTGGTGGTGGTGCGCCGCTGGATGCGGCTGCCAGCAATAAGACCGCGGAACCGCACGAAAGTCATCGGTCGGGGTCGGTCACGAGAGAGAGCACCGAGACGGTGCTGGAGAAGTAGTCGGCGACGTATGCCGCCGACCTGTCCGGCCTGACGGCCACCCCGTAACGCGACGCCTCCCGGTGTCGCCGGCGGGTCGCGCGAACCTCGGTGAAGGGCATGGGCGACGGCAGGCAACCGTCAGTGGTGCCCGCTCTGGTATTCGGGCCGGACACTTGCTGCATGATCGACGTCGATCCACAGCGATTCGAGGTGATGGTGAGCGAGGCACTCGACGGCATACCGGAACAGCTGGGCGTACTCATGAGCAACGTGGCCGTCACCGTGCAGCACGACGGTGGTCCGCCGGGACTCTTGGGGCTCTATCAGGGAGTGCCCTTGACCCGTCGGTCGCCGTTCTACGCTGGCGCTCTGCCGGACCGGATCACGATCTACCGGCAAGCCATCTGCGCCCTGTGCAACAGCGATTCCGAGGTGGTGGAGCAGGTCCGCCGCACGGTCATTCACGAGGTGGGGCATCACTTCGGGATCGGCGACGCGCGCCTGCGCGAGCTCGGCTGGTGAGCCAGCACAGCGCCGGCTGGAGGGACCGTCGGTGCCGGAACGGGCCCGCCTGGAGCAAACGGCGCGTCCTCGGCCCGCCGCGAAACTACGGCGCAACCCGTGCGGCGCGTCGCCGCTCGGTGAGTCGCCGGGCCTTCACGCTGTTACCGCAGTCGGCCATGCGGCACCAGCGGCGGGAACCGTTGCGGCTCTGGTCGAGGAACAGCCAACCGCAGCCGCCCTCAGGCACTGGGCAGGAGCGCAGCCGGGTCAGGTCACCCGTCAGCAGTACGGCGAGCGAGGCCTCAGCGACCCGGTCGGGCACCAGCAGTGCCGGGACGGTGCCAAAGGTGAGCCGTATCGCTGGGGGGTCGCCCTCGTCCATCACCAGCGTGGCTCGCGTGGCGGCCGCAGACCACCGCTCATGCAGCGCGACCAGGGCGGCCTGGGCAGCGATCGGGTCGCCCGCCGCGGTGCCGTCGGGATCGCCGGGTGTCCCCGCGTGCGTGGGCGGGATCAACGCGAGCAGAACGCGGTGAAGTCTCTCGCGGAGGTCGAGCACGGCGGCGAGACCCGCGTATGCGGCCGCGGGAGTGTCGCGCCAGGCCTCACGAACACGGTCAGCGTCCTGCTCTGTGACGAGGCCCGCCCGGATCGTCCAGCGCAGTAGCGCCGAGGCGTCGGTCAGGTAGTCGTAGGGCGCCTCTCCGGCGAGCGGCATACCTCGTTCACGCGTGTTGACCAGGTCGAGCGCGGCGTGGCCGCCGACGAGCGGCAGCTCGGCAACGTCTGGATGCATCTGGAAATGATACCGCCTATGAGGTAGATGGAGGTTGCATCACGTGTCTGGCCGAGCATCCGGCCACGGGATCCGGGCGACCCCGGGCACGGGACGGTCGGCCGGTGGCCATCGCGAGCCGCTGGCTCGAGAAGAGGGGTTCCGCCAGCACGAGTGCAAGCGCCACGAGGCTGAGCAGGGCTCCAGCGAGCGCCGTGCTTCGCACGCCTGGCCCGGCCAGCAGCATGCCGCCGAACAAGGCTCCCGCGGTGATTCCGATGTTGAACGCGGTCGAGGTGCCGGCGCTCGCCATGTCCGACGCGCCCGGCGCGTGCCGGAGCACCCGAGAGCCGAGGACGGCTGGAAGGCCCGCCAGCGTGAAGCCCGCTAGAGAGATCGCGATGACGGTCGCGACCTGGGACTCGCCGAAGACGAACTGCCCCGCAAGCGCAACGACCTGCAGTCCCGTGATCCCAACCATGGTGAGCCAGCCGTGGCTGTCCACGAGGACGCCGACGACGACGACAGCCGCCAGCCCCGCGAGGCCGCGTGCCAGCAGGAGTGCACCGACCGACGATGTCGCGAAGCCGGTCAGGCCGGTCAGGAAGGGGCTGATGTAGGTGAAGGCGGTGAATCCGCCCGTCACCGCTACGGCAGTCGTGGCAACGATGGACAGGTATCGGCCTCGGTCCGGTGCGCTCCCCCGGTCCGCTGCGCCGTGCCCGGCGGCCGTGTCGGGCAGGAAGGCTGCGACCACGACGAGCGCGAGCACGACCGGCGCGGTGAGCAGCACGAACGCCATCCTCCAGCTCGTCTGTTGGCCGAGCCACGTTCCAGCCGGTATGCCGGCCAGCGCGGCGACGGAGACGCCGGCATACAGGATCGACACGGCCCGGCCGCGCACCTCGGCTCGGAACATCCCGGCCGCGGCCGGCGTCACCACGCACCAGAACAGAGCCTGGCTCAGTGCGGTGACCATCCTGGCGCCCATGAGCAGCCAGTAGTTCCACGCCGCCGCCGACACACAGGTCGCGACGACGAAGCCCGCGAGCAGGATGCACAGCAGCCGCCGTCGAGGTAGGCGGCGCGTCATCCGGGTGAGGGGCAAGGACACGGCCACGATGACCAGCCCGTACCCGGTGACCAGGAACCCGACGGCTGACTCGGTCGTGCCGAGGTCATTCGCGATCACCGGGAGCAGGCCGATCGGCAGCGACTCGGTCGTCACGTAGCTGAACACGGCCAGGGTCAGCGCTATCAGGGTGACGATCGCCGGTCTGCTGCCGAACCGTTCTCGCATGCTTGCCCCTCGGGCGGATCACCGTCGTTGCGGGTGATGGCGGGAGCTCGCGGCCCTCAGCCTGTGAAGCTCCCATCACGAAGCAGACTAGACGACTCATCGCTACCAGTCAATAGGCTTTAGATGGTAGCGATCTGGATGTGGCGTATCGGTCTGTTAGCCGCCAGCCTTAGCCTCGCGCTGGTCGTCGCTCGTCGGCCGGTCTACTTGACGCAGGCACATTCACCGCAGCAGCAGCGCCTGGGCTCGGTGCCAGCCGCCGTCGCTGAGCTCGCCGACGCCGGGGACGGCCTCGAAGTCTGCCTGGGTGATCTCGTCGAGCTGAGCCATCGCGAGCCGCCGTACGATGAGGACTCCCGGGCCACGGTCCTCTAGAAGCCCTGATCGCTCAGGCGCCATCCGTGCGCTGTGTGCATGAAGCACAGGCTCCACGGCCGACTCCCCGCGTCGAATGAGTGATCCGATGATGCCGTGGTTTCGATCGTGTAGGGCACACAGGTCTGCTGTTGACCCCCAGGTGGGCCCGGGAGGGTGCGCAACTCACCGTCGCGTCGATACGAGACGAGCCTGGGGTCGCCGCACCACGTCGGGGTCGTGGGCACGGCAAGTGCGCGGATGGTCTCGCACTGCTCGGCCGTCAAGGCCCGCATATAGGCGTCGGCCACCTCGGTGACGCTTGCCCCGGCAGGAGGAACGGACCCTGCTGGAACAGCCTCCACTGGCGCGAACGGCCTGACTACAGCCACGCCGGCAGCGACGAACGCAGCGCAAGCGACGGCGCCCACGATCCCACCCGCACGCATGCGCTTCCGTCGTACGGCAGCGGCCAGAGCACGGTCCGGGGAGACCGGCGTGAACTCCGGCGCGGTCACTCGGGACAGCAGTTGGATGACGTCTTCGTCGTTCATCACTCACACCCTTTCACGGTCGATGAGCGCGCCGCGAAGCTTCGCAACGCCCCGGGAGGCGCTCGCCTTGACAGTTCCGACGCTGACGTCGAGAAGGTCCGCGACTTCTCGCTCGGGCAGGTCGCAGATGTAGCGCAGCGCGACCGCGGTTCGCTCTCGTGCCGGGAGGCGCTCGAGGGCCGCCAGGACGTCGAGACGCAGGTCAGGCGCCTCGGTCGGGGCGGGCGTGTTCGCCAAGCCCTGCGGCAACGGCAGAAACCGGATCAGCTTGTGACGCCGGACCTGATCGAGGTGGCGGTTCACGATCGCCTTCCGGGCATAGGCCATCGGGCTGTCATCGATCGATCGCCACTTCACGTAGACGCGCTGCAACGCGTCCTGCACGAGATCCTCGGCCGTCTCACGTCGGCCAGTGACGCCCCATGCGAACCGCAGCAGATCCGCCGAGGATCGCTGAACAAACTCTACGAACTGCGCATCGTGTGCAGCCACGCTGTCAACGCTCCTTCTACGCCGGTGTCGTCGTACGGGGTGCCTCATCTATAGGGACGAGTGGCGAGCCGCCAAGGTTGTTGGCCGGTCCCGGCATTCTCGGTGCCTGGACCTGCCGACCCACGGGGGTCGCTCAGGTTCGCGCCGCCACGTACGCCCAGCTCTGACCGCTGACGATCTCGCTCAATGGCTTGTTCACATAGTGCTTGACGTGTTGGGTCATCAGCGGCTTGCCAGCGCTGTCGTGCCCAGTGCACATCGCCCAGTGGTCGACCGAGTGGTCATTCGTCCAGTCGTACCCGAGGCAGTCGCCGTTGCCGAGCGACCAGATGCTGCTGAGCCACCTGACCCGGCCGCTGTTGATCATGAAGTTCTTCAGGTTGTTGGCGCCGGTCCAGCTGTACGAGGCCGACGTGGAGTCCTTGCCGTCGCAGAACCAGTTGTACGGGTCGGACCTGTTCGCCGGCCAGAAGTCGCTACGCACCATCGCCCAACCCCCGGCGTACAGCGCCTGCGAGACGAAGTTGGTGCAGTCCTCGGGATAGATCGGGTAGATGGGGTTGTATCTCGTGGGCACACCCCAGTACTTGGCGTAGTTCACCATCGCGGTGTAGTTGTACGACACGGCCAAGGCCGCGAACTGGCCCTGGCCGGCAGGGTCGGCCTTCTGTTCACTCGACGGACTGGGGACATCGGTCGCGTAGGTGGACGGCTCGAGGTTCGATGACACGTCGGGGATCTGTGCGGCGAGCTCGGTCGACTGCGCGAGAGCGGTCCGCAACATGGCCGCGTCCGGCACCTGCGTGAGCGGGAACGAGGCGGGATTCTCCGGAAGGTAGCTAACGTCCTTGACGGTCCACGTGCCGTTCACGGTCTCGGCCCTGACCGCGTGTCGAGCCAAGTACTGGGTCTCCGTCACGCCTCGACCAGGCCGAGCGAAGGCCAGTGACGTGGTTTCACGCACGACCAGATCGGCGGACCTGCCGGTCGCGCTCGACGACTCAACGGCCATCGCCGAACGGGCCCGCCGATAGCCGCCGTGCAACTCCCGCGCATGTCTGCCATTCGCCGCGATCCCCGCGACGTCATCCTGTTTGGGAAAGCGCCGATGGCTGGCCGAAGGCGCCGCACCAGTCACCACAGCTTGCGCGCGCACATCGAAGTAGACCTGAAGCGAGGCCCGGATGGCCTGCCACGCCTCTCTGCTCAGGCCAGCATCGAGGAGATCCGCTGCGGAGTCCTGAACGCCTGCGGTCCGCGCAAAAGCACCACCCTCCCCCACGGCGGGCGCGCCAAGCGCTAGTGCCGATCCGATCAGCGTCCTTCGCGCAAGACTCACAGCGGACCCCCCTGCCGAACCAGACGCGTGGCGCCAAGGGAGCTAACTCCGGCGACCCCCAGTCGACTGAACGATCGATGTGCGCCTCTCACATGCCCTCCAAGACAGTGGTCGGGACCCATGCGGCCGGTCGCCGTCGACCGGTCGGGCCGAGGACGTGAACGCTGTTGGGCGGCGCTGCCCTCGCCTACCGAGACGCAGGTCCGTGCGGGTCATGTCGCCCGAATGGCTCCCCCCAATGGCTCCCCTCGCATCTTCGACGGAGATAATGCGAAACGGCCCCTCACCTGTCTGTGCAGGTGAGGGGCCGTTCGGCGTTGAGCCGCCTGTCGGAATCGAACCGACGACCTATTCATCACGAGCGGTTTGCGCGCTGCATAGTGTGAGTCCCGAGCCTGCGCCTGGTGCGCAGCGCGGGCTCGAGACCTCCCTGCCGACCGCGCACAGCGGTGTGAACCATGCGCGGCACTATGTGAGACGGGCGCGGGCGCCGGGCATTACGCCGGGCTGTGCCCTAGGAGTGGCCTCGAGGTCAGGCCATCCGCTCTATGGACAGGCCTGGCATCGGGCCGTGTCCGGTGTCCCACCACTCCTCGATGTTGGCGCGCACGGTCAGGATGAACGAGTACCTGTCGAGCAGTGTCAGGTCCGCTGTCGGCACCTCGTATCCCAGCCTCCACCGCTGTGGTTCGCGGTTGCCGGTCGCCTCGACCAGCACGTCGATGAGCAGCACGAGCTCGTGGCCGGGCCGAGCTTGCACCGCGGTGACGCGAAGGCCGCGCGGCGCACGGGTTGAGCCAAGCGTCTGCTCGCGGCCATCCGACGCCGCGTCGCCTGATCCCTGCCCAGCATCGTCGGCTTTTGGGACGGCAACCGAGCCAAAGAGATCAAGAGCCCCGCCCGTCCTCCCTGGACGGACGGGGCCGATCACGCCGTAACCACGCACCTCTGCGACATTGTTGTGACGTTCGCGCGTCGTCACAGACGAGGCTCCACAGATGTGGACTACTCATGCAAAGGGGCATAAGTTGACGAAGGAACGATCCGATCGCCGCAGGTCGCGACGCACTGCCAGGACGCTCTTTGCCTTACTGCTCGCGCTCGCGACCGCACCCCTGCTCGAGGCCTCACAGGCACACGCCAGCACGAACTCGTGCATCACTGACACGTACTACTCGACCCCGAGCAAATCTAGAGGGTTCAAAGGGACCTCAGAAACGTCCTATCAGGCCGCGGGTCCCACGACGATCCACTACACCGAGACCTCGACGGCGTCGCAGACCTTCTCCGCCGGCGCGGCTGTGTCGGTCGAGGCGGGGGTCATCATCGCCAAGGCCGAGACCACATTCAGCGTCAACTACTCGTACACCACGTCATCGTCCAAGGCATGGGGATACGACACGGCCATCCCGGCAGGCAAGACCGGGCTCATGGCTGTCCTGCACAGTGACGACCGCGTCTCGACGATCAAGTACGTGGACCAGCCCAACTGCACGACAACCTCCACCACCTTCTACTCGTACCTTCCACGAGCTGCCACGACGAACCTGGACTACTGCATCTTCCGGGACCTGTACCCCTACGGGTACAGCAGCTGGCGCTCGTCGTGCGTCGGAGAGTAGCCACCACGCCGTCCAGGAGCGTCCTGACCGCGGTCGCGCTCCTTGCGGCCGTGCTGGGGACCCTGCCCGGCTGCACCACCTATCAGGCATCAACCAGCCTGCACACCCCGAGCAGACCGACACCATCCGCGACCACACCGTGCCTTCTCACCAGCCTGCCACCATCCGGGACGATCACCAGGTATGCCGCAGGCCCACCAGGATCGATGTGGTGGGTCGGCTACACGACCCTGGAGAATCCGTGCGGCACGCCCGCCACCCTCACCGGACTCGAGCTGGCCGGGAGTCAGCCCGGGTCATCGCTGGAATGGACGACGCAGACAACGACGCGCGTTCTGCCCGAGGGGGCGGTGCCAGATGCATTCCTCCCAAACAGGAACCTGTCGCCGACGTCCCTCGCGGGGTATGTGATCAAGCCAGGTCAGCGCGTGGAAGTCATGGCCCAGATCCGCATGGCCGGACCGAAGGACGCCGCGCAGCGGGTGCCAGCCTTCTGGCTCAGCCTCACCGACCCTGGCGGTCCCGGACACCTCACCCTCGCTCCCGACATCCGGATGTGCGCCTGCAACCCTCCGTCATGACGCGGCCTGGCTGACGAGCGCCCAAGGGCAACCGCCCCGTCTGTCACATGGGAGACGGGGCGGCTTCCCTTTTCAGGGAAGTCGTGGCCCCTCGTGCGACTCGAACCCTGGGCCTTCAGGGTCAGCCGTCAAGACGCCGTCCTGGCACAGACGGTCGAACTTCCCCCACAGCTCGACGGCCTGGTCGACCGAGGCACGCAGCCCGGACTGATACCTGACGTCGTTGCTCATCTGGTGCAGCTTGTCGTAGGTGCCAGCGGCTCCCCGAAAGGGCACCACAAGCTCGTTGACACCCCACTCACAACACGCAACCGCGGGCCGCCTGCCCTTGTGCCGCGAGGTGAAGCGGTCCTCCGGAAAGAGATCCACGTGAGTCCCGGGCATACAGCGCCTCCGGAAGGGCTGCCCGCCGCGCGCTCCCGAGAGAGCGCGTCATCACCTGCGAGGAGCTCTTCCAACTCAAGGAGCCGAGGGCATCTCGGGAGATGTCCGGTCGCAGGAGACCCACCGCACGCCCGACCGGATATGGGCCAGGAGCTCAGCCAAGTGGTCCGCGGGATTGACCAACTCCGTAAGGGTCAAGTCACCGTCACCGTGGCTCCACTGCCACGCGCTGGCAGGTCCCTGCGCGTCGGCTGCCAGTTCCCCGAGCGTGATGGCCTCCTCATCTCGGCCGAGAAGGTGCAAAGCGAGCACCCGATTAACAGGTATGCCGCCACACCGGCCACGAGCAACCCCAACACGACGAAGTCGGCCCGCCGCCAGGTCGACCGCGGGCTCGATGCCGAGCCGGGATTGGTTGTCATGTGGAGGTATCTCCCGCGATGTGGGGTGGGGTCTCCTGGCTTGGTGATCTGGGGATCCAGCTGCAGGATGCCTGGATGTCCACGCGGAGTGAGCTCGCGTTGTCCTTTGGTCCGATACGGATGCTGGCGGGGTCGACGACAGGGAGCTTGAGCTCGATGACGATCGGTTGACCGGGGGGAGGTTCCGTCACGGAGACGGCGATGGATGCAAGCCCGTACAGCTTGTAGGCACGCCAGAGCGCCGCGTTGATGGGCGAGCGCTCAGCGATGTGGTCGGTGCTGAGGGTCACGTCGTAGAGACGGCCTCTGGTTCCGTCGCCGAGGAGCACGGTGGCGATGCGTGGCTTTCTCTCGGGCGTGAGGTCCGCCAGCGCGCGGTAGATGTCCGCGATCAGCGTCGGGTCGGTGCCCGGTGCCGCAAGCTGGCCCGGGATGCCCCCAGCCCGCGGGGCCGGCGCGAGCCGCCACTTGTGAATCCCCGAATCGGACTGGTACCAGCGACTGCCTGCACGGGCGGAGGCTTGGTTGTGGCCGTCGCCGTACTTCAGGGTCAGCGAGCCGACGCTCGAGGGCTGGAAGACGTATCCAGATCCGCTCGCGGTCATGATGGCCTGCACCCCGAACTCGACCGTTTGTTTCGTCGTCAAGTCGCACGCGCGGTCAGCCGGGCGGCCCGACAGCTCGCGCACTCGTGCTGCGATCCAGTCGGGTCCGGTGTTGTCGAGGCCCGACGCTGGGGCGGTGCAGCCGGTAACGGTCAGCAGCGCCGCCAGGGCGAGCAGTCCGCGGGCTATGGCATGGACCCGTCGACTGGATGGCCAACATAGTTGGTGACGAACCACTTCCCGCCCACCTGCTCAAGCTCGACGGTGAACTGGTCGTCGCCCGCCGGGCTCGACTCGATCCATGACCCGTCAGAGTTCTGGAGCTGGAACCGGGACCACGACGTCATGGTCCCCTCGACAGTGGCATGGTCGCCCGAGATCATCGTCCGCGAGAATGTCATCTTCGAGACGCCGGATCCGAGCAGGCGCTGTCGAGGATCCGCCAGGGCCGCGGTGACGTTCTTGAGGGCGAGCTCTTCGCGGGCAGCGAAGTCGGGCTTGGCGTGAGCGAGGTCCATGGCAAAGTTGGCCCGCGTGCGCGATGCGGCCGCCGCGGCCTGCGAGGCGGGTGCGAGAGCCGCCGGTCGCGAGATAGCGCTGGGGGCACTCACGGGCCTGCCGTTGGGGCTGAGCTTCCCCAGGTCCGCCCCGAGGACAGCATCAGGCATGCCGATCTGCCAGTGGTCGATCAGGACCCTGCGAGCGACGGCCTGGACACGGCCCTCCTGCCCCGCGTTCGCGCTGTCCTGCGCAGCGGCGGTGACCCCGGTCCCGTTTGCGGAGGACTGGATGTAGACGGCGGCTCCGGCGCCGATCAGGACCACCAGGACACCCGTGGTCAGGGCCTTGTTGAGGCTCATCTGGATCACCTGTCAGTAGTTGTTCGCCGCGATATGCATGAAGTAGACGGTCGTCTGTGCGAAGTACTTGTTGTAGGGCCGCAGCGACCAGAACGCGTGGTAGCGGTCGGTGGCATGCGCGTCGACGAAGTTGCCGTTGATCGTGCTGTTTGGGTCGTCACCCCAGCCGACCTGGATGGCCGTGTGGCTGATGCCCTCGCCCTGGCCCCAGTCGTAGAACAGGACATCCCCGGTGACGATCTGGTCGGGAGTCCAGTAGTTCGTGGAGCTCCCTGGCGCGGTGCCGTACGAGATACCGCCCGGCACGTCGTAGATGAAGAAGTACCGGAGCCTCGGGGCCACGGACCAGGTCGTGGCGTAGTCCCAGGTGCCATACCAGTTGCCGTGGATCCACCACTCGTACAGGCTGCTCGGGTTGCTGCTACCGACGAAGCTGTATCCGCCGGCGTGAACCGCCTGGGACACAAAGTTCGCGCAATCCGTCCCGGCAAAGTTCGGATATGACAGGTTCCGAGACAGCGCGTAGGTGTTCGCGTAGTCCTTGGCACCCACCGGGTTGTACGCCGTCGCCGGCAGCGACGGCCCCAACACCATCGCGGCAGCCAGGACCAGCAACGCGGCGATGCCGCGAGCACGGCTGTTCGGACCACTACCAAAGGACAACACTCGACGATGACCCACAGGCACTCCAATCGGTTGTCAGACCCAGGTGACCGGTCACCGTCGACTGGCTGGACCGAGGGAGTACACCGCTGTGCGCCACTGCCCTCACCTACCGAGACGCAGGTCGGTGCGAGTCATGTCGCCGAACGGCATACCCAATGGCCTACCTTGGCCCTCAGATGCCCACCCAACAGAAACGGCCCCTCACCTGTCTGCGCAGGTGAGGGGCCGTTTCGACGTGGAGCCGCCTATCGGAATCGAACCGATGACCTATTCATTACGAGCGGTTTGCGTCCTGCATGCGCCATCGTCGCGGCCGCGCCAGCCGCACGAACCGCATCAACTCGACCCGGTCGTGGCCATCGGCCAAAGAACTCCTGTGCCCATTTCGTGCCCAGGTAGCGCGATGGGGCCGAAGGCGCGAGCTCACCGGCGGCCCTCGGCTTCCAGGAACTCGTGGACCTGGCGGATCGCGACCGAGCCCTCACCGACGGCGGAGGCGACCCGCTTGACCGAGCCACTGCGTACGTCGCCCACGGCGAACACGCCCGGGCGGCGGGTCTCGAACATGCCGTCGTGGCAGTCGGGGGCGGGTCCGGTGAGCACGAAGCCCTTCGCGTCCAGCGGGATCTCCTCCTGGAGCCAGCTGGTGTGGGGGGCCGCACCGATCATCACGAACAGGGCTGTCGTCGCGACGCGGTGCTCCTCATCAGTGTGGAGGTGGTGCAGCCGCACCTCGTGGAGCGCTTCGTCCCCGATGAGCTCGCACACCTCGCTGTTGCGCCACACCTTGATGCGTGGTGACCGCACGACGCGGTCGGCCAGGTAGCGGGACATGTCCCTCCCCAGGTCGTCGTGTCGGATGACCAGGTTGACCACTGGCGACTGTCGGGCCAGGAAGCAGGCCGCTTGGCCTGCGGAGTTGCCGCCGCCCACGACGGTGACGGGGTCCTGTCGGCACAGCCGGGCCTCGAACTCCGTGGCGGCGTAGTAGACGCTGCTGCCCTCGAGGCGGTCCGTACCCGGGATGTCGAGACGTCGGTAGCGCACGCCGGTGGCGATGACCACGGCGTGTGCGATCAGGGCGTCCTCCTCTGCCAGCCCCACCACGTGGTAACCGTCGGCCTGGGTGAGGGATGTTGCCTCGCCGGGGATGTTGAAGACGGCGCCGAACTTTCGGGCCTGGACCACGGCGCGGTCGGCCAGCTCGGCGCCGGTGACGCCGGCGGGGAACCCCAGGTAGTTCTCTATCTGGGACGACGTGGCCGCCTGGCCGCCCGTGGCGAGCGCGTCCAGCACCACTGTCGAGAGCCCTTCGGAGGCGGCGTAGACCGCCGCGGCCAGTCCGCCCGGGCCTGCGCCGACCACGACCAGGTCATATGCCGCCCGGCTCGGCGCCGCTCGCAGGCCGAGGAGCTCGGCCAGCTCTGCGATGGTGGGGTTTCGCAGGATCGTCTGCCCTTTCAAGATCACGACGGGCGTCTGGTCGGGTGGGATGTCGAACGCCCGCAAGGTGGCCTCTGCCTCCGGATCCTCCTCCACGTCCTCCCAGCGGCACGGGATGCGATTGCGGCTCGCGAAGTCCCTCAGCCGGCGGGTGTCGGCTGAGTAGCGGGAGCCGATGATGCGGAGGCCGACGCCGAGGTCGGCGTGAATGTTGCGTCGGAGGATGAAGGCCCGCAGGATCAGATCTCCGAGCGCCTGATCCTGGGTGACCGCCTCCTTGAGCCGGTCGTAGACCACTTCGAGGACCTCCACGTCGGTCTGGGCGACGGCGGTGACGTAGACGGCTTGGCCGGTCAGCATGGACAGATCGCCCACGAAGCGACCCCGGCCGTGGACGGCGAGCACTCGTGACTCTCCCTCGGGGCTGACCTCCTGGACCACCCGGACCCTGCCGTCCAGCACGACGAACAGGCCGCAGTCGCGGTCACCCTCGCGGAACAGCTTGGTGCCCTTGGTCAACGCTTTCCGCTCGCCGTACAGCGCCAGCAGCATGATCTGCTCGTCGGTGATGCGGGGGTAGGCGCCGGTAGAGTCGGGTGTCTCGGGTAGGTCCGCGAGCTCGAGCTCAGACGAACTGCTCGTCGGCATAGCACCATCTCCAGTTCTCCCCGGGCTCGATCGAACGCACGATGACGTGGCCCGTCGTGGCGGCGTGAGCGCGCGCGTGTCGCATCGGTGAGGAGTCGCAGCAGCCGACCTGGCCACAGGTCAGGCACTGGCGAAGGTGGACCCATGGGGTGCCAAGCTGCACGCACTCCGCGCACGCGCGCCGGGCGGGTGGCGGTACGGGCCGGATGATTTCGAGGTGCGGGTCGGCGCCGACGCGCGCCGGGTTGGCAGTCATCACGCCCCCGTCGGGAGCTTGGACTCGAGCCATGAGCGCAGCTGGTGCTCTGGAAGGGCGCCAATCTTTTTGTCGACCACCTTGCCGTGGTCGAGGAGGACCAGCGTCGGGATCGACTGGACCTCGAACCGCTGGCTCACCTGTGGGTTGTCGTCGGCGTTGACCTTGACCAGCTTGAGCTTGCCGGCTAGCTCCCCGGCCAGCTTCTCCAGGGCTGGGCTCACCATCCGGCAGGGCCCGCACCACGGAGCCCACACGTCGACCAGCACGGGCAGGCTCGACTCGTCGGCGACGGCGTGGAACTCGTCGTCGTTCGCGTCCACCACCCAGCGCAGCGGAGTGCGGCACTTCCCGCAGCGCGGCATGCCCTTGGCGACCGCCGGAATACGGTTCATGGCTCCGCAGTTGCCGCATGCGATCTTCGTCGACTTCTCCGTGGTCGCGGTCATGCCACTGCCCGTCCCTCTGACGGGTTGCCGGCCGCGGTGATCGTGAGCTCCCCGTCGACGACGTCGACCGAGATCGTGCCACCGTCAGCCGCGTCGCCGCGCAGCAGCGCCCGGCCGACCTGGGTCTCCACCTCGCGGGAGATGTACCGCCGCAGCGGGCGGGCGCCGTACGCCGGGTCGAATCCTTGGTCCGCGATGAAGCGGCGCGCCTCGGCCGTGACGTCGAGGGTGATCCGCATGTCGGCCAGCCGCTCGCGCAGCTCTTCGAGCTGGAGGTCGACGATGCGCTCGATCTCGGCGAGGGTCAGCGGCTTGAACATCACGATCTCATCGACGCGGTTGAGGAACTCCGGGCGGAAGTGCGACTGCAAGGTGCGCATCACCATCGAGCGCGCCTCGTCCTTGACCTCGCCACCTGCGGTGACCCCCTCGAGGAGGTATTCCGAGCCGATGTTGGAGGTCATGATCAGCACGGTGTTGCGGAAGTCGACGGTGCGGCCGTGGGAGTCGGTCAAGCGTCCGTCGTCGAGCACCTGGAGCAGCGTGTTGAAGACGTCGACGTGGGCTTTCTCGATCTCGTCGAGCAGGACCACCGCATAGGGCTTACGGCGCACAGCCTCGGTGAGCTGACCGCCCTCCTCGTAGCCGACGTAGCCGGGAGGTGCCCCGACCAGCCTGCTGACGGTGTGCCGCTCCTGGTACTCGCTCATGTCGATCCGGATCATGTTCTCCTCGGTGTCGAACAGGGCGGCGGCCAGCGTCTTGGCCAGTTCGGTCTTGCCGACGCCGGTGGGGCCGAGGAAGATAAACGACCCGATGGGGCGTTGGGGGTTCTTGATGCCTGAGCGGGCCCGAACGACGGCGTCGGCCACCAGCTGGACCGCCTCGTCCTGGCCGATGACGCGTTCGTGGAGCACCTCGTCGAGGCGGAGCAGCTTGTCGCGCTCCCCTTCCTGCAGGCGCGTGACCGGGATCCCGGTCCACCGCGAGACGATGTCGGCGATCTCGTCGGCGGTCACGACCTCACGCAGCAGCCGGCGGCCGCCCTGCTTGCCGGCGAGCCGGGACTCGGCCGCCTCCAGTCGCCGCTGGATCTCCGGCAGCTGGCCGTGTCGCAGGGACGCCGCTCGGTTGAGGTCGTACTCGCGCTCGGCCCGCTCGCTCTCCAGCCGTACCTGTTCCAGCTCCTGGCGTAGGGACCGCACCTCCCGCAGCGCCGACCGTTCGGCCTCCCACTGCGCGCGCAGGGCATCGGCCTCGGCCCGCGCGTCCGCCAGCTCCTTGCGCAGCTCCTCGAGGCGGGCCTTGCTCGAGGCGTCCTCCTCGTGCGAGAGTGCCGCCTCCTCGATCTCCATCCGGGTGACGCGCCTGGTGAGCTCGTCGAGCTCCGCGGGCATCGAGTCGATCTCGGTGCGCAGCATCGCACAGGCCTCGTCGACGAGGTCGATGGCCTTGTCGGGCAGGAAGCGGTCGGAGATGTAGCGGTGGCTCAGCGTCACCGCCGCCACCAGGGCGCCGTCGTGGATCTTCACGCCGTGGAAGACTTCGAGCCGCTCGCGGAGCCCACGCAGGATCGACAGGGCGTCCTCTTCGTCGGGCTCGTCGACGAGCACCGGCTGGAACCGGCGCTCGAGGGCTGCGTCCCTTTCGATGTGCGTGCGGTACTCATCGAGGGTGGTCGCGCCGATCATGTGTAGCTCGCCGCGGGCGAGCAGCGGCTTGAGCATGTTGCCGGCGTCCATCGCACCCTCGGCGGCGCCGGCGCCGACGACGGTGTGCAGCTCGTCGACGAACAGCAGGATGCGGCCCTCGGCGCTCTGCACCTCGTTGAGCACGGCCTTCAGCCGCTCCTCGAACTCGCCGCGGTACTTCGCTCCGGCGATGAGGGCCCCCATGTCCAAGGCGAAGACGGTCTTGTCACGCAAGCCCTCCGGCACGTCCCCGTCGGCGATCCGCTGGGCCAGACCCTCGACGATCGCTGTCTTCCCGACCCCGGGCTCGCCGATGAGTACCGGGTTGTTCTTGCTCTTGCGCGACAGGATCTGGATGGTCCGACGGATCTCCGAGTCCCGGCCGATCACCGGCTCGAGCTTGCCGCCCGCCGCTGCCGCGACGAGGTCGCGGCCGTACTTGTCCAGCGCCTCGTAGGTCCCTTCGGGGGTCGCCGACGTCACCCGCTGGTGACCGCGCACCTCGGTCAGCGCGGCCAGGAAGGTATCGCGGGTCAGGCCCTGCGCGTGGAGGAGCCGCCCGGCCGCCGAGCCCGAGCCCTCCTCCACCAGGGCAATCACGAGGTGCTCGACCGAGACGTATTCGTCCTTGAGCCTGCGGGCCTCGCGGTCGGCCGCGTCGAGCAGCCGCGAGAACCGCTGGGTGATGTGCACCTGTCCGGGCGTCACGCCGGGCCCGCTGACCCGCGGGCGGCGGCTGAGCTCGGCCTCCAGGTCCTCGCGGAGCCGATCAGGATCCGCCCCCGCCCGGGCGAGCAATGGCGCGACCAAGCCCTCCCCTTGGTCGAGCAGCGCCAGTAGCAGGTGCTCCCCGTCCACTTCGACATGGCCGAAGCGCAGCGCCTTGGTCTGGGCGTCGTGCAGTGCCTCCTGCGACTTCTGGGTCAGTCTGTTCATGTCCATGGAGCGCCTCCTCGTCGTGACATTCGCCGTTGCGTCCTCTCCAGCTCGGCGATCCGGTCGAGCAACTCGACGACCAGGCCGATGGCGGCGTAACTGAGGTTCAGGCTCATCCGCAGCCGCTGGATCCTGGCCATCTCCCTCACCTGGGAGGGGTCGAACCACAATCGCCCCTGCGCGTCGCGGGTGACTTCCAGCAGTCCGAGGGCAACCAGGCGACGTACGAGTTCGGGATGTACACCGGTGAGCTGTGCATAGCTGTCGAGGCTGAGCCGGTAGGGCCGAGCGAGGGCGAAGTGCTTGACCGCGGTCATCGTCTGCTCCTCGCGTCGAAGCTGGACACCTTCGCGAGCTCCTCGAAGAGCCGTTGCTCCTCGTCGGTGAGAGTCCTGGGCACGCGAACCTGAAGCTCGGCGTAGAAGTTCCCCGGCTTGCCTCGTGTGTTGGGAAGCCCGCGGCCCTTGAGCCGCAACCGGCGGTGACTGGATGAGCCTGCCGGAACCTTCACCGTGGCGGCCCCTCCGGGAGTGTCGACGGACACCGACGCGCCCAGGGCGGCCTCCCAGGGAGCGACCGGCAGGAGCGCGTGCACGTCGCGACCCTCGACCCGATAGCGCGGGTGGGCGGCGATCCGAACCACCAGATAGAGGTCTCCGGCCGCCGCCGAGCCGCTGCCTGGGCCACCCTGGCCGCGCAGCCGGATCCGCTGGCCGTCGACCACACCCGCGGGGATGGTGACGTCGAGCGTGCGGGGGCCGTCGGGGCCGCTGATCGTTAAACTGCGCGCGGTGCCGTGGTAGGCCTCCTCGACCGACACCTCCACCTCGGCCTCGTGGTCGGAGCCCGGTACCGGGCCCCGCCCCCAGCCGTCCCGGCCCCCGCCGCGCCCCCGGCCGCCGAAGATCCCCCCGAGTAGGTCCTCGATGTCGACGTCGTCACCGAAGTGGCCGCCACCGAACCCGCTCGACGGGCCGGCGCCCGACGACCAGCGGCCGCGCGCGCCTGCCCCGGCGTCGGCGTACGTTCGAGCTTGTCGCCAAGCGGCCGGGTCCGTGTCGGGAGGGACGCGTCGGAAGTCCTCGCCGAAGGCGTCGTAGCGGCGACGCAGCTCGGGATCCGACAGCACGTCGTAGGCCTCGGCGATGTCCTTGAACCGCTCCTCGGCCTCGGAGTCCTTGTTGACGTCCGGGTGGTTCTGGCGCGCCAACCTGCGATAGGCGCGTTGGATGTCGTCCGGGTCGGCATCGCGCGAGACTCCGAGGACCTCGTAGAAGTCTTTGGCCATCAGGATGCCCTGGTGGCCACCACGACCGCCGCCGGACGCAGGAGCTTGTCATCAGGCCCGTAGCCGGGGCGCACGACCTGAGCCACCGTGCCGGGCGTCAGCCCCTCACCGGACACGGTGCTGACCGCCTCGTGCACGGCGGGGTCGAAGGCCCGGCCGTGGTCGTCGCGACGCGGGTATCCGAGGTCGGCCAGGACACCGACCGCCTGCGCGAGCACCGCGCGGACGCCCTCGACCACGGAGCCGGGATCGGACGACGCGTGCTCGAGCGCCCTCTCCAAGTTGTCCAGGACGGGCAGCCAGCTGGCGGCCACGGCCGCCCGCTCCTGCTCGCGGCCACGGACCACGTCGCGCGCGCAACGCTTGCGGAAGTTGTCCAGCTCGGCAGCTGTTCGGCGCCACGCATCCTCCAGCTCGGCGATCTGACGCGTGTGGTCGACGCGCTCGGATGCGTCGTCGACGTGCTCCGGTGCATCATTCGCCGGGACCTCGTCGCTTCGTCTCCTGTCCGGGGGAGCCTCGGACGTCGGTGCCTCGTGGTCGGACATGGCCATCAGCGGGAGGTGAACTCGGCGTCGATGACGTCGTCGTCATCGCTGTCAGACATCTCATCGGAGGCGCTTGCCGGCCCGGTCGCCGGTCCACCGCCACCCCGGGCGGCGGCGCTCAGCACCTGGCCCATCTGGTGGAGCTCCCCGGTGAGGGCACGGAGGCGGTCCACGGGTTCGTCACCCTCGACGGCCTGCCTGGCCTCCTCGACCAACATCTCGGCACGAGCACGGTCGTGCTCGGCCACCGACGCGCCGGCCTCGTCGAGGGCCTTGCGCACCCGGTAGGCCACGGAGTCGAGCTCGTTGCGGGCATCGACCCGCTCGCGCAGGGCGGCGTCCTCACCACGGTGAGTTTCGGCGTCCTTGATCATCCGGTCGACCTCCTCCTGGCTGAGCGTGGAGGTCTCGCTGATGGTCACCTTCTGCTCGGCACCGGTGTCCTTGTCGCGCGCCGAGACGTGCAGGATGCCGTTGGCGTCGATGTCGAAGGTCACCTCGATCTGGGGCACCCCGCGCGGCGCGGGACGGATGTTCTCCAGCCGGAACCGGGCCAGCACGCGGTTGTCGGCCGCTCTCTCCCGCTCCCCCTGAAGCACGACGACGTCGACGGCGGACTGGTTGTCCTCCGCGGTGCTGAAGATCTCGGTCCGTCGTGCCGGGATGGTGGTGTTGCGTTCGATGACCTTGGTCATCACCCCACCCATCGTCTCCAGCCCCAGCGACAGGGGCGTGACGTCGAGCAGAAGCACGTCCTTGACCTCGCCCTTGATGATCGCCGCCTGGACGGCCGCGCCGATGGCCACGACCTCGTCCGGGTTGACGGTCATGTTGGGGTCCTTGCCACCGGTCAGGCGGCGCACCAACGCCTGCACGGCCGGGATCCTCGTAGACCCGCCCACGAGGATGACCTCGTCGATGTCGTCGGTGCTGACCTTGGCGTCGTCCATCGCCTGCTTCACCGGACCGAGGCAGCGGTCGACGAGGTCTGCCGTGAGCTGCTCGAAGGTGGACCGCATCAGGTTGACGTTGAGGTGCTTGGGCCCGGAGGCGTCAGCGGTGACGAAAGGAAGGTTGACCGCGGTCTGGGTGACCGATGACAGCTCCACCTTGGCCTTCTCGGCCGCCTCGAACAGGCGCTGGAGTGCTTGGGAGTCCTCGCGGAGGTCGATGCCGTTGGACTTCTTGAAGTCGTCGGCCAGGTAGTCGACGATGCGTCGATCGAAGTCGTCGCCGCCGAGATGCGTGTCCCCGGCCGTGGATCGAACCTCGACCACGCCGTCTCCGACCGTAAGGATGCTGACGTCGAACGTGCCGCCGCCGAGGTCGAAGACCAGCACCGTCTCGTTCTCGAGCTTGTCCATCCCGTACGCGAGGGCGGCAGCCGTCGGCTCGTTGATGATCCGAAGGACCTCGAGCCCGGCGATCTTGCCGGCGTCCTTCGTGGCCTGACGCTGCGCGTCGTTGAAATGCGCCGGAACGGTGATGACCGCCTCGGTGACCCGCTCGCCGAGGAACTTCCCGGCGTCGTCGACCAGCTTGCGAAGTACCTGCGCCGAGATCTCCTCCGGCGCGTAGAGCTTGCCGTTGACCTGGAAGCGCGCCGCGCCGTCCGGACCGGCGACCACGTCGAAGGAGACGGTGGTCATCTCGCTGCTGACCTCATCGTACTTGTGGCCGATGAAGCGCTTCGCGGAGTAGATAGTCCCCTTCGGGTTCAGGATCGTCTGGCGCCGGGCCATCTGGCCGACCAGTCGCTCGCCATTCTCCAAGAACGCGACCACGGACGGCGTGGTCCGGTTGCCCTCCGCGTTGGGGATGACCTGCGGCTGCCCACCTTCGGTCGCCGCGATCACCGAGTTCGTCGTTCCGAGGTCGATGCCGACTGCCCTGCCCATGACCACTCCATTCGCCGGAAAGCTTGTGTCCTGACCATGCTTCTCGCGGGCGCAGGTCACCTACATCCCGTGAAGGGGTGCTTCTTGACGGGCTGGTCCGGCCTATGGCTAGCCGGTGGGGAAGCCGTGCTGCAGGGCCAGCACGGTCAGCTGGACCCGCGAGTGAATGTCGAGCTTGAGATAGACGTGCTTGAGATGGGCGTCCACGGTATGGCGGGAAAGATAGAGCTCCTCGGCGATACCGCGGTTGGACACTCCCTGAGCCACACCGGCAACGACGCGCAGCTCGGCATCGGTCAGTGACGCCCACCCCTGGTCCGTGCCCACCTCGCCGGCCGAACCTACCCTGATCAGGGGATAACGGTTCGCCGCGGCGACGCTGGCGGCGGGGTACTCCGTGGGCGGCAGGTAGTGGGGGTTGTCGATCACCGTCCGGTCCAGCAGAACCTTGGGGTGGGTATGGAGCACCTCGACGAGCATGTCGGCACCGAACTTCTGCAGGTCGAAAAGCAAGATGAGGATGGCGGGCATCTGCTCGACCGCCTGGTTGAGGACAGACTCGTAGCGGAACAGGTCCTCCCAGGCGGGTGGCCCGGGCAGCACCCACGACATCTCACCGGCGGCTCGGACAAGGTCGTAGTCGTCACCGGTCGCGGCGTCCACGCTCTCTGCTAGGAAGCTCATCATGTCTTCGACGCTGAACTCCCCCGAGCTGAGGTAGGCGTCCGATGCGCGTTCGACGTCGAGTTGCTCTGATCTTCGCGAGTACGTCGCGCCGGGCTGTCCCAGGGCCCGGTCCCGGACGAGTGCCGGCTCGACACCGTCGATGAGGCACAGACACTTGTCGCCTTGCCGCAACCCCTCGTCAAGGAAGGGGTACAGCAGCCGGTCGCGCTCGACCGGGCCCGAGTACAGCGCGCAGAAGTGCGTTCCTGGCCTGACAACGCCGACCCCGGGGATCCCGAGGCTCAGACCGCTCATAGGGGCCGCCGTTCACGGGATCCGAGGATGTAACTTCACACTACGCGCATTTGGCACGCGTCGCGTCCAAGCCAGTTGGCTGCGCGACCGCCCAGACGAGCCGAGGAGCATCATCTGTGCCTACCAGCAGGGGGGCACCTACCCCGTGGTGCCGCATCGATCTGCGGCACCACGAACAAGACCGTCAGGCGCGGCATCGCGCGCTGAGCCGGCGATGAGCGCCCGGCGAGGTGGACCCCGGGCGAGCACCTGATCATCGAGCGCCCCCGCGGGTGTCCTGACCGGCGGGCACAGCCCTCATGACGCGTCTCCGGATGTGCCCGGATGTGCCCAACTCTGCTCTACATGTGCCCACGACCCCGTCGGAAGGGTTTCCGCATGGGTCTTTGACTGAGGTCGCCACAGTCGTCGGATACGCGGTCGACACGGCCGGTTGCCCGGGTTTGGCCGTACCGTCCGCTGACCATCATCGAGCTGTGCCGCGGTTGGGCGGAGACGCCCTTGTCCCGAACGAACAATCAGCGTGCGAGGTTCGCTGTGCTACACGCTGGTGGCCGCGATGGCCCGGATGGTGTCCGGAGTTGTGCCCGTCCAGCCCTTGAAGGCTCGGTAGAACGAGTTCGTGTCGTCGTACCCGAGGAGGTAGGCGATCTCGGAGGTGCGCAGCTCGCCGCTGCTCAGGTAATGCCGGGCGAGGTCTTCCCGGGTGGTGGCGAGGACGGCCTGGAACGACGTGCCCTCCCGGTGGAGCTGTCGCTGGAGGGTGCGGGCGCTGGTGGCGAGCTGGGTGGTGACCGCGTCCATGGACGGGTCACCCGCCGGCAGCGTCTCGTGGAGCGCCGCCCGGACCCTGTCGGTGACGGTCGCAGCGGCCTGCAGGTCGGAGAGGCGGCGGCGCAGGTCGGGAGCGAACACGCGCCACATGTGGTCGTTCTCAGTGAGGAAGGGTCGGCTGGCGTCGGTGGCCGTGAACGCGATCGTGTAGCCAGTGCCTTTGCGCAGCCGGCTGCCCAGGTAGTTCTCGACTCCCATCCGGTCGGCCGTCAGGCGGGGCACGGTGACCCGAGCGGGTCGGACCGGCTCGCGGGTGGCGATGCGGGCCAGCGCGGCCCAGAAGATGAGCTCAGTCGTGCCCAGCAGCGCGGGCGGCGCCGACCCCGCCGGCCACAGGTAGGTGATGGTCAACCCATCCGTGGCGTCGATTTCGATCCGCACCGGCCCGATCAGCGGCTTGTGCGCGGCGAGACGATGCGCGGCGGTGGCGAGGTTCGGGCTGCAAAGCGCGGCAAACAGCGGTGGCGAGAAGAGCTCGACGGAGATGGCATTGCCGATGTCGACCGCCAGATCCCGGTCGGAGCCGCTGTCGGCGTCTAGCGCCTCCCAGAACCGGTAGTACTCCGCCACCGAGAGCTCGATGGATCGACGGCTGAACAGGTCGGCCGGCAGCGAGGCCCGTTTGAGGACCCGGGCAGGGGAGATGCCGAGGTCGCGCAGAAGGACCCTGAGGCTCGGCTCCAGATCGAATCGCTCACCCGCCATGGCACGAAGGGTAGTCGCACTGAGGCGCTCTCCACTCGCGAGAGGCGTCGTTCTACTCGCGGATCGCGCCGCCAGCGACTTGGCGCGAACGGCAAGTAGATCGGCGCTCTGCGCTAGTGGCCAGGAGCGTCTGGGTTCCTAGCGTGGACGCCGAAGCGTCGAGCGGACCGCACCGAAAGGAGCAACCTATGAGCGATGTCATTCGGCACTACATCGACGGTGCCTGGTCGGACAACACCGACACCCCGACAGGCACCCTGACCAACCCCGCGAACGGCGAGCACACCGGAATCCTCCAGCTGGGCACGGAAGGGGTCCCCGCCTACCCGTTCGAGGAGGCCCACGGCTCGTACGTTCTGCGAAAGGAGCCGATCGGCGTGCGGTCTGATCCCCCGTGGAACTACCCGGCCTTGCAGATGACGGAGAAGGTCGCCCCGGCTCTGGCCGCGGGCTGCACCATGGTGCTCAAGCCCGCGGATCGCCCGCGAGGAGATCTTCGGGCCGGTCATGTCGGTGATCGGCTACGACACCGTCGACGAGGCCGTCACCATCGCCAACGACAGCCCGTACGGCCTCGCCGCCTACGTGCACGGCAGCGCGACCAGGTCCGCGACGTCGCCGTGCGGCTGCGGGCAGGACAATTTCTCATCAACACCGGCTACCCGGACCTGACCGCTCCGTCCGGCGGCTACAAGCAGTCCGGCAACGGCCGGGTTTGGGGACTAGGCGCCATCGAGGAATACCTGGAAGTCACGGCCATCGTCGGATCAGTCTGAACCGATAGGCGCCGGGCCCACCCGCGCGCACCGCACCCGCCACACCAACCCCTTCACGAAAACGGAGACCCCTATGTCTGACCCCACCACGAGCAGCCCCAGCACCGCCGGAAACCCGAGCACCACCGGCAAGGTCGCACTCGTTACCGGTGCCTCGTCCGGCATCGGCGAGGCCACCGCACTAGAGCTCGCCGACGCTGGCTACATTGTCTACGCCGCCGCGCGCCGTGTGGAACGCATGACGCACCTGGCGGACGCCGGTGTCCATCCGGTCGCTCTCGACGTCACCGACCAGGACTCGGCGCGTCAGGTCGTGGACGGCATCATCGAGCAGCACGGACGCATCGACGTCCTGGTCAACAACGCCGGCTACGGCTCGTACGGCGCACTCGAGGACGTCCCCCTGCAAGAAGCGCGGGCACAGATGGACGTCAACGTCTTCGGCGCAGCGCACCTCATGCAACAGGTGCTGCCACACATGCGCGCACGGGGCTCGGGCACCATCGTCAACGTCACGTCCATGGGCGGCAAGATCACCACCCCGCTCGGCGCCTGGTACCACGCCACGAAGTTCGCCCTGGAAGCGATCAGCGACTGCGTCCGCATGGAGGTCGCCCCTTTCGGCATCGACGTCGTCGTCATCGAACCCGGCGGCATCCGAACCGAGTGGAGCGCAATCGCCGCGCAAAAGGTTCGCGCCGTATCCGGAACAGGCGCCTACGCGGCCCAGGGCAACGCCGTCGCGGACTCGCTGGTGTCCGAGTCCACCGCCCGCCGCTCCTCCCCGCCCGAGCTCATCGGCCGAACCATCACCAAGGCTGTCACCGCCAAGCACCCCCGCACCCGGTACGCAGTCGGCTTCGGCGCCAAACCCATGATCGCCATGCACGCTCTTCTGCCCGACCGCGCCTACGACTCCGTCATACGCCGCGTCGTCGGGATACCAAGCACCTGAAGGCGGCGAGCGTGCCGCTGGGGTACGGCAACGCGGTTTTCACGCATGGCGCACGGCCCGGGCAACGGTCGGCAGCCCGCGTCATCTCCGGGCTCTCAGGCGGCGGGATAGATCTCTCGCACGGGAGCGTCAGAGTTTCGACTCCGTTGCGGCTCGAGGGAAAGGCTTGACCTCATCCGCGCGTTGCCACCTCACAAGGGACGCTGAGGATCTGCCGAGCAAGGATGCGATGGGCTCGTTCTGGTCGAGTGGCGGGGGACGCGGATCTGTCGGCGGGACAGGACGATGGTGGCTGCAGCGACCCAGGCGCTGCCAAGGAGCCAGCCGCCCAGGACATCCGATGGCCAGCGCGCCCCGAGCAGCACTCGCGAGGCACCTACGGCGGCGACGAGCATAGCGACGATCGTGGCGCTGGCGAGTCGCAACTGAGGGCCCGGTCGACAGAGCAGCCAGCCCACCACGAGGAGGATCGCCGAGTACGTGACCGTGGCTGCCTGGGTGTGCCCCGATGGATACGAGAAGCCGTGCGCTGACGTCAGGGCCGCCGCTGTCGGTGGCCTCGTTCTTTCGAGCCCCAGCTTGATCGTTGTGTTCAGCAGGGCACTGCCGCCGACGGTCACAGCGAGCCAGAGCGCCAGCCGCCTCCGGCGGGCGAGCATGCAGGCGATGCACGTGGCGGTGGTAAGCACCACGATGGTGAGGCCGTTGCCCAGTGCGGTGACCCAGGTGGCACTTGCCTGCACCCAGGCATGGTGGGCCGTGTACGCGTAGCTTCGGGATGCCAAATCCTCGTCGAAGGCAACCAGCCGCGGCCAGCGCGTCCAGACCCACACGGTCAATATGGCGAATGCGAGGCCACACGCTCCGGCGGCCCTCGCGAGCCAAACGGGTGCAGGCTCACCGAACGTGACATCTGCCCGACGCCGCTCAGTCCCCGAAGGGAGAGATGGAACTGATCGGCTTGGAGAATGCCACGTCACTCGTGGCCACTTGCCGTTTCGGTGCGGGCGCGTTCCTCAGCAACCCGGAACGTGGGTGCTGCTTCGCAGAGTGCTGCGACGTCGCGGCCGGCCCGCATTACCGTGGAGTCCGGGCGTACCAGTGCGGCCGCGGCCTTGCCGTCCGCGAGCCACGTGTGCAGGGCCGAGCCGGGTGCCACCTCGAGGACCTCGGTCCCGCGGCCCGCCAGCAGCGCCCGCCGCTCGGGCGAGAGCGATACGCCGGTCACGAGAACGAACCCACCCCGGGTCACGTCGTCGTAGCGGATGTCGCCCGCCAGGACAGCGTTCGGGCACAGCCGCCCAGTAAGGGACTTTCGGATCGTGCGTCGATCCACCAGCTCGGACCGGGTCAGCGGTGGTGTCTCGCTGTCGAGGAGGCGGGCCCGCAGGCCCGGGACCCAGTGCAGCCGCGGGGCGATGGCCCTGCGGAGCAGGTCACCGGCCCTGCCGCCCTGCGTCATGGAGACCCCGATGAGCTTGGCGAGCTGGATGAGGGCCCGGGCGTGCGGTTTGCGCTCCACCTCATAGGTCTCGAGCACCGACTCGGGCAGGTCTGAGGAGAGGACGCCGGCGATCTTCCAGCTGAGGTTCATCGCGTCGCGGAGTCCCGCGCACAGCCCCTGTCCGACGAAGGGGGGAGTCAGGTGTGCGGCGTCGCCGAGGAGGAACACGTTGCGGTCGCGCCAGTGGTCTGCCAGCTGAGCCCGGAAGGTGTACTCCGCGACGCGCACCAGCTCGAGCTGGTCGCAGGGGATGCCCTTGACCCATGGTGCAATGAGGGGCTGAAGGGCTTCGATGGACTCGAAGTCAGCAGCGGTCTCGCCGGGCAGCAGCCGGAACTCCCAGCGGTAGCGGGTGTTGCCGATGCGCATGTACGTGGCTGCGCGCTCGGGGTCGCAGACCTGGTGCACGCCCTCCCACTGGTCGAGCTCGACCGTGCTGGCAACGTCGATCACGAGCCAGCGCTGCTCGAAGTTGAGGTCCTCCATCGTCGAGCCGATCGCCGTGCGCACCACGCTGTTGGCCCCGTCGCAGCCCAGCACATAGGTGGCCAGCACGGACTCGGGCTCGCCGGTGAGCCGGTCGGTGAAGTCCACCTGGACCCGGCCCTGGCCGTCCTGGGCGACGTCGGTGACCTCGACGTTCCCGCGCAGGGTGACGGTGGGCTGGTCCTGGAGGTTGGTGCGCATCAGCTGCTCGAGCTCGGGCTGGTCGAACATGTTGGCCTGGGGGTGCCCGTGCCGGCCGTTCTCGCCGTCCCGGTCGAATACTGCGAACACCCGGTGGTTCCGGTCGATAAGCTGCAGCCCTCGGGTGGGCCGGGACACGGCGGCGAACTGCTCGGCGATGCCGAGCCGTACCAGGACCCGGTAGATCTCGTCGTCGAGGTGCACGGCCCGCGGCTGGGGGTAGACGCCGTCCCAGCGGTCCAGGACGAGGCAGTCGATGCCGTACTGGCCGAGAAGGGTGGCGGCGGTGACGCCGACGGGGCCGCCCCCCACGACAACGACGGGAATCGGGTCGGCGCTGGTCCGCCGAGAACGGTTCATCGCAGGTCACCGACCACCAGCAAGAGGTAGCTCAGGGTCACCAGACCCAGAACGATGGCCGGGGCGACCTCGCGTATGCCGTCGCCGTTGCGCAGGTGGGCCACGACGGCCCCCGCAAGGAGCATCAGGAGTCCCGCAGCGGCCAGGGCGCCGATCACCGGGACGAACGCCCCGACGAGCAGGCCAACGACGCCGAGGACCTCGAGAAAGCCGATCTTTCGGTATGCCGCGACGCTGAAGCCGACGTGTTCGGCCCTGGCGCGCATGGCGGGCACGGCGGCCAGCTTGGCCGTGCCGAAGGCTGTGAAGGCGACGACGAGCAGGGCGGCAAGGATTGTGGTGGGGTTCATGGCAGTTCCAATCTCCAGGTGATGGCGAAGCGGTCGAGTGTTTCCCTGACCGGGGTCTGGTCGGCGCCCTGGGCCAGGGTGACGACGGCGACGACCGCACCGTCCTCGATGGCTCCTCGGATGCCGGTGACCGAGGCGAAGTCCGCGAGCGCGTGGGCGACGGCCTCTCGGGTGGCCTCGGCGCGTAGGGCGGGTTTGAAGTGTTTGCCCACGAGGGTGACCGGGAGTGCGTCCAGCACGGTGACGGCCTTGGGCGCTGCCGCCTGTTCGGGGACGCGGTGGGCGGCCCAGGCACGCAGCTCGTCAGGGGTCGCGTCGGCGCCCGGGGCAAGGGTGACGAACGCGACCGGCACCTCGCCGGCGTGCAGGTCCGGACGGCCCACTGCCTGCGCGGCCGTGACCGCCGGGTGTGTCATCAGCACGCTCTCGATGACCGACGGGTCGATGTTGTGACCGCCGCGGATGATCAGGTCCTTGGCTCGGCCGGCGAGGTGGATGAAGCCGTCTGCGTCGACCAGGGCCAGGTCTCCGGTGTCGAGCCAGCCATCGCGCAGCTTGCCCAGCCCGTCCAGCACGGGGCCGTCGGGACTCTGGTCAGTGACGTAGCCGGGGAACACGCTCGGCCCGCCGATGGCGAGCACGCCGACCTGACCGGCGGGCAGGTCGACCCAGTCACCGTCGTCGGTGACCTGGACGGCCTTCACGTGCTGGTACGGCAGGCGCTGGCCGACGGACCCCGGACGCGGATGTTGGGGAAAGCTCAAGGCGCTGACGCAGGTGGCCTCGGTGAGGCCGTAGCCCTCGACCAGCCGGATGCCAGTGGCGGACTCGAAGCCATCCCGGACCGCCTGTGGCAGGGGGGAGGCCCCGACGACGGCGAACCGCAGGCTGCTGATGTCGGCGTCGACAGGACAGCCGGCCAGGACGGCATACACCGTGGGCACAGCGCTCATCGTGGTGACCCCGTAGCGCTCGACGACCTTCCAGAAGTGCGAGAACAGCGCCTGGTCCCGGTAGCCTTGTGGGCCCGCCCAGACGACATGCAGGCCTCTGAACAGCGGGCCCAGAACGGTGACCAGGAGTGCGTTGACGTGGAACAGCGGCAGCGCCGCGAACACGACTGCGTCGTCGTGCAACAGGCTGTGGGCGGCGATCATCCAGGCGTCGCTGACCTCGTTGGCGTGGGTGTGCCCGGCGAGCTTCGGTGTGCCCGTCGTGCCCCCGGTGTGAAAGAGCGCCGCGAGGTCCGTGGCCGTGGGCGTTTCACCCGCGAAGGCGTCGTGCGGATGCTCCTCGGCCAGGGCAGACAGGTGGCCCACCCGGATGCCGTCGATCGAGTCCAGCTCTGCCTCTGCCGGGCGCGAGCCCGTCGGACTCAAGGCGAGGAGGGCATCGATTCCGGCTTCGGCGGCGAGCTGCCGTGCAGTCTCCCAGACCTGCGGCGCGAGGTCGGGACCGGCGGCCACGACGATTCGGGCGCCCGACCTTCGCAGCAGCTCGGCGATGTGCTCGCCGGAGAGCCCGATGTTGATCGGCGCGGCGATCCCGGCGAGCTCGGCGGCCAGGGTTGCGGTGACGAGCTCGTCGCAGTTAGGGGCGAGGAGGGCGACCGCGTCGGTGCGGCGCACCCCAAGCGTGTGCAGCACGTTGGCGTAGCGATGCACGTCCATCAGGAGCTCGGCGTGGGTGCGCTCGGCGGGCTGTTCCCACCGGTCGCCGTCTCGGAGCACGGATAGGGCGACGCGGTCCGGCCAGAGGCGCGCGGCCCGGACGAGGAGCTCGTACGTCGTGCCCGGCAGGCGGCGGTCGGCCAGCGGAACGGCTTCGATCGCGGCGAGGTCGCCCGGCGCGTCGTACGTGGGCCAGAGCAGGTCGCCCATCAGGCGGCCCTCACCACGGTCCGCTGCCGACCGAGGTCGATGGCGCCGTCCTCGGTGGCGATCGTGACCTCGACGACGTCGCCGTGCTTGAGGTACTTGGGGTTCCGGGCCTGGCTGGTGAAGAACATCTTCCACTTCACCGCCGGCGGCAGTATCGAGGCGATGAGCTCGACCGGCTTCGGCGGTGCGCTCAGTGCGGTTCCTTCGGGGGTCCCGGTCAGGATCAGGTCACCGGCGTCGAGCCTCTGGAATCGGCTCAAGGCCTGCAACGCCTCGAGCGGGGAGTAGATCATGTCGTCGGCGACCACCGAGTCCTGGCGCAGCTCGCCGTTGACCCACAGGCGCAAGCGCAGGTCGCTGAACTGCTTCAGCTCGTCGTCGTCGAGCAGCACGAGCGACGGTCCGACGGGCGTGAAGGTCGGGTAGGACTTGGACTCGAAGAACTGGGTCTTGGGAAGCTGCAGGTCTCGGGCCGAGATGTCGTTGGTCACCACCAGGCCGGCCACGAACGACGTCCAGTTGTCTGCGGTGACCTGTGTGCCGACCGGCAGCTCGCGGCCGATCACGAGTCCGATCTCCACCTCGTAGTCCAGAAACCGCACGTGAGACGGCCGGATGATGTCGGTGAACGGGCCGCTGATCGAGCCGGACGACTTGCGAAAGAACGTCAGCAGAATGGTGTCCGGGTTCAGGCCCGCGTCCTTGACATGGCTCGTGTAGTTCGTCATCTGCGCGACGACCCGGCAGGGTGTGGTCACCGGAGACACCAGCTCGAGGGTGGCCGGGTCGACGGCGTTCGAGCTACCCCGGGCGGCCTCGATCGTCTCCCGCTCGGCGAGCAGCGCGCCGGTGGTGGTCGCGTCGGTCTCGATGCGGATGGCGCCGCCAGGAGTCTGGACCCACCAGGCGTCGGGCGTACGAAGGATCGTGGTGCTCATGAGCTGGTCACTTTCAGAAGGCCGCGAAGGCGGGTCAGGTCGAACTCGTTGTTGTCGCGCAGCGAGCGAGCCATCGACACCAGCTCGTGCAACGCGTCTCGTCCCGGTGTGAGACCCAGGAAGTCCTTGCTGGCTGGTGGCCCCCACTGGGCGAGCCCGGACGCCGTCATCGGCGACCAGCCAGGCTCCAGGGTGGAGTCGAACAGGTCACCGTCGGCGAAGTGCTCGACCAGGAGCCCGTCGGGGTCGCGCCAGTAGTCGAAGATCTGGCTGCCCTCGATGTGCCGGCCGATCCCCCAGGAGCGGTTGAAGCCGAGCTGGCGCAGGTACTCCCCGCCGGCGGCCATCGCGTCGAGGTCTCCGACCTGGTACGCCGAGTGGACGTACCGGTCGCTGGGACCGAGCATCATCGCCAGCGTGTGGTGGTCGGTCGGAGTCGTGCCGCGGTCACAGCGGATGAAGCTCATCGTGGGGCCGCGCTCGCGTTGCCCCTGGTAGTACTTGAAGTCGCTGACGATGAGACCGAGGTGCTCCAGGTACCAGTTCAGGGTCTCGATGTACCTGGTGGTCTGCAGCACGACGTGGCCCAGTCGCTGGATCTTGGCGGGCTCACGCGGCGGGCGCTGCGTGGTGTTGGCGCGCCGCACGTCGTGCCCGAAGTTGAACTCCGTCGTCGGCTGGGGCGGTAGGGCTGCCAGCTCGTGGGTGTCGGCGACGACCCGGACCATGACCCCACTCGGGTCCCTCAGGTCCACGGTGAGCCCGCCCAGGCTCTCCGGCAACGTTTCGACGTTCGTGCCGGTGGCCCCGGCCAGCCGCACCAGGTCGGCGGTCTCCGCGGCCCGGAAGGCCGCACCGAGATATCGCGAGCGTGGTCCGCGGCGGACGATCACGCACGGGGCGCCGGGGTCGGTCCCACGCAGCTGTAGCTCGTCCGGCGTACGGCTCACGGTCGTGAACCCGAACGCGTGGGCGAAGCGCTCCGAGGCGGCCAGGTCGGGCTTGACGAACTCGAGCCAGGCCAGGTCGAGGACCTTGATGACAGGGTTCTTGGCGCGTCCGGGGTGCTCGGCGGGGTGCGCACCCTGCTCGCTGTGCAGGTCGCTGTGAGTCCCATGGTGACTGGTCATTGCTGCTCCTCAGTTGATCTACTGACGTAATCGTCACTCATGAGCGCATCCTCAGTCAAGAGGGTTCTGAATGAATCGTCATTACTGACTGGGCCGCGCTAGGATGGACACAGACAACCCGAGACGGAGACGCCCAGGAGCGGCCATGAGCAACGCACCAACGCAGCAGACCAACCGACTGGAGCGTCGCAAGGCGCAGACCCGAGCGGCACTCATCCGGGCCGCGCAGACGCTCATCGCCGAGGGCCGGACGAACGCGCCGATCATGGAGATCACCCAGGCCGCTGACGTGGGAATGGGCTCCTTCTACAACCACTTCGAGACCAAGGAGCAGCTGTTCGAGGCCGCCGTCGAGGACGTCATGGACGCCTACGGCCAGCTGCTCGACAAGCTGACGGCCGACATCGAGGACCCGGTGGAGGTGTTCGCCTGCAGCTACCGGCTCACCGGGCGGCTTTACCGGAGGGAGCCTGAGCTGAGCCGGGTCCTTCTCAACAACGTACTTCGGCTGCTCAGCGCCGACAGCGGTCTGGCGCCACGCGCCCGGCGGGACATCGCGGCCGCCGTGGATGCCGGCCGCTTCGACGTCGAGGACCTCGACGTCGCCGTCACGATGGCTGCCGGAGTGCTGCTCGCCCTCGGCCAGCTCCTGCACGACCAGCCGGACCGCGACGTGGAGGAGACCACCGACCGGGTGACCGAGGACCTGCTGCGGATGTTCGGAGTACCGCGGCGACGGGCGCAACGGATCTGCTCGCAGCCGCTGCCCGACATCGACGTGGCCCCCCGCAACGGCTCAGCGGCCTGACGGATCGTTCTGCCTTTCCTGGGCGGCTCCTCTCGGAGGGCTGGCGCACTCAAGCCCGACATGCCGCATACGGAACGAGGTATGCCGCCGGCGACGACGCCTTGACGGCCGGCCCAGCTTTCCTGCCCGTCTCCCGCGCCGCGGCTCTCTCCACTCCGGTGCTGCTGTGGTGAAGGTTACTGACGAAATCGTCACTCTAGAAGTATCCTTCAGTCGAGTGGTGGCCCATCGTCGAGCCACGACCCCCGACTGTCGCAACGTGAGACCCCCAGGAGACCCTTCGATGACCACTGCCACCACGACCACCGGGCTCGCGGAAAGCGCCGCGCCCCTCGACGTGCTTCTCGTCGATGCCGCCCTCGGTCCGCTGCACCGCTTCCTCCCGGACATGTCTACGGCGAAGTGGGCGATCTCCCTCGCGTGCAACCCGGAGACCACCGCTCGACGGCTGGGCGAGCTGGGCGCCGAGGCAGGACGGATCCTGACCGGCACCTCCACCGTGGCGCCGCACCGCGGGGACCGCCGGTTCACCGATGTCGCCTGGACCGAGAACCCGTTGCTGAAGCGTCTGGTCCAGCTCTACCTTGCCGGCAGCCACACCGCCGAGCAGCTGGTGGTCGAGGCTGACCTCGCCCCGCGCGACCGCGAGCGCGTGCGGTTCTTCGTGGAGAACGTCGCCGAGGCGGTTGCCCCCAGCAACGTCCCGCTGGTCAACCCGGTCTCGACCAAGGCGGTCATCGACACGGCGGGGCTCAGCCTGGTCCGCGGGGGCAGGCAGCTGGTCAAGGATCTGGCCTCGGCCCCCCGCGTGCCGGAGATGGTCGACGGCAGCGGCTTCGTCCTGGGCGACAACATCGCCGCGACGCCCGGTGCGGTCGTCCTCCGCACCGCGGTGCTGGAGCTGATCCAGTACGCGCCCCAGACCGACGAGGTCTATGACGTGCCGGCGCTGGTGATCCCGCCTACGATCAACAAGTTCTACGCACTGGACCTCGCCCCGGAGCGGAGCCTCGTCGAGTTCGGCGTCCAGCAGGGCAGGCAGATGTTCGTCATCTCCTGGCGCAACCCGGACTCGCGGCACGCCACCTGGGACCTCGACACCTACGTCCGTGCCGTCCTCGACGCCCTGGAGGCCGTGGAGGAGATCACGGGCAGCTCGCGGACGGTCCTTGGCGGTGTCTGCTCCGGCGGCATCCTCGCGAGCATCACCGCGGCCTACCTGAGCGGCATCGGCCGGCAGGACCGGCTGGCCGCGCTCTGCCTGGCCGTGACGGTCATCGACAACCACGACGCCGGGACGATGTCCGCCCTCGCGGACGAGCGGTTGGCGAGCCGGGCCAAGGCGAGGTCGGCGCGTCAGGGGTACCTCGACGGGCGGACGTTGGCCGAGGTCTTCGCGTGGCTCCGGCCGGGCGACCTGATTTGGAACTACTGGGTGAACAACTACCTGCTCGGCAGGCGACCCCCGGCGTTCGACATCCTGTTCTGGAACTCCGACACCACCCGGATGACCGCCGCACTGCACGCCGACTTCGTCGACCTGGCGATGGAGAACTCGCTGACCCGGCCCGGCGCCCTGACCGTCCTCGGCGTGCCGATCGACCTCGGCAGGATCACGGTCGACACCTACGTGGCGGCCGGCATCACCGACCACATCACCCCCTGGGAGAACTGCTACCGCAGCGCCCAGCTCTTCGGCGGCACGACCCGCTTCGTGCTGTCGTCCAGTGGCCACATCGCCGCCCTGGTCAACCCGCCAGGCAACCCCAAGGCGTCCTATCACACGAACGACGACCTGACCTCCGACGCCAAGGTCTGGCTCAAGGGCTCGGACCTCCACCAGGGCACGTGGTGGACCGACCTCGGGCTCTGGCTCGACGAGCGCTCCGGGCAGCTCCGTCGTTCGCCCAAGGAGCTCGGGTCGCACCGACTGGCCGTGCTGGCGGACGCCCCCGGCACGTACGTCTTCGACAAGTGACCCAGCTGCGACGGGTCCGGCTCCTCGGCCACGACGTCCGGGTCGCCGTCCGCCCGGGCACCGCACCCGGTCCGCCGCTGGTGCTCTGCAACGGCATCGGCGCCAGCCTGGACCTGCTCCAGCCGTTCGTCGACCAGGTCGACCCCCGGATCGAGGTCGTCCGCTTCGACGTACCCGGCGTGGGTGGTTCCCCGATGCCGAAGGTGGCGTACAACTTCCCACTGTTGGCGTGCTTCGTCGGGACGCTGCTCGACCGGCTCGGCTACGACCGGTTCGACGCCCTCGGCATCTCCTGGGGTGGCGGCCTGGCCCAGCAGCTGGCGTTCCAGTTCCCACGTCGCTGCCGACGACTGGTGCTGGTCAGCACCGGAACCGGAATGCTCATGGTGCCCGCTCGCTTCAGCGTGCTCCGCACGATGCTCACGCCCCGGCGCTACCGCGACCCGGCATACGCCAAGGCCATCGCGCCCGAGCTGTACGGCGGCCGGATGCGCCAGCAGCCCGGCGAGGTGCGGCATGTGGTGTACGAGCAGGAGCGCCTCGGGCCCGGAGCCGGCTACTACCTCCAGCTCCTTGCCGGCTTCGGCTGGTCCAGCCTCCCGGCCCTGCCACTGATCCGGCAGCCCACCCTGATCCTGGCCGGGAACGACGACCCACTGATTCCGCTGGTCAACGCGCGGATCATGCGTGCGCTGCTGCCCCACGCCTCGCTCCACGTCTTCGACGACGGCCACCTCGGGTTGATGACCGCCGCCGACGAGCTCGGCCCGCTCGTCTCTCGGTTCCTGAGCTCGCAGTGAGGCGAGGGCGCCTCATCTGGTGGCCGACAACTATCGCTATCCCGCTCTGCCGAGGTCGAGCGCGATGTCTACGATCATGTCCTCCTGGCCACCGACCAGGCCCCGGCGACCGGCCTCCTGCAGGATCGATCGCACGTCCACGCCGTACGTCGCCGAGGCCTGCTCGGCGTGCCGCAGGAAGCTGGAGTAGACCCCCGCGTAGCCCAGGGTGAGCGTCTCGCGGTCCACCTGGACCGGTCGGCCGATCAAGGGCCGGACCAGGTCGTCGGCTGCGTCCTGGAGCGCGAAGAGGTCTGCTCCGTGCTCCCAGCCCTGCAGCGTGGCCACCGCGACGAAAGGCTCGATCGGGCAGTTCCCCGCCCCGGCGCCGAGTCCGGCGAGCGACGCGTCCACCCGGGTGACGCCCTCCTCGACCGCGATGACGCTGTTGGCTACGGCGAGAGAAAGGTTCTGGTGGGCGTGGACGCCGATCTCGGTGGCTGGGTCCAGGACGTCGCGATAGGCACGGACCCGGGCGCGCATGCCATCCATCGTCAGCCGCCCTCCCGAGTCGGTGACGTAGACGCAGTGCGCGCCGTAGGACTCCATCAGCCCCGCCTGCCCGGCCAGGGTCTCGGGATCGGTCAGGTGGCTCATCATCAGGAACCCGGAGACGTCCATGCCGAGCTCACGGGCGGTGCCTATGTGCTGAGCGGAGATGTCGGCCTCCGTGCAGTGCGTGGCAATACGCACCGAACGCACGCCCAGGGCGTGCGCCCGCTTCAGGTCGTGGGTTGTGCCGATACCGGGGAGCAGGAGCGTCGTGAGCCGGGCCCTGGTCAGGTTCGCCGCAGCTACCTCGAGCCACTGCCAGTCGGTGTGGCTGCCGGGTCCGTAGCTGAGACTGCCGCCTGCCAGTCCGTCGCCGTGGGCGACCTCAATGGCATCGACCCCGGCGGCGTCGAGTGCCCGCACCATGCGGGCGACGCTTTCGAGCGTGACCCGGTGCCGCAGCGCGTGCATGCCGTCCCGCAGCGTGACGTCCTGGAGGAAGACCCGGGTCATGCCGACACCTCGGCGGCGCGGTTCCGACCATCGACCTGCCCGGTGATCTGCCCGGTGATCTGCCCGGTGATCTGCCCGGTGATCTGCCCGGTCATCTGCTCGCCGATCCGCTCGCCGATCTGCTCAGCGACGCGCACGGCTGCCGACGTCATGATGTCGAGGTTTCCGGCGTAGGCGGGCAGGTAGTGAGCCGCGCCCTCGACCTCGAGGAAGACCGCGATCTGGTGGCTGACTGGGTCCTCGCCCGCGAGCGTGTGCACGGGATCGTCCGGTCGCACCTCGGTGATCTGGACCTCCTGCTTGAGGCGGTAACCCGGTACGTACGCCGCGACGTCCGCCACCATTCGCGACACCGAGTCCCGGATCGCGGCCTGCCGCAGGCCGCCAGGGTCGTGGACGAGGGCGAGCACGGTATCCCGCATCACCATGGGCGGCTCAGCAGGGTTGAGGATGATGATCGCCTTGCCCCTGCGGGAGCCGCCCACCTCTGTGATGGCCTGTGCTGTGGTCTCGGTGAACTCGTCGATGTTCGCGCGGGTACCAGGTCCCGCGGACTTCGAGGCGATGGACGCGACGATCTCGGCGTAGGGAACGTCCACGACGCGCGCAAGCGCGGCGACCACGGGAATCGTTGCCTGGCCGCCGCAGGTCACCATGTTGACGTCGACGGCGTCCAGGTGCCGCTCGATGTTGACCGCCGGCACCACGAACGGCCCGATGGCCGCCGGGGTGAGGTCGACCAGTCGCTTGCCGTACGGCGCGAGCTGGGCGGCGTTCGCGCGGTGGGCCGTCGCAGAGGTGGCGTCGAAGACGATGTCGATCTCGGCGAAGCCCGGCATCGCGATCAGTCCCTGCACCCCCGCATGAGTCGTCGGCACCCCGAGACGGCGGGCTCGTGCCAGGCCGTCGGAGTCGGGGTCGATGCCGACCATCGCCGCCATCTCGAGGGTGTCGGACAAGCGCAGGACCTTGATCATCAGGTCGGTGCCGATGTTGCCGGAGCCGATCACGGCAACCTTGCTGCGTCTCATGCTTGCTCTCCTGGAAAGTCTGCGGTGACGGTGCCGAGCGGCCCGCCATCGATCGTGCATAGCTCAGCCCGGACCTGAGTCCCGGGCCGGACCGGCACCATGGGTCCGAGCGCCCCCGACAACACCAGCTGACCCGCCCTGAGCGGGTCGCCGAGGTCGCGGGCGGTCGCGGCGAGCCAGGTGAGGGCCCACAGCGGGTCGCCGAGACACGCGGTGCCCGTGCCGGTGGAGGCCGCCACGCCATCGACGTACACGGTCACGCTGGTGTCGAGGGGCTCGAAGTCCGCGAGCGTCAGGCGCTGGGCGCCGAGCACGAAGAGCCCACTGGACGCGTTGTCCGCAATGGTGTCGCAGATGGAGATGTCCCAGCCGTCGATGCGGCTGTCGACGATCTCCAGCGCGACCATGGCATGGTCGACAGCCGCTCGCACCGTGGCCGGGCTCACGTCGGTGTCGAGGTCGGCACCGAGGACGAAGGCGATCTCTGCCTCGACCTTGGGCTGCAGGAGTCGGTCCATCGGGACGGGGGTGCCCTCGGCCACCTGCATGTCCTCGAACAGCACGCCGAAGTCGGGCCGGTCCACGCCGAGCTGGGCCTGGACGGCAGCAGAGGTGAGGCCGATCTTGCGGCCGACGGGCCGGGCGCCTGCCGCCAGCCGGGCCTGGGTCAGCTGCAGCTGGACCGCGTATGCCGCATCCACGTCGGCGGTGCCGATGAGGTCGCGCACCGGGGCACAGGCTGTGCGGTCGATGGTGGCGGCTCGGAGCCGGCCGGCGGCCTGCCTGATCTGCTCCTGCCTGATCTGCTCCTGCCTGATCTGCTCCTGGGTGCCCGATGTCATTGGGTGGCTCCTGCCGTGGCTCGGGTGGGCGCGGCGGGCGCCGTGGGTGAGGTGGGAGCGTTGGGCGCGGGCTGCTGCAGGCCCAGCTGGGCAACCAGGGCCCGGGTGAGCTCCTCGGTCTGTCCATTGGAGACGCCGAACAGGTACTTGTCGGGGCGCAGCACCAGCACCGAGCCGTGCTTGGCGCCGGCCCGCCGCTGCCAACCGGTCAAGGCACCGGTGATGTCCTCGAGATCGACCAGGCCCTCTGCGCGCACGCCGTCGCCGGCCTTGCCTTGCGGCCGCTTTCCAGCGGCGTGGAGGGTCGCGAAGGTCGCCTCGACGCGCTGCCAGGTCTCGGCGTTGTCCCTGCCGAGCGCGTGACGGGGGTCGACGCCGATGCCCACCACGGCCCAGCCCGTGCCCAGCGCGTCGTCGAGGCGGACCGGCCGGCCGTCGTAGGTCCGGACCGTTGCCTGCGGCGCGAGCACTCCTTCGACACCTCGGACGCCGCGAGGAAGTCCGAGGTAGGCGCCCTTTGGATACTTCGGCTTGGGCTTCATGCCCATGTTGCGGACGTAGCCGCCCAACCCCGGCGTGCGGAGTGCGGCCCACAGCGCGGCGTCCCTGGCCTTTGCCTTGGCGGGGTGCTTCACCGAGACCAGGCCCTTGTTGAAGACCGAGAAGTCGATCATCGCCTTGGCGTGGGGTGACCGCTCGCCCTGGTAGCTGTCCAGGATCGCGGGGTCGGCGCCATGCCTGAGGATCGCGTGCAGCTTCCACGACAGGTTGTCCGCGTCCCGGATCCCCGCGTTCATGCCTTGTCCGACGAACTGGGGGGTCATGTGCGCCGCGTCCCCGGCCAGCAGCACGCGACCATCGCGCCAGCGGTCTGCGACCAATGCGTTGAAGGTGTAGACGAGCCGGCGAAGCACCACCACGTCGTCGGGGTTGACGTGCCGAGACAGCAGCCGGCGGACCGTGGCCTCGGCCTCGAACTGCTGTGTGTCGTCCCGGTCGGTGAGCGCGAACTCGAACCGGTGTCGCCGGCCCGGTTGGGGGCAGCTGACCGTGGGCCGAACCGGGTCGCAGATGAAGTCGAAGTATGGCCTGTGCCCGAAGGCGTCGACCCCCTCCTTGGCGGCCAGGTCGACGACAAGCCAGCGCTCCGGGAAGCTCTTGCCGGTCATCGTGCTGCCTAGCCGGGCCCGGACCAGGCTGCGGCCGCCGTCGGCGCCCACGAGGTATCGCGCGCGCACAGTCTGTGCCGTCGTCTCGTCAACAATGCTGGCGCCCTCGCCGTACGAGGCGCCGGTGGAGGATGCGTGCACGACGTAGACACCGTCGGCATCCTGGGTGAAGTCGACGAGCTCGCGGGCGCGCCGCACCTCGACGTGGGGGTAGCGGTCAAGCAGGGCCTCCAGCGTGTTCTCCAGCGTCGGCTGGTAGAGGAAGTTCACAACGGGCCAGCCCAGCGTCTGCTTCGTGGGCAGGAACTGGATCATGACCTCGCCGTCCGAGCGCACCCACTGCACAGGGCAGTCGATGTCCATGTCGGCATGCACCTCGTCCGCCACGCCCGCGGTCTGGAAGACCCGCATGGCCTCGTCGTCGGTATAGACGGCACGCGCGTTGCCGTAGAACGCCGGCTCACGCTCGAGGACCAGGACGCTGAGGCCGCGGCGGCCGAGCAAGTGGGCGAGGGTGAGTCCGGTGGGTCCGAGCCCCACCACGACGACGTCGTAGGTCTGGTCGGTGGTGCTCATCCGGGTGCTCCCGTCAGCTCGGGCACGGATACCTCGGCCTGGCGGGCGTTGCGCATGACGTTGGCGAACTGGTTGAGCTTGGTGAGCACGGCCTCGCCGGCCGGGGTGTGGCCCCAGATGCTGATGCCCTTGTACGTTGCGGGTTCCCACGTGGCCTCTCGCTCTGGGCCGACCGTGACCGGATTCCATCCCATCTCGAGCTCGAAGCCGGATGGCGTCACGCAGTAGAAGGACAGCGACCTGTCGTTGGTGTGCTGGCCCACCGACCAGGCCAACTTGAAGCCAAGTTCGCGCACCCGCTGGTGGGCGGAGAGCATGTCGTCGAGCGTGGTTGCCTGGATGTTGACGTGCTGTGCCTTGGTGCGGATTGGGTCGACCTTGAGCTGCTGCACGTTGGCGATCGCGACCGAATGGTGCCGCTCGTTGACGCGCAGGAAGCGGATCTTGAGGCTCATCCCCCCGACGTTCTCGTCGATGTAGTCCGAGAGCCGGGAGTCGAAGATCGTGTTGAAGTAGGCGTGCAGCCCGCGTGGGTCGCGCGTCGTGATGGCCACGTGACCCATCCCGGCATCGCCGGTCACGAAGCCACTGGTGATCATGTGCAGGGGCGTGGCAGTTGTCACGGGCGACGTGAAGATCTCCTGGGTGATGGCCTTGGGGCCGGCGAAGCGCCACAGCCGCTCCACGCCGCGCACGGCCGCCTCCTCCGGGGTGCCCTCCGCGATCGGGACGCCGCGCTCGGTCACGCGCCTGACGATGCGGTCGAACGTCTCGTGGTCGTCGACCTGCCAGCCCATGGCCATCAGGTCCTCGGCCGGCCCACGCTGGATCAGGAACCGGCACTCACGGTCGTCCAGCCGGAACCGCAGCACGTCCTGCGTGAGCTCGTCGACGTGCACGCCGATCGCGTCGGCACCGAACCGCCGCCAGTCCGTGAGGCGTTGGGACTGCACCACCACGTAGCCCAGGTGGACCGACCCGAACACCGAACCGTCGGTGTTGGGCTGCATGAACGTCGTGCTCATCGGGATGCTTCCTTTCCGCCGAGGAAGTCCAGGGCGAGCGAGTTGAACAGGTCGGGGCGCTCCCACTGGACCCAGTGGCCGGTCCGGGCAGCGAGGTAGAGGTCGCAGTTCGGCATGGTGCGGGCGAGCGACAGGGCGCCCGCGGGGCGGTTCACCCTGTCGTCCGCCCCCCAGATGACCAGGGTGGGTGTGTGCAGGTGGCCCAGCCGCCGATCTCGCGTGAAGTCCATCCGCAACAGCGTGCGCAGCGCGGCAGGGGATGGGCGGCGCAGCGGCGGGTCAGCGACCACCTCGGGCTGGATGCTGGCGTCGTAGCGCAGGTCGATGAGCTCGTCGGGCACCGCTGCACCGTCGTACACCAGGTACTCGCGGATGAACGTGGCGAGCTTGTCCCGGCTGGGCCCCTCGCCGCCGTAGTAGCCGAAGAGCGCGTTGAGGCCCTTGGTCGGGAGCGCACGGGTAGTGCGGACCCCGCCCGGACCCATCAGGATCAACCTGTCCACTTTGTCGGGCCGGTCCAACGCCAGCCGAAGGGCGGCGGCGCCACCAAAGGAGTTGCCCACGAGATGGGCTTTCTCGATGCCGAGCTCGTCCAGCAGACCACGGATCGCGAAGGCGAGGTCGCCGAACGGGTCAGTGTGGTCGATGTCTTTCGACGACTGCCCATAACCGGGCATGTCCGGGACGATCACCCGGAACCGACTGGCGAGCACGTCGATGTTGCGGGAGTAGTTCGACGCCCCGGTCGCTCCGGGCCCCCCGCCGTGAAGCAGTACGACCGGATCTCCGCTGCCCGCCTCGGTGACGAACAGGCTCCGGTGACCGAGCTTGAGAACCGACTCGGTGCGTGGGACACGCTCCAGAACTTCCATGTGATACCTCCGACTCACTGATCTGATGAGATCATCAGTAACGACGGAACCCTCTGTCAAGAGTTTCTGATGGAATCATCAGAAGTTGTCCGTCAGCCGCTCCTTGCGATTCTGATGAATCGATCAGATACGATGGCGGCTCCAGGAGTGCTCGAAACGGGATCGGAGGCCCGGTCATGACCGCGCAGGCCACGAGGTCAGCGAACCGCGTCGACCGCCGGAAAGAGCGCACACGCAACGCGCTGGTGAAGGCCGCACGGCAGCTGCTCGCCGAAGGCAGGACCAACGTGAGCATCCAAGAGATCACCGACGCGGCCGATGTCGGCTTCGGCAGCTTCTACAACCACTTCGAGAGCAAGGACGAGCTCTTCGAGGCCGCGGTGACCCAGACGCTCCAGGCCTACGTGGACCTGCGGGACGCGGTGGTGGCGGGCCACGACGACCCGGCGGAGATCTTCACGGTGAGCTTCCGGATGACCGGCCGACTCCAGCAGCAGCATCCCGAGCTGGTGCGCGTGCTGCTCAACACCGGCCCGAGGATCCTCGTCCACGACGCCGGGCTGGCGCCGAGGGCCCGCCAGGACATCGCGGCCGCCAAGGAGGCCGGAAGGTTCGACGTCGACAACGTCGACCTCGCGCTCATGGCCGCCGGTGGCGCGATGCTCGGCCTACTGCAGCTACTGGAGTCCGAGCCCGAGGCAGACGCGGCGGCCCTGACGGACCAGATGACCTTTTCGGTGCTGCGCATGTTCGGGATGACCAAGCGGGAGGCCACCAAGCTCTGCAGCCGCCCGCTTCCGCCCCAGCCCGAGCTCTGACCGGCCTCGAAGGCCCGCCCGAGCCGCCCTGGCGAGTTACTACCGACGCGACGGCCGCAGTCCGTCGTCGCCTCGGGAAGCAGCCGGCCCGGTTCAGACGGTGCAGGCGTGTATCCATCCGGGGACGCCGACGTTTGGCGTGGCTGCCTGCCTCGTCTCGGCAGGACAACCCGGTGGTGGCGCCCCCGGGACCGCGCTCGCCAGGCAGATCTTCGACAGATCTTCGACAGCGCGGCGACAGCTCATCGCCAGGTAGCTGACTGAGGACCTCGTCACATCTGCGCCACCGGATTGACTGCCTGCAGTACTGACGATATCGTCAGTACTGCAGGAATGTTACAGGTGGCCCCCAGGGGGCCGGAATCGAAAGAGGTGGTAACGCATGACGCAGCACACAAACTTCTCCACCCGGCTGGATGATCTGCAGCAGCGGGTCGCGACGGCCAGGTCGACGGTGCAGACGGCCGCGACCGAGTCCGAGACGCAGCTCAAGGAGCGGATCGAGCGGGCTCAGGCCGACCTCGACCAGTCGGTCCAGGACGCACGCGAGGAGGTCTCGCAGGCCGCGGACAGCGCTCGCGCGAAGTGGGCGCAGCTCAAGGCTGATGTTGCGGTCAAGATGAGTGACGTCAAGGCGAATGTCGACAAGCGGACCCGTCACGTGGACGCCAAGGTCGCCGCCAAGGACGCCGACTGGGCAGAGGATGACGCTGCCGAGGCCCTCGACTTCGCCGACTGGGCGGTCGAGAACGCCGAGCTGGCGATCCTCGACGCCATCCACGCCCGCGCCTACGCCGACAACCTCGCCGAAGCCGCAGTCAGCTCGTAGTCCCCGACGAACTGGGTCAGCAATCCCCCGTTCGCCTCATACACCCGTCGCCGCGGGCAGGCACAACAGCGGCCTGCCCGCGCGGCGTCACCCGAAGGAAGTTTGAAATGACCCAAGATCTGAAGCCTGCTGACCCGCTACGCGACCCGCTCCGGGCCGGCGCCCGGGAGGCGTCGACCGCCTGGGGGTGGATCGTGGCCCTGGGCGTCCTATGGATTTGGTTCGGCACGTTCGTGCTCTCATACAAGGTGGGCAGCCTGGTAGCGGTGGCGTCGTTCGCTGGCGTGGCTTTCCTGTTCGGCGGCATCACGCAGCTCGTGGTGGCCAGCCGTGTACCCACGATGCGCTGGCTGTCCATCGTGAGCGGGATCCTCGGCGTGGCCGCCGGCATCCTCACCTTCGTCTGGCCAGCCATCACCCTCTACGTCGTGTCGATCATGGCTGCCTGGTACCTGATCGTCTTTGGCACCGTCCACATCGTCAGCGCGCTGGCCGGCCCCAAGCTGCCGTGGTGGTGGACCGGGCTGCTGCTCGGCATCTCCGAGCTGGTGCTCGGCGTGTGGGCAGCCCGCTCCTGGGAGCGCTCCCTGGTGACGCTGGTGACCCTCGTCGGAGTGTGGGCCATCTGCCGCGGCGTGAACGAGATCTTCGCCGGCTTCAGCCTGCGCCAGGTCGGCAAGGAGGCCGACCGGCTGGTTGTATGACCCCTGCCGAGCGCCCTGATCAGTCAGCCCTGCGCCCGACGCGGAACGGCATACGGACGCGTTGCCGACGCCGTCCCGGACGTCGCCACGGTCTCAGACTTTCCGCGTCGGCGCGCGCGGGGCACCGAGCAAAGGAGTAGAGGTGAGAACCAACCAACCGGAAACGGGCAACCCGGCGCTGCTGCGGCATCTGCGCGAGCGCGGCCAGCACCGGGAGAACCGCGTTGCCGACCAGATCACACGCTTCGCTGGTTCGATGAAGTTCGTGTACATCCATGTCGTCTGGTTCAGCCTGTGGATCGGCCTAGGCGTGGAGGATTATCCTTTCGGACTGCTGACGATGATCGTGTCGCTGGAGGCCATCTTCCTGTCGACATTCGTGATGATCAGCCAGAACCGCGCCGACGAGAAGCGCCAGGTGATCGCGGACGAGGCTTGGCGGACAGTCCAGCAGGAGGAGCAACAGAATGAGAGGCTGCTCCGCCTGTCCACCGAGATCCTCGATCTCACCAAGGAGATCCACGCGGCGAAGGCTTCAGCCACGCTGGGCGCCAGGGAGCACGACCAGGAAAGCCGCGACGAGCTGAGAGCGACATGAACCGTCCACCGCATCCCGCGCCGCGGCTGGCGACGCTGATGAGCCGTGGCTGGCGCCCGGTCGAGCCTCCTCGACGGCCGGTGCTGTTCGTCAACCCCAGGTCTGGTGATGGCGCGGCGACCCGCAAGAAGGTCCTCGAGCGGGCACGTGAGCGCGGAGTCGAAGCAGTGACCCTCCGCTCCGGCGACGACCTGATGACGCGCGTCCTGGAGGTCGTGGCCGACGGAGCTGATGCGCTCGGGATGGCGGGCGGCGATGGGTCGCTCGCAACAGTGGCTGCAGTCGCTGCGGCGCATGGGCTGCCCTTCGTCTGTATCCCAGTCGGGACGCGCAACCACTTTGCCCTCGACCTCGGTGTGGACCGCCAGGACGTGCCCGGGGCCCTTGACGCCTTCACCGAAGGGTTGGAGCGCCTCATCGACGTGGGCGAGGTGAACGGCCGGATCTTCCTGAACAACGTCTCCCTCGGCATCTACGGAGAGGCAGTGCAGCAGGCTGGCTATCGCGACACCAAGGTCCGCACGCTGGCGGAGACGGCGAGCAGGGTGCTTGGTCCCAGTGGGCCAATGCCCGCCCTGCACGTCATCGACGACACGGGACGAGAGCATGCACGACTTGCTGTCCTGCTGGTCTCCAACAATCCGTATGCGTTGAGCGGGCCTGGTCTTGGCACTCGACCCACGCTTGCCGGCGGTCAGCTGGGGATTCTGATCCTCGACACCCCAGAGGAACGGCAACACCCACCGGGCCGGGCCTGGAGCGCTCCTCACCTGGAGGTTCAGGCCTCGGAGACTCTGCATGCCGGCATCGACGGCGAAGCCGTCGAGCTTGTTGCCCCGCTGGCGTTCGCCGTCCGCCCTGCGGCGCTGCGGGTCCGGATCTCCGCGCGCCACCCCGGCGCCTCGCCGGCCGCACGGGTCCCATCCCCACCGTCACGTTAGCCAGCAGCAGCTCCTGGAGAAGTTCGAAGGCAGCCTCAACGGTTCATGGCCGAGCGCGCGAAGGCCACGATCGTGGAGGTCGCGGCCTCACACGTGTCCTTCGTGTCCCAGCCCGAGGCCGCGACCCAGCTGATCCTGCAGGCGGTCGAGGCGACGGGGACGACCGACTGATCAGCGCAGCGTTCGGTCGTCGACCGCGACCAGCGCCGCGGGACGACCTGTCGCGGACACAGCGAGGCTGCCGGGAGGTTCTCGGCAGCCCCACGCTTTGCCTAGCGCCACCCCGCTGACTGTGGGGTGGCGCCGCATCGCTTGATGTGCCTCACCGCGCCTAGCGCCCAGGCTGCGCCCTCGTCAGGACTTGGCGACCGCGGCCAGCTCGTCCGCTCGCGCACGAGCGTCCAAGGCATCGAGCGCGGCGAGCCGCGCGTTCTCCACCGCCCAGCCGGCGTAGTCGATCGCATCGAGCGCATCGGCCTCTGCCCAGTCGGCGTCTGTGCTGGCTGCCGCGGCGTCGATCTCGTCCGCTCTCTTCTCGGCCTTGGCCTGGACCTCGTCCATCTTCTTTCGCGCGTCGGCCTTCATCTGTGCCCACTTGCTCTGGGCGCGGTCCTTGGCCTCGGTAGCGGCCTGTTCAGTGTCCTTGAGCGCGAGGTTGGCGTCGACCTGCGCCTGGTCGATTCGCTGCTTGAGCTTTGCCCGGTCCTCGGCCGCCGCGGCCCGTACGCTCGCGGCGGTGTCCGATGCGCGCTGTTGGAGCTTGTCGAGTTGTTCGTTGAAGTCCATCCCCACTCCTGTTTCGATGTCAGTCTGTCGCGCGGCTGCGAGAGCGCCGCAGCGCTACATGTTGTCCTTGAGATCGATACGGCTCATGCCGAGGACCACGTCACCGGTCACCGCACAAGGCCCGTATGCCACTCGTAAGGTCGACGGCAAGGCCGCCGGCACAAACCACGGTTGCGGCGCCAACCGCGAGCCAAGGCCGAACTGGCTGCCCTGAACGGATGGCCATTGGTGGAAGCCGAGGAGCGTCGTCGCCTCGCCATCAAAGCGGTGAGTCACCACACCGGCCAACGACGGCGTCATACCGGGGCGTCCCCACAGACACCAAGACCGGCCCGCCAGAGAAGAGCGGCCCTATCCAGACTGCCACCGTCCACCTTCCTGCGGAACCCTTGTCGACCGCGAAGAGGTGCCTATGTGATGCGCTTCGCGAGCTGCGCGCGTGACTTCACATCGAGCTTCCAGAAGGCCTTCCGCAGGTGGTACTCAACCGTCTTTGGGCTGATGAACAGTTGAGCCGCGATCTCTCGGTTGGTGTTGCCCTTCGCGACGAGGCGCGAGATCTGCGCCTCCTGCGGCGTGAGCTGGCGGGAGGAGTCGACAGTACGCTTCCGGGCATGCTCGCCGGTCGCGAGCAGCTCGATCCTCGCCCGCTCGGCGAAGGCCTCCATCCCGAAGTCGGAGAACCGCTCGTGCGCGAGGCGCAGCTCCACGCGGGCGTCCGCACGTCGGCGTTCACGCCGCAACCATTCGCCATAAAGGAGGTGGGCACGAGCGAGATCTACCGCGATGCGGGTCCGACCGAGCCGGTCGATCGCCTCGAGGTACAAGGGTTCCGCCGCCGGCCCCTGGGTGAGGAGCGCTTCCGATCGCGATGCGATCCCTACGACCCAGTCGGTGCCGCTTGCCCGAGCGATCGACGCCAGATGACGACGGGCGTCTGCGGCCACCTCGGGCGTTCCCGCCCGGACCGCTGCCTCGATCACCTCGGCCATGATCCACATCGACGGGTTGAGGTCGTGGGCGGCAACGCGTAGAGCGGCTTCGCATGCTTCCTCGTAGCGGCCCAGGCTGTTGTACAGGACCGCCGCGGCCCAATCGAGCACCGAGAGTCCGATGCCTTCGCCGCGCGGTGTCACCTCCGTCCGGGTGCGTTCGATCAGGTACTCGGCCTCGGCCGCGCGCCCGCGGAGTGCAGCAAGTCCCACGCTGGCGTACGGCGCAAGGTCGCTGCCGGTCGTCTCCGTCGCTCGTTGGATCTCCTCGACGAGGGACGCTGCTGCATCTAGTTCGCCGGTGAGGAGATGCAGATAGATGCGCTGCGTAAGAGCAAGAGGCAGATCACCCAACGCTCCAGCCCTGCGGGCGATCATGATGTGTCGCTCCGAGAGCGTCTCCCACATCTCGTCGTCCCACAGCTGGACCGATGCGATCGTTGCGAGCCAGATCCAGCGCATCTGCTCGCTCGCAGATCTGTCGGTGCCGAAGGCTCCGGCGGCGCGCCGGAGGACGGGTACAGCAGCCTCGTAGCTTCCAGTGAGCAACGTGGTGAGGGCGTCGAGCAGGACGTCAGGTCCGCGGGGCTCGCGGGCGGGCGCAGGTGCCGTCCGGGCGGCGTGCGCGATGTCCAGTGCGCTGCCGCCCGGTAGCGCGAGGCGGCCCGCGAACAGGGCCGCTGACAAGGCGTCGAGGTAGGTGTCGCGAGAGAGGGACGGATCGAGGGAGCTCAGGCGCCGGGCCGCTTCGAGGATGAGCAGCGGTGCGTCGCTTCCGTGCGTTGCGACGAACGTGATCTGAGCGCGGAGCAGGTCGGCGCGCGCGCGCTCGAGGCCAGACAGGGGGCCCGTCTGAGCCGCCGCGAGCAGATCGAGCGCGTCGTCGAGAGCGCCTGCCTGAAACATCGTGTGCGCCGCCGCGAGTAAGCGTTCCGCATGCCGGGAGGGATCCGGCGTCAGCGCGGCCGCTCGCTCGAGGAACACCCCGGCGGCAGCGAGTCCGCCCCGTCCTTGGGCGCGGAGGGCTGAACGTTCCAACTCCGCGGCAACATCCTCATCCGGCGCCGCCGCCGCCTGAGCCCGGTGCCATGCCCGGCGATCTGGGTCGATGTCCGGGTCGGTTGCGTCGGCGAGCGCTCGGTGAGTCTCGCGCCGCTCTTTGAGCCCCGATGCGCGATAGGCCGCAGATCGTACAAGCGGATGCCGGAATACGACCCGTGGACCGAACGTCAGCAGACCCTCGGATTCGAGCGCGGTAGCCGTCCCGTCAGGGATGCCGAGGCGTTCAGCGGCACGACGGACCAATGCCGGATCGCCGACCGGGTCGGCCGCCGCCACGAGCAGGAGCCGTCGCGCGTCGTACGGAAGCGCCGCTAGCCGTCGCGTGAAGCTCTCCTCGATACTCGCCGACAGGGGCGCGTTCGCGGGCAGCCCGAAACCGCCAGCAAGCTGGGTCGGCGTCAACCCGCGGGGCAGCTCGAGCAGTGCGAGCGGATTCCCGCCCGTCTCCTCGACGATCCGGTCGAGCACACGCTCGTCCAGCGGCGCCGGCAGGATGGACTCCAGCAGCGACCTCGCGTCGCGGTGTCCCAACGGCTCGACGCGGAGCTCAGGGAGGCGCGTGAGCGCGCCGACCTGCTCGCGCGTCGCGAACACGAGCGCGATCTTCTCCGCCAACAGGCGGCGGGCGACGAACATGAGCGCGCGTGCCGACCCGGCGTCGAGCCACTGCGCGTCGTCGACGACGGCCAGCAGCGGCCCTTCCTCGGAAGCCTCCGACACCAGCCCCAAGACCGCCAGTCCGACAAGGAAGGGGTTCGGCGGTGGTCCCGCGGTCAGGCCGAAGGCGACGCCGAGAGCATCGCCCTGCGGTTTCGGAAGTCGCACCGCCAGCTCGAGGAAGGACGAGCACAGCTGTTGGAGCGCGGCGAAGGGGAGTTCCATCTCCCCTTCCACCCCGCTGGTTCTTGCGACGCGATACCCGTGTCCTGCCTCGATCGCGCACTCGAGCAGTGCGGTCTTGCCAACGCCCGGCTCGCCGTGGACCACCAGGACACCACCGTCGCCCCCGCGCGCGCCCTCGAGCAAACGGTCGAGCACGGCACGCTCGCGTTTTCGTCCGACCAGGTGTGCCCCCGGAGCCCGGACCTGTGACGGCCGTCCGCCCACCATCGTCTGACAGTAGCGCCCGGGGCCGGATCAGGTTCAGGGACTAGGGAGATCCCTGATTCGAGCGCCGATCTCGGCCGCGAAGATCGTCATCGCCGGCGTGGGAAGCCCACGTGATGAAGGCATCGACAGAGGAGAACACGATGAGTACGCAAGGAACTTCAGCCGACGCTATGCCGGACTACGCGCCGATCCCCCAGTCGTCATTCGGGCCGGCCGTCAACGACCAGGGCTACTACGTCGGGCGCGTCGAGCGGAACCTCTACTGGGTCACAGATGGCGTATATCAGGCCGCCTTCCTGACCACCCAGGACGGCGTCGTCCTCTTCGATGCACCGCCGAGCATCGGGCACAACCTCCAGCGAGCGATCGACGAGATCGCGCGAGCCAACGGCGTGAGCAACAGGGTGACCCACCTGATCCACACACACCACCACGCGGACCATGGCGGCGCGTCCTCGCTCTTCGGAAAGGACGTCGTCCGGATCGGGCACGAGGAGACCCGGCGGCTCCTGCTCCGGGACGACGACCCGGCCCGACCCGCACCGGAGGAGACCTTCAGCGATCGCCGGACCTTCGAGATCGGTGGCGAAAGGTTCGAGCTCTCCTGGCACGGCCCGAACCACACGCCCGACAACAGCCTCGTCCACTTCCCCGACCACGACGCGCTGATGATGGTCGACATCGTCAATGCGGGTTGGGTGCCGGTCTACGTCGTCAACCTGTCCGACGACATCCCGGGCTACCTGCACATGCCGGCCGCAGCGTTGACGTACCCGTGGAAGACGCTTGTCAGTGGCCACCTGGGTCGGCTCGGCACGCGCGAGGACGTCACCCTGCACCAGCAGTACATGGCCGACCTCGAGGCCAGCGCCAGGACCGCCCTCGACACCGTCGATCCGACGCCCTACTTCCAGCGGGGCGGCGCGAACGTGTGGGCCAGCGTCAAGGGCTACCTCGACGCGGTCGGCGATGCAACGGCCGCCCCGGTCATCGACAAGTACACCGGAGTGCTCGGAGCCGCGGACGTGTTCACGCCCGAGGTTGCGTTCTGGCTGATGGAGTCCATCCGGCTCAACCACGGCTACGGCTTGCAGGTGCACCCATGAACGGCGCCATCGCCTCATACACTCGGCGCTATCCGAGAAGCTGGTCGCCGGCACCTCCGCTCGAGGTGATGGAATCGATCGGGCTTAACCTCGGTCATGGCTCGCAGGTCCGTTCGTGAGACGGAGGAGGGTTCGTTGAACGTCGCCCAGGACGACTCAGGGAAGACCGCCCCGCGCCGAAGGCGGGCCGCCGCGGCGGATCGCGAGGCGACCGCGTACCTCCGGCGCGCCGACCCGGTCCTCGCGGGGCTGATCGACGCGCGACCGGACTTCCGTCCGCGCGCGTGGATGGACGAGCTTCCCACGCTCGACGCGTTCGGGACGCTGATCTTCCAGGTGGCCGGCCAGCAGCTCTCCGTGAAGGCGACCCGAACGATCCTCTCTCGCCTGGAGGCCCACTTCGGAGGGCGTCTCCCGTCGCCCGCAGAGCTGCTCGAGACGGATCCCCAGGTGATCCGCGACAGCGGACTGTCGTTCCGTAAGGGCGCAACGATCCGCGCCCTCGCTGAACGCTTCGTCGACGGACGCCTCAGCGACGAAGCCTTCGCGCGCATGACCGACGACGAGGTCGAGACGACGTTGACGGAAGTCCCCGGGATCGGTCCCTGGACGGCGCACGGGTTCCTGCTCGTCGCGCTCGACCGGCCCGACGTCTTCCTGCCAGGGGACGTCGCGCTACGGCGCGCGATCCAGCGAGCCTACGGATTCGACCACGTGCCGTCGGAGGACGAGCTGACGGAGATCACCGATCGCTGGCGACCGTACCGGAGCCTCGCGGTGAGCTACCTGTTCGCGTCCGAGTACGACGGAGGTCGGTGACGGACGCGCGCTCGGCCATGAACGGTCGTTGCCGCACTTTGTCCCCGGTCAGCCTCGCCGTCGTGCGCTGTCACGCGTCGGGGTTGCGGCTGCATCTCGACGCGCTTGCTCCAGGATACGGCGGGCGCTGTCGGCGGCCCTTCGGAGCGCGTCGTTGACCGGCTGGGATCGGTGCTCGACGGACAGGATCTCGACGCCCCACGGTCCGTTCCACCCCGCGGTACGCAGCGCCGTGATCATGGCAGACAGGTTGAACGACCCCTCGCCGCAGTAGCGCCGTCGATGGACCGTGTCTTCAAAGAGGGTCCCCACAACCTGCTCGTCGGCGTCGTTCAGCTCGACGCCGATGATGCGGTGCAGCGGCACGGCTTCGAGTTCGTCGACGGGCGTGCGCGCGCGGGCGATATGCCAGGTGTCGATCACCACGCCCCCGGCATCGTGTCCGGCGTCTTCGACGAGCTGCAGGCCGTCCCGCAATGTCTTGACGTTCGACCACGGAAAGAACTCGATCCCTAGCCGTGCCCCGACATCGTGTGCCTGGGTCGCGAGCTCGGCGAACCTCTCTGCCCAGCGCGCGCGGTCCCATGGCTCGTCCTCACCATCGGGTGTGACCTTGATGTGCCGAGCGCCGAGTGCTTCCGCCGCCTCCAGCAGGCCATGCCTGATCCGGTCAGACTCTTCGTGCCGGGGGCCGTCATCCCACCAGTACGGGATTCCCTCGAGCTCGAGGTGCACGATCCCGTTGTCGGCGAGCATGGCCCGGATTCCGGTCATTCGGTATTCCGCGACGGCGCCGGGCAGATCATCAGACAGCAGGCCGAAGCCTCGGAAGCCGGCCGACGAGGCGGCCTCGATCCGCTCGCGGAGGGGCAGCGGACTGCGCAGGTCCGATCGGTCGGATGCGGCGTCCCCTGCGCTGCTCCAGCAGGTGGCCAGTAGTTCGTCCGCGACCTGTTGGTCCCTGTGCATGCTCGGGCCTACTCTCGTCTATCGTCGTGGATCGCGTCCGTGAGCTGCGGCTGTCTCGGTCGCGGTGACATTCCGACGGCCTCATAACACTGGTCGACCAAGCGCATGGTCTTCACGGCGTCGGCAGCGTCGGTGGGAGCGGGTATGCCGGTGCGTATCGCCGTGGTGAAGGCCTCCAGCTGGTAGGTGTACGAGGACCGCCTGCCGAGCCGTTCCGTGCGAGTGCCGTCACGGGTGGTGACGATGAGCCGGTCGTCCTCGTGCGGGTTGACGAAGTCAGTGATGACCGCTTCACCGGCGGTGCCGATCAGGCGATGGCTCATCTGGTGGTGGTCGCTGGCCATGTTGCACCCAGCGGTGCCGGTGGCGCCGCTCGGGAACTGCAGCGTTGCGGTGACCCATTCGTCGACACCAGGGTGGCCGGCCCGTTCGCCGCCCGTTGCTGAGACGAGGGTGGGTTCTCCGCCTGCGAACGGGGCCAGGATCCGCATCGTGTGCAGGCTGTAACATCCGAGGTCCATGAGGGCGCCCCCGCTGAGCTCCAGTGACCATCGGGGATCGGTGGAGGCGGGCGCGGGCATGTCCATCACGGTCTCGACGTGCCGCAGGTCGCCCAGCTCCCCGTTGGCGAGGATGGCGTGGAGCCTTGCGACGAGCGGGTGCCAGAGATAGTGGAATCCCTCGAAGAACTGCCGATCCGTTCCCCTCACATAGGCAGCGACTTCCTCGGCCTCGGTCGCATTGCTGGCCGAGGGCTTCTCGGTGAACACATGCTTTCCCGCTGCCAGGGCGGCCAGGTTCCACGGCCCGTGCAGGCCGTTTGGCAGCGGGTTGTACACGGCCTCTACGTCGGGATCGTTGATGACGTCCAGGTAGGACTCGTGGACCTTGCGAATATCGTGTGCATTCGCGAATGCCCTGGCGCGGCCGGGATCCCGAGCAGCCACGGCGATCAGTTCGGTGCCGGTGATCTTCGCCGGCTTGACGAGGGCCAAGTCGGTGATTCGGGCAGCTCCGAGGATGCCCAACCTCAGTGGCTCCATGTCCGTGTGGCTCACGTCGATGCCGCCGGCGCTGTGGTGAGTATGCCGCGAACGAACTCGGCACTGATCCGCACGTCGCGGCCGGGGCCTTCATCCCGAGGTTCCTCGGTGAGGATGGTGTCCTGTTCGAGGGTGTACCACCCCTGGTAGCCGTTGCCTTGAAGGGTGTTGACGATTGATGCGATGTCGACGTCTCCGGTGCCCAGCGGCCGGTACATGCCCTGGACCACGGCTTCGGTGTAGGTGAGGCGCCCGCCGCGGACCTTCTCCGCGATCGTGTTGTCGACATCCTTGAGGTGCGTGTGGGCGACGCGCTCCGGCGCTTGACGGGTGAGCTCAGCCGGATCGGTCCCCCCGATCAGCAGGTGACCGGTGTCCAGGCACAGTGCGATGGACGACCCGTCGAGGACCCGTTGGACCTCGGGACCGGACTCGACCATGGTCCCGACGTGCGGGTGGAGCACTGCACGCACACCATGTTCGGACGCCAGCCGCGCGATGCGGTCAAGGTTGTCCAGCAGTCGCTTCCAGCCCGCGTCGTCAAGGATCGGTCTGCTGTCGTATCCGTCGAGTCCCGAAACAGCGGAGAGCACAAGCACCTCTGCGTGGGTGGCGTCATAGCCTGTGAGGATCCGGTTGATCTCAGGCAGCGGGTCATGACCGGCACGGTGCATGAGGACCGGGGTGAAGCCCCCGACCGCGGTCAGGTTGTGGGTGTCGAGCACGGCGGCCATCTGTTGTGGGTCGGCCGGGAGGAACCCGTCCGGGCCGAGCTCGGTCGCCGCGAGTCCGACATCCTGCATGTCGGCGAGGACCCGTTCCGGAGTGAGCTGGTGACCCCAGTTGGGAACCTCGCAGACGCCCCAGGAGATGGGGGCTCCGGCGATCCGGAGGGTGGCGTCGGCCGCGTGGTCGTTCGCGTGCAGGCTGGGAGTAGTCATGACGGTCGGACCTCGTCGATCTGCACCGGGCGGTGCTGTTGGAGGGAAAGGGTGGCGGCCTCGGCGATGTAGGCAACGGCCAGGGCATCGTCGACGGTGCACGGTGATTTCCGTTGCCCGGCAACGACTTCGGTGAAGGCCTGGAGCTCGGCTCGAAATGCGCTGGTGAGCCGGTCCATGAAGAAGGTGGCCGGCGGCCCTGACGGCCACGTCGCTCCCGGCTCGAGGTTGCGCAGGGGGGTGGTGTCGCTCCAGCCGGCCGCGACGCTGTCGTTGGTGCCGTGCAGCTCCAGTCGAACGTCGTACCCGCGTGGGTTGTACCGCGTGTTCGACACGATGGCTGTGGCGCCGTCGTCGAAGGTGAGCACAGTGGCAGCGGTGGCGACGTCGCGAAACTCGGCGAAGAAGTCGGCACCCTTGGCGCTGCCGGTTGAATACACCTCGACGACCTCCCGGCCGGTGACCCACCGGACGGTGTCGAAGTCATGGACGCTGCAGTCCCGGAAGATCCCGCCGGATACCTCGATGTATCCACGTGGCGCGGGTGCGGGATCGAGGGTGGTCGACCGTACCGTGTGAACCCAGCCCAGCTCCCCAGTCTCCACCGCGGCTCGGGCTGCGCTGAACGCCGGGTCGAACCTGCGCGGGTAGCCGACCTGCACCGGTATCCCGCTGTCGGTGACGTACCGGGCGATGGACACGGCCTCGGCGAGGTCGCCGGACACGGGCTTTTCGCAGAACACCGGAATTCCGGCGTCGATGCCGGACCTGATCAGCTGGGTGTGGGCGTTGGTGGCTGCCGCGATGACGATGGCGTCGACGCCACTGCTGATGAGGCTCTCAGGGGAGTCAGCCACGTCCGCCCCGACCCGCTCCGCGACGGACTTGGTGACAGCGGGAACGGTGTCGGTGACAACGAGAGAGTCGACCGCGGGAAGCCGGCACAGGGTGTCGGCATGGAACGAGCCGATTCTTCCGAGACCGATCAGGCCAAGGCGCATGATTCTCTCCTCGATACGGGTTGGGGGCACTGGATGGCGAGGCGTTCGGTCAACCGAGACCGCCGATCACGTTCTGGTCCCAGTCGATCACCGAACCGGTGACCACCCCGCTGCGGTCGGAGAGCAGGAAGACCACGAAGTCGGCGATCTCGTCGACCTGGCCGAGTTTGCCCATCGGCAGCCGTGCCGCGGCCTGCTTCTCCCAGTCCGCGCCGGCACCGTGCGCCTGTTGCTGCGTGAGGCTCTCTCCGTCGGTAGCCGACCATCCGATGTTGAGGCCGTTGATCCTGATCCGGTCCCAGCGGTGGGCGTGTGCGGCGTTCTTTGTCAGGCCAGCGAGTCCCGCCTTCGCGGCAACATACGGGGCGAGGAACGCCTGGCCGCCGTGGGAGTCAATGGACAGGATGTTGACGATGGTGCCCGGTTCGCCTCGGTTCCTCATGTCGGCGATCGCTGCCTGCAGGAGGAAGAACGGCCCGCGCAGGTTCACTGCGATGTGCTGGTCGAACAGCTCGGGCGTGGTGTCCAGGATGGTGCCGCGAGTCGTCAGACCGGCCGCGTTGACCAGGCAGTCGATCCGGCCATGCTGCTCGATGGTCGCCGCGACCGCTGCCTGTGCCTGGGGCACGTCGCTGATGTCGGTGCGCACGAAAGCCGCGTCGACGCCGGCATCCTTGAGCTCGGTGGCAACCGCCTCGCCGTTGTCGGCGTTGCGGCCGGCAACCACCAGGGTCGCGCCCTCCCGGGCGGCGACTCGGGCGATCCCTGCGCCGAGGCCCTGCGTGCCGCCACTGATGAGGAGCACCTTGTCTTTGAGGAGATCCTTCATCTGGGCTCCCAAGCCTGGGTCGTCAGAGGTGCCGCCTGTTCCCACCCGGGGTTGGCCACCGCGGCCGGTCCAACGCCGGTGAGCACATCGAGCACACCCTGGGCAGCGTCGAGAAAGGTGGTCGCGCTGGCCTGGCGGCTCATCCCCATGACGTGGGGTGTGAGCACGACGTCGGGGTGATCGAACAGCGGGTGATGATCCGGAGGCTCCGGGTCGAAGACATCGAGCCCGACGCCGGAAAGCCGGCCGTCCAGCAGCGCCGCGTGCACCGCATCCAGGTCGGTGAGTCCCCCTCGCCCGCAGTTGATCAGCACCGCTCCTGGTTTGACGTGGCGCAGAAGCTCGGCCCCGACGAGGTGACGGGTGGAGTGCAGCAGCGGGAGGTGCAGGGTGATCACGTCGCTGCGACTGACCAGGTCTTCGAGGTCCGCGCAGCGGACATCGGCGGGAGGCTCGCTGAGAGGGTCGTAGGCCAGAACTGACATGCCCAGCGCGCTGCCGAGGGCCGCGGCGCGCTGTCCGATGCGGCCGAAGCCGACGACCCCGAGGACCGACCCGGCGAGGTCGCCGACCGAGATGGTGCCGCGAGCCGCCCACTGCCCGGATCTGACCAGGCTGGTGAGCCGCCCGAAGCGCTTCACGAGGTGCAGCGCCATGCCGATGGCACCTTCGGCGACGGCGGTGGCCCCCGCGCCGGGCGTGATCACCACGGCGATCCCACGCGCCGTGGCAGCGTCGAGGTCCACCCGTTCGACGCCCACTCCGGTCCGGGCCACGACCCGCAGCCGGGGCGTTAGGCCTAGGAGCGCGCCGTCGACCAGGGCATCCGCCCGGACGATGGCACCCTGGGCCTGCGCCAGGTCCGCCTCCGTCGGCTCCGGAACGAAACGGCAGTGCCCGTCGAGGATCGGATTCACCTGGTCCGGGTCGACGGGTCCGAGGCCCACCACCACCGGCAGGTCCGAGACCCTAGGCATGGCTGGCCACTCGGTGCCCGCTGTGACCGAAGGTCGCCCCCCGAACCTGCGGGACCTGGCGCCACTGCCCGTCGGCCGCTGAGGCCGCCGCGGCTGCGATGACCTCTGCGTCCGCGAGAGCTTCCTCGATGGTGGAGTTCCGCTGCTCTCCCCCGGTGACGGCGACGAGGAACTTCTTGGCCTCGACCACCTTGAGGTCGTCGTAGCCCAGGCTGTTGCCCGGGCCGGGCTGGAACGCGGCGTAGTCGCCCTGGGAGGAGTTGCCCAGAATGGTGGTGTAGCCCTGGCTGGGGCCGGTGCGGCCCAGCGCCAGCCTGAGCTCGTTCATCTGCTCGAAGTTCCAGGATGCGGAGCCCTCGGTGCCGTAGACCTCGAAACTCAGCCCGCACTGTGGGCCGACAATGACCCTGGACGCCTCCAGAGTGCCGACCGCGCCCGCGCCCGGCGAGTCAGCAGAGAACCGGACGAGAGCGGCTGCGTAGTCGTCGTTCTCCACGTCACCGAGCTCACCGCCCTCGATCACCGCGAAATGGGTGGCCTGGCCCATCGGCAGAATGGGTCGCCGCTGGTGCACGGTGGAGAGCAGCGCGCTGACGTCGGTGATGGGGCCGACAACATACTGCATCAGGTCGACCACGTGGCTGAGCAGGTCTCCGAGCGCCCCGCTCCCCGCGAGGTCTCGCTTGAAACGCCAGGACAGGGCACCGTTGGGTTCTGATGCGTAGCCATTGAAGAAGACCGCGCGGACATTGGTGATGCGCCCCAGCTCGCCGTTGCTGATCAGCTCGCGGATGCGTTCCACCGCGGGTGCATGCCGGTAGTTGTAGCCGATTGATGTCGCAACACCCGCCGCGGCGGCTGCGGCAGCGACTGCGGCCGTGTCGACTGCATCGCGCCCCACGGGCTTCTCGATCCAGAACGGCTTGCCGGCCTCCGCTGCGGCGATGCCGATCTCCCGGTGCAGCAGGTTCGGCGCGCAGATCGAGACGACGTCGACCTCCGGATCTGCGAGTACGTCGCGGTAGTCGGTGCTTGCTCGGAGGTATCCAAGGACGTCCCGGGCGTAGTCGGCACGGTCGGGTGCGGTGTCCGCGGCATGGACCGGCCGGGGACGGATCTTCAGCTCCGGGTACACGACCGGAATGGCCTGGTAGGCCCGGCTGTGCAGCTTGCCCATCCAGCCGACGCTGATCAGCCCCACGCCCAGCTCGGTGATGCCCTTGTCGGTGATGCGTCCAACCATGACGATGTCGCTTTCTGAAGAGGAGTCAAGAAGTGAGGTGGGGCACGGGTTGCCGGGCCCGGGTCAGCGCCGTTCGGGACGCTGCGGCGAGCAGGGTGGAGTCGGACCCGATCGCCACGAAGGTCCAGCCCTGCTCGAGGCGTTGCGCCGCAGCCACACCGTCACTGACAAGCAGCCCGCAGGCCTTGCCGTGTCGCTTGCCGGCGGCCAGCACGGTCTCCAGAGCCTCGGTGAAGACCACCGCGGTCGTGTCGCCGGGTACTCCGAGGTCGTGGCTGAGGTCCCGAGGCCCGATGAACAGCACATCCACACCGTCGAGCGCCGCGATCTCGTCGGCGGCCTCCACTGCTGCGGCCGACTCGATCTGGACAATGACGAGGATCTGCTCGTCGGCCCGGTCCAGGGCGCCGGGATCGAGGCCGAACCGGCAGGCCCGGTTGTAGGTGGCCACCCCCCGGTCCCCAAGTGGGGGGAACCGGAGGTGGGTCAGCGCCCGGCTGACCTGCAGCGCACTGTCCATGCGAGGCAACATGATTCCCGCAGCACCGCTGTCCAGCACCCGGCCGATCCGGATCCGGGAGTCGGTCTCGACCCGGACAACCGTGGGCACTCCGTACGCGCCGGCCACGGGGACGACGTCGCGGACCTGTTCCTCACCGCCCGCGCCGTGCTCCAGGTCGAGCAGCAGCCAGTCGAACCCGGCGGCTGCGCAGACCTCGGCGATGACCGCGGACGCGGCGCCCACGAAGGTGCCCAGGGTGGTGTCCCCGTTGCGCACCGCCCGGGCCAGGGCACCGTTGTTGAGGGGACTTGGAACGGTCCGGCTCATCCGAACCACCGCTGGGTCTGCCGGTCATTCTCGTACTCGGCGCGGAGCGCCGGCACGGTGGGCACCTCGGACACCTCTGCCGGGGCAACGTCCCACCACACGCCCGCCGGTGGTAGGTCTGCGTGTGGGATGGCCGGGACCACGATGACGACCGTGCCCTGGTGTCCGCGTGTGTCGTCGAGGGCGTCGCGCAGCTCGTCGGCCGTGGTCGGGCGCATCGCCTTCGCACCGAGGCCGGCGCCGATCTGTGCAAGGTCGACGGTCAGATACTCACCGTTCAGGCGTGCGGCCTTCTCCACCTCGGTGGCCCCGGCCAGCTCCAGCGACTCGGTGCGGTAGCGGAACTCGTTGCCGAACTCGCGACCGTTGCGGAACATCTGCAGTCGGTGGATCACCTGATACCCATGGTTCTCCGGGATCACGACCGTGATCGCCAGACCCTCCTGTGCCGCGGTGACCAGCTCCGTGGGTGCCATGATGAAGGTCCCGTCGCCGAGGAACGCGGTGACCCGGGCCGAGGGGTCAGGGTGCGCCATCCGGACCCCGATGGCAGCGGGAATCTCATACCCCATGCAGGAGAACCCGAACTCCAGGTGGCAGGTGCGTCCGCCCGTGGCGTCCCACACCTTCTGCAGGTCACCAGGCGGACCGCCGGCCGCGGCGACGATGACGTCGCCGGGGCGAGCGCGCTCCTGCAGCACACCGATGATCTGCCCCTGGGTCAGCACGGCGTCGGTGGTGGTGACCACATCGGAGTCGGCGCCGACGGCGGACTTGTCGAACAGCTGGTCGGGGTTCAAGGCGTCGGCCCGCTCGATCGCCCAGGCGTCGACCAGCTCCTCGACCCGGGTCCTCCAGGACGGGTCGGGCTCTACCTGGCGCTCGATGACGGCCTCGGTGAGCGCGGCGAGCGCGCGTTTGGCGTCGCCGACGACTCCAGCGGCTCCCAACCGGTCCGCGTCGCGGACGTTGACGTTGACGCTGGCGAAGCGCACGTCCGGGTTGCCGAAGATGGAGTGTGAGCCGGTGGCGAAGTCGGTCAGCCGGGAGCCGACGGTGAGCACCAGATCGGCCTCGTTGGCCATGGTGTTGGTGGCCGGAGTCCCCTCCAACCCGATGCCGCCGACCTGCCACCAGGCAGCCGTCTGCACGGCGCCCTTGCCGCCAAAGGTCTCGGCAACGGGTGCTCCGATGGCGGCCGCGAGCCCCTCGAGCTCGGTCGTGGCATCGGAGTAGATCACCCCGCCCCCGGCGATGATGATCGGCCTCTTCGCCGAGGCGAGCAGGTCTGCGACGACAGCAACCTCGTCGGTGTCCACGGCGGGGCGGCGGATGACCCAGTCGCGCTCGGTGAAGAACTCGGCTGGGAAGTCGTACGCGTGGGCCTGCACGTCCTGCGGCAGGGAAAGCACCACGGCGCCGGTCTCGACCGGGTCGACCAGGGTGCGGATCGCAGCCGGTAAGGCGGTCAGCAGCTGCTCCGGGCGGGTGATCCTGTCGAAGAAGCGGCTGATCGGCCGGAAGACGTCGTTCACGCTGAGGTCGGCATCGACCGGGTGCTGCAGCTGCTGTAGCACCGGTCCCTGGTGGCGGGTGGCGTAGGTGTCACCCGGCAGCAGGAGCACGGGGAGCCGGTTCACGCTGGCCAGCGCCGCCCCGGTGACCATATTCATCGCGCCAGGACCGATCGACGCGGTCACCGCCAGGGTCGCACGTCGCCGGGAGTGCTTGGCGAACCCCACCGCAGCATGGACCAGGGACTGCTCGTTGCGGCCCTGGATAAACGGCATCGACTCGTTCAGCTGGTCCAGGGCCTGACCCAGGCCGGCTACGTTGCCGTGCCCGAAGATGCCCAGGGTGGCGGGGATCAGCCGACGGCGCTCGCCGTCAGCCACGGAGTACTGCCGGGACAGGTACGTCACCACGGCCTGGGCGACGGTCAGTCGGACGGTAGGAGCAGCGGTCATCGTGGGCTCTTTCACAGGTGGAGTCAGGTCAGGGAGGCTGGAGCGGGTGGGCCGTTGCCTACCAAGGACGGCCATGCAGGATGACGGTCTTGACATCTGTCATCTCGGCGACCGCGGGACGGGGGCCTTCCTTCCCGATGCCGCTGCCCTTCAGGCCGCCGTAGGGCATCAGGTCGGCGCGCCACAGTGGGGTCCAGTTGATGTGGATGGTGCCGGCATCGATCTCCCGGATGGCACGCACCGCACCGGAGACGTCCGAGGTGAAGATCCCCGCGCCCAGTCCGTATGCCGTGTCGTTGGCCTGCGCGATCGCGGACTGCCAGTCCGCGGCCGTCGACACCGCGACCGCCGGACCGAACAGCTCGTCCTGGCTGAACGGTGAGCGGGGGTCGACACCCGAAACCACGGTGGGCGAGACGATGGCGCCATCTCGCTCGCCACCGGTCAGCAGCGTGGCCCCGCCCTGCACAGCGGCGCGGATCGACCCCTCGACGCGCTCGGCCTCCTGACGCGTGATCAGGGTGCCCATGACCGTATCGGGGGAACCCGGGTTCCCGGTACTGATCTTCTCCACCCGTGGGACCAGGGCGTCGAGGAAGTCACCGGCGATCGTCGGGTGGGTGATGACCCGCTGTACGGAGATGCACACCTGTCCGGCGTTGACGAAACCTCCGAGAGCGACGGCAGCAGCGGCAGCGTCGATGTCGGCGTCGGGCAGGACGACCACCGGACATGACGCGCCCAGCTCGAGGGACAGCTTCTTCACGCCGGCCCTCTGGGTGATGCGGGTGCCCGTGACGGTCGAGCCGGTGAACGAGATCTTGTTCACGCGCGGGTCGCCGACCAGGGCATCGCCCAGTTCCGCGCCGGGGCCCGTCAACACCGACAGGACCCCCTCGGGAAGACCGGCATCGACGAAGCATGCGGCGAGGGCCAGGGCGGTCAGTGGTGTCGTACGGGCCGGCTTGAGCACCACGGCATTCCCGGCAGCCAGTGCCGGAGCGACCTTGTGCAGCACCAGCAGTGATGGGTAGTTGAAAGGCGTGATGGCAACCACGACTCCGACCGGCTGGCGAACGGTGAACCCCACCTTGTCGAATCCCGTCCCGGGGTTCGCGTCGAGCGGAAGCGAGTCGCCGTAGAGCTGGGTCCCCTCGAAGGCGGCCAGCCGGATCAGCTCACCGGACCGGGAGGTCTCGCCGCGGGCCTCGGTGATGGTCTTGCCGGCCTCCGCGCTGATGGTCTGCGCGATCGCCTCCGCCCGCTCATCCGCCAGGTCGGCCGCCGCCAACAGGACCCGAATCCGCTGATGCGCCGGGGTGCGTCGCCACACCCTTGCCCCCTCCGCCGCCGCGGCCAGGGCCGTGTCGACATCCTCGACGCCAGCCACCGGCACGGACCCGACCACCGACCCATCGAAGGGCGACGTCACATCCTCCCGACGGCCCGAAGCAGCGTCGCCCCACTGGCCACCAACCAACAGCTTCACCGTGAACTCCGTCCATCGACATCGAAGGCGGACTACCGGGCGATTCACTCGCTCAGGCGGCGGTCCAGTTCCATCAGCGTGACGGTCGTGGGGTGCGCCGGTCAAGAAACGAAATCCATCAAAAGCCCATCATCATGGATCTCTAATCTCTAGCACTGGCAACCGAACTGCGGTCTCCACGCGTTGACGCGGAGACTAGCCTGGCCCTTGTGAATCCATCACAGACCCATCAGACTGAGGTCATGGGCCACCCCTATCCGATCCGCGAGATCGCCCGCCAGTCCGGACTGAGCGAGGCCACCGTGGACCGCGTGCTGAACAAGCGACCCGGGGTCCGTCCGAGCACGGCGGCCAACGTCGCACAGGCGATCAGCGATCTTGACAGGCAGCGCAGCCAGCTCCGTCTCAGCGGCCGCACCTTCATTGTCGATGTCGTCATGCAGACTCCCGACCGGTTCTCGGCCGCCGTCAAGTCAGCACTGGAGCTCGAGCTGCCCATGCTGCGACCGGCAGTCGTCCGGTCGCGATTTGACTTCCGCGAGAAGGCGCGGCCGCGGGAGCTGGTGAGAACTCTCGACGACATCGGGCGCCGCGGCTCGATGGGGGTCATCCTCAAGGCACCCGACGAGCCCGAAGTCAGCGACGCGATCAACAGGCTGCATGACACCGGGATTCCGGTGGTCACCCTCGTCACCGACATCCCGCTGAGTCAGCGCGTGGCGTACGTGGGCATAGACAACCGGGCGGCAGGCGCGACCGCGGCCTACCTCATGGACCAGTTGCTCCCAACGGGCGAGGACGCGATCCTGATCGCGTTGAGCCGTACCGCGTTCCGCGGTGAGGAGGAACGCGAGATGGGTTTCCGAGCGGCCATGCGGGAGCGAACAGGAGGCCGAAGGCTGTATGAGGCCACCGATACCGACGGCATCGACACGGCGGTCCGGGACCAGACCATCTCCCTGCTTCGTGAACACCCCGACGTCACCGCGGTCTACTCGATCGGCGGAGGAAACCGGGCGATCCTGGACGCCTTCGAGGTCGTCGAACGGAGGTGCCGGGTCTTCATCGCTCACGACCTGGACCGTGACAACCTGTCGCTGATCCAGAACCGGCAGATCACCGCCGTGCTGCACCACGACCTGCGACAGGACATGCGCCGCGCCTGTCACGTGATCATGCAAGCCAACGGGGCTGTCGACGGGCCGATCGAGTCCATCCCGTCACAGATCAATGTCATCACGCCCCACAACATCCCCTCCCATCCCATGCACTCGAGCGTCCGCTGACCGCATCCCAGATCGGCGGATGCGTGGCTGGCTTCCGCAGTCGGCTCTCGGCGGACGACAGGGACGATGGCGAACCCCTCCGGGTGCCGCTCATCGCGACTGCCTGCAGGACGGGTCTGGTGTGCTCGCCACCCGTTCTGTACTGCCCCAGGCCGGGGCTCGGAGCCTCACTCGGGGCGGAGGCCCCGAGACCGGCGTCTCGTCATGAGAGACATTCCCTAGAGAACTAGTAGGAAATGCGGCGAGCCCGCTACTGTCGTCGACAGGTCACGAGATCCAGTGCCAAGCCCCGGCTCGCTGGACAGCAACCCTCCCTCGCGGTGGGGTGCTCCGGGTGACGACCCGGTGGCCACCAACCGGTGGCCGCAAGCGCGAGGCTCACCAGAGCCTCGGTCCAAGAGGACGGCTCATGAACCTCCGCCTGACCGGTCGGCGCCACGTCGACCTGCAGCGCGTCGCCAGCGCCCTCTGTCGCGCCTGAGACCACGAGGTATGCCGCTGTCCGCCGGCCGCGGCCCCGCCACCTGACGCTTCGGTCACCTGACCGCCCCGTCAGCTGACCGTCGTCGTTCCCCGCAGCAACGCGGTGCCTCCTGGGCCCTGCGACGTCGGCTTCGGCCCTGCCGGGACTCGCTGCAGCCGTGCCCTGCTCGGCCGTGCCCTGCTCGGCCATGCCCCGCTCGGCATGCGGCCTTCGCTCTGCCCGCCCCGCCTGCACCACTTCCGCACCACTGCCCGCACACCACCACACCCGTCGAAGGGTCTCCCATGGCACGCATCGCCACCATCTCCAGCAGCCCGTCCGAGGTATCGCGCACCGAAGCGGTCCTCGCCGACGTCAGCGCGCGGGTCACCAGCCACGGCCACCAGGTCACGCGCCTCGTGCTACGCGACCTGCCGGCGGAGCCCCTGCTGCTCGGCCGCGCCGACGATCCCGCCGTGGCGGCCGCCGTCGCGGTCATCGCGAACGCCGACGCGGTCGTGGTGTCCACGCCCGTCTACAAGGCGGCATACGCCGGCCTGCTGAAGACCTTCCTCGACCTGCTCCCGCAGTTCGCGCTCCGCGACAAGGTCGTCCTGCCAGTTGCCACCGGCGGGACCGCGGCCCACGTGCTCGCCATCGACTACGCGCTGCGGCCGGTTCTGACCAGCCTCGGCGCCACCACCGTCACGCCCGGCTGGTTCGTCCTGTCCTCCCAGGTCACCTGGGCCGACGACGGCTCGCCCGTGCTCGACGAGGCGGCGGCGACCCCGCTGCGCGACGTCACCCACGGGTTCCTCGCCGCCATCGCGCGTCACCAGGCACTCGGTGCCCACATCGAGCGCACTGCCGTCGCCTGACGACCGCTCCCCCGCCTCCGCCCCGCACCCCCGCACCCCCAGAGAAGGAACAAACCATGACGCACCTCATCTCGCGCACTGTTGCCCTGCCGGTGGCCTTGCTGGTCACCTCTCTCGCGGCCGCATGCTCGACCGCCGCCGGAGCCGAGACGGACACGGCCGGCGCGGTGACCCTGCGCTACCAGGGCAGCGCCAACGCGGTGTCGTTGCCCGAGCTCGCCGCCGACCTCGGCTACTTCAAGGTCGTCAAGCTGAAGTGGGTGGGCAACACGATCAGCGGCCCGCAGGATATCCAGTCCGCCGCGACCGACCAGACCGACTTCGGCGGCGCCTTCGCCGGGGCGGTCGTCAAGCTGATCAGCGCCGGCGCCCCGGTCAAGGCCGTCATCAACTACTACGGCGAGGACGCCAAGACGTTCAACGGCTTCTACGTCAAGGCCGACGGCCCGATCAAGGCCCCCCGCGATCTGATCGGCAAGAAGATCGCGGTCAACACGCTCGGCGCGCACAGCGAGGCGGTCATCAACACCTACCTGAAGAAGAACGGCCTCACGCCGGACGAGATCAAGCAGGTCCAGCTGGTCGTGGTGCCACCGAACGACACCGAGCAGGCCATCCGCCGCGACCAGGTCGATGTCGGCGCGCTGGGCGGCATACTCCAGGACCGCGCCATCGCCGACGGTGGGCTGCGTCGCCTGTTCAGCGACTACGAGCTCTTCGGTGCCTTCAACGGCGGCCAGTACGTCCTGCGGAACGACTTCATCAAGAGCAACCCCGAGGCCGCCAGGGACTTCGTCACGGGCGTGGCCAAGGCCATCGAGTGGGAGCGCACCACGCCACGTGAGCAGGTCATCGCCCGGTTCACCTCAATCATCGACAAGCGCGGCCGCAACGAGAAGACGGACAACCTGAAGTACTGGAAGAGCGTCGGCGTCACCGAGCGCGGCATCGTCAGCGATGCGGACTTCAGCCGTTGGGGCAGCTGGCTCGAGGAGAAGGGCTTCCTGGGCGGCAAGCCGCTGGACCCCGCCTCCTACTACACCAACGAGCTCAACGGGCTCGCCAAGGAGGGGTGACCGGCTATGCCCGACACACTGACCGACACGAAGACCAACGCACCCCCGGACCCGCAGACCCCGCGCATCTCACTGCGCGCCGTGACCAAGGAGTTCCAGGTCCGCCCCACCGCGGGCGACCCCGCCGGCCACGTCCTCCGGGCGCTCGACGACGTCACGCTCGACGTGCGCGCCGGCGAGTTCCTCACCCTCGTGGGCCCGAGCGGCTCGGGCAAGACGACCCTTCTCGACATCCTCGGCGGGCTGAGCCAGCCCACGGCCGGAGAGGTGCTCGTCGACGGACACCCCGTCACCGGCCCCGGCCTGGACCGCGGGATCGTGTTCCAGCAGTACGCCCTGTTTCCGTGGCGCACGGCAATCGGCAACGTGGCGTTCGGGCTCGAGGCGCGGCAGTTCGCCAAGCAGGGCCTCGGGAAGAAGGAGCGGCTCGAGCGAGCTCGGGAGTACCTCGCGCTCGTCGGTCTCGGCGGCTTCGAGGAGCGTTACCCCCACGAGCTCTCCGGAGGCATGAAGCAGCGCGTCGCCATCGCACGCAGCCTCGCCTACGAGCCCGGGATCCTGCTCATGGACGAGCCCTTCGCGGCCCTCGACGCCCAGACCCGCGAGCAGCTACAGGACGAGCTGCTCCGCATCTGGCGCACCACCGGCACCACCGCGGTGTTCATCACCCACGGCATCGAGGAAGCGGTCTACCTCGGGCAGCGGATCGCGGTGCTGAGCGCGCGGCCCGGACGCCTCAAGGCCCTGGTCGATGTCCACCTCGGCGACCGCACCCCCGGGGCCGGCGACCTGCGCTCGACCCCCGAGTTCGTCGCCTACCGGCACCAGGTGTGGGAGCTCCTGCACGACGAGGTCGCCCGGGCCCAGCACGCCGGCCACCAGAAGATCCAGCCCGACGGCACGGAAAGGGCAGCCTGATGACCACCACAACCACCATCACCGAGCGCCCCACCCCCCAGGTCTCCCCGGCAGCGGAGGAGACACCTGCACCCGACACGGCCCCGACCGCGTCAACAGCCCGCGACCCGGGTGACAAGGCAGCGTTCGAGAAGGTCCTCCGGATCGTCAGAACCGCCGCCTGGCGGTCGGCCGCGATCGTCCTGTTCCTCGCGATCTGGGAGGTCGTGCCGCAAACCCTCCTCAGCGACAGCACCCGGGTCTTCCTGCCGCCGCTCCACGAGGTGCTCGCGGCGCTGCGCGAGCTCATCGCGAGCGGCGAGCTCGGCGACGACCTGACCGCCAGCCTCAGCCGCTCGGTGCTCGGCTTCTCGATCGCGGTCGTCGCCGGGATCGCCCTGGGCCTCGTCCTGTCGTGGTACCGCGGTCTCGCGTCCTTCCTCACGCCCCTGCTCGAGCTCTTCCGCAACACCGCGGCGCTCGCGCTCCTGCCGGTGTTCGTCCTGCTCCTGGGCATCGGCGAGACATCGAAGGTCACGATCGTGGCCTACGCGAGCTTCTTCCCGGTGCTGCTCAACACCATCGCCGGCGCCACGACGGTGGACCCGCTGCTCATCCGGGCCGCGCGCTCGCTCGGCCTCTCGCAGGTCCGCCTCTTCCAGAAGGTGATCCTGCCGTCCGCGGTCCCGACGATCTTCACCGGCATCCGCATGGGTGGCACGGCCTCGATCCTCGTGCTCATCGCTGCCGAGATGGTCGGAGCGAAGGCCGGTCTCGGCTTCCAGATCGTCAACGCCCAGAGCAGCTTCCTCATCCCCCAGATGTATGCCGGCATCCTCACGGTCTCCCTGCTCGGCCTCGTGGTGAACTCCGGCCTGGTCCGCCTGGAGGCGCACTTCTCCCGCTGGCGCACTTTCGCGCCCACCCGCTGACCGACGAGGTATGCCGCCGGCCCCGGGCATGCGGCATACCTCCCACCCACACCCACCACGCAGGAAGGCATCCCCATGTCCGCACCGTCCGCACCCGAGCGCAAGCTGCACCTCAACGCGTTCCTCATGGCCAACGGCCACCACGAGGCGGCCTGGCGCCACCCGTCGGTCGACCCGGCCCGAGCGCTCACCCTCCAGCACTTCATCGACGTCGCGAGGACCGCCGAGCGCGGGCTGCTCGACTCCGTGTTCCTGGCTGACGGCGTCGCCCTGTGGGGCAACGTCCGGTGGAACTCGCACGCCCCGTTCGAGCCCCTGACCCTGCTGTCGGCGATCGCCGCCCACACCGAGCACATCGGGCTCATCGCGACGGCGTCGACGACGTACTACGAGCCGTACACGCTGGCCCGCGCCTTCGCCTCCCTGGACCACCTCAGCGGCGGCCGGGCTGGCTGGAACATCGTCACCTCCGCCGGCCGCGACGAGGCCCGCAACTTCGGCCGCGAGGACCGGCCCGACCACGAGTTCCGCTACGAGCGGGCGACGGAGTTCGTCGACATCGTCAAGCGGCTATGGGACAGCTGGGACGACGACGCCGTGGTGCTCGACAAGGACTCGGGCATCTTCGCCGACGACGACCGCATCCAGGCGCTCGACCACATCGGTGAGCACTTCCGCGTGCGTGGCCCGCTCAACGTCCGCCGCCCGGTGCAGGGCCACCCGCTGCTCGTGCAGGCCGGGTCGTCAGAGACCGGCCGGCAGTACGCGGGCCGGTTCGCCGAGGCGGTGTTCACCGCGCAGCAGACCCTCGAGGACGGGATCGCGTTCGCGACCGACGTCAAGGACCGCGCCGAGACCTACGGGCGCCGTCGCGAGGACGTCCTGATCCTGCCCGGCATCAGCCCGGTCATCGGCGCGACCGAGGCCGAGGCGAAGACGAAGGAGGCAGAGCTCAACGGTTTGACAAACCCGGCATACGGCCTGTCCCAGCTCTCCACACTCGTCGACATCCGGCTGACCGAGGACGATCTCGATCGCCCCCTCCCGGCGGTGCCGCAGGGCACCGAAGGCAACCAGAGCCGCCTCGAGCTGGTCACCACTCTCGCCCGCCGGGAGGACCTCACCGTGCGCCAGCTCATCGAACGGCTGGCCGGGGGCCGGGGCCACCGGGTCTTCGCCGGCACCGCGGTGCAGGTCGCCGACGAGATCCAGGAGTGGTTCGAGGCTGGCGCGGCCGACGGCTTCAACGTCATGCCGCCGACCCTCCCCCACGGCCTCACCGACTTCGTCGACCAGGTCGTCCCCGAACTGCAGCGCCGCGGGCTGTTCCGCACCGCCTACGAGGGCCGCACCCTGCGCGAGAACTACGGCCTGGCCCGGCCCGAGCGCCGTAACCCTGCCGTCAGCACCATCCCCACCCAGAAGAAAGAGGAGAACGCAGCATGACCACCACCACCACCGCACAGCACACCGGCCCCACCACAGCTCCGACGGCAGCGGCCACCGCAGCGCCGACGGCAGCGCCGACCGCAGCGCCGACCGCAGCGCCCACAGGCCAGCAGACCGAAGCGACGGGCGGCCTCGGGATCCAGAAGCTCGGCGCGCACATCGGCGCCGTCGTGACCGGGGTCGACCTCACCCAGGACCTCGACGCCACCACGATCGCGGCGATCCGCGTGGCGCTGCTCGAGCACAAGGCGCTCGTCTTCCGCGACGCCCCGCTCGACGACGCCGGACAGGAGCGGGTCGCCGGCTACTTCGGCAGCCTCACCACCGCGCACCCGACGGTCCCGGCCGTGGACGGTGCGCCACAGGTGCTGCCCGTCGACAGCGAGCGCGGCCGCGCCAACCAGTGGCACACCGACGTCACCTTCGTCCAGGCTCCCCCGGCGATCAGCACCCTCGTCAGCCACACGGTGCCGGCCTACGGAGGCGAGACGCTCATCGCTAGCTCGGCCGCGGCATACCGGGCGCTCCCGGAGCCGCTGCGGGCGCTCGCGGACAGCCTCTGGGCCGTGCACACCAACGAGTACGACTACGCCGACCGGGCCGTGGAGTCCTTCGACGACGCGGCGAAGGGCTACCAAGAGGTGTTCCAGTCGATCGCGTTCGAGACCCACCACCCGGTCGTACGGGTGCACCCCGAGACGGGCGAGCGGGGGCTGTTCATCGGCGGGTTCGTGCGCCGGTTCGTGGGTCTCTCGGTCACCGAGTCGAAGGATCTCCTGCGGCTGCTGCAGGCCTACGTGACGAGGCCGGACCACGTCCTGCGGGTCGGCTGGGAGCAGAACCAGCTGGTCGTCTTCGACAACCGGATCACGCAGCACTACGCGGTCGACAACTACGACGACCAGCCCCGCCTGCTGCACCGGGTGACGGTCGCAGGCGACGTGCCGGTCGGGATCGACGGCGAGCCCAGCCGCGCCGTGAGGGGCGACGCCTCGCACTACACCGCGCCGGAGCCGGTGCCCGTCTCCGCTGCCTGAGACAGAGCTCGGCCCGGACCGGCGCGGTCGTCCTGCTGGCCCTTGGCCACGACCCTCACGGCGCTGCCCGCCGGTCGAGGTCTCGGCTCAGCGGGCTCAACCTTCGAGCCGGCCCCGTAAGCACGCTAGTAAGTCGCATGGGCAAGCTCCCGTCAGGGGAGTAACCCATTCGATCCGCAGCTCGTGCTTCTCCCTGTTATCGGACGGTCGCCGGTTCGACCCCGCCCCTGGCCACAAGCCCGAAACCGCAGGTCGCAGCCAATGTGACCTGCGGTTTCGTCCTTTGTGGCCTTACTGGGACTGGTGCCGCGCGACAGTCGCGAGTGACCGTGACTGACCGCGACACGCCGAGGGATCGCCGGGAGTTGTCGCACGAGCTATGGCACGACGCCTCGACGGCGAAAGACCTGCGCGGCGACCGCAGAGCACGATGTCGGCCAGTGGCACTTGCCGATCTCACCGACGACCAGCTCGCCGGCTTCGACGCCCTCTTCGCTCCAGGAGGCCACGGCTCGATGGTGAACCTGCCCGAGGACGCGAACGTCTCGCGTCTCGTGAGCACGCTTCATGCGCGCGGAGCGCCGATCGCTGCGCTCTGCCACGGGCGGGCCCTCCTGCTCTCTCTGCGCCGGAGCGCCTCGACGGCCAGTGGCTCTTCGAGGGCTACCGGCTCACCGCATTCACCAATGACTCGGAGCACCAGAACGACATCGGAATGCTCGGGCTCACCAGGTACTTGGCTTCGGCACTCCAGAACGCCGCCGCGATCCTGGATGACGCCCCGCTGCGGTGGGCGCCCCACATCGTCGTCGACCGGAACCTGATCACGGGTCAGAACCCGTATTCGACCGAGGCCACGGTCGGCGCCCTGATCAAGGCCCTGGCTATACGGTGACCTCTGGGCTGGTCACCCTGACAGGCAACGGTGCGGACGTCCGAGGTTGCAGGCCCCACTGCCGGATCCGAACCAGGCCGGACGAACAATTGCTCGAGGGTTGGCGAAGTCACCTCGCCCGGGGGCCAGGCGGAACCTCGCGCCCTCATGGTTTCGCACTTAGAGCCAACCCACCCACCCTGGAGAGGACCCCCTGCAGACGGCGGCGAGCTTGGGCGAGCGCCGCTCTGACCACCGCGGACCATGCCGCGGACTACACCTTGACATCCACGAGCGCACTGCCCAGGATTGCCGATCGTCGACAATCAACAAACGCAACGATGCGGTCGACCGTGTTGAAGGAGCGTGCATGAAGAGGTCAACGAAGCAGTCTCTCGGGATCATCGCCATCGTGCTGGTGGCGGTCGTGGCCGGCGTCTTGGGTGGCAAGTTCAGTGGCGGTTCGGCCGCTGCTGCACCGGCTGCCACTCAGGGTTCCTGGGCCGATGGGATCAAGTCCCGCGGTGAGCTGCGGGTGGGGGTCGCGGCCTTCGCTCCGATGGTCGAGGAGACCAACGGGCAATGGCGGGGACCGGTGCTTGAGCCGCTCGAGTCGCTCGCCAAGTCGCTGGGTGTGAAGTTCTCGCCGGTCCCCGCCTCCTGGGGGACGATCGTTGCCGGGCTCAAGGCGGACAAGTTCGACATCGCGGCAGGCCTCGACATCACGGGTGAACGCTCACTGAGCATCATGTACACCGACCCGTACTACTCGGACAACGGCGTGTGGGTCGTGCGTCGCGACAGCGGACTGACCAGCACGGCCGCGATCCTCAAGACCGGCATCCCGGTGGCTTCGTCCCAGGGCACGGCACACGAGGCAGCAGTCAAGGCCGCCGGCTTCAAGACGCTCAGCGTCGACTCGTGGACGAACGCGATCCAGGCCGTCAAGGCTGGTCGCGCCCCGGGGCAGTTCACCGACTACGGCAACGCCTTGGGTCAGGTCCGCTCGGACAAGACACTGGCCATCGTCGTTCCCGAGTCCCCGCTGTGGATTGCCCCCGTGGCCTTCGGGGTGAGTGAGAACATCGACCCGCACTCGCTACAGACGGTGAACGTCGCAATCCGCGAGTCAATCGCCTCGGGGCAGCGAGACCGTGACTTCGACAAGGTGGGCTACATCAGCCTCGACAAGCTGGGCAGCCTCAGGATGGGCTCCTGACGTGGGCTCCACCGACTGGGGCGTCATCCTCAACGTCTTGCCCAGTCTGCTCGACGGGCTGAAAACGAGTCTGTCGATCACGCTGCTGGTGATCCTCATCAGCGCGGTCGCTGCGGTTCCCGTGGCGCTGGCCCGCATGGCCGAGTTCGACCTGATTCGCTGGGTCGCCCAGGGCTATATCGAGCTGTTCCGGTGCACGCCGATCCTTATCCAGCTCTTCTGGATGTTCTACGCGTTGCCGATGCTGCTCGACATCCGCCTGTCCGGGTTTACGGCGGCCGTGATCGCCATCAGCGCCAACCTGACGGCCCAGGTCGCCGAGGTGTACCGCGCTGGCTTTCAGTCAGTCCCCGTCGAACAACTCGAAGCCGCCCGCGTCCTCCAGGTGCCGCGGTACTACCAGGTGATTCACATCATCGTGCCGCAGACCCTGCGACAGCAGCTGCCGGCTCTGCTGTCCATCGCGATCAATGGCTTCAAAGACACGGCGCTGGTCTCCGTCATTGGTGTGGTGGACCTGATGTTCGCCGCGAACACGACGGCGGCACAGACCTACCGGTCCCTGGAGATCCTCACCGGCGCCGCAATCGTGTACTTTGCCGTCGCCTTCCCGCTGTCGCTCCTGGTCAGCCACCTGGAGCGCCGTGGCAACCGACGGCGACTCTCCGTCTCTCCAGCGCGTCGGGCCAAGGAGGTTGTAGCCGCATGAGCATGTCAGCCCACACCGCGACCGCATCCCCAGCACAGCGGGACGTGCCGGCCGGCTCGATAGGACTCGGGACGGTCGGTACCACATCGACCACCGGCGCTGAAATCGACGCTCCCCAGCGGATCGTGAGCGTCCGAGGCCTTTCCAAGCAGTTCGGTTTCACGCCCGTCCTGGATGACGTCAGCCTGGACCTGCATGCCGGAGAGATCACCGTCATCATCGGACGCAGCGGCTCAGGGAAGAGCACGCTACTTCGAGTCATCGCAGGGCTGGAGCAGCCCGATGCGGGGACGATCGATCTCGACGGCCAGCGTGTGCTGGATGACGGCGAACAGACGGATGCCTGGACGAAGGCGCAGGCAGCTATCGGCATGATCTTCCAGTCGTACACGCTGTGGCCGCACATGAACGTCATCGACAACCTGACTTTCGCCCCCCGGATCGTGCGCAAGGAGAAGGCGGCCGGGCTGCGGGAGCGGGCCGAGCACGCCTTGGCCGAGGTGGGCATGCGTGACTTCGTCAACGCACGGCCCCACCAGCTCTCGGGAGGTCAGCGGCAACGCGTCGCGATCGCCCGAGCCCTCATGATGCGCCCCAAGCTGCTGCTGTGTGACGAGATAACCTCGGCGCTGGACCCGCCAGTCTCGGCCGAGGTGCTCGCTGTCCTTAGCCGGCTCAAGCGAGACGAGGGCATCAGCGTCGCACTCGTCACGCACGACATGGCGTTTGCCGCCAAAGCCGCGGACCGGCTGATGTTCTTCAACCATGGCCAGATCGCGTACGACGGGCCGCCGAAGGAGGCATTCGTGCAGACGGACAACGAAGACCTTCGGGCGTTCGTCGACGCCGTCAGGTTCTAGCCGTTCGATCCAATGCGCGCCGGGCGCGCCTGTTCGGCGACAGGCGCGCGAGTATGCGGCTGATTGAGGAACGGAGCCATGATGAGAATCGTCATCGTCGGAGCTGGCATTGTCGGACTCGCCTGTGCCTATGAGCTGCTCCAGGACGGCCACGACGTGGTCGTCCTGGAGCGGTCGGCCGCGGGCCAGGCCGTTTCCCACGGCAACGCCGCGAAGATCGCCGTCGCCGAGACGGGGCCCGTACCAGCTCCCGGCATGGTGGTACAAGGCCTCAAATGGATGCTGCGGCCCGACAGCCCGCTCTACGTGCGGCCGTCGCTGTCGCCGCCCTTCGTCCGCTTCCTGGTGCAGATGGCGCGGAACTGCACCGCGCAGCAGTTCCGGACCGGCCTGACTGCGAACCTCCGCCTGGCTCAGGGGGCGAACGACCTGTTCGACGAGTGGCGCGACGCGGGGGTCCACTTCGAGATGCACACCCGCGGCGTGGTGCTCGCGTACGAGGATGCCCACCACTTCGACGACCGGCTGGCGTACCAGGGCGTTTTCGACGCCCATGGCGCGCGAGCCGAAGTGCTCGCGGGGGCATCGGTGCGCGAGGTCGAGCCAGCGCTGTCGGAACGGATCACCCGCGGGCTGTACTACCCCGACGACCGCCAGGTCGAACCGGACTCGCTCACCGCCTCCCTCGTCGAACACATCGGTAGGCTGGGCGGCGTCGTCCACGAAAACACAGGTGTCGTCGGCTTCGACCGCGGCCCACGCGGTGTCGTCGCAGTCCGGACAGGCGACGGGCAGCGTTACGCCTGCGACGGCCTCGTGCTCGCCGCCGGCGTCTGGACGGCGGCGCTGGCCAAAAAGCTGGGGACAGTTCTCCCGCTGCAGCCGGGCAAGGGGTACAGCGTCGACTACACCCCGGCACCTGTCGAGCTGCGCACCTCCCTGACGCTGGAGGACGCGCACGTGGCGATCACGCCGCTCGACGGGATGGTTCGCGTCGCCGGCACGATGGAGTTCGCCGGCTTCGACGAGTCGGTGAACCCGACCCGTGTGGACGCCATCAAGCAGGCCGCCCACGACGGCCTACGCGAGTGGGATCCGTCAGCCCCGCATCATGAGGCCTGGGCTGGCCTCCGCCCGATGACACCCGACGGTCTTCCAGTCATCGGTCCGCTGACCGACGACGGCAATATCTGGGTCGCGACCGGCCACGGGATGCTTGGTCTCACCCAAGCCCCCACGACCGCGCGCACCCTGCGCCAGATCTTGCAGGGTAGCCGTTCACCTATGGGCGAGACGAGTCCATCCCGCTTTCGCCGCCGACGGTGAACCAAATCCAGGACGTCATGGACCACGATCAGCATAGGAGCCCCCGGAACTCGGACACCTTGCCCCAGACCTCTCGGCATTGGAGGGGAACACGACGCTCACTCGGACGACATGCGCATAATGAACCGCATCGACCTGCCCCACCTCGTCTGGGCGTTGGAGTCGGCCCGTCGAGCGCCATGTCGCCAACCCGATCCGTGTCGACCCACAGATGCAGGCTGAGGCTCGGGCATTCCGGGACCGCACCCTCGCTCTACGCGGCACACCGACAGGGACCATGCGCCGATGATTGATCCCGAGGCCGATGACCGCACGCCGACGGCAATGTTCGACTTCGACGGAGTCCTACTGCGAGGCGACTCCACTGTGTCCTACCTAGCACGGACGCTCCGGCGCTCGCCCAGATTGTTGACTCGCGTCGCGGCTCCAGCACTTGCCTTCGCGACCGCAACGCGCCGCGCCAATGACGAGGACGTGACCCGTCATGCGGCTCGGGTCATCAGCCTCTGCCTCAAGGGAGCTGGTCTCCGGGACGTGACTGAATCCCTCAAGGCTGAAGGCGTTCACCTTGCGCTTACACCGGAGCGCAGCTGCGCACCGGCTCTCTCGACCCTGCGCTCCCTGAGGACGGAAGGCGTGCGCGTTGTCGTCAACACGGCCGCCCCAGACCAGCTGGTCCGGTCGTGGCTCGCCACGCTCGACTTGGCGGACGTACCGGTTGTCGCCTCGACGCTCGCACAAGGGTCAAATGGGGTGATCCTCGCCCGCCACAATCGTGGCGAGCGCAAGGTCCGAGGCGCCTCCGACGCTGGCTACGGGTCACGCTGGACATTCGCGTTCGCCGACTCGATCGCCGATCTACCAATGCTTAAGCGGGCCTCCCAGCCATTCCTGGTGAACCCATCACGCCGTACGAGAGCAATCGTTCGCGATCTCGTCGACGAGATCATCGAGGTGACCTGGTGAGCCCAGAACCGCGCATTCGGCCGTGCCATCGCCCCAGATCCGATGGTTCCCCGTGGCGCGCAGGCGTCGCGGCGGTCAGCCGGGCTTGGTAGCACAGGAAAGGGCCCGATGGGTTCCACGCCGAAGGGCCCTTTCGTGAGAGACGTCCTACCGGTGCGCCTCTCAGGTCCGATGCTACAACGGGCCTAGCAACCGGTCGCGACAACTCGACTGCCACCTGAGATCCGACTCTGTCCCGGCCGGCTGCTTGGTGCGAGGACCCCCGGGCCACCGCGCCCAGTTGCTCGCGCAGAGAGTCCGCGAGTCATCGCTACAGAGTTGCTTCAGTCATGCGGTATTGTCGACAGTCAACAATATGTGTGTGGCAGGAGTGACCGGTGGACAGAATCCTGGGCTACGTGCAGCCGATCAGCGTCCGGCCCGGCGCTGACCTTGAGGTGAACCTGAGCGGCAACCCATCAGTCATCGCGCCCAGCGTCGTACGTCTGCATGGCCCTGACACGGCAGAGCATGAGGACGCGGTGGTCCGCCGTGTTCTACAGACATGGGGAAGAGAACCCGCGGTCGACATTCAGCCGCAGCCGCTTCGCCCGGGCTCCTACATGCACGCGTCGATGGCCGGCCTTGGCCTTCCGGAGCTTGGTTTCAGCCTGTGGGCAATGCCGACGCTCCATTCCGGTGAGCCGCAAACCCTCATGGCTGGATACACCGAGACCATGAGCTGGTTACTACAGTTGGTCGACACTAGGCTTCGTCTTTCCATAGCCCAGGGGGGCGCGTCAGCGCCCGATGGGTTGGCAAACCATTCTCAGTCATATGCCGTGGACCTTGAACTTCGCGCCACGCGGAATCGTTGGATCAGGATAGTCGGCGGCCTTGCTCCAGGCCGTGGAGAGTTCGTCATAGCCGCCAAAGTTGGGTCTACAAGGCGCGCGACTGAGTGGCGGCACGAACGCGCACGATTCTCAGCCCTGCCGTCCGGCCCGATGACTCGAATGGCGCTCGCCGCCCACGCACCAGGCACAGGTGGTCCACCGGAACAGTTCTTTAACGGTCGGTTGGATCGGCCGGCAATCTATGGGCACATTCCTACTTCGAACGAAATCCGTCTCCTGGAGGCGGGCAGCGACAATTTCAACGCAGATCATCCAGATGCTCGCCTTGCTTGGGATTTCAGCAAGGAAATGGATTCACATAGAGTTGTCGAGGTACGGCGTGGGAATCACGGACATCTGGCAAATAGGCCAACCCGGGCGGTCCGAAGCCACGACTGGGAGCCCGGGAATCAGGACTTCCGGGTACATCCAGAACTGTGGTCAGCGATACACTTTCACGAGGACGACCTGGACGACGCCGGATGGGCGACAACGTACAGTATTAAAGTTCCGCCGGACACGGCGAGTGGAGTCTACGCGGTTGACTTAGGTGGCGCTGCTAGCGAGTTGCTGCCGTTCTACGTCCTGCCCAGTGGTGATCCTGCTCAAGTCCTCTTTCTCGCACCAACCAACACGTACTTGGCCTACGGCAATGAACACTTGGGGGAGGGCGAACGAGGACAGGCACATCAGAAGATGATGGCCTCGCCGATTGAGCTCAATGAGACCGACGGCTACGTTCATGCCCACCCTGAGCTCGGGTTGTCCCTGTACGACAGGCACAGCGACGGCAGCGGCGTGACTTACGCATCATGGCGACGGCCGATCCTCAACTTTCACCCAGACTACAGGACGTGGCTGAACGCTGGGCGACGCCACTTCGCCGCGGACTTCTACATCACAGGGTGGCTGGAAAGCCTCAACATCCCTTTTGACGTGATGACGGACGCAGACTTGCACCAGGAAGGCGTCGAGTCCTTGTCACCCTATTCGGTCGTTATTACCGGAACCCACCCGGAGTACCCCAGCACGCCGGAACTTGACGCGTTGAGCGCATATGTCGCCCGCGGGGGCAATCTCATGTATCTCGGTGGCAACGGATTCTACTGGGTGACAGCGTTCTCGCCCGACGGCACCGACGTAGTCGAGTGTCGACGTGGATTCGCAGCTCAACGAAACTGGAGCAGCGAGCCGGGTGAGGTTCACCTGAGCTTCACAGGAGAACCGGGCGGGGCCCACATTCACCTCGGGCGAACCCCCCGCAGCTTGGTCGGCGTCCTGTCTGTTGCCGCAGGATGGGGAGCAGCGGGCGGTTATCGCCGAGGTAAGGATGCGGACGACGTTACGTGGGCGTTCGACGGTGTGTCACCTGGTGTCATAGGAACGAATGGTCTCGTCCTCGGGGGCGCTGCGGGAGACGAGGTTGACAGCGCGGACTACGACGCCGGGACTCCTCCAGAGGCCAGAGTGCTCCTGACATCGACCAACTTGGGGCCCAAATACTATCCATTCCTGGATGCTGTCTTGGCGGTCGAGCCAGGGCAGAGCGGGATGGAGAATCAAGCTGTCCGGAGCGATGTCGTGCTGATCCCCGGCGCCGGTGGAAGCGGAAGCGTGTTCTCGGCAGGCTCGATCTGTTGGGCGGGAGCGATGGCGTGGCGAGGCTACTCGAACGATATATCTCGTCTCACAGAAAACGTGCTGATGCGGTTTATGGCAACGAGGGACAGGCCTGAAACGACCTCTGAGTGACGCCGCGGATTTTCCTGCCCCGGCCACCGCTCCGAAGTCGAACCTGGCATGTTGCCGAAGGCCTTAACTGCATCCGCATTCAGAGAACGGCCCCGCAAATTGATATGCCTACTTCTTCCTGACAAGCGCCGCCACTTCACCTACATTTTCGATGAAGTGTCCGACCGACACCTCATCCTGAGTCGGCTGAAGGACGACACGGTTCACGCCAGCTTCGATCCAAGGTGACAGCGCCTCGGCCACCGCAATCGGTGGTCCCGCGACACCGACGGTGGAAGCACTGGGCCAACCCCAGCGCTCAGCCTCCTTCGCGAGGCGGCCCTCGGCATTGGGGCCGAAAGCCGCAGGTATGTATGCAATGACCGCATGATCAGCGCGGCTCATCGTCTGCAGCGAGCCTGAGGAGATGTGCGCTGCCGCTGCGCGGACGTCGTCGGGACTGGTCCCACTGGTGAGGACGGTCCCGTTCGACAGCTCACCAGACAACTTAAGGCTTCTAGGGCCTTCGGCGCCCATAAATAGAAGTGGTCGGACCGGGGGCGGCCAGCCCAATGCAACGCCATCGAGACGTACATATCTTCCATGCGTCGTCACACGTTCACCTGCCAGCAGGCGCGAGAGTGCGTCGAAATATTCGCGCATCAAGGTGAGCGGAGAGGCGACCCGTTCACCGACCTGCTGCATCCAGTCCTGCACACCGTGCCCGACAGCGGGAGCAAAACGGCCAGGAAACACGCGATCAAGTGTGGCGATCTCCATGGCGGTGAGCGCGACATTGCGTAGAGGCACGGGGAGCACGCCAACTCCGACGGCTAGGCGGTCGGTCGATGCGAGCGCGATCGCAGCAGTCGAGATGCCCGCTTCGAGGAAGCAGTCTTCCCAAAGCCACATCTCATCCAGACCTGACTGCTCCGCCGTGCGGGCTGCTTCCACGAGTTCTTCAGGCGGTGACTGAGGCCGAAAGACTACGCCGACTCGGATCGATCCACTTGCTGGCGATGCGTTCAACGCGCGCTCCCGTCTGCTCTGTTCGGACGACCGTGTGGCTCGCCTTCTACGTCCGGTCATCAATGTTGCAAGGGAAAGAGGCGATCAGGTTAGCCGCCGATGGGCTGCGGGTCGGGCTGGGGCTGGGGCTCGGCCTCGACCGCGGGCTGGCCGCCATCGTCCCCACGGCGCACGGCGGCGAGCAGCATCTGGGCGATGTCGACGACCTCGACGTCCTCGGATGCCTTGCCGTCGTGCTTCGCGGCGTTGAGTCCGTCGGTGAGCATCACCTTGCAGAACGGGCAGCCGATCGCGATCCGGTCGGCGCCGGTGGCCAGGGCCTCCTCGGTGCGGTTGTTGTTGATCCGTGTGCCGAGCTTCTCCTCCATCCACATCCGGGCGCCACCGGCTCCGCAGCAGAACGACTTCTCCTGGTTGCGGGGCATCTCGGCGTACTCCACGCCGGGGAGTGTGGCGATCAGCTCGCGCGGCGGGGCGTAGACCTGGTTGTGCCGGCCGAGGTAGCACGGGTCGTGGTAGGTGACCTTGGTGCC